>NZ_ATYB01000008.1:600000-1200000 GCF_000427465.1 Sinorhizobium arboris LMG 14919 | reverse complement strand
GACTATTCCGGTTTCGCCCCCTACAAGGTCGAGCTGATGACCCTCGAAGGACAGGTCTACGGAATGCCCTTCGATTCCGGCGTCACCGGGCTCTATTACCGCAAGGATTATCTGGAAGCCGCCGGCTTCAAGCCGGAGGATATGCAGGATCTCACCTGGGACCGCTTCATCGAGATCGGTAAACAGGTGGAAGAGAAGACCGGCAAGAAGATGATGGGCCTCGACCCGAACGACGCCGGCCTCGTGCGCATTATCATGCAGTCGGCCGGGCAATGGTATTTCGACAAGGAAGGCAAGCCGAACATCGCCGGCAACGCCGCGTTGAAGGCGGCGCTCGAAACCATCGGCAAGATCATGCAGGCGAATATATACAAGCCTGCCAATGGCTGGTCCGACTGGGTAGGCACCTTTACCTCCGGCGACGTCGCGACCGTCGTCACGGGCGTCTGGATCACCGGCACCGTCAAGGCGCAGCCCGACCAGTCCGGCAACTGGGGCGTAGCACCCATCCCGTCGCTCTCGATCGAAGGCGCAACGCATGCCTCCAATCTCGGCGGCTCCAGCTGGTACGTGCTCGAAAGCTCCGAGGAGAAGGCGGAAGCCATCGATTTCCTGAACGAGATCTACGGAAAGGACATCGATTTCTACCAGACGATCCTGCAGGAGCGCGGTGCGGTCGGCTCGCTGCTCGCCGCCCGCGGCGGTGCGGCCTACGAGGCGGCCGATCCCTTCTTCGGTGGCGAGAAGGTCTGGCAGAACTTCTCCGACTGGCTGGCGAAGGTCCCTTCGGTCAATTACGGGATCTTCACCAACGAGGCGGATCTCGCAGTCACCGCGCAGCTCCCGGCCGTGACGCAGGGAACGCCGGTCGACGAGGTGCTGCAGGCGATCGAGGCCGAGGTCAGCGCTCAGATCCAGTGAGGCGATGGATGGCGGCGGGCATGTGCCCGCCGTTTCCGGCCGCGGCTCCTGCCGCGGCCAATTTCCGGCTGTCCGGCTTTCCAGGAGGGGAACATGGTTCGAGCGCGCCGCGGTATCGGCCGATATTACGATGTCAATGGCTGGCTCTTCGTCGCGCCGGCCCTCGGGCTGATCGCCCTTTTCATGGTCTATCCCATCGCGTGGTCGCTCTGGATGTCGTTCCAGTCCGGCCGCGGTATGACCCTGAAGTTCGCGGGCTTCGCAAACATCGTTCGGCTCTGGAACGATCCGGTCTTCATCAAGGCGCTCACCAACACGGTGACCTATTTCGTCGTGCAGGTGCCGATCATGATCCTGCTCGCGCTGATCCTTGCGTCGCTCCTCAACAATCCGCGGCTCGTCGGCCGTGGGCTTTTCCGCACAGCGATCTTCCTGCCCTGCGTCAGTTCGCTGGTCGCCTATTCGGTGCTCTTCAAGGGCATGTTCGCAACCGACGGGATCGTCAATTCGACGCTCCAGGCGATCGGTCTCGTCGCCTCGCCCATTCCGTGGCTGACGCATCCCTTCTGGGCGAAGGTGCTCGTCATTCTCGCCATCACCTGGCGCTGGACCGGCTACAATATGATCTTCTATCTTGCGGCACTTCAGAACATCGACAAGTCGATCTACGAGGTGGCGCGCATCGACGGCGTCCCGGCCTGGGCGCGCTTCACCCACCTCACCATCCCTCTCCTGAAGCCGGTCATCCTCTTCACGACAGTCATTTCGACGATCGGCACGCTGCAGCTTTTCGACGAAGTCTATAACCTGACCGAGGGCAAGGGTGGCCCGTCCAACGCCACGCTCACATTGTCACTCTACATCTACAATCTCACCTTCCGCTTCATGCCCAATTTGGGCTACGCGGCGACGGTCTCCTATGTCATCGTCGTCCTGGTCGCGCTCCTCGCCTTCGTGCAGTTCTTCGCAGCAAGGGAGCGTGACCGATGAGCGGATTTGGACGTTTCGCGGCAATGGCGGCCACCTATGGCTTCCTCGGCCTGATGGCCTTCCTCTCGGTCTTTCCGTTCATCTGGATGGCTCTCGGCGCGACCAATTCGTCGATCGACATCATCAAGGGCAAGCTCCTGCCTGGCGCAGCCTTTGCCGCCAATGTCGGCAACTTCTTCACGCTGGTGAACGTGCCGCTCGTCTTCTGGAATTCGGCGAAGATTGCGATCCTTGCCACCGTGCTCACGCTCGCCGTCTCCTCGCTCGCCGGTTACGGCTTCGAGATGTTCCGCTCGCGGCGGCGCGAGCGGGTCTATCGGGCGATGCTGCTCACGCTGATGATCCCCTTCGCCGCGCTGATGATCCCGCTCTTCATCATGATGGGCAAGGCGGGTCTCATCAACACGCATCTCGCCGTCGTCCTGCCCTCGATCGGCTCCGCCTTCGTCATCTTCTATTTCCGGCAGAGCACCAAGGCCTTCCCGTCGGAGCTCCGCGATGCGGCCAAGGTCGACGGCCTCAAGGAATGGCAGATATTCCTGTTCATCTACGTGCCGGTCATGCGCTCGACCTATGCGGCCGCCTTCGTCATCGTCTTCATGACCGCCTGGAATAATTATCTCTGGCCGCTGATCGTGCTCCAGACCAACGAGACCAAGACGATCACGCTGGTCATCTCGTCGCTCGCCTCCGCCTATTATCCCGATTACGGCGTCGTCATGGTCGGAACGATTCTCGCGACACTGCCGACGCTTGCCGTCTTCTTCTTCATGCAACGCCAGTTCGTCCAGGGCATGCTGGGCTCAGTCAAATAGGAACGATGATGCGCTCTGTTACTTGCTTCAATGATTCGTGGGTCTTCTCCGAAGGCTTCGCCAAAGCCGACGCCGGCACGCTCCGGGCCGGCCGGTCGGTCAGCCTGCCGCACAATGCCGTCGAACTGCCGTTCAACTATTTCGACGAGACATGCTACCAGCGCGCCTTTACCTACCAGAAGGTCCTCGCCTGGCGACCGGACTTCTCCGGCCGCGAAGTCTCGCTCGTCTTCGACGCGGCAATGGCGGATGCGGTCGTTTATCTCAACGGCGAAGAGATCGTCACGCATAAGGACGGCTACACGCCTTTCGAGGCGCGCCTGACGGACAGACTTCGCGAAGGCGACAACCTCATAACGGTGAAGATCGACGGCAGCGAGAATCCGGAGATCCCGCCTTTCGGCGGCCGGATCGACTATCTGACCTATGCCGGCATCTATCGCGACGTCTGGCTCAAGGTCACCGATCCGGTTTCGATCGCCAATATCAAGATCGAGACCCGCGACGTGCTCTCCGACACCAGGGGCGTCTCCGTCCGGTGTGATCTTTCCAATCCGCAAAGGCTAGCCTTTACCGGCACGGTCTCGGCGCTCCTCAAAAATGCGGCCGGCGAAGTGCTGGCCGAGGTCGCCGGCGAGACGGCCGGCGAGAGCCTCACCCTCGAAATGGAAGGCCTGAAAGGCCTCTCGCTCTGGGACATCGACGATCCGGTGCTGTACGAGATCGAAGCCGAGCTACGGACGCATCAGGGCTCCGACCGCTTGGCCTCGCATTTCGGTTTCCGCACGGCGGAGTTCACGACCGAAGGCTTCCGGCTCAACGGCCGCCCGTTGAAGATCCGCGGGCTGAACCGTCATCAGGCCTTCCCCTATGTCGGCTACGCCATGGGGCGCACCGCCCAGGAGCGCGACGCGGAGATCATGAAGCACACGCTTCACTGCAATCTCGTGCGCACCTCGCATTATCCGCAGTCGAAATGGTTCCTCGACCATTGCGACCGCATCGGCCTGCTCGTCTTCGAGGAAATCCCCGGCTGGCAGCATATCGGCGGCGAGGCGTGGAAGCAGGAGGCGATCCGGAACGTCCGCCGCATGATCGAGCGCGACTGGAACCATCCCTCGATCGTCATCTGGGGCGTACGCATCAACGAATCGCAGGATTCGCACGACTTCTACGTGGAGACCAACGGGCTCGCCCGCGAGCTCGATCCGACACGGCAAACCGGCGGTGTGCGCTACATCACCGACAGCGAGTTCCTGGAGGACGTATACACGATGAACGACTTCATCCTCGGCAACGAGGAGCTGCCCGGTTCGAACCGGCCGCGCACGGCGCTTCGCCCGCAGCAGGAATGCACCGGGCTTTCCCGCAAAGTGCCCTATCTCATCACCGAGTTCGGCGGCCACATGTATCCGACGAAGATCTATGACCAGGAGCAGCGCCAGGCCGAGCATGTTCGCCGGCATCTGGAAGTGCTGAACGCCGCCTATGGCGATCCCAGCATTTCCGGTGCCATCGGCTGGTGCATGTTCGACTATAACACCCACAAGGACTTCGGTTCCGGGGACCGGATCTGCTACCACGGCGTCATGGACATGTTCCGCGAGCCGAAATTCGCGGCCTATGTCTATGCCAGCCAGTGCGATCCCTCCGAGGAAATCGTGATGAAGCCGGTCACCTTCTGGGCGCGCGGCGAGCGCAATATCGGCGGCGTGCTGCCCCTGATCGTGCTGACGAATTGCGACGAGGTCGAACTGAAGTACGGCTCGCTTACCAAGCGCGTCGGCCCGGACCGCGAGAATTTCCCGCACCTGCCGCACCCGCCGGTCGTCATCGACCACCGCCACTTCACCAAGGACGAGCTCGGGCTCTGGGGCATGAAGTGGGAAAGCGCGGAATTCACCGGCTTCGTCTCGGGCAAGCCGGTCGCCGATCTCCGCATGGCCGCCGACCCCGTGCCGACGACGCTTCACGTCGAGGCGGACAGCAAGACGCTCCGCGCCGAAGGCCGCGACAGCGTCCGCGTCATCCTGCGCGCGCTCGACCAGGCCGGCAACGTCCTGCCGTTCCTGAACGATGCGGTCGACATCGAGCTTCGCGGTCCGGCGCACCTCGTCGGACCGGCCCGCATTGTCCTTCAGGGCGGTTCCGCCGGTTTCTGGCTGGAGTCCACGGGCGCCGCCGGCGCCATCGTCGTCTCGGTCGTTTCGTCGCGGCTTGGCGCGGCGAAGCTCGACCTCGTCGCCCTGGCGGAAGGAGCGGCGAGCGCATGAGCGAACTCCAACTCAGCGATGTCCGTAAATCCTATGGCGGCCTCGAGGTCATCAAGGGCGTCGATCTCGACATCAAATCCGGCGAGTTCGTCGTTTTCGTCGGGCCTTCCGGCTGCGGCAAGTCGACCCTGCTCCGGATGATCGCCGGCCTCGAGGAGATCACTGCGGGCGACCTCACGATCGACGACGTCAGGATGAACGACGTCGACCCCTCGAAACGCGGCATCGCCATGGTCTTCCAGTCCTATGCGCTCTATCCGCATATGACGGTGCGCGAGAATATGGGTTTCGCGCTCCGCTTCGCCGGCGTAGCCAGGGCCGAAATCGAGAAGCGGGTGAACGAGGCTGCCGAAATCCTGGAGCTCGGGGCGTTGCTCGACCGCAAGCCGAGGCAGCTTTCCGGCGGCCAGCGTCAGCGCGTCGCGATCGGCCGGGCGATCGTCCGGCATCCCAAAATCTTCCTCTTCGACGAGCCGCTTTCCAACCTCGACGCGGAACTGCGCGTACATATGCGCATCGAGATCGCGCGGCTGCACAAGCAGCTCGCCACCACCATCATCTACGTGACGCATGATCAGGTGGAGGCGATGACACTCGCCGACAAGATCGTCGTCATGCGCGCCGGCGTGGTCGAGCAGGTGGGTTCACCCCTCGACCTCTATGACGACCCGGCCAACCTCTTCGTCGCCGGCTTCATCGGGTCGCCGAAGATGAATTTTCTGGAGGGCGTGATCGAAGTCGACCGCGACCAGGCCTATGCGCGCCTGCCGGGCCATGGAGACGCTAAGATCCCCGTCAGCCTGCAAGCGGCGGCGGGCACCCCGGTGACGATCGGCATCCGGCCCGAGCATTTCAACGAAGCAGGTCCTGCAGCGCTGGACCTCACCATCGACATGCTGGAACATCTCGGCGGCGAGACCTTCGCCTATGCCCGCCACGGCGACGGCGCGCTCATCGTCGTCGAAACGAAAAACGGGCGCGGGCTCAAGGCCGGCGATCGCCTGACAGCCCGCTTCGATCCGGTTTCGGTTCTGGTGTTCGGCGGAGACGGAAAACGGCTGCGTTAGTGACGCAGTTTCCCGGAATTGATCTAATGTCGCCGGTACGAATCAAGGGAGTGAACAGCGATGCGTATTGGCTTCATCGGCACCGGTGCCATCACCGAAGCGATGGTGACGGGCATCGTCGGTTCCGGCCTCGACGTCGCCGAAATCCTCGTCTCCCCGCGCAATCGGGAAATCGCTGCCCGGCTTGCCGGCCGCTTCCCGCTCGTTCGGATCGTCAAGGAGAATCAGGAGGCGGTGGACGCGGCCGGCATGCTGTTCCTGGCCGTCCGCCCGCAGATCGCCGAGGAGGTGATCCCCAAGCTCAAGTTCCGCAAGGGCCAGAAGGTCGTCAGCGTCATCGCCGCGACCGACCGTTCCACGCTCCTCGGCTGGATCGGCGAGGAGGTGGAGCTCACCCAGGCAATCCCCCTGCCCTTCGTCGCCGAGCGCGACGGCGTGACAGCGATCTATCCGCCGGACCGCGCCGTTGCCGCGATCTTTGCGGCACTCGGGACAGCGGTCGAATGCGAAACCAGGGAGGAATACGACCTGCTTGCCGTCGGAAGCGCTCTGATGGCGACCTTTCTCGGCATTCTCGACCGGACCACCCGCTGGTTCGCCGAGAAGGGTCTCGACCGCGGCAGGGCACGCGCCTATATCGCGCCGCTCCTTGCCAGCCTTGCGCACCGGGCGGTCAGGGACGAGGGGACGCCGCTCGAAGAACTCGCCCGCGAATTTTCGACCAAGGGCGGACTGAACGAGCAGGTTCTGACGGACTTCGACCGCGGCGGCGGCCACCGGGCACTGACGGATGCGCTCGAACGCGTGCTGCTGCGGGTGCGCGGCGACGACCGGTAGAGGCCCTCAAAGCTCGGTGCCAAGACCCGCTTGGCGCCGAAAACGCCCGGCGGCGAAGTCCACGAAGGCGCGCACCCTTGCCGAGACCATGCGGCCTTCCGCATGCACGATATGGATCGGCACCGGCTCGCGCTCGTGGGCGGCAAGGACGACCTTGAGCCTGCCGGCCCTCACATCGGGTGCCACCTGGTAGGACTGAAACCGCGACAATCCCCAGCCCGCCACGGCGGCGGAAAGGACCGCGTCATTGGTGTTGCAGATGAGACGAGGGCTGATCGGAACGCGGATGCTGCTGTCGCGTCCGAAGAGCCATTCCGAGTGGCCGAAGAGGCCCTCGCGCCCGATGATCCGGTGACGGGCAAGCTCCTGCGGGCTGCCGGGCTCGCCGAAGCGGGCAAAATAGTCCGGCGATCCGCAAAGCACCTGCCGGACCGAGCCGATCCGGCGCGCCACGAGCCCTGAGGCCGGGAGCGAAGCAATGCGGATCGCCACATCCAGGCCCTCGTCGACCAAGTTGGTCACGCGGTCGACGAAGATGGTCTTGACCTGCATCGCCGGATAGTGATCGAGAAAGTCGAGGATGACGGGGAGCACGTGGATGCGCCCGAAGAGCGCGGGCGCCGTTACCGTGAGCAACCCCGCAGGAGCGGTGAAGCTGCCCGCCGCATTGGCTTCTGCCTCTGCGATTTCCGTGAGGATCCGCCGGCAGTCGGCCACATAGCCTTCGCCGGCCGCCGTAAGCTTCAGCGAGCGGGTGGTGCGCACCAGAAGCCGCGTGCCGATCAGCTCCTCCAGCTTCGCCACCGCCCGGGTGACCGATGGCGGGCTCATATGCAGCGCCTTGGCGGCCGGCGCGAAGCCGCCGCTTTCGACCACCTGCACGAAGATCCGCATCGCCTGCCAGCGATCCATCGATTGCGCCTCGATTATTTCACCACATGAAATGGTGTAGTGTTTTCATCAGAGCTTATCAACTCCGCGGATAACAATCATCTTGGGTTCGTTCCATCATTCAACGAGGCCGACATGAAACTCTATCACCATCCCCTCTCCGGCCACGCGCACCGCGCCCGCCTGTTCCTCTCACTGCTCGGTGTCGAGCATGAGCTGGTGGTCGTCGATCTCGCCGGGAGAGAACACAAGCAAGCGGATTTCCTGAAGCTCAATCCCTTCGGTCAGGTTCCGGTGCTCGACGATGCCGGCACGATCATCTCTGACTCAAACGCCATTCTCGTCTATCTGGCTAAGAAGACCGGCCGCACGGACTGGTTGCCGGATGATGCCGCGGGGGCGGCTGCCGTTCAGCGCTGGCTTTCGGTGGCTGCCGGGCAGATCGCCCATGGTCCGGCCCAGGCGCGGCTCATCAACGTGTTCAAGGCGCCCTACCGACCGGAAGAGGTGATCCCCCGCTCGCATGCGATCCTGGCGCTGATCGAGCAGGAACTCACGGGCAGAGGCTGGGTTGCGGCCGACCGGCCGACGATCGCCGATGTCGCGCTCTACAGCTACGTAGCGCGCGCCCCCGAAGGCGACGTCGATCTCCAGCCCTATCCGGAGATCCGCGCCTGGCTCACCCGCATCGAAGCCTTGCCGGGCTTCGTCGAGTTCGAAAAGACGCCGGTGGGGCTGGCGGCTTAGCGAGGCCGTACGTTTCCTCTACCTCATCCCTGTGCCTGTCACAGGAATGAGGTTCGGGGAAGGCCATGTCATCAAGCAATCGTGCTGTTCAACTCGGCCGGACGCACGCGCGTTTCCGCCCGCATCCAAATCACCCCAAAGGAGGCAATCGTCATGGAGGCTCCCATTCTCGCACATTCGCCCTGGCACGGGGGCGAAATCGCCCTGCAGAAGCGGCTGGGTGTGGAAGCGCGCATGGACGAGGTCGGACGCCGGGTCATGCGCGACCACCTGATCGACCAGCACCGGGAATTCTATCCGCTTCTGCCGATGGTCGTGCTGGGCTCGGTCGACCGCGACGGTGACGCCTGGGCGACGCTCCGGGCGGGCGAACCCGGCTTCCTCCATGCGCCGGACGAAAAAAGACTGACCGTCGAGCTCCCGCGGGAGCCGGCGGACCCTGCCGAGGCGGGTATGGAGGACGGCGCTCCCCTCGCCCTCCTCGGAATCGACCTCGGCACCCGCCGGCGCAACCGGCTGAACGGCACGCTCAGACGGCATGCCCGCGGTTTCGACCTCGGCGTCGACCAGAGCTTCGGCAACTGTCCGAAATACATCCAGCTCCGGCGGGTTCATTTCGTGCGCGACCCGTCCGTGCCGCCTGCCGTGCCGCCCGTTTCGAGCTTCGAGCTCGACGCCGCCGCGCGTACTCTGGTGGCGCAGGCGGACACGTTCTTCGTCGCAACCTATGCCGATCTCGCCGGAGGGCGCCAGCTCGACGTTTCCCATCGCGGCGGCCGTACGGGATTCGTGCATGTCGGAGACGACGGCTGGCTGACGGTTCCGGATTTCGTCGGCAACCGCTTCTTCAACACGCTCGGCAACATCGTGGTCAATCCGCGCGCCGGGCTCACTTTCCCGGACTTCTCCACGGGCGGCCTCCTGCAGATGACCGGCGAGGCCGAGCTCCTGTCCGAAGCTCCGAACCGCGTACCTCTCGACGGCGCCGAGCGCTTCTGGCGCTTCCGTCCGCGTCGCGTCGTCTGGCGCGCCGACGCGCTACCGATCCGCTACGACCTTGCCGGAGCGGGATGAGGAAAAGCGCGCGGGGTTTCCGCCCGCATTCCGCTCCAACTGTTGGAATAGATCACAATCGCCCTTCGCCCTGGCGACGGGGGCTGGCGATGAGCCGGCGGTCAGGAGCAGCCGTGTAAATTTCGCGCAGAAAGGAACCAACCTCCCCCGCCAAGGTTTCGTGGCCATCCGCCCTCGACCAAGGAGTGCTGCCATGGCCAAGAAACCCTCTGCAAATACGAAACCGGCCACCATTCATGACCAGAAAGCGACACGCGGCAACGGTGGAGAGCTTCACCAGATCGCCGAAGGCGACACGCCCGTCATGACGACGGCCCAGGGCGGCCCCGTCGCCGACGACCAAAACAGTCTGCGCGCCGGCGAACGCGGCCCGACGCTCATCGAGGATTTCCACTTTCGCGAGAAGATCTTCCATTTCGATCACGAGCGCATTCCCGAGCGGGTCGTGCATGCCCGCGGCTACGGCGTGCATGGCTTCTTCGAGACCTACGAATCGCTTGCAGCCTACACCCGGGCGGATCTGTTCCAGCGCCCGGGCGAGCGCACCCCCGCCTTCGTGCGCTTCTCGACGGTCGCCGGAAGCAAGGGCTCCTTCGACCTCGCCCGCGACGTTCGCGGTTTCGCGGTCAAGATCTACACAAAGGAGGGCAATTGGGATCTCGTCGGCAACAACATCCCGGTCTTCTTCATCCAGGACGCGATCAAGTTCCCCGACGTCATACATTCGGTAAAGCCGGAACCGGACCGGGAGTTTCCGCAGGCGCAGTCCGCCCATGACAATTTCTGGGACTTCATCAGCCTCACGCCGGAAAGCATGCACATGATCATGTGGATCATGTCGGACCGGGCGATCCCCCGTTCGTTCCGGTTCATGGAAGGCTTCGGCGTCCACACTTTCCGTTTCGTCAATGACAAGGACGAGTCCACCTTCGTCAAATTCCATTGGAAGCCGAAGCTCGGGCTGCAATCGGTCGTCTGGAACGAGGCCGTGAAGATCAATGGCGCCGATCCTGACTTCCACCGGCGCGATATGTGGCAAGCCATCCAGTCCGGCAACTTCCCGGAATGGGACCTGCACGTGCAGCTTTTCGATCAGGACTTCGCCGACAAGTTCGATTTCGACATTCTCGATCCGACCAAGATCATCCCGGAGGAAGTGCTGCCGACGAAGCCTGTGGGCCGGCTTGTGCTCGATCGCATGCCGGAGAATTTCTTCGCCGAAACCGAGCAGGTCGCCTTCATGACGCAGAACGTGCCGCCGGGCATCGACTTCAGCGACGATCCATTGCTGCAGGGGCGAAACTTCTCCTATCTCGACACGCAGCTGAAGCGGCTCGGCAGCCCGAACTTCACCCATCTTCCGATCAACGCGCCGAAATGTCCCTTCCAGCACTTTCAGCAGGACGGCCACATGGCCATGCGCAACCCCGTCGGGCGCGTGAACTACCAGCCCAATTCCTGGGGCGAGGGGCCGCGCGAGTCGCCCATGAAAGGCTTCCGCCATTTTCCTTCCGAGGAGCAGGGCCCGAAGCAGCGCATCCGCGCCGAGAGCTTTGCCGACCATTACAGCCAGGCCCGGCAGTTCTTCATCAGCCAGACGCCGCCCGAACAGCGTCACATCGCCGACGCCCTGACCTTCGAATTGAGCAAGGTGGAGACGCCTGTCATCCGCGAGCGGATGGTCGCGCATCTTCTCAATATCGACGAGACGCTGGGAAAGAAGGTCGGCCACGCGCTCGGTCTGGAGACGATGCCGGAACCGGCGGCCGCGGCCGTTGCCACTCGCCAGGACCTCGACCCGTCGCCGGCCCTCAGCATCATTCAGCGTGGGCCGAAGCGTTTCGAGGGCCGCAAGCTCGGAATATTGGCGACGGACGGCGCGGACGCCGCGCTTCTCGACGCCTTGATAGCGGCGGTCGAGAAGGAGAAGGCGGTGTTCGAGCTGATCGCGCCGAAAGTCGGCGGCTTCACCGGCTCCGACGGAAAACGCATCGCCGCCCACCAGATGCTCGATGGTGGCCCGTCGGTACTCTACGACGCGGTGGTCCTGCTTCCTTCCGCAGAGGCCGTCACGGATCTGATCGGCGTCGCCACCGCGCAGGATTTCGTGGCCGATGCCTTCGCCCATTGCAAATATATCGGCTATGTCGGCGCCGCGGTTCCCCTTCTCCAGAGGGCCGGCATTGCGGGACTGCTCGATGAGGGAACGATCGAGCTCACCGACGCTGCGAGTGCTGCCGCCTTCCTCAGGGAACTCGGCAAGCTCCGCGTCTGGGGAAGAGAGCCCTCGGTCAAGCTGAAATAGGCCGAAGACTGAGACGGAGTGGACGATGGCGTCGCCCGCACATGGGAAGCCGAAGAAGGAGACCGCTCCGTCAAGCGCGGCGAAGAAGGCGGGCGGCTTTCCGCTGCCCGTCAGCACGGCGCCGATGGAGGCCCGCTCCGCGACCGAGCTCCCCGGCGGCGACGCATGGCAATACGAGCCGAAGTGGGACGGCTTTCGCTGCCTTGCGTTCAAGTCCGGCGACGAAGTCGACATAAGGGCGAAATCCGGCAAGCCGCTCGGACGCTTCTTCCCCGAGATCGTCGCCCTGCTGCGCCGACTGGAGCCGGACATGTTCGTCCTCGACGGCGAACTGGTGATCGAGGTCGACGGGCGCCTTTCCTTCGACGCCCTGCAGATGCGCCTGCATCCGGCGGCAAGCCGCGTGCAAAAGCTCTCGCAGGAGACACCGGCCAAACTCATCCTGTTCGACATGCTGGCCGGCACCGACGGAACGGTCCTGACCGATCAGCCCCTCACAGCACGGCGCGCCTGCCTCGAACCCTTCGCCAGGGAGAATACGGTTACCGAGATGCTGGTGCTTTCACCCTTCACCTTCGACGTCAAGGAGGCTCGGCGGTGGCTCACCTCATGGGAGGCGGGTGCCACCGACGGGGTCGTCGCAAAGCGGCGCGACGGTGCGTATGAATGCGGCGAAAGGGCAATGATGAAGGTCAAACGGCTGAGGACGGCCGATTGCGTCGTCGGCGGCTTCCGTTACGAGAGCAACAGTTCGCTCGTCGGCTCGCTCCTGCTCGGTCTTTACGACACCGAGGGACTGCTGAACCATGTGGGCTTTACCGCTACAATCTCGGACAAGGAGCGGCCTGCCTTGACGCGCCAGCTCGAGGCTTTACGGGAACCGCCGGGCTTCACCGGCAAGGCACCGGGTGGGCCTAGCCGCTGGAGCAGCGAGCGCAGCGGCGAATGGGAGCCGGTTCGCCCGGAACTGGTCGTCGAGGTCCGGTTCGACCATGTCGGCAACCGGCGCTTTCGCCACGGTACGAAACTCATGCGATGGCGGCCGGACAAGGACCCGCGCCAATGTACCTATCAGCAGATCATGCCGTCCTGAGCTTGTTTGCCCCAATCCCGTTCGCTGCGCCGATACCTGCTTCCAGGCTGTGGTTGAATACGCCGAGCACCGTGTCGACGATCAAGGGACGTGGGCGGCGCCGCGCTATCGCGGCAATAGGCAAGGCGGGCAGTTGCTGACCTTCGATGGGAGCGAAGCGAACGCCCTTGAACGATATGCGCTCTGTCGAGCGTGGCAGAAGAGCGGCGCCGACCCCCGCGGCAACCAGCGAAAGCATGGTCAGCGCACGCGTCGCCGGCTGCCGAATCGAAACGTCGTGCCCGGCTTCCGCGAAGGCGTCGAGAATGCGCGCGTGCAAGGAAGGGCCCTGGGCGGCGGGGAAGAGCACCAATCCCATTCGGGCAAGCTCGGAGATGGTGACCGGACCAGTACGCCCGTCCTCCGGTATGGCGGCAATGAGCGTCTCGTCGGCGACTGGAATGATGTCCAGTCGTTCCGGACTGCCGAGCGGCGGGTGGCATATGCCGAAATCGATCGTTCCCTCCGCAAGCGCGGCCACCTGTTCATTCGTCGCCATTTCAGTAAGCACGGGCCGGATCATCGGAAACTCCTGCCGCAGCGAGACCACCAGCGACGGCAGCAGCTCGTACAGCGCAGCGGAGACGAAACCGATCCGGACGTCGCCGGCGGTCCCGTTACCCGCGCCGCGGGCAACCGTCCGTGCCGCCTCCGCATCCTGCAGCGTCCGTCGCGCCTCGGGAAGCAGCGAAGCGCCCGCCCGCGTCAGCGCAAGCCGGCGGTGCGCGCGTTCGAAAAGCTTCACGCCGAGCTCCCTCTCCAGCCGTGCGATGGACTGGCTCAGCGGCGGCTGCGCCATGCCGAGCAGCTGCGCGGCGCGCCCCATATGCAGGGTTTCGGCCACGGCGACGAAATGACGTAGGTGACGAAGTTCCATATGCGGATGATATCAAAGTTTCCCATATTCATCATCGATTTGAATGCGAATGCGGTCGATCTTGATGGCGCTCAGATTGTCGGGAGAATTGACATGACAAGACTCAATGCGCTCTTCCTCGCCCTCATCTCAACTGCGCTCGCTACGCCGCTTTTCGCGAGCGACGATCGACTTGTGCGCACCGACCGATTCGTGACGCTTGCCGGGGGCGACAGGCTTTTCGTGCGCGAAGTGCGACCGGCCGAACAGCAGCAAGCGGTGTCCGCCGTTCTGCTGATCCATGGCGCGCGCGTGCCTTCGCTCGCTTCGTTCGATCTCGCGGTGCCCGGCGGCTCGATCGCGGCCGAGCTGGCGGCGGAGGGCCATTCGGTCTACCTCCTCGATCTCCGCGGCTATGGCGCCTCAAGCCGGCCGCTCGAAATGGATGCACCGCCCGGCGGAGGCACGCCTCTCATGCGAACCGATGAAGCGGTCTCCGACGTCGCCGCGGCCGTCGAGGCGGTTGCGGAATGGAGCGGCGACGGCAAGGTCAGCATTCTCGGATGGGCGACGGGGGGGCAATGGGCCGCGGCCTTTGCCGCCCGCCATCCGGGTCGCGTGGAACGAATCATCCTCTACAACAGCCTTTATGGTGCCTCCGACCGGCATCCGACGCTCGGGCGAGGCTCGCCGCTCGAGGCCCCCGATCGTCCGGGCAGTCTGAACATGGATGCGCTTGGCGCCTATCGGCTCAACACCGCGGAAAGTCTGTTTGCGGCCTGGGACAAGAGCATCCCCGTTCCCGATAAATCCGAGTGGCGCGACCCCGCTGTCGCCCGCGCCTACGCCGACATGGCGCTGTCCTCCGATCCCACCTCCGCGCGGAGAACGCCGCCGAGTTTCCGCGCGCCGAGCGGCGCGATGGCTGACAGTTTTGAACTGGCGTTCGGCCGCAAGCAGTGGAATGCGGCGGCATTGACGATGCCGGTGCTCGTCATCCGTTCACAGCGCGACTTCTGGAGCCGTCCGGAGGATGCAGCGGCTATTGCGCGAGAGGCGCCGCAAGCGAGCCTCGTCGAGCTTTCGGACGCTACCCACTTCGTGCATCTCGACCGCAACGAAGCGGGGCGTTCAGCTTTCCTGTCGGCGGTCATTCAGTTCCTGCTGCCGGGCCTGGATCACGCGACGCGATAGAGCGTTTCACTTTTTAATTGAAACAGCCTACGCACTTGCGCACCATCTGCTCGGAACTTTTGGCGAGAGGGCCGGTTGAAGCTCTTGCAAGGAGCGGTCCATGCGCGGATCACATCTGCCTTTCGGGACTGCGGGTGTGTCCTCGTTCTCGGCGCTGTCTCCGAAATGCGAATCACAAGGGGCACTCGCGCCCCGCCGATGACCATCCTGGGCCGCGATGAATAATGATCTCCTGATCATCCTTGGGACTGCCGCGGCCGCCGCCGTCGCATCGCCCTTGGGCGGCCTGGTGGCGATCTCGCTCAGGCCGTCGAGCCTCGTGCTCTCGATCGGCGTCGGCTTCGCGGCCGGCGTCCTCATGGGCACCTTCGCTTTCGAGATGATGCCCACCTCCATGAAACTCGCAGGTCTTCCGCTTGCCGTTGCCGGATTTCTGCTCGGCCTCGGACTCGTCTATGTCCTCGACCTCTACGTCAACCGCTGGAAAATGGCCGGACCGGAAGCGGACCAAAGGGCCGAGGTCGATCGCCTGCATCGGCGGCGCAAGCCGCGCGGGAGCAATGTCGCGGTGCTCGCCGGCGGCACGAGTGCGGAAGAGCTGATCGAAGGAATGACGATCGGTGTCGGCGCCACCTTCGAGCCGAAGGTGGCGCTGATCGTGGGTCTCGCGATCTGCATCGATAATTTCAGCGAAGGAATGAGCATCGGCGAATTGACGCTCGACGAGGAGCGGAAGAACGCGAGGCACCGGACACTCGGATGGACCTCCCTCATCGGCCTCTCCCTTTTCGTGTCCGCCGTGGCAGGGTGGCTGCTGCTGAAAGGCCTGGCCCAGCCGGTCACCGGTTTTCTATTCGCGACGGGAGCGGGCGGAATGTTCTACCTCACCATCACCGACCTCGTGCCGGAGGCGGAGTCGCATCAGTTCCAGCAATCTTCGGCGATCGCCAACGCCGTCGGCTTCCTGATTGTCATGGTGCTTGCGCAGATGAGCTGACCGAACCGCGTCTGGCGAAATGTCTGCCCGCTCAGACGATGGCCCGGTCCCACCCGCCATAATGCTCATCGCTGCGCGTCCCGCGCGGCAGGCTGAGTGCGACCAATGCCAGACCGATCGCGAGATTGGCGACGGTGGCCGCTGTGCTGCCGCCGGCAAGCAGGAACGGCGAGGCCGCTACCCAGGCGCCGAGCGCCACATTGAGGAAGCGAACCGGGCGCACCACCTCCGCCATGGCGGTGACGGCGACCAGGATCACGACGCAACCGAGGATGTGGTCGCTGTGATAGAGCGGCGGGACGCTGCCGAAAACCAAGGGCGTCGTCATCAGGAACGCGCCGAGCAATGTGCTCGCGACCAGCGTCCAGGGGAAGTTGACGCCGCCGACGATGAATTCCTTCAACAGCTCGGAGGCCGGGCGGTTGAGGTCGGGCGCCGGCGTCTGGTCCTCCGAAATGGCCGGGCCACCCATCCAGAAGGTCCGCCAGAAGGGCTCGCCCGCCTTCGTGACGCGCCAGAGATACTGGATGGTGGCGAGCACCTCGTCGATCGAATAGGGGATGAGCACGACGGTGACGGCCGCCTGGACGATGCAGAGCGTGCAGAGCGCGCCGATAAGCGGCGGCTGGATGATGATGAAGGAGACGCTGACGGCGCCGAGGGGCACGATGAGGAGGCCGAAGAGGAGCACCATCCAGGGCATGGTGCGCCAGCGGCGGCTGTCCCCGATCGAGCCGGCCAGGATATCCAGCCCGTAGGCGAAGGCGCCAAGGCCGGCATCGGCGATCGGAAAGCCTTTGGACACCCAGGAGGTCACGACCGCCTCGCTGCCGTTGCGAACGGGGGCTTCACCCGGCCCGAAGAATGGGTCCCACAGCCCGTCGACATGGCCCATCTGATAGGCGGCGAGATAGCGCGAGACGAAGAGGCCGACAAAGGCGAGCGCGACGATCGGCATGCGCTGGGTGAAGGAGGACGGCGAATAGCTCCAGCCGAGCGGCCGGTCGTCGTCGGCGGCGAGCGCCCGCGGCCGGATCCCCGGCGTCGGCGCAATCATCACCGCAAAAGCCACGATCAGCATGCCGGCAAGCGTGTCCGTCGCGTAGGCCGCGGGACTGGTCGTCCAGAAGATGAGCGGCGCCAGCATGATCCAGACGCCGAGCGCGGCCGTGATCCATTGCGCGTGGGACCAGCGCCGGTACATGCCCAGAAGGGCGAAGGCCGCAACGAGCAACCCGGACAGGATCTCGCTGATCCCGAGACGGGCATTGCGGATGGCGGGTTCGGCGATCTCGTGGCCAAGCGCCGGCGGCAGCGGCGCGCTGACGGGGTCGAAGAGGCCGAGCGTCGCAGGCGAGGCAACGAGCCAAAGGCCGAGCGCGACGTTTGCGAGCGGCGCCCAAAGCGTGCGCAGCCGGTGCTCCTCGATGGCAACTTCGACTTCGGCATCGCTGCGCTCCAGCGGTTGAGCCAGCCTTTGCTCCGCCTGCTCGATCTCCGGATCCGAGGCCGCGACAACGGAGGGCTCCAGCTTGTTCTTCGCGTACCAGTCGGTCGGGTCCTGCTTGAGCCGCCGGATCATTTCCGGCAGCGTCACAGCGAGGCTGTGCCTCGGCTGCCAGCCGAGCTCGTTGCGGGCACGGGAGATGTCGATCTCGTAATGATCGTCCGAGTTCTCGATCATCCACGGCTTGATCTCGGAGTCCTGGTCGAGAATCTCGGTCTGCATCCATGCCCCCGGCTTGGCAAGGCTCTTGGGCAGAGCGAGCGTGCGCCAGTCCTCCCCGTGGACCAGCCGACCGATGCGCTTCTGCAATTCGCCGTAAGAGAGCGTTTCCTCCTCGCCGATCAGGAACACGCTTTCCTCCGGCAGTTCGTTGCGGCGTTCGACGGTCTGCACGAAGGCCTCGACCAGATCGTCCTTGTGCAGGTAAGGCTGGCCCGCCTCGAGATCGCCGCTGAATAGATAGGCAGTCGGCAGGCGTTCGAAGATACGGGCAATCTGCTGCGCGATGAAGGCGGCGCGGCAGTCCTCGTCATAGACGCCGGCGAGGCGAAGGGTCGCGGTCCTGATCGCCCCCCGCTCCTTCGCGATCACCGCCTCGGTCTCGGCCTTCGACTTGGGATAGGCCCAGGCCGGGTCCAATGGCGCATCCTCGTCGATCCGTGTTCCCTTGGCGGGGCTCGGTGCCTGCACCAGGAGCGTGCTCGCGTATATCAACTGGTCGGTCGGAAGGTCCTGCAGTGCCTTCAACAGCCGTCGCGTTCCCTCGACATTTACGGCATCGTATTTGGGGTTGTCCTTGCCGGTCGTGTCGTAATAGGCGGCCAGATGAATCACGGACGCTACGTGCCCGCCGCTGCGGTTGCGCGCCGCCTCGATCGCCTTCTCCACGCTTTCGTCGGAGGTGATGTCGAGCTCGATCGTCTCTTCGATCTCGGAGCGTCCCTTCGGAGGGGACAGGTCGAGTCCGATGACCCGGTAGCGGTCCTTCAGACGATGCGCGATCGCCTGACCCAGGAAGCCGCTCGAACCGGTGATGAGGACGGTCGGCTGGTTTGCATCTTTCGGCATGCCGAAGCAAACCTCGTTCCGGCGGGAAAGTTCCAGAGACACCGGGACAGGCTTCCGCCGCCTCGCTACGGCATGCACATATGTCTTCTGGATCCTGGGATCCCTCGGGAACCCGACCGCCTCGACCTCCCTCGGTCGTCATCCTTGGAATTTTCCCTTTGCGGACCCGGCGGTTCGAGGGAAGGCCAAGCGCGTGATCGCCCCTCAACGGTTGCGAGGTCCCCAGTTGTCCGCGAGCGCCAAACATTCCCTCCATGGCTCGATCGCGCCGGTCGTCGAGACGCTGCGCAACGATGCAGCCGCTGATGCATGGGCCAGCCGGAGACATTCCTCGACACTCCAGCCTTCATGAATGCCGTATAGCATTCCGGCAGCGAAGGCATCGCCAGCCCCGTTGGCACCCCTTATCTCCGATTCCGGAACCGCGACGGACGGCAGCGCCACGCTTTCTCCTTCGCGGCTGACCGCGACCGCAAAGACCGGGCAGTGCACGGCGACGAGTTTCAGTGCGCCGCGCTCCAGAACGGTGCGTGCGGCATGCATGCATGCCGCCTCATCGGGCGCACCATCGAGAATTGTTTCCACGCCGGCAATTGCCCCGATCTCCAGGTCGTTGACGATCAGAAAGTCGAGATGCGGCAGGCACGGCACGGCAAGACGCGCCATGAGCGCGCGGTCGATGCTCGCCAGTTCCAAATTGGTTTCGAGACCCGCCGCGCGCGCCTTCTTGAGAACCGCCACCCATCCATTCGGCTCGCCCTGCCAGGGGGCGTCAAGAATGCGGTGCACGCCGGGGAGCCCGAGATGCAGATAGCGCATGCGTGTCGAAGAAAAGTCGAAATGGTCCGGCGTCAGGAGTGCCGCGCACCCCGCGTGGAATATGTGGGTGCGCCGGCGGGAGCGCAGCGAGACATAGGCGTCGCAGAACTGGGTGGCGGCGTCCCCGGTCACCGTCATCTGGCGGGTATCGATACCGCCCGCCGCGGCTGCCTCCAACAGGTAGCGGCCGTCGTCGTCGTCACCAACGAGCCCTATCGTCTCGACGGGGATCGACGGATCCAGGCGTTTGATGTCGAGCGCCAGATTGCAACCCGAGCCCCCGCCGTGGCGTTCTTCCTCGAGGAGTTCGGCAAGACCGTCCTCGCCCGGCCAGTGGCTGACGGTGCGGTTGTAGTCGGCACACCACGTTCCGCCCGTGAGAATCCCCCGCCGGCCACCGCTCATCGGCTCTCTTCCGGTTTGAGGACGGCTTCCGTGACGACGTTGTCGGCCGCGAGATCGCGCAGCGGCGTGATGCCTTCCTTGGCAAGACCCGCATGATAGGCCTTCACCGCCTCTGAGGGCGAGACAGTGCCGGAGGCGACCTCGCGAAGCAGGCGCACCATCAAAAGCGGGTCCGCGGCAAGGTTGATCTTGCGTCCGAACAGCGCCACTCGTGCGCCGAAGCGTTCGGCCTGGTGGAGCAGCTCGAAGCAATCTCGCGTCGTGCCGGCGCCGCCGCCGAGCACGCCGACGATGACGCTCGGATCGTAGGAGGCGAGTTCCTCCATCGCCCTGGCGCCGTTGAACGCGATCTTCAGGAACTGCGGCCGGTCTCCCCTGGTGACGCCGGCAAGGCAGCGCATCATCACGTCGTTGACATAATGGGGCAGCACTTCCGGGTCGATGCCGCAGTCGACGTTGGGATTGAAGACTTCGAGGAAATACTTGAACCCGTTGCGCGCCGCATCCTCGCGGAAGGCGCGGAAGGCTTCGAGCGCCTCGTAGTCGCGGTCAAGATCGTTGTTGAAGGTGATGGAGTAGAGACCAAGATCGGTGCCGATGATCGGCGCGCCAGGCGCAGGATCGACGGAGCCGGTCATCACGCGCGAGAGGGAGGCGGTGCGGAAGGGGCGCGAGGCCTCCTTCACATAGGTCGCGCCGCGGCAGACCCAGACGTCCGTCGTATCGTTGGCGCGGATAGCCGGCTTGACGGCACTGTCGCGATAGACGCCCATCTCGGTCAGCGCTTCCATATTGGAGGCGGAGGTGAGCATGATGTCTACGATGTCCTGCTCTACGACGGCGCGGATATTCTCTAGAAATTCGGGACGGGTATAGTGGCGTGACCAGCTGCCGTCCTTCTCCCGCTTGGGACCGCAGGAGGTTATCGATGGACCCATGTCGCCGTCCTTTGCGTCGGCGATGATGAAGTCGCTGCGGGTGTATTGGCCGGCGCGGATGCGCGCGAGCTTCCGGTCGAGGCGATACATGGTCTCACTCCTTTCGGGACAAGGGGGTCAGGCAGTCGCTGCGCCGGTCATGATGGCAACGACGTCGTTCATGGAATGGGTCTTGGGGGTAACGACGGCGGCACGCCGGCCGAGGCGCATGATGTGAATACGGTCGGCGATGTCGAAGACGTTCGGCATGTTGTGACTGATCAGAACGACGGGCAGGCCGCGATCCCGTATCGAGCGGATGAGCTGCAGCACCTGTCCCGTCTCACGCACTCCGAGTGCCGCGGTCGGCTCGTCCATGATCACCAGCCTGCGGGCGAAAAGCGCAGCGCGGGCCACGGCCACGCCCTGCCTTTGGCCTCCCGAGAGCGATTCCACCGGATTGTCGATCGCCGGCAGGCGAAACTTGAGTTCTCCCATGGCCCGGCGGGCTTCCTCGCGCATGCCCTTTTTGTCGAGACGGCGAAAGAGGCTCCCGAGGAGGCCAGGTGCGCGCAGCTCCCGGCCGAGAAAGAGATTGGCGGCGATATCGAGCGCAGGTGCCACGGCGAGGTCCTGATAAACCGTCTCGATTCCGGCATGGCGCGCATCGAGAGGTCCCTTGAAGTGGACCGGCACTCCGTCGAGCAGGATTTCACCGCTGGTCGGGCGCACGGCGCCGGTCAGGGTCTTGATGAGAGTCGACTTGCCGGCGCCGTTGTCGCCGACGACGGCAAGGATCTCGCCGGCCCTGAGCTCGAAGTCGACGCCGTCGAGCGCAGTGACGTGGCCGTAGGTCTTCACCACGTTGCGCGCTTCGAGAACCACGCGGGCGGAAGGCTTTTCGGTGCGGGAACTGGCCGGGATCATCGCTTCCTCCGGGACAACTGGTCGAGCGCGACGGCGATGATGACGAGGATACCGGTTATGAGGTCCTGCCAGAGCGGGTCGATGCCGGCGAGCGTCAGCCCATTGCGCAGGACGCCAACGATGAGCGCGCCGATCAATGTCCCCACGAGCCCGCCGCGGCCGCCGAAGAGACTGGTGCCGCCGATCACCACCGCGGTGATCGAATCGAGATTGGCGCTCTGCATGGCATTCGGGTCGGCGTTGGGGATGCGCCCGAGCGCGAGCCAGGCGGCAATGCCGTAGATGAGGCCGGCCAGCACATAAACCGAGAGCAGGTGGCGCCGCACCGGGATGCCGACCAGCCGGGCCGCCTCGGCATTGTTGCCGATGGCATAGACATGCCGGCCCCATTTCGTCTGGTTCAGCAAATACCAGACGCTCGCATAGAGCATGAACATGATCAGCACGCCATAGGTGAGCACGAAGCCGCCCAGCTTCATCGTATTTCCCGTCCAGGCCAGGAAGGGATCGCGCACCGGGAAGGCGCCACCCTCGGAAATGAGCCGCAGCGCCGCGGTCAGGATGCCGAGAATGCCGAGCGTGACGATGAAGGGCGGAAGCCTGAGGCCGCTGACGAGGCCGCCGGCGGCAAGGCCGGCGGCCGTTGATACGAGTACAGCGATGCCCATGGAGAGAACCGGATCATAGCCGAGATTGGTCAGCTTGCCCGCGACGATCGTGCCCAGCACGCATATGGCGCCCACGGCAAGGTCGATTCCGGCGGTGAGGATCACCAGCGTCTGGCCGATAGCCAGAGCGCCGATAACGACCGTCTGCTGCAGGATGATCGATAGGTTTTGGCTGGCGAGAAAGCGGGGATTGGTCAGCGCGAAGATCACGCAGAAGCCGAGAAGCACCAGAAGCGGCCCCGCCGAAGGGCTGCCCAGGATACGCGCTTTCAGGCTTCGCGGCGCCTCGGCTGGATATACGGTTGCTGTGTTCATGGACGTCCCGTGGGTCAGATCTCGTTGCCCGTCCGTTCGACCGCGGGACCGCTACGGCGCAGGGCGCCGCGCGATCCCGCCGCCAGAGGCGGATCAGTCGCCCCAGCAGTTTTCGAGGCCCCAGGCGCTATCTTTCGAATCCAACCCTTCCACCGGTTTGTCCGTGATGAGAACGGAACCGGTGTCGACGAAGCCGTTCGGCTTCTTGCCGGTGGCCGCATATTCCACCACCGCGTCGACGCCCATCGTCGCCATCTTGTAGGGGAACTGCATGACCGTCGCGGCGATCTTGCCGTCCTTGACGTCGCGGACGCCGGCGCAGCCGCCATCGATCGAGGTGAGCATCACCTCGCCTTCCTTGCCGAAGGCTTTCAGCGCCGCATAGGCGCCGGCCGCCGCCGGCTCGTTGATCGTGTAGACGGCGTTGATCTCACCGTTCTTGGAGAGCAGGTTCTCCATGCCGATCTGGCCCTTGTCCTGCGCTCCGTTGGTGATGGCCGCGCCTGATATGGAAGGGTCGCCCTCGGCTATTCCGAAGCCCTTCAGGTAACCGTCGTGGCGGAACGTATCGACCGTGCCGCCGGGCGTGCCGTCCAGCATTGCGACGACCGCCTTCTTGTCGCCCATCGCCTTGCGGGCGTAGGCGCCCTGCTGCACGCCGGCCTCGAAATTGTCCGTGGCGAAGGTGGCGTCGACGGCATCGGCCGGATCGGTTGCCGTGTCGAGCGCGATCACCAGAACGCCGGTCTCACGCGCCTTCTTGATGATGTCGAGCATGCCGGACGAATTGTTCGGCGTGACCAGGATGCCCTTGGCACCGGCGCTGATCAGGTCTTCAATTGCGGCGACCTGCCCTTCGTTGTCGCCGTCGAACTTGCCGGCGCGGGCAATCAGCTTCACGCCCTTCTCCTTGGCGCGCGCTTCGGCCGCCTGGCGCATCTTGACGAAGAATGGATTGACCTCGGTTTTCGTGACCAGGCCGACGATTACCTCGCTGGCGGCGGCGGTGCCGCCGAGGGCGAGGCCGAGAGCGAGCACGCCGGCGGCGATGCTCCCCCGCAGGACGGCGGAGCGCGCGGACGCGCGAATGCAGTGAAGTGCCATTTGATCCTCCCAAAATCCGAAGACGCCGTGAACCCCTCCGGCTCTTTCGACGTATATGGCCTCTCCTCAAAGGCCGCAGCGATTAACGCACCCATTTTAGATAGAGTCAACTTAATGTCGGCTATGTTATGTATGTTTTTATACAAAATTGCTTCGTGAACGGGGACTTTCCGAATGGCAAGGCGGCGAGAAGCAGCCATATGAGAAACGGAGCCACGCGGTCGCCGGGCGATGCGGTAAGAGTGGGATGACTTATGTATGGTATATTCCATAAGTTATCGTCCCAAACGGGCTTCCGCGCTTTATCGCACCCCGCTTTGCCGCTAAACCGGGCCGAAAAACAGGAGTTCTGCATGGCACGGCCGGTACAGGGGCCTGACAGACCGACGCTGGAAGGCGCCGGAGGTATCTTTTCGCTCATCGCGACCGGCAGCGCCGTCTCGCGCGCCGAACTGCTGGCCGCCTCCGGCCTGTCGCGGGCGACCGTGACGCAGCGGCTGAACGCGCTCCTCGCCAGCGGGCTGGTACGCGAGACGGAAGAGACCCTGCCCAGCGGGGGACGGCCGACCCGTGTGCTGGCGATCAACGCCACGAGCGGCTTTCTGCTGGTCGCCAATGTCGGCGAGACGCACATCCATCTCGCCGCCATGGATCTGACGCCGGCGATCCTGTCCCAGACGACGCTGTCCTTTTGCGTAGCGAGCGGCCCCGAGGCGACGCTGGAACGGATCGGCGAAGCCTTCGCCGCACTGGCGGCAGGGGCCTCACCGACGCACGGTTTCCTCCTCGGCATCGGTCTCAGCCTGCCGACTCCCGTGGATTTCAAGCGCGGCTGCGTCGTCGGCCCATCGGTGTTGCCCGGCTGGGACGAATTCGACATCATCGGCGGCCTCAATGCACGGTTCTCGGTGCCGGTCTATGTCGAGAACGACGTGAACCTGATGACGATCTGCGAGCACAAACGTCGCGTCCCGACGGTTGACGACATGCTCTTCGTGAAGGTCGGCACGGGCATCGGCAGCGGCATGATCGCAGGCGGAAGGTTGTTCCGCGGCGCTCAGGGCGCCGCCGGCGACATCGGCCACATCCAGTTCCTGTCGGATGACGCACCGCTCTGCCGTTGCGGCAAGTTCGGCTGCGTGGAGGCGCGCGCCGCCGGCTGGGCGATCGCCCGCGACCTCTCCTCGCGCGGCTTTCGCGCCGAAACCGCCCGCGACGTGCTCGACCTCGTCGAACAGCGCAAGCCCGAAGCCCTGATGCTGCTGCGCGCTGCGGGCCGCACGGTCGGCGAGGTCGTTTCCGATGCGGTCAGCATCATCAATCCGAGCCTGATCGTCGTCGGCGGCACTCTTGCACGCGGCGGCGATTTGCTGCTGTCCGGCATCCGCGAACTCGTCTACCAGCGCTGTCTGCCGCTCGCCACGCGCAACCTCTCGATCGAGCTATCCACGATCCGTGACGATAGCGCTCTGTTCGGTGCCGCCCACCTGCTGTTGGACGATATCTTCGCCCCTGCGAAGACCGGTGAACTTCTCGCACGATACGGCGCGGCCGCCGCTTCGAGACCGGAAGGAGCGCCGGGATGAGGACCGTCGGCTGATTCGCATCGTCCGGCATGCCGAGGCAAACCCTTCCGACAGGAAAGTTCCCGACTGCGTTGGAGCGCGACCCCGGCTATCGAGCGCCCGCTTGCAGCGCCAGCCCCCAGGTCTGGCCGACGAGATCCTTGCCGAAACTCCGGTGCCTTTCCTCGCTGACGAGCCGGAAGCCAGCCCGTTCATAGATCGCTCTCGCTGCGACGAGCACGTCGTTCGTCCAGAGGACGACGCGTCGGTATCCCGAGGCACGCGCCTGCTCGATGCAGGTGTCGACCAACCGCCTGCCGATGCCGAGGCCCCGCGCTGCTGCCTCCACGTGGAGGAGGCGCAATCTCGCCGTTTCGTCATCCTGATGAAGAAGGAAGATCGCGCCGGCCCGCCTCCCGTCAAGTTCGGCGATCCAGCAGAAATCGCGGCCTTCGCGAAAATTGCGGATGAAAGCGGCACCGATCTCCGCAGCGAGCGCTTCGTAGGTGATGTCCCACCCGTATTCCTCGGCATAGAGCACCGCCTGTCGCTGGATGACCCAGCCGACATCGCCGATGCGGTAGGGCCGCAGCGTTACCGCCGGCCCTTCACTGGGCGATCCGTGCAGCAACTCCATCATCTTCGTCAGCGCGCCCTGGAGTTCGCACAGTTTCTCGTCGGAAAGATCGCGGAGGAGGTGCGCTATGTCCCTGTCGGCTGCCACCTGAAGCTCCGCCAATGCCGCTTTGCCCTTATCCGTCAGGGACAGGATACGCCGCCGGCGGTCGGTGCCGTCGGCACGAACCTCTGTCAGGCCGCCAACGGCAAACCTACGAATGATGCGCGCAAGATAGGCCGGATCGAGACGCAGCGCCTCGGCGATTTCCGATGCGACCGGATCCTCCCGATGGCCAAGTTCGAACAGCACACGCGCCTCGGCGAGCGTGAAGTCGCTCTCCGTCAGCGTCTCGTCGAGAAGGCCTATGGTGCGCGTGTAGAAGCGGTTGAAACGTCTGATTTCACCGACAAGCGCGTTGCGATCGACCTGCATTTCGGACCTCCACCCGAGCAGATACTCGCGCCATTAGTGGACTGAGTCAACTAATTTGGAGTCCGGCTTCCATATGCCCGCGCGCTGGGAGGCTCTTCCCGCGCGCGGGAAGAGCTCTCTGCCCGCACGATCATGATCCTAAGCGCGCCACAACGGGGACATAGTTTTCGAGCTCCGGTGCGGGGAAATGGAGCGTCGCGCCGATCTCCGCGGACCGGTAGAGGCCCATCAGGATCTCGACGACTGCAAGACCATCCTCGAAGGTTTCGAGTGGTTTCACGCCCTTGCGGAAGCATTCGACCATGTGGCGGTTTTCGTCCGTGTAGCCGTAGACGCCCGCCTCGTCCTCCAGCACCGGCATCAAACCGTGTTCGGCATTCTGCTTTTCGACGAGGTCCTCTCCTTCCGCGCCTTGCACCGCCCGCGACAGGAAGATCTTCAGGCCCGTCCCGAGCGAGTTGTACTCGAGCGAATATTCGGGACCGAGAAGCTCGAGCTGGATGCGCAGGCCGGCGCCGACATAGGCCCAGGATGTGGTCGCCTCGATCATCAGTTCGTTGCCCGCCTCGTCCTCAAGCGTGACCGTCGCCCGGGCGAAATCCTCCGAGGGCCGCCGGCGGTAATCGACATCCTCGCCGAAGCGGCGGCGCAGCTCATCGGCATAGCTCGCCCGAGTCCATTTGAGGTTCGCCACCGTGCCGTTCACCGACTTGATCCTAAGCGAATTGCGGGGGGCGCCGGGCGCGGTCAAGAGATGGCGCCCCACCTCGACGCTGTGGCACATCATGTCGGAAAGCACTCCGCCGCCCTGCTTGTCGCCCTGCCAGAACCAGGGTTCATGCGGACCGGAATGCTCTTCCGCGGCGCGTGCGAGATAGGGCCGGCCGGTGGTCGAGGCGGCGCGCCGCCAGATGATCTCCTTGCCACGCAGCACCGGCGTGCAGAAGACCTGGTTCTCGAGATAGCCGTGATTGAGGCCGGCATCCTCAGCCAGATGCAGCATCTCGCGGGCCTCCGCCACGGTGCGCGCAAGCGGCTTCTCGCAAGCAACCGCGAAGATCTCGCTTCGCCCCGCCTTGATCTCCTGGTGGAGCGTGCGCATGACGTCAAGCCGAGTGTAGTTGGGCGAAAGAATCCAGATCGCGTCGACGTCGCCGGCGCGCACCAGCGATTCGAGGCTTTCATGCGCGCGGCACCGGCCGAGATCGAGCGCCTCGACCTCTCTCGCGAAACGCGCGCGGTTTTCGGCGCTTCGGCTGTAGACGCCGGCCACCTCGACGTTTCGCACGCCGATGAGTGATTTCAGGTGGAAATGCGCGATGAAGCCGGTGCCGACGAAGCCGACGCGCAAGGTCTGTTTCGGTAATGTGGTCATTTTCTCCTCCCCCGGATAACCAGCGGCGACCGCCTCCTGTCGCCCGCATGCGCTCTTAGATAGGTGGCCGCGCCGTGCTGCCGCGGACTTTCAGAACAGTGGGCAGCACAATCGGTTCGACCGCTTCCGCGGCGCTGCCGCCTGCCAGAATTC
This sequence comes from Sinorhizobium arboris LMG 14919, assembly GCF_000427465.1. Taxonomy (NCBI): domain Bacteria; kingdom Pseudomonadati; phylum Pseudomonadota; class Alphaproteobacteria; order Hyphomicrobiales; family Rhizobiaceae; genus Sinorhizobium; species Sinorhizobium arboris. The sequence continues at coordinate 1,172,027 of NZ_ATYB01000008.1, read as the reverse complement.
GAAGGAGCACCGCCATGGCCGTTCGGCCGATCTCCGAGCGCGGCTGGCCGACGGTCGTCAGCGGCGGATAGAAGGCCTTGCTCAGATAGAGATCGTCGAAGCCGACGACCGACACGTCGCCCGGCACGTCGCGTCCGATCCGTCTCAGCTCATGGACGGCCCCATAGGCCATCTCGTCATTGGCGACGAAGAGCGCGGTCGGCGGATGTGAAAGAGAGAAGAGCGAGCGGCAGCACCGTTCGCCGCTTTCGATCAGGAAGTCGCCTCGCACTTCGTATCCGCCTGGAATCGTCAGCCCGGCATCGCGCATCGCCAGACGAAACCCCTCCCGGCGACAGACGCTCATCGGCTCGGGAACGGGGCCGGATATATGGGCGATCCGCCGGTGGCCAAGTGAAATCAGGTGCTCGACGGCTCCGCGCGCCGCGGCGACATTGTCGACCTGCACATGCGGCAGTCCCGAGCCCTCGATCATTTCCAGCGCCACCACCACGGGCATATGGTTCCAGCCGCCGTCGGACGGCAGTTTGCCGGTCATCAGGATCATGCCGTCGGCATGTCCGTCGCGCAGCATGTTGAAATATTCCGTCTCGCGGGCGGGGTCGTTCTCGGTATTGCCCATCAAGACGGCATAACCGGCTTCGCGCGCCGTCGCCTCGACGCCCTTGAGGATGTCGAGGTAGAAGGGATTGCCGACATCGCGCACGACCATCAGCACCGTCATGGACCTGCGGGTGCGCAGATTTCGGGCGCTGACATTCGGGCGGTAATCGAGCTCGCGCGCCAGGTCGAGCACGCGCTGGCGCGTCTCGGCCGTCACCAGTGTGGAAGCGGCAAGGGCGCGCGAGACGGTGGCCGCCGACACGCCCGCCTTCTCGGCGATATCCTTGATCTTCGGCCGGTCCTTCATGCGCGCATCGCCCGGCCGCGTCCGTAGAACATCATGAGCAGCAGCAGCGTCGCGCCGAACACCATCTGGCGCCCGGACTCCTCGATATTGATCGTCGTCAGGATGCTCTGCAGGATGACGAGCAGGACCGCACCCGCCATGGTGCCGGTATAGCCGCCCCTGCCCCCGGCAAGCGACGTGCCGCCGAAGACGACCGCGATGATCGAGGGGAGCATGTATTGCTCGCCGACATTGGCGAAGGACGTGCCGGAATAGCCGAGCAGGCAGAGCCCGGCGATCGCGGCGAACATGCCGGAGATGACGAAGAGCGCGATGCGGACGAGTTTGACCGGCACGCCCGCCATATAGGCCGCGTGCTCATTGGAGCCGATCGCATAGATACGGTGGCCGAAAACGGTGCGGTTGAGCATGAAGGCCATGAGAATGCCGATCGCGAGCCAGAGCCAGATGATGCCGGGGACATGGAGCGCGAGCGGCTGCGTGACGAAGCGCGAGAGCGCTGGAGCGGCCTGACCGGAAGGAATCCCCATGCGGATGACGACGAGAAGCCCCTGCAGCACGCCCAGCATTCCGAGAGTCATCACGAGCGGCGGGATTCTGAGGAGCGTGACGCCGAGCCCGTTCAGGAGGCCGAAGAAGGCGCCGGCCGCAAGACAGGCTGCGGTCGCCGGCACGATGCCGCCGTCGGCGCCGTTCATGACGTTGCCCGCGATGATCGCCGAGAGCGAGACGACACCGCCCACCGAGAGATCGATGCCTTCGCGTCCGCCGAGGATGACAACGTTCTGACCGGCCGCAATGATGCCGAGCAGCGACGCGACGATCAGCAGCCTCAGGATCTGCCCGCCGGTGGCAAAGCCCGGCGACAGCGCTTCGCCAAGATAGAGGAGCAGCACGATGAGCACGAGCGCGACGACGATCGGCTGGCGGACGAAGGACACGACGCGGCTCATGAACGCGCCCTCCTGCCGGCAAGCACGCCTGCCATCAGGACGAGGAGGATCGCAAGGCCCTGCGCGAAGTTCTGCCACTCGGACGGCGTGCCCATGAAGAAGACGACGGAGTTGATGAGTCCTATCGTCAGGGCGCCGAGCAGCGAGCCAACGACGGTGCCCCATCCGCCGGAGAGCGCGGTGCCGCCTAACACGACCGCTGCAATGCTGTAGAGCGTCATCTTGCCGCCGACCAGCGGGTCGCCGCTTGCGGTGTCGCCGGTAATGCAGAAGGCAGCGAGCGCCGAGAAAAGGCCGCAGAGAACATAGCCCTTGATCCGGGTCGCGATAACTGGCAGCCCGGTCTGGTAGGCCGCCTGCTGGTCGTCGCCGACGGCAAGCAGTTGCGCGACAAGCCTCGTGCGGCTTATTACGGCCAGGAGGACGACGAGGGCCCCCAGAATATAGAAGACGAAAGGCAGGCCGAAAACACGACCACCATAGGTGCGCCAGAAAAGCGCCGGCGCCGGCGTGCCGGCAACGGGCAGGATGTACAACGCAAGCCCGGTGAAGAAGATGCTGGTCGCAAAGGTTGCGACGATTGCCTGCAGCCGCAGGGCCGCGACGACGAAGCCGTTCACTACGCCGCAAGCGACACCAAGCAGGAGACCTATTGCGAGCGCCAGGATTACCGCCCCGGCGCCCCCTCCCCAACGCTCCATCAGGACCACGATCGCAACATTGACGAGCGAGAGGATCGCCCCGGCCGAAAGATCGATGTCGCCGGCATAGACCACGTAGGTCTGAGCGATGGCGAGCAGAATCAGTGCCATATAGGTGCTGAGCAGACCGGTCAGAGCCCGAAAGGAAAGGCTGTTCGGCGAAAAAAGGCCGTTCAGGAGCAGGAGTGCGGCAGCGATGGCGAGTGCGGGCAGGAACGGATAGCGCTCCAGAAGCCTGCCGATTCCGCCCGCGTGCCGGCAGGTGGGGAGGGTTGTGGTCTCTGCCATCACGCGGCCTCGTAAGCGGCTTGATATAGATTGTAGCGGGTGCGGTCCGCCCCGGTGAGCTCGCGGCTGACCGATCCGCCGTTGAAGACAAGGATGCGGTTGGCATTGCCGAGCAGTTCGGCATCCTCCGAGGAATAGAGGACGATGCCGAGGCCTGCTGCCGCCAATTGCCGGATCAGCGCGAAAAGGTCCGCCTTGGCCGACAGGTCGATGCCCTTGGTCGGATCGTCGAGCAGCAGCACATCCGGCCGGTCGATCAGCCAGCGGGCGATGATCACTTTCTGCTGGTTGCCGCCCGAAAGCGAACTGATCGGGTGGAAGAGACTCGCAAATTTGGTGTGCATGCTTTCCAGCGCCGGCGCTACCCTGGCGCGCAGCTTGCCCGGCCGCGCGATCATCAGCCGGTCGCGCAGATAATGGATCGGCGTGACGTTCTCGATGATCGGCCGGCCGCTAATGACCCCGTCGCGGGCGCGGTCGCCGGAGACGTAGGCGCAGCCGCGCCGGATCGCGTCGCGCGGGCTCGAGGCGTCGAAGCGGCCGTCGCCGATCAGGATTTCGCCGGAGGCAACCGGGCCGGCGCCGAAGATCGACCTGAGCACCGCCGACTGACCCTGGCCGTGCAGACCGCCGAAACCGAGGATCTCGCCCCTGATGACCTCGAAGCTCACGTCGCGAAAGCCGCGGCCGGAAAGATTGCGCACGGTCAGCGCTGCGCCTCCCTGCCCCTCTATCACCGCCGGCACTGACGATTGCGAGGCCGGCATGTCGCCAGCACCACCGACCATCAGCCGGATAACGGTTGCCGCGTCGGTGTCGCTCAGGTTGAGCGTCGTGATGGTCTCGCCGTCGCGGATGATGGTGACGCGGTCGCCAATCGCCCTGATCTCGTCCATGCGGTGCGAAATGAAAATGATGCCGCGCCCGCGACGCTTAAGATCGCGCAGGATCTCGAAGAAGCGCTCCACCTGGACGCGATCGAGAGCCGAGGTGGGCTCGTCGAAGATGAGGAGCGGCGCCTCGCTCGCCAGCGCTTTCATGATCTCTACGAGCTGACGCTGGTCCGGCCGCAGGTTGCCGACGAGCGTGTCGGCGGCAAACCCCTCACCGGATACGCCGTCAAACAGGCCGATATAGCGCGCAGCGCGTTGCCGGAGCTCCGCCCGATCCACGAAGATGCCGGATTTGACCGGGAGCCTGCCCAGCGAGATGTTCTCCTCGACCGAGCGATGGGCCGCGAGGCTGAGTTCCTGGTAGAAGATGCCGATCCCGTGAGCTCGCGCCGAGCGCGGTCCGGTGATCGTCACCGGCTGGTCGTCGACCAGGATCCTGCCGCTATCGGGCCGCACGCTGCCCGCAATGACCTTGCAGAGCGTGCTCTTCCCCGAGCCGTTGGAACCCATGAGGACATGGACCTCGCCGGCCATGACCTCGAAATCGCCACGGCGGAGCGCCAAGGTCGCACCGTAAGCCTTGCTTACGCCGCTCAGTTTCAACTTCGACATGGAAACTCGTCCGTTCGCCTGGTTTGGGGAGGCTCTCCTCCGATCCTCATTCCTGTGCTCGTCACAGGAATCCAGCTAGCCCAAGTCATTAGGCCGGAAGAATTCTCCCGCGCCGCAGACGCGGCGCCGCCGAATCCCTGTGACAGGCACTGGAATGAGGAAGAATGAATGCGTCAAAGCCATGACGCCACTGCCGCGGACCCCTCGTCCAACAGGATTTGCAGGCACCGCGGCACGCGCCGGAAGGCTCACTTGAAAAGCGCTTCCGCCTCTTCGATCGAAAGCGAGCTCGTATAGGAATAATAGCCGGGCTTTCCCTCTATTTGCTTTGCGGCCTCGGCAACATTCTTCGAGTCGATGAAGGGGATCGGCAGATAGAGCGCATTGCCGTACTGCCCGGCCTTTGCCGGCTCCTTCAGTTCCTTACCCTGCAGCATCAAAACGGCGACGTTGAGCGCGCTGGCCATGACGCCCGGCGGGTTGACGGTCGCGCCCGAGTTCAGCTTTTCCTTGATCCAGAGGTCGATGAAGTCCTTGCGGATTTCGCCGGTTGCCGCGATCTGGCCGGTCTTGCCGGCGTCCATGATCGATTTCCAGGCGCCGGCCGCCATACCGTCCTGCACCAGCACGCCATTGATGTCCGGATAGGTTGCGAGAATGTTCTGCATCGCCTGCTGGCCCTGCGCCTGGTCCCAGTTGGCGTTGACCTCGTTGACGACCTGAATATCCGGATTTTCCTTGAAGACACTCTTGTAACCGGCCACGCGCATTTCGTTTGCCGGATGGCCGGCGACACCGTTGATCGCGACCACCTTGCCCTTGCCGCCGAGCGTCTCGGCCAGCCACTTGGCGCCCGCCGCACCCCAGGCGGTCTGGTCGATGCCGACATAGATCGCATCCGGCGAAGAGACTTCCGCGTCGGTGGCGATCACCAGTATGCCGGCTTCCTTGGCCTGGGCGAAGATCGGATCGAAAGCGGTCGGGCTGTTCGGGTTGACGATAATGGCATTCACGCCTTCCGCGATGAAGTTGCGAATATGCGCGATCTGGCCCGGCACGTCGACATTGGCGCTCTGGACCGAGACCTCCACATCGACGCCCTTTTCCTTCCATTTCGCAGCCGCGGCCTTCGCTTCGTCGATCATCTGGGTGCGCCACTCGCTGCCGACCCAGCCGTTGGAAAGACCGATCTTGAAAGTCTCGGCGTATGCGGTTGCAGACAGGACGATGGAAGCAACGGTGCCCAGCGCAAATGCGATGAATTTCCTCATAAGATCCTCCCAAATCTTGCCGGCACATGAAGCCAGAAAATGTAATCGATTTCAATCGCCGTTTCGGGCGATGATCAGGGGCCGGGAGGATCACCTGCAGCGCCGCGCGTCCTATCAGACGCGCAAAGATCGCCGTAGCACTTCAATCTGCGGGACGTTATCGGCCACGTTCAGTAGGCCAGGTCTCGATCGCGCGGACGAAATGCGTCAGCCACGCATTCGTCTGGTGGCCGTCCAGGGCACGATGGTCGATCGTCAGCGACACATAGGCCATCGGACGTATCTGGATCGTGTCGGCGCCGTCCACCTCTCGGACGACCACCCGCTTGTCGAGCTTGCCCACGCCGAGGATCGCCGATTGCGGCTGGTTGATGATGATCGGCGCCGCGAGCAGCGATCCGGAGACGCCATGATTGGAAATGGTGAAGGTGCCGCCCGTTACCTCCGCATGGGAGAGCGCATTCGAACGCGCGCGCGTCGCCAGATCCTGCAGCCGGGCCGCGATCTCGGCAAGCGACAGGTCCTGCGCCCGATGGATGACCGGCACGACCAGCCCCTTGTCCGCAAGTGAGATCCCGACACCGATATTGATGTCCTCATACACTTCGAGCGCATCCTCGTGCCAGCGGCTGTTCACCTCGGGGACCGCGCGCATCGCCGCCACGCAGGCCGAAACCACATAAGCCGTATAGGAGAGCTTGATCCCTCTGGCCGCAAGCCTCTTCCCATGCTCGTCCCGATGACGCATCACCGCGGAGAAATCGGCCTCGAAGACGGCCGTAACATGCGGCGCCCTCGTGACGGAGTTGAGCATATGTTCGGCGATCGCGGCGCGCATGCCGCTATGCGGTATCCTGCGCGACCTCGGGGCCGCTCCCCTGCCTTCGGTCCCTGTCGCGCCCGAAGCAGGCCCCTCCTGTCGCGCCGCAAACGCCCTGTCCATGTCGGCGCGCGTGACGCGGCCGCCTCGGCCGGTGCCGGCGACGGTCGCCGGGTCGAGCCCATATTCTTCCGCTGCATGGCGCACGGCGGGCGAGTAATGCGGCGCATTTCCGGCCTCGGTGGCCTGGCTGCCGATCCGGCCGAGAACGGCGCCGGGGATGGCGTCGTCACCGCTCTGCATCAGGACTTCCGCGAGCACCCCGTCGGCGGGGGCTCCGACCTCCTGAGTCACCTTGTCGGTTTCGAGCTCGACCAGCGGATCGCCCGCCTTCACGGTCTCGCCGATCGCCCTCAGCCAGTTGCGAACGACCGCCTTTGTCCCTTCCTGCTCCAGAGGAGCCTGGATGTCGATGAGGTCGCCCATGCTCAGAACTCCAGCAGATCGGTGATCTTCTTGCGGATCCGTTCCGTCGAGGGGACCACCCAGTCGAGCAGAACAGGATTATGGGGGCTGGGAATATCCGGCATGGTCAGCCGCGAGACCGGCGCATCGAGCTCGATGAAGGCTTCGTCGGCGACGGCTGCGGCAATTTCCGCGCCGAAACCCGCAGTTCCGAGGTCCTCGTGGACGACAAGGCATCGGCGGGTGCGGCGCACGGAGGCGATGACCGTTTCCCTGTCCCAGGGCATCAGGGTTCTGAGATCGATCACATCGGCGGAGATCCCTTCCGCCGCCTCTTCGCAGCGAGGTACCATGGCACCCCAGGTGACGATGGTGATGTCGCCGCCTTGCCGCGTGAACTTCGCTTTGCCGAAAGGCAGGGCGAAAGAATCGCCGGGATAGGGTCGCCGCGCCCAGGGGTGGTCGAGCATGGCCCGATGCTCGAAGAAGATCGCCGGATCGTTGCCGCGCAAGGCGGTGCGCAGGAGCCCCACCGCATCCTCGGCGTTGGAGGGAACGGCGATCCTCCAGCCGGGCTGGTGGACGAAGGCGACCTCGTTCGTCTGGCTGTGCCACGGATCGCCGCATTTGAAGAAGCCGCCAGCCATGCGCACGACGATCGGCGCGGCGAAGCGGTTGCTGGTCCGCCAACGGATCGTGCCGCAATCATTGAGCTGCTCGATCGCGGGCTCGGCATATTTGCGGAACTGGATTTCCGGTACGGGCACGAGGCCCGCGAGCGCCATCCCGACGGCCCGGCCGATGATGCCCTCCTCCGACAACGACGTGTCGAAGACGCGGTGGGCACCGTATTTCTCCTGCAGCCCGAGCGTTACGGCATGGACGCCGCCCTTCGGGCCGATGTCCTCGCCGAAGAGGACGACCCGTTCGTTCACCGACATCTCGTAATCGAGCGTGCGGCGGATCGCCGTCACCATGTTGATCCGCTGGCCGTCGCTCGCCGCCGTCTCCGTCGTTTCCGGCGGCAGGTAGCCGGCAGAGTGCTGACCGCCCATGACCTGCATTTGCCCTTCGAAGAAGACATGGCTGGTGACGGTTTCAGGGTCGGCGACCGGCCGGGATTCGGCCTCGACGCGCGCCCGTTCGGCGGCAGCCTTTGCGGTCCGCGCTATCTCGTTCCATTCCTCCGCGCTGAGCATGGCAGGCACGAGATAGTCCCTCAGCCGCGGCAGCGGATCGTGCGCCCATTCGCTCCTGACGAGCTCCTCGCTCTTGTAGGTCTGGGTGTCCTGGAAGCTGTGACCTTCGAGGCGAGGCACCTCAAGCCTCAGCAGCACCGGCATTCGCCCTTCACGCACCAGCTCCACGGCGCCTTTCGTCAGTCGGGCGGCCTCTTCCGGATCCGAGCCGTCGCCGTCGAGAACGGTCAAATTCTTCCAGCCGGCGAGATTGCCGGCGATGTTGCCTTCGGGCGTCTGAAAGCTCGAGGGAACCGAGATGCCGAAACCGTTGTCTTCTATATAGAACAGCAGCGGCAGGCCCTGCGTCGTCGCGATGGTCAGCGCGGACCAGAAGCCGTTCGAGGCGACCGACCCGTCACCGCCCAGCACGACGGCAATGTCGTTCCGATATTCCTCTTTTCCAAGGACTTCGCTGAAATAGGTGATCGCCTGCGCCCAGCCGGCCGTCGGCGTATACTGCGTGCCGACCCCGCCGCACATCGGCAGGGCCGAGGCCCCGTGGGGATTTGGATAGTTGAAGACGACGCCGATGTCGCGGCCGTCGGAGTATCCGCCCGCGCGTCCCATCGCAGAGCCGAGCGCGTCGACGGGGTCGACGCCCAGCGCAAGCAGCAGCGGGCGCGAGCGGTAATAGCCGCATGCCGCGTCGTGCCTGCCCGTGAGGTGAAGTCCGAGGAGAATCTGCGCCATGTCATGGCCGCGCGCGGAGAACTGGTAGAGGACCTTCTTCTCCGGAACGAGACGCTGTTCCTCCATCTCGTCGAGCTCGCGCGACAGGAGCAGAAGCTGCACGACCCTCTTCCAGTCGATGCTCTCATCCGGTGCGTTGCGCCGGTCCTTTTTGAGTGCGGCTTGGGGCATCCGGGTCTCCTCCAGTTCGTCCGAAACCAAGACTACGCCGCTCGACGCGCAAAACGGTTTCAATCTCATCTTATTTTGGCTAGGCTCTGATGAAAACGTTTCGGTTTGGAGAGATATATGATGAATTCATTCAATCTCGACGCGATCGACCGAAAAATTCTAGGAATCCTTCAGGAACGGGGCGACATCAGCCATGCCGCCCTGGCGGAGGCGGTCGGCGCCTCACCGGCGTCGTGCTGGCGGCGCATCAAGGCCCTGGAGACGGCGGGGGTGCTGGTAAAGACCGTCAGCCTCGTCAATCCCGACCTGGTCGGACGCGGCTTGAACGTCTTCTGCCAGGTACGCATGAAGTCCCATGATCCGGTGGCCCGGCGCAATTTCGAACGCTTCGTGGAAAGCCATGAGGAGGTTCTCGAATGCTATTCCATGTCGGGCGACTGGGATTACCTGCTGCGGGTCCTCGTTGCCGATGTCGCCGATTACGAGCGCCTGCTTATGCGCGGCATCCTCACCCACGAGGCGGTCGCGAACTCGTCCTCCCACTTCGCCCTGAAGAGCGTCAAATATTCCACCGCCGTTCCCGTCTAGGTCTTTGAAGTTACGCACTTTCCTTCAAAATGCGCTAAGACCTTAGTCCGATGCTCTCTGCCATAGGTCCTAGGACCGTTGCGTGCCAAGTTCCCGTCACATATGCCGATGGTTGCGCGTTCACGGGACAACGGAAAGCCCCAAACTGCCGCCCGGGCGCGCGAGGGTCGCAGAGCGACGCCGCCCCAGCCCCATCTGCATCGCTCTGCGACCCTCGCTTGCTATTTCCTCCCCGCCGCGCCGACCCTCCTTGAAGCAATCCACGTTCACCGCAGGCCAAGAGAGGTCGTTTTTCGGAACCATCCGAAGGTCGACACGTTAAACGCGGTCGCTTTCCGTCCGAAGGCGACTGAAAGAGGGTCGGCTCGTCATTCCCCCTCCCCTCAGACGGAAGAGTCGACCGACAGGCGGCGCCCTTTCTCCTCCCTCGGGGGCGCCGCCATTACCTCAAAGACTTCATGAATCCATGCGCGTCTGGCGCCGATCGTGACCGTGCACGACCACCCCCCTGAGGCCGCCACCGACACGACTATTGCCGCCGTCGGTCCGGCGTGCTCAAGTGCATCTCGTCAGGAGCATGATTCATGGCGACAGTGATCCTCTTCCATTCCGTCTACGGGCTGCGCCCGTTCGAGCGGGGCGTTGCCGAGCGCCTGACCGTGGCAGGGCACGAGGTCTTCACGCCGGACCTCTACGAAGGCCGAGTCGCCTCCTCGATCGAGGAGGGCTTTGCCTTGAAAGAAGGGATCGGCTGGCGCACCCTTTGCGAGCGCGCCGAGCGGGCGGTCGCGGATCTGCCTGCCGATGCCGTTCTCGGTGGTTTTTCGATGGGCGCTGCGGTCGCTGCCAGCCTTTGGCCGAAGCGGCCCGAGACGGCCGGTATTCTCTTTCTGCACAGCATTGCCGAAATTCCGGCGAATGCACGGCGCGGGCTGCCGGTGCAGGTCCATCTCGCCGACCCGGATGTTTTCGAGCCGGCAGACGAGGTCGCCGCCTGGCGTGCCGACGCCGAACGGACGCCGGTGGATCTGGAGGTTTTCATCTATCCGGGCGCCGGGCATATTTACACCGACGCCACGCTTGCCGATTATGACTCCGAAGCCGCCCGGCTCACCTGGAGCCGCGTCGAACGTTGCCTTGCAGCGCTCTGAGCTGCCGCTCGATTACTGCCCCTCGCATTGCTGCCGCGCGACCTTTTCCCCGCAGGCGGGGAGAAGGGGCAAGCCGCGCGCTTTTAAGTCCCCTCTCCCCAGATCATAACGGGGAGGGCAATCCATGCAGTTTAGACGTTACGAGGCCTTTCCATAGCCGCCGCCCGTCGGCGTCACGACAGTAAACGCCTCGCCCGCCTCGAGGACCGTATGGGCTGAGCCCGGCAGCTCTTCGATGCGGCCGTCGTTGCGGCGGACAGAGTTGCGGCCGAGCTCGCCCGGCTCGCCGCCCTTCAGGCCGAAGGGCCGGACGCGGCGATGGCCGGAAAGGATCGCGAAGTCCAGCCGCTCACGCGCCCGGATCGTCCTCTGCGTGCCGTCTCCCGCCGACCATTTGCCGCGGCCGCCCGAGCCCTTGCGGATGTGGAAGTCCTCGAGCACCACCGGGAAGCGCGCCTCCAGGATTTCCGGGTCGGTGAGGCGCGAATTGGTCATATGGGTGTGAACCGCGTCGGCTCCGTCATAGCCGGGGCCTGCCGGAGCGCCGGAGCAGATCGTCTCGTAATACTGGTAGCCGGCATTTCCGAAGGTGAGGTTGTTCATCGTTCCCTGCGCCGCCGCCTGCGCCTCGACCGCGCCGAAGAGGCAGTTGGTGACCGCCTGACTCACCTCGACATTGCCGGCGACGACCGCCGCCGGATAGCGCGGTGAAAGCATCGTGCCTTGCGGGATGACGATGCGGATAGGCCTCAGGCAACCGGCGTTCATCGGGATATCGGCCTCGACCAGCACCCGGAAGACATAGAGCACGGCGGCGCGCGTCACCGGCTCCGGCGCGTTGAAATTATCCGAGCGCTGCTCGGACGTTCCGGTGAAATCCACCGTTGCTTCCCGGCCCTCGCGGTCGATGGAGATCTTCACGACGATCCGGCAGCCCTGGTCCATCTCGTAGGAGAATTCGCCGCCCGGCAATCGGTCGAGCACGCGGCGCACGCTTTCGGCCGCGTTGTCCTGGACGTGGCCCATATAGGCTTCGACCACGTCCTCCCCGAATTGCGCGATCATCTTCCTGAGTTCCGCCACGCCCTTTTCGTTGGCCGCGACCTGCGCCTTCAGATCGTTGACGTTCTGGAGGATGTTGCGCACCGGATAGCGCGCTCCGCTCAAGAGCCTCTCCAGTTCCTCCTCGCAGAAGCGTCCGCGGTCGATGAGCTTGAAGTTGTCGATATAGACGCCTTCCTCTTCGATATTGGTGGCAAGCGGCGACATCGAGCCCGGCGAGATGCCGCCGATATCGGCATGGTGTCCGCGGCTTGCGACCCAGAAGCGGATGGCGCGGGCCTCATCGTCGAAGACCGGCGTGCAGACCGTCAGGTCCGGCAGATGCGTGCCGCCGTTATAGGGCGCATTGATCAGGAAAACATCACCCGGATGGATAACCGGGTTCTCGCGGATCGCAGTGGCGACCGAAGCGTCCATGGAGCCCAGATGCACCGGCATGTGCGGCGCATTGGCAACCAGATTTCCCCTGTTGTCGAAGACCGCGCAGGAGAAATCGAGCCGCTCCTTGATATTGACCGAATAGGCGGTGTTCTGCAGCGTCACCCCCATCTGCTCGGCAATCGACATAAAGAGATTGTTGAAGATCTCCAGCATGACCGGATCGGCCTTCGTGCCGATCGCGGTGCGCTCGGGCAGCGCCTTGATCCGCCTCAGGACGATATGGTCTTTCGCGGTCAGCTCCGCCTGCCAGCCGTCCTCGACGACGATCGTCTGGTTGGCTTCGATGATGATTGCCGGCCCGGTGAGCTTCTGACCGGGCCCGATTTCCAAACGCAGCGCCACCGGAGCGTCATGAAACGCGCCCTGCGAATAAAAGCGGGTCCGCCGATTCGCGACGACATCTCCGGCCGTCGCGGCAAGGCCCTCCGCCTCCACTTCCGCAGCCCCGCCGCCGACCGTTTCGACCTCGACCGCGTCGATCACCAGCGCCTTGTTTTCGGCGGTGAAGCCGAAGCGGCGCTGGTGCAATCGTTCGAATTCGCAGCGGAGCCGCGCCTGGTCGTCCCGATCAGGGAAGGTCGCTTCCACCGGCAGGACCGTGTCCGTGCCGGCATAGCGAATATGGGCGCGCAGATGCGTGCGGATCCGTTCGCAGGCGATCCCCTGCGCTTCCAGTTCGGCAAGGCATTCCGATTGCAGTTCCTGGCCAAGGGCGGCAAGTGCCTCGGGTGCGCTGTCGGCCAGCGTGACGCCGAGCGCTTTCTGGCGTGTGGCGCGGATATCGGCAAGGCCCATGCCGTAGGCGGAGAGCAGCCCGGACATCGGATGCAGGAGAATGCTCTTCATGCCGAGCGCGTCGGCGACCAGGCAAGCGTGCTGTCCGCCGGCGCCGCCGAAGCAGTTGAGCGCGTAGCGCGTCACGTCATAGCCGCGGCTTACGGAAATCTTCTTGATCGCCTCGACCATGTTGGCAACCGCAATACGGATGAAGCCGTCGGCGACGTCCTGCGGGCCTCGCCCGTCGCCGATCTCGGCCGCTAGCGCGGCGAAACGCTCGCGCACGGTCTCCACGTCGAGCGGCAGGTTCTGCTCCGGGCCGAAGATTGCCGGAAAATGTTCCGGCAGCAGCTTGCCGAGCATGACGTTCGCATCGGTGACGGCGAGCGGTCCGCCGTTGCGGTAGCAGGCGGGACCGGGATTTGCGCCTGCAGAATCCGGGCCGACACGGAAGCGCTCCCCGTCGAAATGGAGGATCGAGCCGCCGCCGGCGGCGACCGTGTGGATCAGCATCATCGGCGCACGCACCCGCACGCCGGCGACCTCGGTCTCGAAGGCACGCTCGTACTCGCCGTCGAAATGGGCAACGTCGGTCGAGGTTCCGCCCATGTCGAAACCAATGACCCGGTCGAAGCCGGCCGCCTCGCCCGTGCGCGCGAGACCGACCACACCGCCCGCAGGTCCCGACAGAATCGCGTCCTTGCCCTGAAACATCTCCGCCGCCGTCAGCCCGCCGGACGACATCATGAACATGAGCCGGGCGCCGGAGCGGGCGACGTCCAGCTCTTCCGAAACCTGCGCCACATACCGGCCGAGCACGGGCGAGAGATAGGCGTCGATCACGGTCGTGTCGCCGCGGCCGACATATTTGACGAGGGGCGATACCTCGTGGCTGACGGATACCTGCTCGAAACCCATCGAGCGCGCGATGCGGGCGACGATCGCCTCGTGGGCGGGATATCTGTAGGCGTGCATGAGGACGATGGCGAGCGCCCCGTAGCCATTCGCCCGCAGGCCTTCGAGCGCCTGACGCGCCGTCGCCTCGTCGAGCGGCCGCTCGATCGTGCCGTCGGCGAGCACCCGTTCGTCGAGCTCGACGATATCCGAATAGAGTGCTTCGGGCTTGACGATCTCGGTGGCGAAGATCTTCTTGCGCTCCTGATAGCCGATCCGGAGCGCGTCACGGAATCCGCGCGTCGTGACGAGCGCCAGCCGCTCGCCCTTGCGCTCCAGCAGAGCATTGGTGGCAACCGTGGTGCCCATCCGGACCTCGCCGACGAGGCCCGGCGGGACCGGCTCGCCGGAGCCAAGGCCGAGATGCTGCCGGATGCCATGGACCGCTGCATCGCGATAGGCGCCGGGATTTTCCGAAAGGACCTTCAGCGCGTGCAATGAGCCCGCCGGATCGCGGCCGATCACGTCGGTGAAGGTACCGCCGCGATCCACCCAGAAATCCCAAGCTCCAGCCACGCTCATGTACAGTTCCTCCGCATTTCGCCTGCTTCCGGCGTGTCATGGGCGCATTTTATGGGCCGGGGGCGACCGGCAGGCAAGGGAAGAAGTCGGGCGCAATGAGCGATATCGCCTTCTTCGCGATCCACGCGTTTCCGTCGCAGCCGCCCCCCGTGCCGCTGCCGCGACCGTCTCCCCGCAGGCGGGGGCACCGTTTGTCACGCTGGCCTCGCATCGCCATTTATGTCAGAGGAAGCATGGGTCCAGCAGCACGGAGACGGAACGGTGAAACAACACCGTCTTAGAGAGAAAAGGCAGGTCGGCAGCGCGAAAGCCGATGCACAGGCCGGCAAACGCGTGACGCTCGCCAGGGCGCTCTCCAAGCTCGGCTACTGCTCGAGGACGCAGGCCGAGAAGCTGATCTCGGAGGGGCGCGTCAGCGTTGCGGGCCGCAGGATAATCGATCTGTCCTACTGGGTCGACATCGAGGCGGACAGGATCGCCGTCGACGGGACCGTCATTGCCGCGCAAGCCAAAGTCTATCTGATGCTGAACAAGCCTCGCGGCCTGGTGACCACCCGCGACGATCCCGGGGGCCGGCCGACGGTCTTCAGTTGCCTTGACCGTATCGACGTCCCGTCGCTCTCGCCGGTCGGGAGGCTCGACAAGGCAAGCGAGGGACTCCTCATCTTCACCAACGATACGGTGCTGGCGCAGCGTCTGCTCGATCCCAGGACCCATCTCGGCAAGGTGTACCATGTACAGGTGCGCGGCATCATCCGCGAGGCCATGGCCGCGCGGATGGTGGAGGGCGTGACGGAGGGTGGCGAACTGCTGAGGGCCGTACGGGTCGAACTCCTGAGAAGCGGAGGCAGGAACAGCTGGATCGAGGTGGAGCTTGACGAAGGGCGCAACCGCCAGATCCGCCGCATGCTCGAGGCGCTCGGCTTCGAATGCCTGCGCCTCCTGCGCGTCTCGATCGGCGAGATAAGGCTCGGCGAACTGCCGAAGGGGGCAAGCCGCCCGCTGACGGAGGCGGAGGTCCTCTATCTCAGGCGCCGCACCGGCCTTTGACGAGCGGCATCCCCGCGGACCCGTCGGCAGCGGCAATCGCCGATGTGCGGAAATCCACCCATCGACAGGCCCCTTTGTTTCCGAATCCACCCATTTGACGCGCCCCTGCGCTGGAAATGCATCAAACGGCGCCGGCGGCGGTTGTCTGTGCTAAAATCCCGTTTGCTAATGGGTGACCCAGAACCGGCGGGAGGAACCATGCCGGCTGGACGATGATTTCATCCGGGAGGAAAAGATGAAAATTCTGAACGCGCTTCTGGGCGCCGCCGCCGTTTCCCTTTTTGCCGTTTCGGCGAGCGCCCAAACCTATCCGGAGCGCACGATCACCATGGTGGTGCCCTTCTCGGCCGGCGGCCCGACGGATACGGTCGCCCGGCTCGTCGCCGAGTCCATGTCGAAGGATCTCGGCCAGCAGATCATCGTCGAGAATGTCGGCGGCGCCGGCGGAACGCTCGGCGCGGGCCGCGTCGCCCAGGCCGATCCGGACGGCTACACGCTGCTTCTGCATCACATCGGCATGGCCACCAGCGCAACGCTCTATCGCAAGCTCGCCTACGACACGCTGAATGCCTTCGAATATGTCGGCCTCGTCACCGAGGTTCCGATGACGATCGTTGCACGCAAGGATTTCGAGCCGGCCGATCTCAAGGGTTTGATCGAACACGTCAAGGCCAATAAGGACACGGTGACGGTCGCCAATGCCGGGATCGGGGCGGCTTCGCATCTTTGCGGCATGATGTTCATGAGCGCGATCGAAACGCCGCTGACGACCGTACCCTACAAGGGCACCGGCCCGGCAATGACCGACCTGCTCGGCGGCCAGGTCGACATCATGTGCGATCAGACGACGAATACGACGAAGCAGATCCAGGGCGGCACGATCAAGGCCTACGCCGTGACCTCGCCGGAGCGCCTCAAGATCTTCCCCGATCTGCCGACCGCGGAGGAAGCGGGCCTTTCCGGCTTCCAGGTGGGCATTTGGCACGGCATCTATGCTCCGAAGGGCACGCCGGCCGAGATTACCGACCGCCTGTCGCAGTCGCTGCAGAAGGCCCTCAAGGACGAAAACGTGATCGCGCGCTTCGGCGAGCTCGGCACCGAGCCGTCGAGCGAAGCCGATGCCACCCCGGCGGCGCTGAAGGCGAAGCTCGAAAGCGAGATCGACCGCTGGAAGCCGGTCATCGAGGCGGCTGGCCAGTACGCCGACTGATCGCGCCAGGGTAACCGCCGCCGTCCTTCTTCGAGCGATGCAGTGGCGGAACCGATCTCAACCGGTGCGGGCGTCTCGAGGATCCGTCCGCACCGCGTTGACAGCTGTCAACGAGCGGCAGGGGCGATGCCGCCCAAAATCGCGCTGCACTTTTTGGGCGGCGTGCATCAGCCCGCAGAACATGCGAAGATATTCGCCAAAAAATTCGGCGGCCCGGCTCACCCGAAAAAGGGAGCGCACCCGCAGAAATAATGGGGACACAATGAAATCCATCTCCTTCGACACGACCAATGCACTGTGCGGCGGCATTCTGACAGCCGTCGGCCTGTTCTTCGCCTGGCAGTCGCTCGGGCTCGAACTCGGCACCGCCTTCCGCATGGGCCCGGGTTATTTCCCGCTGCTTCTCTCCGCCGTGCTGATCCTGCTCGGCGCGACCATCCTGGTGCAATCGGCTCGCGTGCATGGGGAGCCGATGGGACCGATCGCCATTCGCGGCATCTTCTTCATCCTGCCGGCGCCGATCTTCTTCGGGCTGACGGTGCGCGGCCTCGGCTTTGTCCCCGCTCTTT
This sequence comes from Sinorhizobium arboris LMG 14919, assembly GCF_000427465.1. NCBI lineage: Bacteria > Pseudomonadati > Pseudomonadota > Alphaproteobacteria > Hyphomicrobiales > Rhizobiaceae > Sinorhizobium > Sinorhizobium arboris. Next base: position 1,154,688 of record NZ_ATYB01000008.1, on the reverse strand, counting down.
TCTTCACGGCACTGATCGCCTGCTTCGCATCCAACCGGATGCGGCCGCTCTGGGCGATAGCGGTTTCGCTCGCCCTGACCATCTTTTCGGTCGCCGTCTTCAGCTACGGTCTCAAACTGCCCTTCGAGCGGTTCGGCCCGTGGACCCGGTTCTAGGTCGATCGGCTGTTTCAGCGTAACCGCGGAACGACCTGTCATTTAATTACGCACTTCCGGGCTGAGAAACGTTTCACATTTTTCCTGGAAGTCCCTTAGAGGCGATGATGGAACTCTTCAGCAATCTTGCCCTCGGCTTCGCCACCGCCGCTTCGCCGGCGAACCTCCTCTTCTGCCTGATCGGCGTGCTTCTCGGAACGCTGATCGGCGTACTGCCCGGCATCGGCGCCACGGCGACGATCGCCATGCTGCTGCCGATCACCTTCCAGCTTGAACCGGTCTCCTCGCTGATCATGCTCGCCGGCATCTATTACGGCGCCCAATATGGCGGATCGACGACCGCGATCCTGATCAACATGCCCGGCGAATCCTCCTCGGCCGTCACCGCCATCGACGGCTATCAGATGGCGCGCAAAGGCCGCGCCGGTACGGCGCTTGCGATCGCGGCACTCGGCTCGTTCTTCGCCGGCACGGTCTCGACATTCCTGGTCGCGCTCTTCGCGCCGCCGCTGACCGAGATCGCGCTCCAGTTCGGCGCGGCCGAATATTTCTCGCTGATGATCGTCGGCCTCGTCTCTTCGGTCGCACTCGCGCACGGCTCTGTCGTCAAGGCGCTCGCCATGGTGGCGCTCGGCCTGCTTCTCGGCCTCGTCGGCACCGACATCTACACCGGCACGCCGCGCTTCACCCTCGGCATCCGGGAATATTCCGACGGCCTCAATTTCGTCGCATTGGCGGTCGGCGTCTTCGGTATCGCCGAGATCCTCCGCAATCTCGAAAGCGAGAAGACGCGCGAAGTGCTGATGGCCAAGGTCACCGACCTGATGCCGACGCGGGAGGACTTCAGGCAGATGTTCGCCCCGGTCCTGCGCGGCACCGCCATCGGCTCGGCGCTTGGCGTGCTGCCCGGCGGCGGCGCCATCCTCGCCGCCTTCGCCTCCTATACCGTGGAAAAGCGCCTCTCCGACCGGCCGGAGGAATTCGGCCGCGGCGCCGTCGCGGGCGTCGCCGGACCGGAAAGCGCCAACAATGCCGGAGCGCAGACCTCGTTCATCCCGCTGCTCACCCTCGGCATTCCGGCAAACCCGGTAATGGCGCTGATGATCGGTGCGATGATCATCCAGGGCATCGTGCCCGGACCGAACGTCGCGACGGAACAACCCGCCCTCTTCTGGGGCATCATCGCCTCGATGTGGATCGGCAACCTGATGCTGGTGGTCCTCAACCTGCCGCTGATCGGGCTCTGGGTGAAGCTTCTGAAGATCCCCTATTTCGTGCTCTTCCCGATCATCATGGCCTTCTGCTCGATCGGGGTCTACAGCGTCAATTCCAACGTCTACGATCTTTACGCCGTCGCCTTCTTCGGCCTTGTCGGTTACCTGCTCCTGAAGCTTCGCTGCGAACCGGCGCCGCTGCTGCTGGGCTTCGTGCTCGGACCGTTGCTCGAGGAAAATCTCAGGCGCGCCATGATCCTCTCGCGCGGCGATCCGGTCACCTTCGTCACCCGGCCGATCAGCGCGACGCTGCTCCTCATCGCCGCCGCCGTGCTCGTCATCGTCTTTCTGCCGAGCGTCAAGAAGAAGCGCGAGGAGGTCTTCATCGAGGAGGATTGAACAGGATCAGTCTGGCTGCACCGGGCGCATGGCCCCATGCGCCCGCCTACTGATCGGAAAATCGGTGGGTAAAGTTGTGCGTGTATTCGCCTGTCTGGAAATGCTCGAAACACTGAGACCAGCGTTTCCCTGGCCAGATGTAATCTACTCTGCCTTTTGCGGGTCGATAGACGGCTGTGTAGAGGGTGGGATGAGGCCCGCTCACGGAATAAAGCGGCGGCCGAAGGAAGCTATCGGTCAGCTTCTCCAGCGACATGGAAGGATCCTCCAGCGCTCGCAGAATACATTGCTGCCGGGCCACCGAGAATGATGACGGTCGTGCCGCCCGCTGATGATTTGTGCATGCCCTCAGGCGCGTAATGATCGGGCGCTGGCCCGGTCCGAGGAATAGAGTGGCATGATTGCCGGAACGATCCAGTACGGTGACGTTCTGCGCGAGCGCGACGGGTATCCGGCATAGGGCTTTGACAGCCTGCTCGACCTGGTGACAGGTTTCCAGCACATAACGGATCACGAGAATGATCGAGAACCCTCTTCCCTGAGAACGTCCGCCCCCAAGAGTGACGCTTGCGGCAAGTCCTTCCTCGTTCATCCCATCCACGCAGCCTCCCCAAGGGCGTTGCGCCTTTGCGATGACCTTTAACCCGGACCACTCGGTCATTTCGAAACGATCGGAGACAACGCCCGGCGGATAGTCGAAATTGCGGATCAGCGCCGGACCCCCTTCCCCGAGCCAGACAGATTGACTGCAGCCATAGGCATCCGGCGCGGGTCGAAAGTGGCTGAGCATCCGATGAGCAACCTCGTCATCTCCAACGAGAGCGCAGGCGTGCTCATAGTGAGGAACGAGTTCCGGCATGTACTGCCACAGGGCCTCGCGACATTCTTCGGCGCTCGGACCCGATGCTCGCTGGGCCCGCCCGAAATACCAGCTCTCCGCCTCACTTCGACCGGCAGCAAACCGAGAAAGCCATGCTTCCCCAGGCCGTTCCTCTCGCGCCGCGACGAAGGTCTTCTCCATGGTGCGAGCAGTATAAGGATGGAATGAGAGGCTTGGCAACGCAACCTTGATGCCGGCGTGTGGCCCTCACCATCCCGGGCCGAAACGGCCGGCCACAAAAAAAATCACATCCATGTCACACTGGCGAATCCTGTCTCGTCATGGTGTCGGAACCAACAAAAGGAGACCGAACCATGATTGCAAGACTGGATCCCTTCACCGCCGCTCCTTCGCTGATGAAGAGCTGGCTCAGCATATCGACTGCCGTGGCCTCCAGCCTCGAGCCGAGCCTCATCGAACTCGTCAAGATCCGCGCGTCGCAGATCAACGGCTGCGCCAATTGCATCAACATGCATACGGCGGAGGCGCGAGGCAAGGGCGAGACCGAGCAGCGGATCTATCTTCTCTCGGCCTGGCGCGAGGCGCCATGCTACACCGATCGCGAACGCGCCGCGCTTGCCTGGACGGAGGCTTTGACGCGGCTTTCGGAAGGACATACGCATGAAAGCGCCCTTGCGATGCTGCAGGCCGAGTTTACGGAGGAGGAGCAGGTGAAGCTCACACTCATGATCAATGTCATCAACGGGTGGAACCGCCTCGCCGTGGGCTTCGGCCTGTGGGTCGAACCGGCAGCCGCGAAGGCAATCGCCGAAAAGGCGGTCGCCTGATGACACGGGGCACGCAAGCGGATGCGGCAGCGAGCTTCGACCCGCTGCGTCCGAAGCTGATGCGCGTTGCCTATCGCATGCTCGGCTCGGTGGCCGATGCCGAGGACATGGTGCAGGAGGCCTTCATCCGCTGGATGGGGGCCGACCGCGCGGCGGTACGCGAGCCGGAGGCTTTCCTGCGTCGCACCGTCACCCGGCTCTGCCTCGATCAGCTGAAATCGGCACGGCGCCAGCGCGAGACCTATGTGGGGCCCTGGCTTCCCGACCCGGTCGTCGAAGAGGAGGGAGAGGAAGATGTGACGTTGCCGCTGATGCTGGCGCTTGAGCGGCTGTCCCCGCTCGAGCGGGCAGCGTTCCTGTTGCACGACGTGTTCGGGCTCGGTTTCGAGGAGGTGGCAGCGACCATCCAGCGCGACGCCGCCGCCTGCCGCCAGCTTGCCGCCCGCGCACGCACCCATATCCGCGAGGCAAGGCCGCGTTTTCATGTCGAGAAAGAGCGCGGCCTCGAGCTTGCGGAGGCTTTCTTTGCGGCCTCGCGCAGCGGCGACATGAACAAGCTGGGCGCAATGCTCGCGGCCGATGTCAGCATCCATGCGGACGGCGGCGGCAAGCGCTCGGCAGCAACCATGCCGATCATCGGCTTTGACGCCGTGATGAAGGTCCATGAGAAGCTGGCGGCGCTTTTCCGGGCGAACGGCTCGAAGCTTCTGCGCGTGGGCTTCGTGAACGGACTGCCCGGCTTCATCACGATGGAGGCCGACGGAGACATCCAGACCACAGCCCTCGAGATCGAAGGCGGCAGGGTCGCGGCGATCTATGTCGTGCGGAATCCCGACAAGCTGAGGCACCTGCACTGAGGCGCCGGTTGAAAGCGCGGGATCCGAAACCGCCGCAACGGTCTCGGATCCGCGCCGGCAACTCGAACTCGACTCAGTGCGAGGCGCCGGAACCGCCGACGGCAACGATCGCAAAGGGCTGGCCTTCGACGGGGATGGTACGGCTCTCCTCGAGCGTCTCAGCATCAATCACCCGGACGAGCGAGTGTCGCGGATCGGTGATCGCGATCTGGCCGCCGGCTATCGCCAGGCGCGGGCGCGGATCGCGCCAATGGCCGTCCTTGCTGTACGGCTCGGTGACCTTGGCCTTGCGAAGGATCTCCCCCTTGATCACATCCAGTACATGCAGATCGCCGTCTTCCGTAAGGATGTAGGCATTGGCCGGCGTCGCAGGATCGAGGAGGAAGTCGACACGCCGCGTCGGCAGCGCGATCAACCGGTATGGTTCGCTGCTGTCGGGATCGATGAGAACGACCTTGTCCTCGCCGTAATTGCCGAGGAAGAACTGCATCGCCCTGCCTCCGAGCAGAGTGCCGGTGTGGCCCTTCGGGAAATCGGAGGGATAGGGAAGCATCTGCAGCTTCGGCCCATCGAGGCCGCCGGGCCGGGCGACGAGCACCCCTTCCCTGCAGCCGAAGGCGACGAGACGGGCCGAGGTCGCCTCGCCATGCAGGTCGGTGCATTTGCCGACTTCGCCGATCTGCTCGCCCTTCTCGTCGATCACCCGCACGCCGATCCGCGGCGGCAGTTCGTCCGGTTTCGGTTCGATTTCCGTGTCCGGGACGGAGACGAGGACGTGGCGCCCCATGCTCACGGCGACCCCGTGGTGCGGCTTGGTTGCATCGACGGTCCGCGTCTCCGTCCTGCCCTCGAGAAGTGCGGCTTCATCGATGATATCGGCCTTGCCGTCGCGATCGTAGAAAATGATCGCATGGTCGTCATGCGGCACCACATGAACGGGACGCTTGCCTTCGAGTTTCACCGGAAGAAGCGCGACATCGGAGACTTCCAGGTCGCGATGCTCCCCGTGATCGGAAAACCCAATGCCGGTCTTGATGACGTGCACGATATTCTGGTCCGACTGCACCGCAAACACCGTCTGCCCGGATGCGCTCACCGCCAGAGCGGCATATCCCTCGATGTCGTAGCGGCCCAATTCCTTGCCATCGGCGAAATCGATCGCTCTCACGACGGGCAGCGTGTGATCGGCGACGAAGAGGCGCCATGCCTCCTTCGTCTCATGGTCATCGGCACGTGCGCCGCCTGCGGCAAAGACGAGAGCGGTCGCCGCTGCGGCCATCAGGAGGGCCCGGTTGAGAGACAATGTCATCAGGTTTTCCTTTCTTCGTTCGAACGTTTCCCGCTCCATGCGACACCGGCAACACGGCCGCCCTGGAATCGGCCGCTTGACAGCGGATTCGGATCGCAATGTTATTACGTTACACATATTCTACAAAATGTAATAACATTACTGAAGCGGTGCATGTCAATCCCCAGGGCAGACTGGCGGCGCGCGCCACACGCCATCGCTCTCAGGCTCCGGCCCAGGCATGGGGACAAAAGAACCTGCTGAGCACGTTCGGTCACACAGGTTTTATTTGACGCCCGGCTTGTATGACGTGTCATTCAAGGAGGCGCGGGCCAACGGGCGGTTGTGATGGGGCTTACATTCTGGTTATCGGCGGCGGCGTTCGCCGTTAAATTCAGCATAGACGAGCAGTTTCTGGGTCTCCTTCGCAGGGGCGACCAGAAGGCAATGAGCGAGTTGATCGCACGGCACCACGGTGCTTTGGTCCGGCTGGCGGACAGTATCGTCAGGAACCGCGCCGTCGCGGAGGAGGTCGCTCAGGAGACCTGGCTAGCGGTCATCGCCAACCTGGGGTCCTTCGAAGGGAGATCGGCCCTTTCCACCTGGATCATTTCCATCCTCCTGAACAAGGCTAAGAACCACGCGAAGCGTGAGAGCCGCTATGCTGCGTTGGGAGACGGGGACGATCCGGAGCGGGATCTGGAGCAGAGACTGCGCAACCGATTCGACGAAAGCGGCCATTGGCGCGAGGCGCCGGTCTCCTTCGATGGTCTCACGCCGGAACGGATCGTCGCCGGCCGGCATCTCTGGGAGCATGTGAGGCAGATGATCGATCGTTTGCCACCGGCGCAAAAGGCAGTTCTGGTGATGCGCGACGTCGAAGGGGCCGACGCGGCGGAAACCTGCCGGCTGCTCGACCTGACACCCGAGAACCAGCGAACCCTTTTGCACCGGGCACGCACGCGCATCCGCGACGAGATCGCAGCGCAGCTGACCGGCGATCGGGCCGCGCTCACGAAAGCGTGACCTCTCGTCCTGTAACGCCCGGTCGGTTCGGCGGTCTCACGGGAAGGACCCGATCAGGTTCTTCATCGTGAGACGAGCAATATGCTGAAATGCAGGGAAATACCGGATCTAGCAAGCGACTTCGTCAGCCGGGACGGCTCGAAGCGGACCAATTTCATGGTCGCCTTGCATCTTCTGCAATGCAGACATTGCCGCACTTATGTGCGCGGCATGAAGACCGTCACGAGGCTCGCCGCAGCGAGCCTCGACGATGACGTTCCGGGCGATCTCTACGGGAAGCTTGGCCTGAATGCACCTGATCGCAACGGTTCTGCAGAGGAGCCAAAGCGATGAGACTGGATGCCTTCAACCTTTCCACCAGCACGACGAGCGAAGAGGCGCAAACCGCGTTCGAACAGGCCGTCCACGGCCTGGCGGCCCACCGCCCGACGACGGGAGCCGCCCTCGAAGCGGCATTGGCGGCCGATCCCGGTCATGTCGCGGCGCTTGCGTTCAAGGGCTTTGCAAGCCTGATCCTTGCCCGTTCCGAGCTCGTCGCGTCGGCCGGTCAGGCCCTGACCGCGGCAAGGCGCGCGATGGCCGGCCGCGACGGCGGCACGCGCGACGAGCGAATTCTGGTCGACGCCCTGGAGAGGGCGGTCGGCGGCTCCTTCTCCGAGGCGGCGAGACTGCTGGACGACGGATTCTCCGAGCGGGCGCCGACTTTCCTGCCGTTCAAGATCTCCCATGCGCTGCGGTTCATGCTGGGGGACGCTGCGGGAATGCTGTCTGCCAGTTCCCGGGTCATGGAACGGTGGAGCACGGACACGCCCGCGGCCGGATTCATGCTCGGCTGCCACGCATTCGCGCTCGAAGAGCTCGGTCTTTACGATGCCGCCGAAGAGGTCGGCCGGCAAGCCGTCGGCCTGGAACCCAACGATGCCTGGGGGCGCCACGCCGTGTCGCACGTCTACGAGATGCGCGGAGAGACGGCAAAGGGGATAAACTGGCTCGAGCACGGACGCGTGTCGTGGACCCGATGCAACAATTTCTCCTTCCACATGGCCTGGCATCTGGCACTGCTGCACCTGGAGCAGGGCGACCATGAGCAGGTCCTGAGAATTTACGACGACGAGGTTCGCCCCCGGCAGACCGATGATTTCCGCGATATGGCCAATGCCGTTTCGCTTCTCTGGCGCCTCGGCCAGACGGGTGTCGACGTCGGATTGCGCTGGTCGGATCTGGCGGAGACGGCGCTGAACCGCCGCCGCGACACGACCCTGGTCTTTGCCGCCTTGCACACGCTCGCGGCCCTGGTCGCTCTCGGCGAAACCGGCAGCGCGCACGAGATGGTCGAGGAACTGGCCATAAAAGCCCGTGGCACCGGCGAGCAGGCGCGCATCGCGGCCGATGTCGGACTTCCCCTTGCCCGCATCATCGCGGGACTGTCGACTGGCAGGGACCGCCGCTCGCTCGATGCGATCCTCACCGGTCTGCCGAAGATCGGCGGCAGCAATGCGCAACGTGACTTCTTCGTACTCGCCCTTGCCAAGGCCGCCGGTGCCAACGGCGACAGGGCTGCATTCTCGCGCATCTGCAGTGTGCGCCGCCATCTCAAGGTCGAGGACCGGCTGCTGGGCTCCATCGAGAGCCATGCCTCTCTTTGAGGCAAGAGGCCGCAAGAGGACACCTGTTCACCCCACCACTATCGGAGAATCGACATGCACACGATGACTGCCCAGCGGGGGGCGCTTTTCCCGACAGCTTCTGCAAGATTGCTCGTCACGATCGTTCTTGCCGGCCTTGCCGCCGATCTTGCCTGGGAGTTCTGGGCACGCGTCATCACGCCGATGCTGGTAGGCGGTCCGCTCGAGCCGGCCGCTCTCGTTCAGAGCGTCTTCGGCTTTCGAAACCGTCTCCTGGCGGAAGCGATTCACGCGGTCGTCGGCGTCGTCTTCTATCCGATAGGCTATCTTTTCATCGCGCGTCCGCTGCAGCGGCTGGTTCTGCCCGGACTGCCCCTGATCCTCACCGCGCTCGGCTTCGGGACCGGGCTTTGGATATTCGCGCTCTACATCATGGCGCACCTCATCGCCGGACTTCCCGCTTTCCTCGGCTTCATACCGCTTGCCTGGGTGTCGCTCGCCGGGCATCTCCTCTTCGGCGTGGTTGTCGCCTACGTCGTCGAGTGGCGCGAGAGGGGGAAATGACCGTCCGCGATGGCCTTCGTTCAAAATCCGAGTCTCGTCAGGCCTATGTCGAGATATTCCGGCTTCACCTGATGTCCCCCGTCGTAGAGGCAGAGCGCCACGCTTCCGCGAATACAGCGGGACACGGAACAGGAGAGACCGGCGATATCGAGGGCCTCGGCATCTGCCTCGCAACGGGCGGCTTCACGCGCGACCGCGATGCTCTTGAACGTATCCCCCTGATGAAACCTGTCCCCGATCGCTCTTCCGGCAAGCGGGAAGGTTCCGTCCTGCCGGCCGTGGAAGTGGATGATCGGCGGCAGGTCGCCAACGCAGTCCTCCGGTTTCGGAAGCGGGTTCCAGAAGACACCGGAGAAGGTCACGGCGCCGGCGAACCGGTCGCCGGACCGGCAGAGCGTGTACCACGCCATGGAGGCACCTTGCGAAAACCCGCCGACCAGGGTGTTGGACCGATCGAAGCCGAAACGCTTTTTGAGGTCGCCGAGAACCTGGCGCACGAAGGCTGCTTCGTTGCGATAGTGCACCGGCGCATTCGGATGAGACCAGGTTCCCCGCAGACCGTCGACCGCGACGAAGGCAAGGCCATGGCGGTGCGCGGCGTCGACCAATGCCCGATGCCGCATCTGCAGTTGCGCGGAGCCGCGATAGCCGTGGAAGAAGACATAGCCCCCCTTGGGCTTGCCCCCTTCGGGCATTTCGATCCGGTAGAAGCCGCCTTCGACGGTGCATGGGACGGAACCTCCGCACGGTTCGGCACCGGCGCCGGGCGCAAGAAGAAAGACTGCGGCAAGAACGACCGGGGCGGCGATGTGCATACGTTGATCTCCCTCGACGTCACAGCCGTGGACATAGCCCCTTTTCCGCGAACCAACAATTTCACGTCCGTTCACGTCGTCGCGAAAGGTATCCGGCCCCATGAATGAAAACCGCGAAAGACCAAGGGTGGCCGACACAATTGCCGCAACGCTTTACGAGCACGGTGGCCGGCACGCCTTCGGCATGCCGGGCGGCGAGGTGATCACGCTCGTTGACGCCCTTGAAAAGGCCGGCATTCGCTTTCATCTGGCGCGCCACGAGACGGCCGCGGCGTCGATGGCGGCGGGCGCCAGTCTGTTGAGCGGCGGGCCTGGCATCCTGGTCACCACCGTCGGCCCCGGCCTTGCCAACGCCGTCAACGGCATTGCGGACGCGCTGCAGGAACGCGTTCCGCTGGTCGTGCTCTCGGGCATCGTCGATCGCTCGACGCGAACGCGCTACACGCATCAGGTGATCGACCACGCCGCCCTCCTGCGGCCGATCGTCAAGGCGAGCTTTGAGGTCGAACCGGAGAGCGCCGCCTCCACGGTCGCGCGAGCACTGGCGATCGCATGCGCCGCGCCGATGGGACCCGTACATCTTGACCTCTCGCCCGCAGTAGCGGCAACGGACGATCCCGCCCCTCGCATCGTCCGGCCGGCAACCATTCGCCGCCCGTCGGTCGTTGCCGGCGACGCGGTTGTCGCAAGCCTTGCCAAGCGCCTGGATGCGGCCCGAAGGCCGATCATTCTTGCAGGCTTCGAAGCCGCCCGCGATGGCGCAGGAGAGGCCATCCGCCGCCTTGCGGAGAAAATCGAGGCCCCTGTCGTCACGACCTACAAGGGCAAGGGTCTGATCGATGAAACCCACCCGCTTTCGCTCGGCGCGGCCGGCCTGTCCCCGGCGGCGGATCGGGTCCTGCTCGCTCTTTTCAACGAGGCCGATCTCGTCCTTATGGTCGGCTACGATCCGATCGAGATGCGTCTCGGCTGGCTGGATACCGTTGATCCCGACCGAACCGTCGAATTGTCGGCGGCGCCCCCCGACCACGCCATGCACCACTGCAGCTTTCGCTTCGTCGCGAACACGGCAGCAACGGTGGAAGTGCTCGCGGAAGCGGTTGCCGATCATTCGTCATGGGCCGAACGGGAACCCGCAGGGGCCGCGAACGAACTGAAGCGGATTTTCGGCAGACCTCACATTTGGGGACCGCATGCGATCATCGAAGTGCTGAATGAAACGGTCGGACCGGATGCCCTTGTCACGGTGGACAGCGGCGCCCACCGCATTCTCCTTTCCCAGAAATGGGTCTGCCGGCGTCCGCTCTCGCTCATCCAGTCGGCGGGGTTCTGCACCATGGCCGCCGCGCTGCCGCTGGCGATCGGCGCGAAAGTGGCCGATCCGTCACGACGCGTCATAGCCGTCATGGGAGATGGGGGCCTGGAGATGGGGGTCGGCGAGCTGGCGACGCTGCGAGATCTGGCACTTCCCCTGACGATCGTCGTCTTCCAGGACTGCAGCCTTGCGCTGATCGCAATGAAGCAGCGGGCAAGCGGGCTCGCCCGCGCGGGCGTCACGCTCGGCCAGACCGACTTTGCCCGGCTTGCCGAGGGCTTCGGCGGTTACGGCGTCAATGTCGACGATGCCCTTGACCTGCAGCGCGAACTCAGTGCGGCCGAAAGCCGCTCGAATTTCACTCTCATCAGTTGCCGGTTTGATGCGGATGCTTACCAAGACGCCTTCTGAACTGACGCTGCCGGCCTCAGCGACTGCCGGCAAGCGCGCTCGCGACCCGAGGCTCGATGTCTTCCGCGGCATCGGCATGCTGATCATCCTTGTCGCACACGTCCCGAACGATCCCTGGGCGCTCTGGATACCGGCGCGCTTCGGTTTCTCGGACGCGACCGAGATGTTCGTCTTCCTCTCGGGCATGGCCTCGGCGATCGCCTTCGGCAGACTGTTCGACCGGGAAGGTTTCGGGCTCCTCACCGCGCGAGTGGCCCACCGGTGCTGGCAGATCTACTGGGCGCATGTCGCCGTCTTCCTGACGGTCGCCACCATCATGGCTGCAGCGGGCAACAAGCCCGACGGCACGTCCTATGTCCAGAGCCTCAACCTCGTCCGCTTCTTCGATGATCCCGGGCCGCTGCTCGCCGGCCTGATGACGCTCACCTATGTGCCGAACTATTTCGACATCCTGCCGATGTACATGGTGATCCTTGCGCTGATGCCGGTCATGCTGCTGGCGGAGCGCATCGACTCGCGACTGCCCTTCGTCCTCATGGCGCTGCTGTGGCTGTCGGCCCAGCTTGGCCTCACCCATTTCCCGGCCGAGCCATGGAGCAACCGTCCCTGGTTCTTCGATCCCTTCGGCTGGCAGCTCATTTTCTTTCTCGGCTTCTTTCTCATGCGCGGCACGCTGACGCTTCCGGTCGGGAGCCGCCCGTTGCTGATCGCTTCGATCGCCTTCGTCCTCGTCACGATCCCCTTCGCCTGGCACGTCGTCCTTTCGGCCTCGCCCGTTTTCCTGGAGGCTGCGCAAGCGATCGCCCCCCTCACGAGCAAGACCGATTTCGGTATCCTGCGGCTCGTTCACTTTCTAGCCCTTGCGCAGATCGCCGTGCTCGTCGTCGGCGACAAAGGGGCGCGGCTTTATCATCCAGCGGTCCGGCCGCTGACCACGATCCTGATCAAGGTCGGCCAGCAGTCCCTCCCGGTCTTCATGACGGGCATGGTCGCCGCACAGCTCATCGGCATCGCGCTCGATCATGTCGGGCGGGGCGCCTTGCCGGTCGCGACCGCCAATCTCGCCGGGTTCGCAATTCTGGTGGCGACGGCCTATGGGGCGGCTTGGTTCAAGCAGGCGCCGTGGAAAACGTAAAGGAGTTCAACGGATGGAACAGATCAAAAAAGGAGCACTCGCCGGCATCCGGGTCCTTGACCTGTCGCGGATTCTCGCCGGCCCGACGGCGACACAGTTGATGGGCGATCTCGGGGCCGAGGTCATCAAAGTGGAGAGACCGGTGTTCGGGGACGACACCCGGCGCTGGGGGCCTCCCTTCGTGCCCGATGCGGAAGGGGCGGACAGCGACCTCAGCGCCTATTTCCTCTCGGCCAACCGCAACAAGAAGTCGATCGCCATCGATATCACGAATAAGACCCAGGTCGGATTTCTGAAGAAGCTGATAGCGATCTCGGACGTTGTGATCGAGAATTACAAGCCGGGTGACCTCGCCCGTCGCGGCATCGGCTACGAGGATATGGCCCGCCTGAAACCGGACCTCGTCTGGTGCTCCATATCCGGTTTCGGCCAGACCGGCCCCTATCGGGACAGGACCGGCTACGACTTCCTGATCCAGGCGATGGGCGGGATGATGAGCATTACCGGACATCCGGACGCGGAGGGCGGACAGCCGACGAAGGTCGGCGTGGGCATCGCGGACGTCATGTGCGGAATGTACGCCACGATCGGTATCCTGGCGGCGCTCCGGCACAAGGAGGCGACTGGCGAGGGCCAGTATATCGATCTCTCCCTCTACGACACGCAGGTCGCCTGGCTTATCAACGCCGCCACCAACCATCTCGTATCGGGGAAGCGGCCTGAGCGGCTCGGAAATGCGCATCCAAACATCGCCCCCTATCAGACATTCCCCACGGCCGACCGTGACCTCGCGGTGGCCGTCGGGAACGACGAGCAGTTCAGGCGCTTCTGCTGCGCCATCGGCCTGCCGGAACTCGGCTGCGACGGTCGCTTCCGCACCAATCGCGACCGCGTCGAAAACCGGAACGACCTTGCGAAGATCATAACCGAAGCGCTCCGGACGGAGAATGCGGACGTCTGGGCCGAGCGGCTTCTAAAAGCGGGCGTTCCCGCGGGGCAGGTCGCCGGTATCGACGACGTACTGGCCGATCCGCACACATTGGCCCGGGACATGGTCATCACCATGGAGCAGCAGGACGGGCGGCCCGTGCGCCTCCTCGGCAACCCGCTGAAGCTCTCCGCGACGCCGATCGCATATCAGCACCCTCCGCCGCATCTCGACCAGCATCGCGCCGAGATCGTCGCTTTGGTCGAGCGCAGCGACGCGCCCTGCACCTCGATCGATATAAGGCGTGAGGGCAAGCTTATTTGCCCGCGGTTAGATTGAGGCGGCGGCGGCGAAGCGACCGTCGTTTCGCGGTCATTTTGCCCGATTCCTTTGGCCTGCAGGACGGCTGAAATACGCCTTGTGATGTCCGACGGCAGGGCAAGCCTTTGCGGCAGCCGCCGCCAACTTTACTGATCCTTGACCGCGGGCCAGTTTGCATCCGCCTTGGAGATATAGCCGTCCTTGTCCTGCCGCCAGGTGTCCTGGACCGCAGCGTCATAGTTCAGATAGAGCTTCCCGCCGGCGATCGTGAATGCATGGGGGTCGGTGGGCGCCTTGTAACCGCGAGCAGTGCCGTAGGCGCAATAGCCGCCGTATTGCGGCAGGTATTTCTCGGGGTCGGCAATAAACCGGGTGCGATTTTCCGCGGTCGCGAAGCGGAAGGTCGCGCCCTTGTAAGCGGCCTCGATGGCGGGCGAACCCTTGGCAGGCCCACCGGATGTGAAATAGCTGACGGGGTCGTAGCCCGAGATGGCCGCGCCTTCCCGCTCGAAGATTTCACCGGCCGCAGAGGGTGTGAAACTCAGGATGAGCGAGAGGCAAGCTGCCGCAGCAGCGACCGTCCAGTTGGAATTCATCATCGTACCTCCTGAAGATAATGAAGATGAGACCATCGGGGCGCGTCTGCCGTTTCGCGGCCACGGATCACGATGTTGTGTTCCCTGAGGATGTAACAGCCAGCCTGCCTGCCCGGTCAAATCACCGGAGCGGCGTTTCATGACGGCCATTCCACCCGTGACCTTTGCCTTCGCCGCCTTGGGAGGACGACGGCACCAGCAGGAGAATGACAATGAGAACTTTTACACGCATGGCGGCGGTTGCCGGCGCCGCATTCGTTACGCTGGCCGCAGCGACGGCGTTCGCAGGCGATTTGAGGCCATTCGAAACCAAGGCCTTCGAAGCGGCCCAGCGGGCTGGCACGGCGATCGTCGTCGACGTCTGGGCGAGCTGGTGCCCGACCTGCGCCGCGCAGGAACCGATTATCGAAAAGCTGATCTCCTCGCCGGAATTCTCGTCCGTTACCGTATTCAAGGTGGACTTCGACAAGCAGAAGGAGGTCGTGCAGGCGCTCGGGGCGCAGCGCCAGTCCACGCTGATCGCCTTCAAAGGGGCGTCCGAGACGGCCCGTTCGGTCGGCGATACCGACGCCGCCTCGATCGAGGCATTGTTCCGGTCCGCATTGAAGAACTGAACGATGATTTCAACGCTGATTTTTGCGGCGGTCGCGGGCGTCCTTTCCATTCTGTCGCCCTGCGTTCTTCCACTTGTACCCATCGTCTTCGCGACCGCCATCGGCAAGCACCGCTACGGCCATCTTGCACTTGCGGCGGGGCTTGCCGGCTCCTTCGTGGCGGTCGGGATGTTCGTCGCCTTGCTGGGGTTCGGTATCGGGCTCGACCTCGACTTTTTCCGCTCGTTCGGCGCATTGCTGATGATCGGTCTCGGCGTCGTCCTCATCCTTCCCTCGATGCAAGTCCGGTTCGCTGCGGCAGCGGGGCCGATCGGCAACTGGACCGAGCGCCGCTTCGGTGGTTTGGAAGGCGAAGGCTGGAGAGGCCAGTTCGTCGTCGGCATTTTGCTCGGCACCGTCTGGAGCCCCTGCGTCGGCCCGACCCTCGGCGCCGCGTCGCTCATGGCAGCACGGGGCGAGAGCCTGGCTCAGGTCTTCCTGACCATGGCGGCCTTCGGTCTCGGGGCGGCCGCGCCGCTATTGCTCCTCGGCCATCTGTCGCGTGAGGTCCTCAACCGCTGGCGGGACCGGATGCTGGGCTTTGGCAAGGCCGCAAGAGCCGTATTCGGCGCCGTGCTGCTGGTGATCGGGATCGCCATCCTGACCGGCGTGGACAAGCGGCTGGAGGCCGCGCTGGTCGAGGCATCCCCGGCCTGGCTCACGAGCCTGACCACGCGTTTCTGACAGGGGCCACGAACTCCGCCTCGGCACCACCCCGATGCCTCTGCGGCTTTCGGCGCCGATGGCGGAGTTTGCAGGCCTAAAATGATCGTGACCTACGCAGCGGCCATCAGCGCTGAAAGCTCCCGGAAAAGCCGCTCGTCTTCCGACTGGGCGACATTGAAGCGCAGGAAACCGCCGGCCGTCTGCGCATGACTGAAAACATTTCCCGGCGCGAGCACTATGCCTCTGCCGAGAGCTCCGCTCGCGAGCTTTGCGGCATCGATGCCCGCCGGCAGCCGGCACCAGAGGAACATTCCCGCCTGCGGCTCGATCCAGGGCGTGATCCCGATCCGGGTCAGCCTTTCGGCGGTCTCCGCCATCGCCCTTGCCAGCCGCTGGCGCACCGTTTCCATATGCTTACGATAGCTGCCGTCCTTCAAGAGCGCCAGCACCAGTTCGGACGAGAATCCGGCGCCGCCGAAGCAGGTAGCGATCTTCAGATCGGTCAACGCCTCCACCCAGTCGCGAGGCGCCACGATGAAGCCGCAGCGCACCGCCGCCGAGAGTGTTTTCGAGAAGCTGCCTATATGCACCACCCGTTCGAGCCCGTCGAAAGCCGCAAGCCGCGGCGCCGGCGCCTCTTCGAAATCGGCGAAGATGTCATCCTCGATGATCGTCAGCCCGGACTGCTCCGCGAGCTTGAGGACACGATGGCCGACGAGCGGCGACAGCATTGCGCCGGTCGGATTGTGAAGGGCGGAATTGGTGATGTAGAGCCGCGGCTTGTGCTGCGCGAGCGCCTCGCCGAAGCGACCGATATCCGGACCGCCAGGCGTATAGGGAACACCGACGATCCTTGCCTGATGCGCCTTGAGAAGTGCGTGGAAATTGAAATAGCACGGATCGTCGACCAGCACCGCATCCCCCGGCTTCAGCAGGAAACGGCAAAGCAGATCAATCGCCTGCGTGCCGGATTCGGTCAGCAATATCTGATCCGGCGAAGCCTCGATTCCGTGCTGCGCCACGCGCCTTGCCAGGAGCTGGCGCAGCGGCAGCAATCCGAGCGGCGCACCATAATCGACAAGCATCGCGGCGTCGCCGCGGGCGATACCGCGCAACGCCCGCCGTAATCCCGCCTCCGGCATCCAGGACGGCGGGAGCCAGCCGCAACCGGGCCTCAGCACCCCCTCCCCCGGCTCCAGTGCCTGGCGCGAGATCCATAGAGGATCGACGGCACGGTCGACGCGCGGGCCGATCTCGGCAAGCGTGAGCGGCGCAAGCGGCGCCGCTACGAAGAAGCCGGAGCCGGGCCGCGATCGGATCAGGCCTTCGGCCTGAAGCCGCTCATAGGCCTCGACCACCGTGGATTTGGAGACTTTCATGGCCGACGCGAAGGAGCGGATGGATGGGAGCCTTGCGCCCGGCGTCAAGCTCCGCGCGGCGATCCGGTGTTTCACCGTTCCCATCACCCTGGCGATCAGGCTTTCGCCGGTGGCACTCATTGCATCCCGCTGTATCCGTACTGGTCCCTGCTCCATGACAGATCTTCGAAACTGTACCCTACTGTCTCTGGAAGAGCCAGCGGTCCCGCCCGATACCGGAGAAAAGGGAGCATCGGTATGAACAAGGCAGCAAGCGGGTGGATGAGCGGTTTGACAGGCGTCGTGATCTTCAGCGGATCGCTGCCGGCCACGCGCGTTGCGGTGATGGACTTCGATCCCATCTTCCTGACCGTCGCCCGGGCCACGATCGCCGGAATTCTCGCCTTCTGTCTTCTCTTCGCATTCCGAGAAAGGCGGCCTGCCCGGGGAGATCTCGCATCTCTGACCGTGATCTCGCTCGGGGTCGTCGTCGGTTTCCCGCTCCTGACGGCCTTCGCGCTGCGTCACGTGACCTCCGCCCATTCCATCGTCTTCATCGGTCTTCTGCCGCTCGCGACCGCGATTTTCGGCGTGCTGCGCGGCGGCGAGCGTCCGCACCCGGCCTTTTGGCTGTTCTCCGGCCTCGGCAGCGCGATCGTCGTCGGCTTTGCGGCCCGTCAGGGTTTTTCCGCGTCGCCGGTCGGGGATCTCCTGATGCTTGCGGCCATCATCGCGTGCGGGCTCGGCTATGCCGAGGGCGCCAAACTGTCGCGCAAGCTTGGGGGGTGGCAGGTCATTTCCTGGGCCCTCGTCCTTTCCCTTCCGGTCATGGCGGCACTGATGCTCGCCACCATGCCTCCGAGCCTTGCGGGCCTAAGCACCGCTTCCTGGCTGGGTTTCGGATATGTCTCGGTCTTCAGCATGCTTGTCGGCTTCGTCTTCTGGTACCGCGGCCTGGCGCTGGGCGGCATCGTGGCGGTGGGGCAGTTGCAATTGTTGCAGCCCTTCTTCGGCCTGGCGCTCGCAGCGACATTGCTTGGCGAAACGGTCAGCTGGGGCATGCTTGCCGCAACGGTTGCGATCGTCGCCTGCGTCGCCGGCGCAAAGAGGTTCGCCTGATCGTCGATCGAAGGATCGCCGGAAATCATCCGGCACACGCCGGAACCTTCTCAGCGATGCTGTCGTTTCATGCGGACTGATAACGCCACGCGCGTTTCGTCGAGAAGGGGAAGCCTATGACGATGATGCCGCGAAAAAGATTCCGCCTCCTGTTTGCCTCACTCGCGCTTATCGGGGGGATGCTTCCCTTCGAGATGAGCGCCGCCCCTGCCGACGAGGCGGCCTTTCTCAGTTCGCTCGAAGGCAGATGGAGCGGCGGCGGCACGGTGCTGCTCCGCATCGACCGGGGCCCGATCAACGTGTCCTGCAATTTCGACTCTCAGGCGAGCGATACGGCCCTCGCGATGAGAGGAACCTGCCGTGGCCTGCTGGTGGTGTCGCGTTCGATCAGCGCGGATTTGCGATCCGACGGAACGCGTTATAGCGGCGTCTATGTCGGCCCGAGAGGCGGGCGCTCCGCCCTGTCCGGCAGCCGTCGGGGCAACGCGATCAATCTCACCGTCACCTGGGCAAGGGAGGTCAATGGCGACCGAAAGGCGACGCTCATCGTGCAGAAGCTCGGTGCGAACGGGATGCGGCTGAGTACCGTCGACGTGGATCCGGCTTCAGGCAAGCGCGTCGTGACGAGCGAACTTAATTTGCGGCGGAGTTGAAACGGCCATTTCTCTGGCTGCTTTCAAAGCACGCCCCAACCGCGATAGCGCCCCCTGCCCGTCATTTCACGCACACCGAGTTCACGCACGAGATTGAGAGCGCCGCGCGGAGTGACCCCAAGATGGCGCGCGATCAGAGGAGCCGAGACGATCGGCCGCGACAGGACAAGATCAATCAGACCCGGGAGATTGCTGTTCGAGCGGCGGTCTCTGACGCGCATCTCCATCTGCGTCCTGGCGAGCGACAGGCGGTCGAGTTCCTTGAGGCCAAGCTCGGCGGTCGCGGACATCGCCTCGAGAAAACCGGTGAGGCGCGTCAGCCGGTCCTTGGACCGCCGGCGCTCGTGCCGAATGGTCTTCAGGCCCGTATTATAGGCGAGCACATGCGAGCCGACCTTGCCGCGAAAGCGCAGATAGGCGCCGACGAGAAGCGAGCCGAGCCAGTGCTGCCGGCGCAGCGGCTCGATGCGCTCCCAGGCATCGAAGAGAACGGCAGCCCCCAGCGAAGCGGGCAGCTGATCTGCGACCGGCAGCACGGCGCGCCAGGCGTCGAGCCGGGCGGTTTCATCCCAATCGTCGTCGAAGAGCAGGCCGAGTTGCCCGGTGGGCTCCACTCTCTGTGTCTGTGTTCCGATGGCGGCCTGCTCCACCTCGGCCGCGCTTCCTGCATGGATGTCCAACAGCCGTTCCGACCGGGCGATCGCCGCATCGATCTCGGCAAATGCGTCGGACAGGGAGCTGTCCATCGAATCGTCCGCCGCATCTGGCACATGCGTTTCGTCCGGATCTCCCCGGAGGGCCGAAGGCTCAAGAGATTCCTGCCTAGGGACCAATCTGCCCTCACCGCGCAACGCGTTCAGTCCGAAGGTCGACAAGGCCCAGTCGGCATCGGCCAGATCCAAGCGCCGCCGCGTCCTCAGAACCGCATGCGCAATGGTCAACTCGTGTGACGGCGCGCGCGTATCCATATGAGAATCATGAAGGACCAGATCCTCGACATGGACGAGTTCCCCGGCGAGCCAAAGGGCCGCAGCCGCATCGAAGAACTGGCCGCGCTCCCGGAAGCCCTCGGCCACGGCATGGCGCCCCGCCCGCTCGTCGAGCCGGGCCAGCCCGTCTTCGGCGGAAATCAATGCCGGCAACAGCGCCGGCTCGAAGGGATCGGGAATTTCGTATCTCATCTGAAACTGATGTGTCGGAGGCGATACGGAACCTAACACGCGCTTCCTTTCCAGCACAGCTTTTCGAAGTTTTTCCACCCCTATTGTGCTCCGCCTGCACCTGCTTCCCGGAGGGAGGCGACGCCGATGCTTGCACGCCGGTGGCGAAAATCTTAAGACCGACCTAGGACCGTACGCCTTCGTGCGGTTGACAGCTGTCAACTTTCGGCCGCCATCGCAAGGGGACGTTCGACAGCGAGTTCCCAGGTTCGCCCGGACTGTCCAGGAGGGGTGCCTGCAACAGCGATCGCGTGCCGGGCAGGCGCAACGCCCCGCGGCGAAGTCAACCTCGCGGAGGCGCCGTGAAACACAGGAAAAAGGCAAGCGCGAATGGCATCCGATATTCTCGCCGCGTCCGGCGGCGTCAAGCAGGTGATCTGCATAAATTGGGGAACGAAATACGGCGCGCCTTTCGTGAATCGCCTCTTCGCGATGGTGGCGCGGAATATCACGCCGCCTTTCACCTTCACCTGTTTTACCGATAATCGTGAAGGCTTGCGGCCGGAGATCCTCTGCGAGGATCTTCCTCCCCTCGATGTCGAGCAAATGCCCGTCAACACCAAGGGGATCTGGCCCAAGGCGCGCCTCTGGGGGCCGGAGCTCGGCAAACTCAAGGGGCCGGTGCTCTTTCTCGACCTCGATCTCGTGATTGTCGGATCGCTCGACGCGTTTTTCCAAATCGGGAATGCCGACGAAGTCGTGATGGCCCGCAATCAGACCACGCCTCTGGAGCGCCTGGGGCAGACGTCGCTGTTCCGCTTCCCGGTCGGCAAGCTGCTTCCATTGCAGGAAAAGTTCCGCGCCGATCCGCAAAAGGTGGCGGACGAATACGAGTTCGAGCAGCGCTTCGTGACGCGCAACGCGCCGGGAGGGGCTAAATTTTTTCCCCGGCGGTTCGTTCTGCATTTCCGCCAGGACTGCCGGCGTCCCTTCCCGTTGAACTACTTCCTCCCGCCGCGGTTACTGGCGGATGCGCGCGTAGTCATTTTCCCGCGCGGCCTGCTGCCTCAGCATGCGATAGACGGACAGTTCGGTTACAAGGGGCGGGCAACTACGCCACTCGGTCATGTTCGCGGTCTCTTTTCCCCAGACAGAAGAGAGAAGCGCCCCTTCCGCTACCTTCGCCACTACATCCTCCCGAGCCCTTGGGTAGCAGAACATTGGCGCGAATGATCGGCAAGCGCCCGCCTGGTTGACAGCTGTCAACAATGGAAGCGGCCTTGTGGCTGGAAACCGGCATATCGTCCGGCCAGCCGTACTCTATTCCAGCTGTTCGGCTCCGCTGAACGGAGCTAGACTAATTCGAAGGAGGGGAGGGGAGGCGGTCAATGGGACTTTGCTGGCGTCGTCCGATCCCCTATGGCCGCCGTCTGTGTGACGGAAGCTAAGGGCGAAATTGCTTCCGTAGTGCCGAAGCTTCGCCTTTTTCGCCAATGAGTTACGATAGAAGCAAATCTGTTAAAAAACAGACACCAAAGGCGGTCAAATCGAGCCGCAGTTGCGAATCTGTGGCCGAGGCGAGTTTCCGCCATTTGGGGCGCCAATGCAATCGCAAGCCTTCACCGGCGCAAGCTTGCCGCTTGCCAAAAGGCCGTCTTCGCATCAGGCGCCGCACGATTAAGCTTCCATGCGACCGCGTGAGGTCCCTGTCTTATATAGACGTTGTGCAACGATAGACATCAGCTGGCGAGCGGCTCGCCTTGTCTTCGCGCACGGCTCAAGGCTCCGACCATCGGCGCAACCGAAAATGTCCGTCGCCTTGCTCTTTCGGTAAGGACCCGTAGATAGCCGCCGGGCGAACTTATGCGGTCCGCTCGCTCCAGGATGCAGGCGATGACGCTGGCGGCATTTTCCTGGCCGAGAACCGCGCAGGCGTCGTCATAGGCATCCGCGCTTACATTCAGCATGGTCCGAACAACGATCGCGGCGGTTAGGAGATCCTTCCAGGTGGTAATCCGCCCCTGTGGTCCGTAATCGGCAATCTGCGGGCACACGGAGAGGAGGACCGGCAGGGGGATTTCCCGGGTGAGCCGCGGGTCAGGCAAAAGCGGAGGCACAGAGCTGGCCGGTGACGAACCGTTGCTGGGCGCCGAGGCTTGCGAGAGGCTAGATCCCGGTGCGGCAACGTCCCGGTTGCAGGTTTGGGCGCCTGCCGAAAACGACCCCAGGTCTTTTCCAAAGCCAGGTTCAGATTCAAACTGAGAGTCTGGATGTGAATTCTGTATGTGACGCCCACTATGGCGATCATTGGCGTCCATATTTTCGGAATTAAGCAATTTTTCCAATTGATTGGAGAGATCGGCACGAAGTCCCTCCATAGCCTCGTGAAGGATCTCGACATCCTTGACCGAGGCCTTACGGGAGAGAGGCACGGAAAGGGCTTCGTATCGCCGTTGTTGCAACTGCCATTCGGTTTGCGGTGCACTCTCGCGAAGAAGTTCGAGGAGCTTGACGACGTCTCGCCGGCAGAGGCTCAGTCTTTCGCGCATCAAACGGAGATATTGCCGCGCTGCGGCAAGTTCGGCAGCGGCGGTTTTGAACTCCTCTGCGCGGGCGACGAGAGGAGACAGGTCGAATCCGAAGGCTTCGCCTACCGAGCCATTACGACCTCTTCGAGCGTAACGCTTTCCGTTCGGACTATCGCGCCGGAGGATCAGGCCTGATTCCACGAGGCATGCGAGATGCCGGCGGAGCGTCGTACCCGCCATTCCGTGCGTGCGGAGCGCAAGCTGTGCATTGGACGGGAAAACGACGAGACCGCTTTCTCGCGAGAGCTCGGCACCCGGATAGAAGCTCAAAAGGGCGTTCAACACTGCAAGTGACCGGTCGGACACGCCGATTACGGTCTTCGCTTCGCAAAGTGAACGAAACAATTTCCACTTGTCCACCGATCGGTCCGGCGGGATGTCACCAGCCGCGATCTGACTCGCGAGCATGCCAAGCGTCATCGCCCGCCGCCCGAAGGGCGTCGTCACACTTCCACGTTCCATTTTTCTTCACCTTTTCCAAGGCAAAAGAAATCCGTTCGCCGAAACGACGTCAAAAACGCTTGACACTGATTCGCGGAAGTGGGATTCTCAAGTTGCTACACGAGAGAAGGGTTTCCGCAGCGCTAGTCGTTCGGAAGCCTTTTTCTTTTGCTCTGTTTAGTCTCCTGTTTCCCGTTGATATTCGAGGTAGAGCGCTTCGAGCCTCTGCCTCACGAAATCTGCAAAGCCCGGTGCTGCCTTCTTGCTGAAGGCCAGCATCGTTTCCGTGTCGGTTTCACGAATGCGCACGGCGCGGCTCCTGTCAGGAGCAACCCAGGTTTCCGCCTTTGACGGTTTCCTTGCGAGGCTCAGGAAGGCGAAGAGCTTTTCGAAACGCTGATCGCTGTCCAGCTTCTTGAGCTCTGCCGTCCCGATGAACTCCAAGGCCCTCAGCCGGCGATCGTCGCGCTCGATGAGATCGGCGAGTTCCATCCATCGCCTTCGCCCGAAACCGGGCGCGGCACCGATGGCCTCGATGACGCCCAACGGCAATCGCCGCACGACTGCAATCATCTTGGAAAGCGCCGCCTTGTCGACACCGAGCGCCGACATGATCGTGTCCCGCGAGAAACCTCGCTCCTCGAGGCGAGCCGCGAACAACGCGCGCTCGATGAAGGAGAGGTCGGTGCGGGCATTGTTTTCCTGTCCCTGGGAGATGACGAGCTGTTCGTCGCTTAACTCCCGGATGACGGCCTTTACCCTGCTGCCGATCTCGCGCAATGCGGCAAGCCGCCTGTGACCATAGGCCACCTGGTAACGACCGCTCTCCGTCGGATGCGGCCGTACGAGGATCGGAACCTGTTGTCCGTGGTCCCGGATCTGCTGAACCAGCATGGCCTGAACCTCGGGAGCGACACCCAGCCTATCAATGATGAAAGAAGAGTCGATCAGCGATGGCTCCAGTTCGACGATCGCGTGCCCTTCGGCAAGCTGACGCTCCAGTTCCTCCGCGCGCTCGACTTTCTGGGTGATATTCGAAAGGGATCTGGTGATGCCGCCGACCAGGCCGTTCGACCGCGGGGCGGGCGCAAGGCCGGCGATCGGACGGCCGACGGCCGGACGCTCCCCGTCGGCTGCGGCGTGGCTGTCGGAAATGGCGATCAGGTTTTTGCGCGCCATTGGTTACTTCCTCCCCCAGACCCTGCGGATCATCTCTTCGATCTCCGCATTGACGAGCGAGAGCGATTCCATCGCCCGGTCGTAGGTACCCCGTATGAATTGCGAGCGCTCCACTTCGTAGAGCGTCTGCTTGGTCACGCCGGCGTCGGAGATCGCGGTCGATTTCACCATGGCGTTCTGCAGCATGCGGTTGCCGAAGATCGCGCGCATGAAACCGGTCATCTGGCTCTGCGGCCCGTCGTTCGGCTCGAAACGCGTAACCAGATAGCGCATCCAGTCATAGCTGGTGCGTCCGCCGGCGTTCTCGACAACCGCCATGAGCTCGCTCGTCATCGACAGGAACTGCGACATCGACATGACATCGAGCATCTGCGGATGCACGGTGATGAGCACGGAGGTTGCGGCGCAGAGCGCCGACATGGTCAGGAAGCCAAGCTGCGGCGGGCAGTCGATGACGACAATGTCGTAGAAGCTCTCGATCTCGGAAAGCACCTCGCCGATCCGCGCGAAGAACATCGTCTCGGTGGAGCCTGCGACCATCGCCTTCGGCGTCTCGTGCTCGAACTCCATGAGCTCGAGATTGCCCGGAATGAGATGAAGGTTGGCCGTATAGGTCGAACGCACTACGTCCGCTACCGGGCGCGGGCTGGCATAGCGGATGGCGCCGTAGAGTGTTTCTCCCTCGCCGACGTCCAACTCCGGCTGATGACCGAAGAGGGCGGAGAGCGAGGCCTGCGGATCGAGGTCGATCGCCAGCACTCGATAGCCGCGCAGGGCGAGATACTGCGCAAGATGAGCGGATGTCGTCGTCTTGCCTGAACCGCCTTTGAAATTCATCACGGAGACGACCTGAAGCTTTTCGCCCGATCGGCGATGCGGAATATATTTGCCGCTCTTGCTGCCTTCGTCGAGAACCCGGCGGATCCGGTCGATGTCCTCCACGGCATACATGCGGCGACCGTTTGACAGCGGCTGCGGGCCGTGGCCTTCTGAGGCGATCTGGCGCAGATAACCTTCGCCGATTCCGATGAACGCCGCTGCCTCTGCCGGGCTGAAGAGCCGCATCGTCTTTTGTGCCGACGGAGAGAAGATCTTCTTCTGATGCTCCTGCAACTGGTGTGCGAGTTCCCGAGCGTCGGCAGACAAGAGCGATGGCAGATGCTCCTGCTCCTCAAGACTCTGGATTCTCTGCTGCAACATTCCAACTCTCCAAAAACTGCGCAAAATTCGCCAATAGAAGCCGATCTGCGCAGTTATACTATGCGCCGATTCGTTGCCATTTTACAAACGCTTAACAAAAAGCGCGGATGTGCCGCCGGAGCGCTGCGGCATTATCCTTTGTCTGCTCATTGGTTGTCCGCGGACAACTCGACCGTTGTCCAGCCGGAGACCGCTACAGGAATGGGGCACATCCGAGCAAAGCCTCGTCCGGCCGTTGCAGCAAAAGCGCTCGCCAGTAGATCATAAAATTTGTAGACTATTGACAGCCGGCCGGATTGTGAAAGGATCGAGCCTGGAAGGTCGGATAAGAGAAGGATCAGGCATGTTCTATCTCGGCGGAATGACCCTCGGCTATCTCGTTCCACCTGTGCGCGGCATCGCAGCCCGCAAGCCGGCGGTGTGCAAGGAACGGGGGAACGCCTGTCCCGATCAGGATGGCGCGCAGGGCGACGGCGGACGCGAGCCGGAGTGGGCGCATGCATTTCTGGCGCCGTGGCATCTCTTCTATTGACCGCCGCATCCAGGGAAATGGCTGCATTTCTTCTCGATGCGACGACGCTTCGGGAAACATGCAGGAGGGCTGTCGTCGCGGCGCGAAACGGGTAAGGTACGGGGTCGTTTACGAGCGAGGGTCCCGCCATTTCCAGTAATCGTGCCTACAGCGAAAAGAAACGTCAGGAACAGCCCCTGTCGCTGCATCAGAAAATTCTGAGCGAGGTAGAGAGCCACATTCTTTCCGGCGACTGGCCGCCGGGATACCGCATTCCGTTCGAGCACGAACTCACGGAGCAATACGGCTGTTCGCGAATGACCGTGAACAAGGCCTTGAGCGAACTCGTGAAGCGGGGCCTGATCGAGCGGCGGCGCAAGTCGGGAAGCTATGTCAGTTTTCCGCAGGTCCAGTCCGCGGTGATGGAGATTCACGACGTTAAGCGGGAGGTGCAGTCCCTCGGGCTCGACTACGCCTACCGGCTTGGCGAGCGAACTGTGCGCAAGATGCGTGCCGGCGACGACGGGCGCATCGATCTGCCCGCCTCGTCGCGGCTTCTGGATATCACCTGCCGCCACTTTGCCGGCGGGCGGGTTTTCTGCTTCGAGGAGCGGTTGATCAATCTTTCGGCGGTGCCGGAAGCCGAAAGCGAGACATTCGAGACCGCCGCCCCGGGCTCGTGGCTGCTCGGCAAGGTGCCCTGGAGCACGGCGGAACACCGCATCAGGGCCGTTGCGGCAAGCCGCCCGACGGCCCAGGCGCTTGAAATTCCCGTTGGTGCGGCCTGTCTCGTTATCGAGCGCCGGACCTGGAGCGGCGGCGTGCCGGTCACAAGCGTGCTGCTTACTTATCCTGGCGACCGCCACGAGCTCATCGCCGAGTTCGCCCCGAGCGCCACCGCTTAGAGCGTTTCAGTATATCTTGGACGCGCTGGCGCGCTAAGTCTTTGGAACTACGGACTTCCGGACGGAAAACCGCTACGCATCTTCCCGGAGTGCTCCAGGCGCGTCACTTCCACAGAACGCGCAATTTTTGCAAGAAAAGGCAGCAATCTCTGGCGCTTTCGCTCTTCGGGGGGCATCCTGTCGGCAGTGTCATCCTGGCAGAGGGAGGAACGCCGATGCGCTGCTTTACTGTACTCGGTCCTTCGCAGATCGGAAAAACCACGCTCGTGGAAAGGGTGGGCTCGCTGGGAGGCGAGCCTAAAAAATCTGTTACGCCCTATGGATTGGGCCTCACCGAATTCGAATTCGGCGGTGAAGCCTGGTGTGCGCTCGACGTCCCCGGTAATAACGAGGCTTTGGCGCATGCGCAGCATGCCCTGCTCGCGAGCGACGCCTGTGTGCTTTGTGTTTCACCGATACTGGAGGAAGCCGTTCTCGCCGCGCCCTATTTGCGTATGATCGAGGCGTCCGGCACCCCGTGCATTCTCTTCGTCAACCGCATGGACGAACCGCGAGGGCGCATAAGGGACATCGTCGCTGCCCTGCAGGACTTTTGCAGCCGACCGCTGATCCTGCGGCAGGTTCCTATCCGCGACGGCGACAAGATCATCGGCAGCTGCGATCTTATTTCGGAGCGGGCCTGGCGCTATCGCGAGGGACAGCCTTCCTCTCTCTTCGAGATTCCCGAAAGTGCGCTCGAGCGCGAACACGAAGCACGCGCGGAGCTTCTTGAGCATCTTTCGGAATTCGACGATTGGCTGCTGGAAGAGCTCATCGAGGATCGCGAGCCGGCCAGTGAGGTGATCTATTCGATCTCGACACGGGTTCTGAACGAGAACAAGATCATTCCGGTGCTCCTCGGCTCGGCAAGCCACAGCAACGGCCTGATGAGGCTGATGAAGGCGCTCCGCCACGAGGCGCCGCGTGCCGAAGCTCTGAGAAAGCGGCTTGCCGCCGGTGCCGGGGTCGACGAGGCGACACTGCTCGCGGTCAGTTTCCATGCTCATTATCGCCAGGGCGTCGGCAAGACGGTCCTTGCCCGCGCCCTCCAGAACGGCGTGAAGCAGGGGGCGGCGCTCGGCGGCGCCAGCCTCGGCGCTCTGCAGGATCCCGCAACCGGCCGGCTTATCGGTTCTGGCGTGACCGAGGCGGGCCAGCTCTTCGGAGCAGTCAAATCCGATCATCTGCCGGTCCCGTCTTTGTTGACGGCGGGCGCGGCGCTCGCCGCGCCCGACTGGACGACGCCGCCGACCCCCATGCTCGAACGGATACTGGTGCCGGCGAGCGAGCGCGACGAGACCAAGCTGTCTGAAACGCTTGCGAGACTCGCCGAGACCGATCGGGGACTGAAGGTGATGCAGGAGGAAGGGACCGGTGCGCAGCTCGTCTGCGCTCAAGGGCCGGTGCACCTGCGCGAAGTCTGCAGGACCTTGTCGGAGGTCTTCCATGTCGAGGTGAGCGACCGCCCCCCGAGCCCGATCTACCGCGAGACGGTATCGAAATCCTCGGACGTTCACTACCGCCATCGCAAGCAGACCGGCGGGGCCGGTCAATTCGCGGATGTGAAGCTCAGCGTCCATCCCAATGGGCGAGGCGACGGATTTTCCTTCGCCGAGACGGTCAAGGGCGGTGCGGTGCCGCGCAACTTCATCCCCGCGGTCGAGGCGGGCGCGCGCGAAGCGATGGAAAAGGGCCCCCTCGGCTTCAAGGTCATCGACGTTGGCGTGCTGCTCACCGACGGCCAGCATCATTCTGTCGACAGTTCGGAATATGCGTTCCGGACGGCCGGCAAGCTTGGCGTCCGTCAGGCGCTCTCGCAGGCCGCCTCCGTCCTGATGCAGCCGGTCTTTCGCGTCGAAATCCACGTGCCGTCGATCTATTCCGGCAGTCTCGTGCCGATCGTCGCGGCGCTGAAAGGCCAGGTACTAGGCTTCGACAGGGACGAGGGGGCCAAGGGTTGGGACATCTTCCGCGCCCTTCTTCCCGGCAGCGCGCTCGACGATCTGGCGCGTTCGCTCAGATCCGCTACCCAGGGCATCGGCTATTTTTCCAAGAGTTTTGATCATTTCGAGGAACTCTACGGCAAGGAAGCCCAGGCGATCGTTACCGCGCATGGAGCGCCGGCCAACGAGCATTGACCGACTGCACGAAGCGGCCGCCGGCCGAGGATGTTTGTAGCGCGCGGCCGCAGTGGAACAAATTATCGTCTGAAGAATTAATTAGTGTCGCTTCTGTCCCCCAGCGACATCAGGACCCGAACCTGTTGCAGTGCCCGCGTCGTCCCCTGCGCGGGCACTCGCATTTCCGCCAGACGAATCCGCCGCCGCCGCTCCAATGACGCAAGCGGGGCCCCGCCAAAGCGGCAGGGGCCCGCCTCAAAGTGTCGCTGAAAAGGTTTCGGTTCTTGTATAGGTGGGAAGCCAGGGAGCTAGGGTGCCGACCGCCTCCATCTATAGGACCTTGGTCCGACCCCATATAGGCAAAGGTCCTAGGCCCGTTGCCAGCCGAGCCTCAGGGTACATATTGCAGCAATCGCGCTGCCGGAGATACGGCGACGCGCGTCTCGATGGACGCTCAATGGCCGTTGCAGCGGGTTGAATTGCCGATCGTTTCCTCGTGGAATCGCATCCGGCGCCGGAAACATGCAGCAGGCGAGTGACAACTCAAGATAGATCGAATGGATCTCTCCATGGCATTGTCGGACTACGGACGGAACAACACGATTTCTGAAGCCTGTATCAGGACGATCACCCACCCGCTTACGAATCTGATCTGCATTGCCGCTGCCGTATCGGTCGCTGCATTCATCAGCGTGCCGACGGGCATTCCTGCATATATGCTCGCGCCGGTCGGTTTCATGCTGGCGATCATGGTCGATCCGGCCGAACTGGTGTCGAGATTCAGAGCGCGCCGGCTGAGCGGTCGTGACGCGGCCGGGTGTACGCGATCCTGCATCAACGACTGGAAAGCCAGCGGAAACGGCTGGAGCCTGAGAGTCTCCAGGCGGGTGGGGCACCTCGCGCACAAAGCGCCGGCCGAGCGGCGCCGGTGCAAGGGTATGCGGTAGTCACCGATCTCAGAATACCGGTGTCGAACATCTGCAGCGCCGCGCGTCCGTCGAACGCGCGGCAATCCTGTCGGCTCGCATCCAAGCCAGAGCCGCTACTTCACTTCCGTCCGGAATGGCGGAAGCAAATGGCTCACTATTGCGTTGTCCCGCCCGAGGGGGCTTGCTGCGTTCCCTGACCACCTGAGGGTGCCTCAGGTGCTTCGACGTTGGGTACGTTGACGTCCACATCGGTGTTGCCGCCACCACCGGCACCGTCCAGCAGATCGCCCCCGAACAGGAACAGCGCTCCGACGATCACGAGAGCCAGGATTATTGCGACGGCCCAACCGCCCCCGCTTCCGCCAGTATTGACGACTGTGGGTCCTCTGTCTGCCATTTGAAGATCTCCTTCACATTTCGTGCTTTTCAGGAAACTTTCATGGTAGACTTAAGTTCCGGAAAGAAGAGTTCGGAGTATTCCTCTGGCTCGCAGTAATAGCGGAACAACAACGTTTATCGGTTGGATAAGAAGCCTCTGAGCAAGGGAGCCTGTGCTCATAAAGAGCGTCATGGGCAGACGTACTACTGAACGTGTTCAGGGAAACCCTGACAGTCAGACAATACGCCCGACTCCACAGAGGCTGTCATGTTCGGGTTGCGACCGGTTCTTGAAGAGCGGGGCGAGGCAAATTCTTGCTGTCGACTGCCCGATCTCTGGCAAGATTCCGCCCCGGCTCACCGGGCGGCTTCCTCACGCTTCCACAAAATCAATCATTTAGAGTTGGCCCATCTCTTGCTAGTGTAGTGCCGCGGTCCGTTTCCGGAGGGACGGTCTTCCGCGCCAAATGTGAATGAATGGGAGGAATCTCTGTGAATCGAACATTGAAACGCGCCGCCCTCGCGGCGATCGCAAGCACGTCCATCGCCTTTTCTGCCGCATCGGCAGGCGCAGCCGAGTTCATCAACGTCCTGACTGGCGGCACTTCCGGGGTATACTACCCGCTCGGCGTCGCACTTTCGAAGATCTATGGCGACAAGATCGAAGGCGTCCGTACGCAGGTGCAGGCGACGAAGGCTTCGGTCGAGAATCTCAATCTCCTGCAACAGGGGCGTGGCGAGATCGCCTTCTCCCTCGGCGATTCCGTGAAGCTTGCCTGGGAGGGCAACGCGGATGCCGGTTTCAAGGCACCTCTCGACAAGCTGCGCGGCATCGCCGCGATCTACCCGAACTACATCCAGATCATGGCGTCGAAGGAGTCGGGCATCAAGACCGTCGCAGACCTCAAGGGTAAGAGCCTTTCCGTGGGCGCTCCGAAGTCGGGCACGGAATTGAATGCGCGGGCGATTCTGGACGCCGCCGGTATGAGCTATGACGACCTCGGCAAGACCGAGTACCTGCCCTTTGCCGAATCCGTAGAGCTGATGAAGAACCGCCAGCTCGATGCGACCCTGCAATCGGCCGGCCTCGGCGTCTCCTCGTTCAAGGATCTGGCGACCTCGCTCGACGTGCAGATGGTCGCAGTCCCCGAAGAGATAGCCACCAAGCTCGGCGCGCCCTATATCGCCGCGACTGTCCCGGCCGGCACCTATCAGGGTCAGGACACCGACGTGCAAACGGTCGCTGTCGTCAACTTCCTCGTCACTCATTCGGAGATTTCCGATGAAACCGCCTATCAGATGACGAAGCAGCTCTTCGAGAACCTCCCCGCGCTGACTGCAGCCCACAAGGCAGCCGAGAATATCCGCATCGAGGACGCGCTGAAGGGTATGCCCATTCCGCTTCATCCGGGGGCTGAGCGCTACTACAAGGAAAAAGGCCTGCTCTGATGCAGGTCTCCCAAAACCGTCCCAGCGGTTTTGGATGACTACGGGCAGACAACATCCTGAGGTGCGTCGCTGAATTTCATTGAAGGCGACGTGCTTTAAGGGAGAACGGCGGCGTCCGGCCACGCAATGCAGCACTTTGCGATCCGATCGGAAGCTTGAGGTTTAATTGCGGTGGCGCCGCCGGCCATGCTGGATTCGGGGAGGAATCATGATCAACGATACCAATGAACAAAGCCGTGCCATGTCTGCCGAACTGCACCGGCACGACGCCTTGACCCAGGCCTTTCCGGCGACATGGGACGGACGGATCCTGTTTGCCATCGCCCTTGCCTTTTCCGTGTTCCAGATCGCCACCGCGGCGCATCTCGTCGATTTCCCCAGCCAGATCGTGCGCGCGGTTCACGTCGGTTTCGTCACGGTCCTCGTCTTTCCTCTGCTGGCGACGCTGGCAGGCCGCGGCGCGGCCGCGAAGATCATTGCCTGGGGCCTCGCCTTCCTCGGTGCAGCGGTCGCGTTCTATCAGTGCTACGAATATGCGGAGCTGCTGGTGCGTGCCGGCGACCCGTTGCCGCGCGACATCGTCTTCGGGGTCGTCGCGCTCGCCGTCGTCTTTGCCGCCGCCTGGGCGCTGATGGGACCGGCCCTGCCGATCATTTCCGGCGTATTTCTGGCCTATAGCCTTTTGGGCGAATATCTGCCGCCCCCCTTCGATCACCGCGGCTACGATTTCTCGCAGGTGATCGACCACATGGCCTATGGAACGGAAGGCATCTACGGCATTCCGACTTTCGTCTCCTCGACCTATGTCTTCCTTTTCATACTGTTCGGCGCCTTCCTCGAAAAGGCAGGCATGATCCGGCTCTTCAACGATGTTTCGCTGAGCTTTGTCGGCAATAAGCGCGGCGGAGCCGCGAAGGTGGCGATCATTTCCTCCGGTCTGATGGGCACCATTTCCGGTTCCGGCGTCGCCAATGTGGTGACGACCGGTCAGTTCACCATTCCCCTGATGAAGAAGTTCGGCTATCGGCCGGCCTTTGCAGGCGGCGTCGAGGCAACGGCGTCGATGGGCGGGCAGATCATGCCGCCCGTGATGGGAGCGGTCGCGTTCATCATGGCCGAGACGCTGGGCGTGGAATATTACGAGGTCGTCAAGGCGGCGATCATACCCGCGATCCTCTATTTCGCCTCCGCCTTCTGGATTGTGCATCTCGAAGCCGGCAAGTACGGGCTGCTCGGCCTGCCTAAGGAGCAACTGCCCTCGGCCAAGGCGGCAATCCTCGAGCAATGGCACCTGATCCTGCCTCTGGCGGCGCTCGTCTGGTTGCTGTTTTCCGGCTATACGCCGCTTTTCGCAGGCACCGTCGGCCTCGCCTTCACCGGCCTTCTCATCCTCGGCAGTTCGCTCGCGCTGGGCCTTCCTGCCGGCGTCATCCGGATCATCTTCTGGGTGGGTCTCGGCCTCGTTGCGGCCGCCTTCTTCCAGTTCGGCATCGGCGTGATCGTCGCCGCACTGACGCTGCTGATTGCCGGCAACGCGTTCTTGAAGGGCGGACGGGAGACGCTGGTGATATGCCGCGACGCGCTTGCCGAAGGGGCGAAAACGGCACTTCCGGTGGCCATCGCCTGCGCGCTCGTCGGCGTCATCATCGGCACGATGACGCTGACCGGAGCGGCCAATACCTTCGGCCAGTTCATCGTCTCGGTCGGTGGCAAGAGCCTGTTCCTGTCGCTGCTTCTGACCATGGTGACCTGCCTCGTGCTGGGAATGGGCATTCCCACCATCCCGAACTACATCATCACCTCGTCGATCGCCGGGCCAGCGCTTCTGGAACTCGGCGTGCCGCTCATCGTCAGCCACATGTTCGTCTTCTATTTCGGCATTCTTGCCGATCTGACCCCGCCGGTGGCGCTTGCCTGCTTCGCCGCGGCGCCGATCGCGCGGGAAAGCGGGCTGAGGATCTCTATCCAGGCGATCAAGGTGGCGGCGGCAGGCTTCGTCATCCCCTTCATGGCCATCTATTCGCCGGCCCTTATGCTGCAGGATGGCGGCGCACTGGCCGGATCCATCGGCTATCCGGCTGCCGTTGCCTACATCGTCGTCAAGACGGGCCTGGCGATCGCGCTATGGGGTACCGCCGTGGTGGGCTTCGCCGCGGTCCGGCTCAGGGCGTTCGAGCGGGTCCTCGCAGCCGCTGCCGCCTTTACGCTGCTGGCGGCCCTGCCGGTCACCGACGAGGTCGGCTTTGCACTCTCCGCGGCTTTCGCCGTCCTGATCTGGCGGCGCGCCCGCCACGCCGCCGGCGGGCAGAAGGCGGAACCAGCATGAGCGCGCTTGCCTGCATCATCGGCGGCAAGGCCGTCACCGTTGCTGCAGGTGTCTTCACCCTCGGCTGGACCCATTCGGTCGAGAAGACCGAATGGCAGGAGCGCTGGGCCGTCACGACCGGGGGTTTCGTTCTCGAGGAGGCGCGCGTGCAGGGTTCGGGTGCCGGAATGGAGCCGGGAGAGAATGCCCGTCGCCAGGGCGGCTGGTGGGTCTGGACGCCCGACCTGCCGCCGATCCCCGAGCTCGTGCTGGCCGCCTCTGGGGCGACCGTCTCCGGCTGGACGCTTTGTGACGCCGGCGGCTGCCGAGAGCTCGCGGCGCAAAGCCAGGACCCCATCGTCCTGCGGCCATGCGATAGCCCGAAGCCATAGCGCCGTCGCCGAGGAGAAGTACAGGCAGGAGGAATGAGACCACGGCAATGATGCGCAACATCGGCAGAATGACCGTCCTGATGCTGGTCTTGACCTGCATTGCGCCCTTCGTGGCCTATCATCTCGCGCTCGGTGCGGCGATCGGTTCGCTGGAAGGGCAACTGCAGCGAAGCCTGGTCGTGACGAACAGGGCGATCGAGACCGAGATCGAGCGCTTTCGTTATCTGCCGCTGGTTCTCGGGGAGGATGCCCGCATACGCGCCCTTGCCGGAACGGAACGGAGCCCCGACGTTCTCGAAGCGGCAAACCGCTACCTCGAGACGGTGGTCGCACAGGCGGGAGCCGCCGAGCTCTATGTCCTCGACGAGCGCGGCATTGCGCTGGCCGCCAGTAACTTCGCGACGCCCGAGACGTTCGTCGGGCACGACTACAGCTTCAGACCCTATTTCGAAGATGCGCTTCGCACCGGCGCGGGCCGTTATTATGCGATCGGCGTCACCACCAGGAAACCGGGTTACTTTCTGACCTCGAGGATCGACGTGCCGGGCCGGCCGCCGATCATCGTCGTCGTGAAGGCCGATCTCCTGCCTTTCGAGGCGACATGGAAGGCTGCGGGCGTCCAGACCGCGATTGCCGATCAATGGGGAATCGTCTTTCTTTCCGGCAATCCGGACTGGAAATACCGCCCGCTCGTGCCGCTTTCGCCAGAGGCCTTGGCGCATGTAGAAAAAGAAAGGAAATATGACGGTGTGAATGTCGCCGCGACGAGGCCGATCCTGCCGACGAGCGTGGCGGCACTGCCGTCCGGAGAAGCGGAAGCTCCGGCGCTCCTTGTGGAGGAGGGAGAGCAGCAGCTCGTGGCGAAATTCTCGGTCGTCCAGCCGGACGGCTGGCTGGTGCTGGCGGCAACGAGCGCCGGCGACACCGGAAAGGTCGCAGGTTTCTGGGCGCTTGCGGCGCTGATCGCCGGCATCGTCGCCACCGGGACGCTTTATTTCCTTCAGCAACGGGCGCTGATGATCCGGACACGCCTGCGTCAAGGCGAGATCCTGGAGCGAAAGGTGGCCCGGCGAACCCGGGATCTCGCCCGCGAAGTCGAGATGCGCAAGCGCACCGAAGACGAACTGCGCCACGCACAGGAGGGGCTGATCCATTCGGAGAAGATGGCCGCTCTCGGGCGGATGTCGACGGCAATCGTCCACGAGGTCAGTCAGCCGCTCGCGGCGCTGGAAGCAACGCTCGCGACGGCCGGTGTCCTCCTCGAGAAGGGGGGCACGGAAAAGGTTGGCGAGCGGCTTCTCGACGCCCGTGCCCTGGTCAAACGAATGCAGCGGACGGTCAAGCACCTGAAGACCTTCGGCCGCAAGGGAGCCTCCGATCTCGAGCCCGTCGACATGGACCTGGTCATTCGCAACGCGCTTGATCTCGCCGCACCAAGGGCGAAGACGCTTGGCGTCGTGCCGTTCTACGATGCATCGGGGCCGGCACCGGTCGTCACGGCCGTTGCGGTGAAGCTCGAGCAGGTCATGCTCAACCTCATCCTGAATGCGCTCGATGCCGTCGAGGGCAGGGAGGGGCCGCTGATCCTGATCCGGCGAACGGTCGAAGCCGGGCGTGTGAGCGTCGTCGTCACGGACAACGGGTCAGGGATTGCCCCTGAACATCGCGACCGGATCGCCGAGCCCTTCTTCACCACCAAACTCACCGGCGAGGGACTGGGTCTTGGCCTCGCCATCGCGACCGCGATCCTGCGGGAGTTCGGTGGCGAGATCACCTTTGCGGAAGCCCCCGGCGGCGGTACGGTGGCAACCGTTTCGATGCCAATCGGCAGTCGATCCGCCATTGTAGAGGCAGCGCAATGAGCCGTGGGCGCATTCTCCTGGTCGATGACGATCGCGATCTTCTGAAAGCCGCCACCGACTGGCTGGAGATCAGCGGTTTTTCGGTCTCCGCCTTTGACCGGGCGGAAGAGGCCTATAGGCAGCTCATGAGCCACGAGCCGGACGTGGTGATGACCGATATCCGCATGCCGGGCATAGACGGCATGACGCTCTTGAACTCGATCGTGCGGACGCACGGAGAGGTGCCGGTCATTCTCATGACCGGCCACGGCGACGTGACCGTGGCGGTCAAGGCGATGAAGCAAGGCGCGGAGGATTTCATCGAAAAGCCCTATGACGCCGACCACCTCCTCTCCGTCCTCGACAAGGCGGTCGAAAAGCGCCGCATGAAACAGGAGATCGCGCGGCTTCAGGGACTGATCCGGGAGGGCGGCGGCATGGAGATTGTCGGCGACAGCCCGGCCATCCGCGATCTTCGCAGCCGCGTTGCAATGCTGGCCGACGTCGACATAGATACGTTGATCATCGGCGAGACCGGCACCGGCAAGGAGCTCGTTGCCCAGGCCCTGCACCGGCAAAGCCGGCGATCGGCCGGTCCTTTCGTGGCGATCAATTGCGCTGCGCTGCCCGAGAGCATCTTCGAGAGCGAGGTTTTCGGCCATGTGAAGGGTGCCTTCACCGGAGCGCTGTCGGACAGGCAGGGCAAGTTCGAGCATGCTGCGGGCGGGACGGTCTTCCTCGACGAGATCGAATCCATGCCACTGAGCCTGCAGGCGAAAATCCTTCGCGTTCTTCAGGAAAGGGTGATCGAGCGGCTCGGGGAAAACGGCCCGCGGCCGGTGGATGTCCGTATCCTCGCCGCCGCCAAGAGCGACCTCTCCGGCGAGATCGCCGCCGGGCGGTTCCGCGAGGACCTTTTCTACCGGCTCGCGACCGTGGACATACGCATTCCGCCTCTCAGGCAGCGTAGGGAGGACATAGGCCTGCTATTCGGACATTTCGCCTCGCTTGCCGCACATCGCTACGGCCGCGCCGAGCGGCAGGTACCGGCCGGTCTCGTGGCGCAATTGCGCGAGGAGGCATGGCGCGGCAATGTCCGCGAACTCAAGGCGCGGGCGGAACGGTTCGCGCTGGGCCTCGATGAACCGGCGAATCATTCCGAGGAGGCCCCGGCGTCTGCCGATGCCGCACTGCCGGATCGACTCGCGGCCTACGAGGCCCATCTGATCCGCGAAGCCCTGGAGCGACACGAAGGCGGTACGGCGAAGGCCGCCATAAGCCTCGGGATTCCCCATCGTACGCTGAACGAGAAGATTGCCCGCTATGGACTGCGGACGTCTGCCGAGAAGCGCTCGGCTCCTTGACGGGCTTCTATCGGCGGCTTCTCAGACCTGCCGGATGATGGTGCCGTTCACATTGACGGGAAGGCGCGCGGCGGTCACGGCCGACAGGCGGCCGATCTCGGCGGGAGGATAGAGTTCGTCGAAGGCGGGACGGTCATTCTCCTGACAGTCCTGATGGCGGGCAGGTGGATCCGCTTTTTGGGGTGCAGGGCTCGAATGGTGATCTCTGCCGCCGGGGGGGCAGGGACTGTGCTGCGAACCTGCGTACCTTGCAGGCGTGCTGCTGCAATGCAGAGCATCCACTGTTGACTCGTGTAATGATATAACATACTGGACAAGTCCGTGATCGGACATTGACAGCATGGGCCGGATCACGTGTGCGGGCACAACCGTCGCCTTCCACCTTGACCGGCGGCTGCGTTCCACATTAACTGGGACTGACGGTTCCCCTACCCGTGAGGTGGAGGGGATTAATAGGGAACACGGTGCGGACGACCCAAAAGGGACCAAAACCGTGGCTGCCCCCGCAACTGTAAGCGGATCGTCGTTCATCCTCGTGGCGCCAAGGCGCCAGCCACTGCGTGTGAAGCGCGGGAAGGCAGATGAGCGACCTCTGTCCGTGAGCCAGGAGACCTGCCGTCAACATCGATCCAACGTCACGGGCGGGGATGCCCGGAGCAGGAGCAAGCCATGACCACATTCCGCGCCTTGCAGCGCAGCCCTTCATCAGTTTCCCCGAGGCTCAGCCACCATTCGTCTGATCGAATCCGATCGGCCGCCTGACCACCACAGCCGCATAGCGGCCTTCAACCACATTCGGGGAAGATTCATGAACACCTTTCTGAAACGACCGCTCATTGCGGCTCTCATTACCATTTCCGCAGACGCAACGGCTCTCGGCCATCCTGCCGCCGCTGCCGAGACGACCTATCCGCTGACACTCGAGAATTGCGGGCGGCAGGTCACCTTCGAAAAGATGCCCATGCGCACCGTCTCGATCGGCCAGAGCAGCACCGAGATCCTCTATCTGCTAGGCCTTGGGGACAGGGTCGTCGGCACCGCCCTTTGGGTCGGCCCGGTTCTTGAAGGCTTCGAGGAGGTTAATACCAAGGTCGAACGCCTGGCCGACAACGATCCGAGCTTCGAAAGCGTGCTCGCCAAGAAGCCGGACATGGTGGCGGTTCAGTTCCAGTGGCAGGTCGGCCCGGAAGGCGTGGTCGCGAGGCCCGAGCAGTTCGAGGAGCTCGGTATTCCGGTCTATACGTCTCCGTCCGATTGCGCCGGAAAGGAGAATTCGGCAGCGAGCGACGGCGTGCGCCGGCAGGTCTTCACGATGGACCTCGTCTATCGGGAAATTCGCGAACTGGCGCAAATCTACAACGTCCAGGAAAAGGGCGAGGAGGTCGTCGCCGGGCTCAAGCGGCGCGAGGAGGCGGCGCGCGCCAAGGTCGCTTCGGCCGGAGGCGGGCTCTCGGCGGTCTTCTGGTTTTCCAGCGCCGCCGATGCCGACCCTTATGTCGCCGGCAGGAATGGCGCACCCGGCTACATCATGGCTGCACTCGGGATAGAAAACATAATCAAGACCGAAGACGAGTGGCCGACGGTCGGCTGGGAAACCATCGCCAAGGCCCAACCGACGATGATCGTTGCCGGCTCCATGGAACGCCGCCGCTACCCCCTCGACAGCCTGGAAGCCAAGCTCGAATTCCTGGAGGCAGATCCCGTGGCGAGACTCATGCCGGCGGTCGCCAAAGGCTACGTGTTCGGCATGGATGCGCAGGCAATGAACCCGACGATCCGCACGATCGAAGGCATAGAGGCGCTGGCGGATGCCATCGCCAAGGCCGGACTCGCCTCCAAGGGTGGGTTGGGCAAGTGAGCCGCATGCTGACCTTGGCCGGGCGCAGGGGAACCGGGCGCTTGGGTGCGGCTCTTGCCGCGCTCGTCATTCTGATTGCGGCGCTCTGGATGGGCGCTGCGATCGGCGAAACGGCGATCCCCTTCAAGACCGTTGCGCAGACGGTCGCGAACCGGCTGTGGAATGCCGGCTATCCTCTGGAGCGGATCGACGAGGGCATCATCTGGAGCTACCGGCTGAGCCGGGCAGTCGTGGCCGCTTCCTGCGGGGCGGCGCTCGCGCTCTCCGGCGCCGTCCTGCAATCTTTATTGCGCAATCCGCTGGCCGATCCCTACATTCTCGGCATCTCCGCGGGAGCCTCGACAGGCGCGGTCAGCGTCGCCATCCTCGGTGCGGGCGCCGGCCTGCTGACGCTGCCGCTGGGCGCCTTCATCGGCGCGCTGGTCGCTTTCATCCTGGTCAGCCTGCTCGCGGTGAAGGCCGGCCGCGGCACCTCGGCGATCATTCTTGCGGGTGTGGCGGGGTCGCAGCTTTTCAACGCCCTGACCTCCTTCATCGTCACCAAGGCGGCGACGGCCGAACAGGCGCGCGGCATCATGTTCTGGCTGCTGGGCAACCTTTCCGGCGTGCGCTGGCCGGATGCCTGGCTCGCCATACCAGTGACGCTCCTCGGTCTCCTCGTGTGTCTCTGGCATGCCCGTCCGCTCGACGCTTTCACCTTCGGTTCGGAATCGGCCGCATCTCTCGGCATCTCGGTCAGGCGGACCTACTTCGCGCTCGTCGGCGTCTCGGCGATGATGACGGCGGTCATGGTCTCCATCGTCGGGTCGATCGGTTTCGTCGGCCTCGTCATTCCCCATGCGGCCCGCATGCTCGTCGGGGTCCGCCACGGTGTCCTGCTGCCGGCAGCGGCGCTCATCGGCGCCGTGTTCATGATCGTCGCGGACATCCTGTCGCGCATACTCATCCCCGGCCAGGTCCTGCCGATCGGCGTGATCACTGCACTCGTCGGCGCTCCGGCCTTCGCGATTATACTTGGACAAAGGAGGGGCCGCGCATGACGCTTTCGGCCTGCGAGGTTTCATGGTCGGCCGGTGGGGCCGAAATTCTTAAGGAGGTCTCCCTCACGGTCGAGACGGGAGAGTTTCTTGGCATCATCGGCCCGAACGGTTCCGGCAAGACGAGCCTGATGTCGCTCATATCAGGCATCCGCAAGCCGAAAAGGGGAGAGGTGCTTCTGGACGGTTGTCCGATCGGCACGCTCGGACGCCGCACGGTCGCGCAGCGGCTCGCTCTGGTCGAGCAGCAGGCCGAGACGGGAGAGCGGATCACTGCGCGTCAGGCGGTCGAACTCGGCCGCACACCCTATCTGGGGCCGCTTTCGCCCTGGTCACCGGAGGATGACGCGATCGTCGACGCGGCTCTCCAAAATGTCGATATGGCGCATCTCGCCGATCGCCTGTGGCACACGCTCTCCGGCGGCGAGCGGCAGAGGCTGCACATCGCGCGGGCGCTGGCGCAGCAATCGAAGATCCTGCTCCTCGACGAGCCGACCAACCATCTCGACATCGGCCATCAGATCAGTCTGCTGGACCTTGTTCGCCGCCAGGACTTGACGGTGGTCGCCGCGCTGCACGACCTCAACCACGCCGCGATGTTCTGCGACCGGATCGCAGTGATGCAAGCCGGCCGGCTGGTGGCGCTCGGGCGCCCGCTGGAGGTGCTGACGGTGGAGCGCATCCGCGCGGTCTTCGGAATCGAGGTCGAGGTCGAACAGGACTTCGACGGAAGCTGCTCCATCCGGTACCGCGCAAGACCCCCTCAGCCCCGCCCGCGTGCCGCGATCGCCGCCGTCGGGGCCTGATCCCATGGACATGCGCAACCACCACCTGAAGGAAGACATCCGCGAATACTGGTCGAAGCGGTCGGAAACCTTCGACCTGGCCTTCGGCCACCGCATACCGCCGGGGCCGGAGCTCGACGCCTGGGCGGCAGCAATGCGCCATGCGCTCGGCGCGCGACCGATGAAGGTTCTCGAACTCGCCTGCGGGACGGGTGAGGTCACCAACGTGCTCCTTTCGCTCGGCCATGAGGTGACGGCGCTCGACTTTTCCGAGGCCATGCTCGCCGTCGCGCGACGCAAGCACGCCGGGAACGACCGGGTTCGGTTCATACTCGCCGATGCGGAACGCACCATGGAGCCGGACGGGGCCTATGATGCCGTGGTCTGCAGGCACCTCGTCTGGACGCTGACCGAACCGGAGGAGGCTTTCGCCGAATGGTTCCGCCTGCTGAAGCCGGGCGGCAGACTGCTCGTCTTCGACGGAGACTGGTCGAAACCGACGCCGCTCGGCCGCCTGGCGTCGCTTGCGGTGTCTGCCCTCGAGCGGTTCATCGGGCATGACCCGCATTACGATGGAGCCATGAGCGAACGCCACGCGAAGATCATGGAGCGTCTGCCCTTCGGCGACGGCCTCACCACCAAGAGGCTCGTCCCCTTGATCGGGGCAGCCGGCTTTCGAGACATACGGCTGTGCTCCCATTGGCCGATCGCAGCTGCCCAGCGCAGGAAAGCCGATCTCAGAAACAGGCTGAGGACATTCTTCTACCGCCGCTTCGTCCTCACCTGCGCGCGGCCTTCGGGAGATGGCGGGCGAAGTTAGAGCCCTTCCAAAGCATCTACAATCCGCTGCTGACTCTCAGCCGCCTGCCGGGGTCTTCGTTCCGCTTGCCGGGAGAGGTGCCGGCAGGCGGATGGATCGCAGACCGCCTGTTCGGCGTTCATCGAATCCAAATTCAACCGCTAAAGGAACTCCGGACCCTCGCCCGCCGTTTCCGCGTTGCTATCTCTGATGAGTTGGGGCCCAGATACGGAGGAATGAGCATATGGCACAGGAAAAGCGACTCGGTTCCACCATACCGCGCGGGGTCGTCGATACGAAGAGCGGTTCGGTCGGCGTTCCGAACCAGGCGAGCATCGAAGAAGAAGTCAGGTCCTTGCGCGAGCAGGTCGACGTACTGACGGAAAGGCTTTCCGATCTCGGCATCTATTCCGGCAGGGCCATCGCGAATACGGGCCGCAGGGCCGGGGAGATGGCAAGGGAACATCCCGCCTGGACGGCACTCGCCGTGATTGGTCTTCTTGGGCTGCTCCTTGCGGGTACGAGCCGTCCCTATTGGCATTCGCGAAGCTCCTCGCGCATCGAGGACCTGATCGCCGACATCGAGGACCGGCTGGGCGACCTGAAGGGCCGTTACTGGTCAAGCGGCTGGCGGGCCTGGTGACTGGCCCACTGGCGAGCCCTTCCTCCCGAAGACGATGACTCCGCGGGAGGAACGCGCCGCTGGTCGCAACGCCCGCCGCCCGTGACGATACCGTAACGGGCGAGCGCTCAGTTTCGGTTTCTTCGGCCTGCGCGGCCAGAAATGACGGATGGAGCCCAAGATGGAAAGTAAATCGGATCGTGCCAAGACCAAGGGGGAAAGCGGCACCGCCAAGAAGAACCAGCCTGGTAAGGTCGGCGGAGATGAGTCTCGCAAGGCGCAGGAATGGGGCGGCGGCACCAAAGCGGCAAAAGGCGACGTCAGCAGGAAAGACAAGCGCAACCCGAATTCCAGCGCGAAGAGCTGAGCTCATTCCGCGTCGAGATCGATAAGCGCTATCCCGAGTTCCGGCCGCTTGCGCCGGCGCAGTTCGGTTGGGCTTTCGCGGATGATGACCTCCAGGGTCGGACGGACGTAACCCTCGAGAAGGTGTCCGCCACGGGTCGACCCGTCTTCCAGGCCCAGAACCGCATGCATATGCAAGCTGGGTTCGCCGGCTTCGTCGCGTGCAATGTCGCCGATCGCGCTCAGGACCTCCGACTGTTCCGCTACGGGGATCTTCCTGTAATTTCTGGCTTCGATACTGAAGAAGCCTACCGTGGCACGGCTGAAGGCGCCGATCGCCGACACCGACGCGCCCGCGATGTCCTTCTGCGCTGCGAAGGCCGAAATCGCGGAAAACGCTTCGTCGCCCTCCTCGAGCACCAGAATGAAGGTGCGTTCGCTTGCGTCCTGCGCCAAAAGTCTCTGTTTCATCAATTCGTCCTCGTCTCCGGCCGAATTCTACCAGGGCCATCTGTTTCGATGTCGGCGAAGCGCCCGGCGGTTCATCCGGTGCCGACACCTCCGCGAGCGCGTCACACGACAAAATCGAACCGCCCGAACTTGCCGTCTTCCGTGTCGCGGATGTCAAGCAGCAGCGAAGGCGAATAGAGGCGGTCGCGGTCGTTCTGAGGTTCGTTGGGAAAGAAGAGCTGCGTCGTCAGGACCGCGGCACCGGGACGGCGCACCCGGAAGTGATAGTGCCGGGTGCGCCCCGGATAGAGCGCCGGGACGATGGTGCCGAACCACCAGCGTCCGCGCTTGTCCGTCATCTGATGGCCCCGCAGCCTGTAGCCGCGCGTATCGTAAGCGCCCGTGTCGTCCGCATGCCAGATTTCGACAAGGCTATCGGCGACCGGCCGGCAATTGCCGTCGAGCACGTAGCCGGCGATGGTGATGCGTTTTCCGTTCGGGGCGTCGCCGGAAAGCTCGTGCCTGAGAGGTGCGTCGGGCTTGTAGAACGGGCCTGCCGTCAGTGCGGGGGTCAGGTCCTCATCGTCGCCGCAAGCGGGTGTAAGCGGCAATGTCGGTTCCTGACCCTCGGCCCGATTGGCGACGGGCAGGGCGGGCACGGCCAGAAACGCGGCAAGCAGGGAACGTCGGGTAGGCAGCATCGCGGCCTCCTTCCTGGCCCGTTCGCGCATCCCTGACGGGGACGTCGCGTTGGACTTGGCCAGGGCACAGAATAGAGCATTTTGATCCCGATGGCAGCCGGCCGACTAGCGCAAGGCAGGCCGAATTCGCCCGATGGCTGGCGGTTCGCGCTCAACAGGGGCATGATTGTCCCTGGCGGCGATCGCGCTGTCATCCCTTGCCGCGCCCCGCAAGGAGGCTCGGCGAGCCTGGGATCAACCGTAATCCTTCAGGAGGAAATCGTGAGCGAGCACGTCTATAAGAAGATCGAGCTGATCGGCAGTTCGCCGAATTCGATAACCGAGGCCATCGACGGGGCGATTTCCCGCGCTTCGAAAACCACCCGTAATCTCGACTGGTTCGAAGTGGATGAAATTCGCGGCCAGATCGTGAACGGCAAGGTCGCGCATTACCAGGTGGTGATGAAGGTGGGTTTCCGGATCGACGAGTGAGGTGCACGCGGCGCCAAGAAGCGGGAGGCATCGCATCCC
The DNA here is from genome assembly GCF_000427465.1 of Sinorhizobium arboris LMG 14919. Classification (NCBI taxonomy): domain Bacteria; kingdom Pseudomonadati; phylum Pseudomonadota; class Alphaproteobacteria; order Hyphomicrobiales; family Rhizobiaceae; genus Sinorhizobium; species Sinorhizobium arboris. The sequence goes on along the minus strand of NZ_ATYB01000008.1, from coordinate 1,110,014 downwards.
GCTCCATCTGCCGGAGTCAATGCATTGCCGCAAGCGCCCCGCCATCACTCTTGTCGTGCACGGCGAAGCGGTCGAGCATGTGAGCGCTTGCCTCGTTGAGGCCGATGACGTCGACCGCCACGCCGTGGCGGCGATACTTCAGCACCACCTTGTCGAGAGCGCCGACTGCGGTGATGTCCCACAGATGCGCCTCGCTGACGTCGATGACGACCTTCTCCAGCGGCTCGGCGAAGTCGAAGGCGCCGATGAAACCCTCGGTCGACGCGAAGAAGATCTGTCCGTCGACATGATAGGTGCGCAGCTTGCCGCCCTCGTCCAGGATGGAGCGGACATGAAAGAGCCGGGCGACCTTGCCGGCGAAGAACACTCCGGACAGGAGCACCCCGACCAGAACGCCTTTTGCGAGATCGTGGGTTCCGACGGTGGTGACGACGGTCGCCAGCATGACAACGGACGAGGGCAGGGGATTGCGGCGCAGGTCGAGGATGGAACGCCAGGAGAAGGTGCCGACCGACACCATGATCATGACGGCCACTAGTGCAGCCATCGGGATGATGCGCACGAGATCGTCGAGGACAAGGATAAGGAAGAGAAGGAAGGCGCCGGCGACGAAGGTCGAGAGACGCCCGCGTCCGCCGGAGGTCACGTTGATCACCGACTGGCCGATCATGGCGCAGCCGCCCATCCCGCCGATAAGGCCGGAGGCGATGTTGCTGGCGCCCTGGCCGATGCATTCCTGGCTCTTGTTGCTTGTCGTGTCCGTCATGTCGTCGACGATCTGAGCGGTCAGAAGGGACTCGAGCAGGCCGACGGCGGCAAGCGCCACCGAATAGGGGAAGATGATCTGCAGCGTCTCGAAGGTAAGCGGCACCTGCGGCAGGGCGAAGATCGGCAGGCTTGACGGCAGCTCGCCGAGATCGCCGACCGTGCGGATGTCCATGCCGGTCCAGAAGGCGACCCCGGTCAGGAAGGCAATCGCGACGAGTGGCGATGGAACCGCTCTGGTGACATATGGAAAGAGGTAGATGATCGCTAGTCCCGCCGCAATCATCACATAGGTCACGTGCGGCACGCCGATGAGTTCGGGAAGCTGCGCCATGAATATCAGGATTGCGAGCGCATTGACGAAGCCCGTGATCACCGAGCGCGAGACGAAGCGCATCACCCGCCCGAGCTTCAGGAAGCCTGCGGCGATCTGGATGAGCCCCATCAGCAGAGTGGCTGCAAAGAGATATTCGAGCCCGTGCTCCTTGACGAGAGTGACCATCAGGACGGCGGTGGCGGCGGTCGCCGCCGAGATCATCCCAGGGCGGCCGCCGGCGAAGGCGGAAACGCAGGCGATGGCGAACGAGGCGAAGAGGCCGACCTTCGGATCGACGCCGGCAATAACCGAGAAGCCGATCGCCTCCGGGATCAGTGCAAGCGCCACGACGATGCCTGAAAGGACGTCGCCGCGGATGTTGGAGAACCATTCGCGTTTATAGCTGGCAAGTGTCAGTTTCATGATTTTCTTCGCAAGAGTAGCGCACCAGGCCGGCGTGAGGACCGGCTCGTCATGGTTTGATGCTGTTGCGTTGTCTGGCGGATCGGCGGCCAGAAGAGCCACCCGGGGTTTCACCGGGTCCGGGGTGAGTTCCGGCTTTATACGGACTGGCTGCGAGCAACGCAACGACCAATTGTGCGCTGCCGCATGCAAGCGGCAGCGCTGCTCTCCCGAAAGGCCTAGTTTGCGGCGGTTGCCGGCTCGCCGGATGCCGACCCGCGCCGGTCGAGCACGCCGCTCCAGAGCGTGAGCAGCAGCGCGCCCGAAACGAGGATGGCGCCGACCCAGGGGGTGGCGGCGAGCCCGAGCGGTGAAGCGACCACCGTGCCGCCGAGCCAGGCGCCGAGCGCGATGCCGAGGTTGAAGGCGGCGATGTTAAGCGCCGAGGCGACGTCGACGGCACCGGGGCGGTGCTCCTTGGCGAGCTGCACCACGTAGAGCTGCAGGCCCGGCACATTGGCGAAAGAGAGGAAGCCGAGCGCGCCAAGCGTCACGAGCGTCAGGGCCGGCGAGACGGCGGTGAAGGAAAAGATCACCAGCACGAGCGCCTGCAGGAGGAAGAGGCCGACGAGTGCCTTCACAGGGTCGGCGTTGGCGATCCGTCCGCCGGCGATGTTGCCGATGGCGATGGCGACGCCATAGAGCACGAGGATGAGACTGACGCTCTGTTCGGAAAAGCCGGTGACCTCCTGCAGGATCGGTGCCAGGAAGGTGAAGGCGACAAAGGTGCCGCCATAGCCGAGGGCAGTCATGGCGAAGACGATCAGCAGCCGGCCGGAGCCGAGCACCCGCAGCTGATCGAGAACGGTCGCCGGGGCAGCCTTGCGGAGCGTGCCCGGGAGCAGGGCGGCAATACCGGCACAGGCGACGACACCGAGTGCAGCGACGCCCCAGAAGGTCGCCCGCCAGCCGAAGACCTGGCCGATATGGGTGCCGATCGGCACGCCGGTGACGAGCGCAACCGTAAGTCCCATGAACATCATGGCGATCGCGGAAGCGCGGCGGTCCTCCGGCACGAGATCGGCGGCGATTGTCGAGCCGACCGAGAAGAAGACCCCATGGGCGAAGGCCGAAAGCACGCGCGCGACGAGCAGCACTTCATAGCTCGGCGACAGTGCCGCCATCGTGTTGCCGCCGATGAAGAGCGCCATCAGGCCGAGAAGCAGGGGCTTACGTTCGATCCGTCCGGTCAGCGCCGTCAGGATCGGGGCGCCGAAAGTGACGCCGAGCGCGTAGACGCTGACGATGAGTCCGGCAAGCGGCAGGGTGATTGCGAGGTCGGTGGCGACCGTCGGCAGGAGACCGACAATCACAAACTCGGTGGTTCCGATCGCATAAGCCGCGATCGTTAACGCGAAGATGGCCAAAGGCATGGCAAAGTCCTTTCCGCCCGCATTCGCAAGCGAAGCGGGATTACAGATGTTGGCGAAGGTTGACGTTTCGCAGTGCAATATGCTGCCGTCGGGCGGCTGCGATAAGCACCTCGCCAGTCGCAATGCCTGTGAATGAAATTCACGAATGGTGGGCTGTGTTGCCCCGGGGGAGGATTATTGCGCGGCGGCGGCTCCTCCTTCGATCCTCGCCGCCTTCATAGCCCGGCTCTCGAGCCGCGAGCCTGGCGGCCTGAGCCTGCATGCCGCTATTAAGGATGGTGAGGAAGGCGCTATCGGACCGGGCAGTGGTGGCCGACACCCTCGGCATCCTGATCTCGAAGGCGGCTGCTATGGAGTGGACGCGCCGCCCTCAGAGGAAAGGCTTGCCGCCGGTCACGGCGATTGTTGCGCCCGATACGTAGCTCGACATCGGATCTGCAAGCATGACATAGGCGGAGGCGAGCTCCACGGGCTGCCCCGGCCGCTTCATCGGCACCTGTTTGCCGAAATTGGCGACCGAATCCTCGGGCAAGGTGGAGGGGATCAGCGGCGTCCAGATCGGGCCGGGGGCCACGACATTCACTCTTATCCCCCGATCGGCCAGCATCTGCGCCAGACCGGCACTGAAATTGTGAATCGCCCCCTTGGTCGTCGCATAGGCGAGCAGGATCGGATTGGGAACGTCGGCATTGATGGAAGCGGTGTTGATGATGACGCTGCCCTTTTTCATGTGCGGCACCGCGGCCTTGGTCAAATAGAACATGGCGTGCATGTTGACGCGGAATGTCAGTTCCCATTCCTCGTCGCTGATGTCCTCGATGTTCTTGAACGAGGCCTGATGGGCCGCGTTGTTGACCAGAATATCGATGCCGCCGAGGTCACGAACCGCCGTTTCGACGATCCGCCGGCAATGGTCGGAGGACTGGATATCGCCTGCGGCGAGCACCGCCTTGCGGCCGGCCTCCTCCACCAGAGCCTTTGTCGCCATGGCATCGTCATGCTCGCTCAGATAGCTGATGAGGACGTCCGCTCCCTCCCGCGCATAGGCGATCGCCACGGCTCTGCCGATCCCGCTGTCGCCGCCAGTAATGACGGCTCGCTTGTCCTTCAGCCGTCCGGAGCCCTGATAGGAGTTTTCCCCGTGGTCCGGCAGCGGCTGCATCTGATCGGTGGTGCCGGGCATCTCCTGGGTTTGGCGGGGAAAGGGAGGGTGCGGAAATTCTTCCATCGTCACAAACTCCTTCGCAAGGCTTCATGCGGAATGGCCTCGGCAGTGCCGGGCTGCCGCGCGAGCACGCGGCCCTAACTCGTGCAGACTGCCTTTGTTCCGGCCCATCGGGCCATGTGGCAGTGCCTGCGATGGAACTTCGCCAACGGCTTCACGTTGCCCCACTGACGCAAGGAAACGTGCAGCAGGAGAGCAAGATGGAGAAGAACAAGCAGCAATCGGCGGGTGCCGTGGACGTGAAGACGAAGGAACGTGTCGAGAGTGACAGCGACCTGCGGCCGGAGGCCGAGAAGCCTCCGATCGAACCGGATGACATTCCCAACCAAAAGGCCGCACGGGAAGCGGCGCGCTTGAGGAGGGATGAATACATCGTCAAGTCCGACCTCGAGGACGCGGACCAGCGCAATCCTCTGCCCGACATGAAAGATCAGGAATGAGCGCCACGGCCGTAGCCGTTCCTGGAATTTGCCTCGATTGGAGAAAACCATGAAAACGCCAAAGGAAGGAACACCCGGCACCACCGAGCAATCGCCGCGGTGGGAAGGACCGAAAGAGACACGCCCGAGAGGCTACCTCCCCGCCAAGGATGATCCGGAACGCGACCGGGACGCCGTCGGCGAAAACCTGAAGGATCCGCATCGCGGTAAGGTGTCGGACGCCGGAAAGACCAGGCGTTGATACCCGCAGGCTTCTCTGGAACATCTCCGAGCGTTCGCGGTTCCCGAGGGATTGGCGGGCGTGCTCGCGATGCGGTCGCGGCTGGCGCCCGCGCCGCGGATGGAGGAGCGACATGAGGAACTCTCTCGAAAGGCTTGTGGTCGTCATCACCGGCGCCTCGTCAGGTGTCGGGCAGGCCACGGCCGAAGCTTTTGCCCGGCGGGGGTCGAAGCTCGTACTTGCGGCGCGGGACGCGGCCGCACTTCATGAGGTGGCGAGGACCTGCCGGGAGCTCGGCGCGCAGGTTCTTGTCGCACCCACCGACGTGACCAACGCCGATGCAGTCAAGGATCTCGCCAACCGGGCGATGAGCTTCGGCAGGATAGATGTGTGGTTCAGCAATGCCGGCGTCGGCGCCGTTGGCCGCTTCGAGGAAACGCCGATCGAAGCGCATGAACAGGTCATTCGCATCAACCTGATCGGCCATATCAATGACGCGCATGCGGCGATCCCGATCTTCCGCAAGCAGGGTCACGGCGTCTTCATCAACATGATCTCGCTCGGCGGTTTCGCCTCGGCACCCTTTGCCGCTGCCTACAGCGCCAGCAAATTCGGTCTGAGAGGTTTTTCGGAGGCTCTGCGCGCGGAGCTTGCCGACGAGCGCGACATCCATATCTGCGACGTCTATCCGACATTCATGGATACACCCGGCGTTGCGCACGGCGCCAATTATACCGGCCGCAAGCTCAGTGTTCCCCCGCCGGTCTACAATGCGCGCCGCGCCGCCCGGGCTATCGTGCGCCTGGCGGAACGTCCGCGCAATTCGATGACCGTCGGTGTCGTCGCCGACCTAACGCGGTTCGCGCATTTCGTCGCTCCGAATACGACAACGCGGCTGGTGGCGCGGCTGACATCGCGCTATCTGAGCCGGGCACCGCGCATAGCGAAGAGCCACGGCAACCTCTTCAGGGCACCGGCTGCGGCCGGAGGCATAGACGGAGGGCTCCGCTCGCCGGCCCGGATCCCGATCGCCGCCACGGCTGTCTGCGTGCTGGGCATTGCCGCCGCAGCTCTGGTCCTCGGCGGTTCCCGCTCTCCCCTCCGCCGGGGCCGTCGAACGGCGCGCTAGATCACGATGGGAACGCGCTGACTCCGGCTCTGTAGCAGCTCGTTGACATTTGGCCCGATCGCAGTGAAGATCGCAAAATACTAAAATAAATTTTCACTCTCGCGAGTGCGCGGATTCGGAGTTGCGCATGGCGATCACGCAATCAAGCCAAAACGATTCGGCGACGCGCGCCCACCGTCCCGCCAAGGAACTGGCCGGGCTGGCGCGCGAATGGCTGCTGCGCACCGATCCCGAACGCCTGATCTGTCTCGGTCGCGTGATCACGGCCGTCTTCGCAATTCTGGCGATCTATCTCGACCCCACCCGGCCGAACTCGTTCCTTTATGAATCACGAGTCGTTCTCGGTCTCTATCTTCTGCTTTCGGTGGCCCTGGTCATCTTCCCGCTGCGCTACCCGTTCATCAGTCCGGTGCACCTGCTTATTCACGGCATCGATGCGGCGGTCGTCGGCTGGCTGACCTTCCTGACAAATGAATTGGCGAGCCCTTTCTTCTCGATCCTCCCCTTCGTTATCCTCGCGATGACGATGCGCTGGGGACTGAAGGGAGCCGCGCTTGGAGCCCTGGTTGCCCTCTTCGTTCAGCTCGTGGTGGGCCTCCCCGATCTTCTCGACGGCGAGACCGGGCTCAACCTGCTCATCATGCGGTCCACTTATTTCGTGCTCATCGCGGCGACGCTCGGCTATTTCGGAGCCTACAGGGAACGAAGCCGTCAGCGCCTGGCGCATCTCGCTCAGTGGCCGCAGGGTGCGATCGGGGAGGACCGGGTGTCCTGGTTGAGCATTTTGCTGGAGCATGCTTCCGGCGTTCTCGGCGATGCACACCTGCTCGTCATCTGGCGCGAGCAGGAGTTCGAATCCGGATGTGCCGCGTATTGGACCAACGGAACGCTCCAACTCGCCGACCTCAACGAGCCCGAATTCTGGCGGCGTCACGATCCCGATCGCTACGACGGGCGCTACTCCAAGAGCGGTGAGGCTTTGAACGGCCTTTTCGCCGACCTGCCCCAAATCCGCGCAAGCTCCGATCAATCCGATTGCAAAGTCTTTTCGGCCGCTTTTTCGAGCCTGCGTTATCGCGGCGCAGTTTTCGTCATCAGCTTCGGCAATGCAGCTGACGACACCAAGGACCTGACCAGGATCATGGCCACACGGGTCGGGGCGGAGTTGGAACGTGTCGCCCTCATTCAGGCAGCCCGTGCCGAAGGACGCATGCGCCTTGCCCGGGATCTGCACGACAGCGTGCTTCAGAACCTCACCGCTGCGCGCCTCAAACTGAAACTGATCGGGGAGGGGATCCCGGAAGGCGCAAAGTCACAGCTGACGGAGGTGGGTTCACTCATCCTGGAGCAGCAGCAATGCGTACGCAAGTTCGTGGACGAGAACCGGCAGGGCGAGGAGGGGAACCTTGCCAGGCTCGACCAGGAGCTGCCGGAGTTCCTCGACCTCCTGAAGGCGCAGTGGAATTGCGCGATCGAGGTCTCGCTCGGACCTGCGGAACTGATGGTCCCCAAATGGATGCTTTACGAGATAATGCAACTGATCTCCGAAGCCGCCGCTAACGCGGTCCGCCATGGGCGAGCCACTGAGTTGCGGATAGCTTTTGCCGGGACCGCGGAGCTCTTGAACCTGGAGATCACCGACAACGGCACGGGAATGCCGGATGAACTCAAACTCAAGAAGCCCATCTCGCTGTCGCAGCGGGTCGCAGAGCTTGGCGGCAAGCTGGCGGTTTGCCGGAATGCGCCGGGCCTCGGTCTCCAGATCACGTTGCCGCTGAAGCTGGAGTTCAGGTGATGCATTCGGTGCTGCTCGTGGACGATCACCCGCTGATCCTGCGAGGGCTGCAGGACATCATCGTCGCAGCGCCTGATTTCAGGGTCGTCGGTGCAACGGCAAGCGGCGTCGAGGCGGTTTCACTCATATCCCGCCTTCAGCCCGACATCGCCGTCCTCGACGTGGCTATGCCCGGCATGGGCGGATTGGAAATTCTTCGTGCCATCCGTGGCACCCGTCGTCTCACGAGAGTAATTTTTCTAACCGCGACGATCAGCGGGCCGCAGATCGCCGAAGCGCTGAAGATGGGGCTCTCCGGCCTTCTCCTGAAGGAATATGCTCCAGAGGCACTGCTGGACTGCATGCGCCAAGTCGCCATGGGCGGGAAGTGGCTGCCGGCCGATCTGATGGCGAAAGCGTCGCAAGTCAGCGACGACGCGACGCTGGAGAGGTTCAGTCTGCTCACGCCGCGCGAACGCGAGATCGCTGCGCTGATCTGCGGCGGCCTCTCCAACCGCATGATCGCGTCGAAACTCGGAACGTCCGAAGGTACGATCGGGATCCATCTGCACAACATCTTCCGCAAGTTGGACATCAGCAATCGCGCGACGCTCGCCGCGCTTCATGTGCAGTACACCAACCCCTTGAAGTCTTAGATCACGATGCATTCAGGTCCGGTCGACCTAAAAGCATGACCGTGATCGATTCCCAAGAGGTTGAGACGCGGACTGCGGGCGGAAAACCGCACACGCTTTTCCTCATCTCGTCTAGAGGCTCTGCCAAGAGAATCTCACAAAAAAACGGAGGCCCTCGAGCCTCCGAACTGCATGGAGCTTGCGACACACAGGTGCCGATCAATCTCCCGTGTTAACCGTGCCGCTGTCCTGTTTGCCTTTATCGCCTTTCTTGTGGCCGATATCGCGGCTGTCTGCAAAGGCCTTGTCGGAAGTTCCGTCAAATACAGTGATTGAAACAAGCGGGAGCACCATTAGAAAGGACACTCCAAGCGCGCATATGGAAACAATTCTCCTACGTGTAAGCATAGGTGACCCTTTCCTCAAAGAGGTGAAGATTTTTACGGGCGCGTTGCTGCAATGCGTTTTGCGCCCGGCGAAGTAGACACAACCTCACAGCACGAATGTTTACATCAAACCGTATAAGCCGAAATATAGAGAACAATATATGCTTTGTTCCTCGGGCGCGAATCCAGGATGGGGGCGACAGCATTCCGCTCAGTCGTAAAGTTCGTAAGTCAACGCGAGTGCCACCTTCACTATATGGTTTCCTATATTCCCAACCGCAGCGGGCGGTGCCAGTATCCCTCGGTGTAGTCTTGCGCATATTGCTGAACGCACCGGAATTTCGACGATGCCGATCAAGGAACCGAAAAATTCGACAGCGGACAGCGAAGAGGATCGCCGCCAGTTTCTGAAGAATTGCGGTCGCTTTGCCGTTTCGACGCCGCCGCTGGTCACCACGCTGCTTTCCACCAGTCTCACCTCAGACGCGATTGCCAAGTCGGGAACCGGCGGTGGCAGGATCGGGGACCACAAACAGGCCGCACCCCGGCAGGATGGAGCGAAACAGGGCAGGCGGCGTGACGGGCACAGGCTGTAGTAGGGAATTTTGGTAGTCTGTTTTGCCGGACGAGGTCATGCCGGAATTGGCGAACGGACCATATTTGCGATTGTGAAGGAGCGCCGCAATAGCCCAATTTTCGGGTAGAGCCGGCCCAAAATCATAGAACACATTTGATTGCGATAAGTTCAAGCGGGAAGCGACGACAGGCCGCAGGCATTCTTCCATCCCGCGACACGACCAGTTGAGACAGCGCGACTTCCTGATGCAGACACGGGCAGATAGGGCTGCGCGCATGAACCAGTGAAGAATTTCTCTAGTGCAATTCCAATGCTCATGGGCCTTCCGTCCGGAATTGCGGCAAAACAAAAGGGGTAGAGCATTTCCTCAACTCGGAGAAAAGCGGAAATGCTCAGCTCGGCAATACTCTAAGCGTTGGGCCCAGAAACCTGGTCGCCCCGTCGGGAGCCACAGGGAGGGATTTCCATGGCAGTCATTAGCGGCACATCGGGAAACAATATTCTCATAGGCACGGATCTGGACGACACGATCAGCGGCTTCGCCGGCGACGACCTCATTCAGGGGCTGGGAGGCGCGGACATCATCAACGGCGGCTCGGGCGTCGACACGGCCGACTATCGAGAGAAGACCGCCGGGATCACCGTCACGCTCAACGGAACCAGCGACGCGGTCGTTATGGTTGGCGGCATTGCCGAGGACATCCTGCGCGCAATCGAAAACATCTATGGCGGCTCCGGTGACGACGTCATCACCGGCGACACGCAGAACAACCTTTTCAGGGGCGGCGGCGGAAACGACGTGCTCGACGGCGGCGACGGGAACGACACGGTCGACTACACCGACAAAACCGCCTCGGTCGTGGTCACGCTGGCGGGTTCGACACCTTCAACTGTGTTCGTGAACGGTGTTGCCGAGGACACCATCAGCAACTTCGAAAACGTCTATGGCGGTTCGGGCAACGACATTCTGACCGGTGACGACCGGAACAACGTGCTTCGCGGCGAGGCCGGGAACGACATTCTCAACGGCGGCAGCGGCGACGACGCGCTCTTCGGCGGCGCCGGCAACGACACGGCCGACGGCGGCGACGGAGTGGATACCTTCGATCTCCGCGAAAAGACGTCCTCCGTCGTCGTACAGCTCAACGGCGCGAACGCGGCGACGGTCTTCGTCGGCGGCGTCGCCGAGGACACGATCCGCAACATCGAGAACATCGTCGGCGGGTCGGCGGACGACACGCTCATCGGCGATGCGGGGGCAAACAAGCTCTCTGGCGCGCGCGGCAACGACTGGCTCAAGGGAGGCGACGGTGCCGATACCCTGGACGGTGGCGAAGACAGCGACACCGCCGATTACAGCGACAAGACGGCCGCGATTGCCGTGGCGCTGAACGGCAGCAAGCCGGTTACGGTAACGGTTGGCGGCGTTGCGGAGGATCTGATCGCGAAGATCGAGAACATCGTCGGCGGCGCGGGAGATGACACGATCATCGGCGATGCGGCCACGAATACGTTTCGCGGAGGCCTCGGTGCCGACGTGCTGGACGGCGGCGCCGGCAGCGACACCGCAGACTTCAGCGACAAGACACAATCCGTCGTGCTGGCGCTCAACGGGGCGGCCGATGCCGTTGCGACGGTCGGCGGGATGGCCGAGGATACGGTTCGCAACATCGAGAACGTCATCGGCGGATCCGGCAATGACCAGTTTACCGGTGACGCCGCCGCCAATACGTTCCGCGGCGGCCTTGGCGCCGACCTGCTGGACGGAGGTGCGGGCAGCGACACGGCCGACTACAGCGACAAGACGGCATCGCTGGTCGTGACGCTGGCCGGCGCGAACGCGGCGACGGTCTTCGTCGGCGGCGTCGCGGAGGATACGCTGCGCAACATCGAGAACGTCATCGGCGGCTCGGGCAACGACGTGTTCGCCGGCGACGGGTTTCAAAACCTCTTTGACGGCGGGGCGGGCAGCGACACGGTCGACTATTCGGCCTCCGCCAAGGGGATCGCGGTAACGCTCAACGGCGCTAACGACGCGAAGGTGATCGTTGGCAACGCTGCGGAGGATACGCTGCGCAATATCGAGAATGTCACCGGCAGCGCGGTCGCGGATGTGATCACCGGCGACCTGCAGGCCAACATCCTCATTGGCGGCGGCGGCGGCGACCTTCTCAAGGGCGGCGGCGGACAGGATATCATCGACGGCGGCGCCGGGTCCGATACGGCCGACTTCAGCGACAAGACGGCAGGTGTCGTGCTGACGCTTGCGGGCGCAGCCAATGCCATCGCGACCGTCGGCGGCGTGGCCGAGGACACGATCCGCAATATCGAAAACATCTTCGGCGGTGCCGGTGCCGATGTGCTGACCGGCGACGGCGGCAGCAATACGATACGCGGCGGCGCGGGCGCCGACACGCTGGACGGCGGCGCCGGCGTGGACACGGCCGATTTTCGGGACAAGACGAAATCCGTGGTCGTCACGCTCGACGGATCCAACTTCGCGAGCGTCAGGGTCGGCGGTGTGACGGAGGACATGATCCGCAATTTCGAGAACATAGCCGGGGGCTCGGCCGCAGATACGCTCACCGGCGACAGCTTGGACAATGTCCTTATCGGCAACGACGGCGCCGACACGCTGAAAGGGGGCCTCGGCAACGACGTTCTGGACGGGGGAAACGGTACCGACACCGCGGATTATCTCGAGAAGACCGAAGCGGTCTCTGTCACGCTGAACGGCACCACGAACGCGACCGTCCTCGTCGGCGGCGTCGCCGAAGACATCATCCGCGGTGTGGAGAACATTCTCTCGGGTTCCGGCGACGACACGCTTATCGGCGATGCCGCCAACAACCTGTTCCGGGGAGCTCTCGGCGCCGACTTCATCGATGGTGGCGCGGGTGTGGACACTGCGGACTACAGGGAGAAGACGGCGTCTGTCGATGTGACCCTTTTCGGAGCCAACGACAGCTTCGTCTTCGTCGGGGGCGTCGCCGAAGACACCATCCGCAACATCGAGAACGTGTTCGGCGGCAAGGGCAACGACAGGCTTACGGGCGACGACTTCGCCAACACCCTCAACGGCAATGACGGCAAGGACCTGCTCACGGGCGGCGGCGGGGCGGACATTCTCGATGGTGGGGCGGCCTCAGATACCGCGAACTACCAGGACAAGACAGCATCGGTTTCCGTCACACTCGACGGCGCCAACTATACCACCGTCACGGTCGGTGGCGTCGCCGAGGACACCATCCGCAACATCGAGAATATCTGGGGCGGGACCGGCAATGACAGCCTGAGCGGCGACGCCAACGCGAATCTCCTTTCGGGCGGCGGCGGAAGCGATGTCCTCTTCGGCGGTGCGGGGGCGGATATCTTCCAATTCGACTTCGCTCTCGGTGCCACCAACGTCGACACGGTCCTGGATTTCACCACCGGAGACAGGCTCTTCCTGTCGAAGAGCGTGTTCACCACACTGAGTGGCGGTTCGCTGGCAAACTCGCAATTCTACGCGGCGGCCGGTGCAACCGCGGCGCAGAACGTGAACCAGAAGATCATCTACAATACGACAAACGGTGCGCTCTACTACGACGCCGACGGCAGCCTGTCCGGTCATGCCGCCGTGCAGTTCGCCTCGCTGTCGACGCATCCTGGCCTGACCGCGGGCGATTTCGTGCTCGTCGTGTGATCGTCCGAAGGAAGCAAGCCTGAAGCCCGTCCCTGGAGCGTTTCGCTGTTTCATTAAAGCAGCGAAACGCTCCAGCACTTTGAAGCTACGCGTTTCTGCACGGAAAATCACAGTTTTCCTGCAGGTGCTGTAGCCGGGCATCCGGGCGGACCATCGATCGCCTCCGTTCCAGGGAACACCTGTCCTGGCTGGGTGTTTGGAGAAACGTGAGAGGACGAGCAGCGCGCCGTCCTTTTCTTTTCCTTCCAGCGATGACAAGGAGCTGCGACGTGAGAGCCCTGACATGGCATGGCAAAGGCGATATCCGTTGCGAGAGCGTGCCGGATCCGAAGATCAAAGATGACCGCGACGCCGTCATCAAGGTCACTGCCTGTGCGATTTGCGGATCGGACGTGCATATTTTTCACGGCCTCATTCCCTCCATGGAGAATGGCGACGTTCTCGGCCATGAAACCATGGGCGAGGTTGTGGAGGTCGGGAAGGGCGCGACGGGGCTGAAGGTGGGCGATCGGGTGGTCGTTCCTTTCACCATCGCCTGTGGCGAGTGCTTCTTCTGCCGCAAAGGCTTTTATTCCGCCTGCGAGCGGACCAACCCCGATCGGGAAAGGGCCGCGAAACTCTGGGGCAACTCGCCCGCCGGCCTGTTCGGCTACTCCCATCTTCTCGGCGGCTATAGCGGCGGACAGGCGGAGTATCTCCGCGTGCCGCATGCCGATGTCGGCCCGATCAAAGTCCCCGAGGAACTCACGGACGAACAGGCGCTCTTCCTCTCCGACATCTTCCCGACGGGCTACATGGCCGCGGAGTTCTGCAACATCGAACCCGGCCAGACGATCGCAGTATGGGGCTGCGGCCCCGTCGGGCAGATGGCCATCCGCTCGGCATTCCTGCTCGGCGCCGAACGGGTCATAGGCATCGATACGATCGCGGAGCGTCTGAGGCTTGCCGAGCAGGCGGGAGCCATGACGCTCGACTTTATGGTGGAGGATATCTACGACCGTATCATGGAGATCACCCATGGCCGCGGAGCAGATGCCTGCATCGACGCCGTGGGGACGGAACCCGACAGCCGGGCGAGCCTGGATTCGCTGGTCGACCGCGTGAAGGTTGCAACCTTCATGGGAACGGACCGGCCGCATGTGCTCAGGCAGGCAATCCACTGCTGCCGGAATTTCGGCACGGTCTCCGTCGTCGGCGTCTATGGCGGCTTTCTCGACAAGGTACCGCTTGGTTCGGCGCTCAACCGGGGACTGACGCTCAAAATGGCTCAGACGCCCGTGCAACGCTATCTGCCCTCGCTCCTGGAGCGGGTTCGAAAGGGCGAGATCGATCCGTCCTTCGTGGTGACTCACCGCGGCGGGCTAGAGGACGGCCCCGAACTCTACAAGACTTTCGCGGAAAGAAAGGACGGCTGCATCAAGGTTGTCCTCAGGCCGTGACCTTCGGAAGGCGCCTCAGAGTTCGAGTATCGCGTAGGGCCTGCCCGTAGGCTTCTCCACATGGGCGGCGACGTTGAAGACCGGGGCGCCGCCCGGCGTCTGTCCCTGGTAGGCGCCCTTGTGGGCATGGCCGTGAACGACGGCGCTCACCTTAAAACGGTCGATCGTCTCCGCGAGCCGCGAAGATCCGAGAAACGGGTAGATCTCCTTCGGCTCCCCGGCGACGGTTTCAGGGATCGGCGCGTAGTGCAGCACGACGAGCGCGCGCTCCGCCCTGGTCGCCCTCAAGGCGTTTTCCAGCCGCATTGCTTCGTCGACGCTTGTCCCCACCATGGTCTTTATAGCAGCTTCGCCGAAGGCGCCGAGCATGTGCCGGCCGAAGCCGCCGATGAAGCCTTTGGTTCCGCAGAAGCCGACCCCGGCAATTTCGATGCTCTGACCGTCGAGGAGATGCACACCCGCCTTGACAAGGATCGACGAGACTTCCTCCACGGCATCGCATTGGTGATCATGATTTCCGAGCACCGCGACAACCGGAATGGTGCAGGATTTCAGATCAGCCGCGAGAAGCTCCGCTTCCGCAGGTTTCCCGAGGTCCGTCAGGTCGCCGGCGATCACGAGCACGTCTGCGGCGCGCGAGATCTCCGCAAACAGGTCCGTATAGGAGACCGACCGGTCCTCCTTCACGTGCAGGTCCGCTACGGCGGCTACCTTCAACTTGCGCATCAGTCCGTATCCTCAGTTTCTGCGCTGACGTCGGAGTCGCCTCCGACATCGGCGAAACCCCATTCCTTCACATCGATTTCGTAGTCGGGACGCGAATACATCCGGCCGCGACAGATCTTCGTCAGCGGCGGCGGGAGGCTTCTCTGTTCCGCCAGCCTGCTCAGGAGCTCGTCCATCAGCCAGAGCGGGACCTTGCAGCGTTCGGAGGGATAGATCCATCTGAAGTTCAGGATGTGGATGAGCAGGACCTCCCAATGCGCTTCCATGTATCCGAGCAATCTTGCCCAGTCGATTCGGTCATGCGCCTTCAGGATCAGGTGCGCGACGTCGGCACCGTCGTAGCGGTGGCGAAGCTGGATGAAGGCCTTGGACCACACGAGTTCCGTCGGCGCGACGATCGAGCAGGTGGAGGGACCGATCTCTACCGACAGGGCATTGGCGAACCAGGCGTCGCTGACCAGCATGGTTCCATTCGGCGAAGAGAAGATGACGTCGAAGAAGGACTTGCCTTTGAAGACCTTGCCCAGCCATCGGTCGTCCTCGATTTCGACGGCGTATCCGAGCGACTTGAAGTGATTGAGAATGCGGGTGTAATCGCCCGGCTTGCAGAAAACGTCGAGGTCTTTGGTCGGCCTGGATATGCCGGTATGCGCGCTGACGGCGAAAGTGCCGGCGATCAGAAACGGAATTTGCGATCGGCCCAGCTCGGCGATTGCCTCGGCGACGAAGGCCTCGGCCTCCTCGTCGACCAGACGCGGCAGTGCGAGCGGCTCGGAAGGGTGTTCCGAAGGTGCGTTCGGAGGCATTGACGTCATGCTGGTCATCCAAATAAACGGGACTTCCCTGACAACACGTCAGTCTTTCGGAAGTTCCGCAGGGCGGGAACGCTCCCGTCAAAGCCCGGGACTTGCAGCAAACCCGGTCGATACTCTGCTGGAAATGCTCCAAGGTGCGAACGTGATGGAACCGCGGACCCCGTCGTGGCGTTTGTCTGACAGCTATCGCATGAGCGCCCGGAACGGAAGCGAAGGGCAAAATCATTAGGTAAATCAAAGCGCTGTAGCGAGTGCGTGCGTCTGTCGATGTGCGCTGCAGGAGGAACATATGCCTGTCATCAGCCCCACGATTCATAGCCAGCAAAACAGCCGCGATCTTGAATGCCAGCGAGCGTTGGAGGACGAATTCCTGGTCCTTACGGCTCTGGCTGAAGAAGCGGGCTGGTCATGGCAGGAGATCGCGCTCGCAATGATGGAGCTGACAGAACAATATGTGGCGGCCATGCGCCCAAGCTCGGCCATGGAAGCACGATCCCTCCTGCGGATGCATTCGAAAAGCCTGCACTGACCGGAGCGGTTTTCGGCCTGATTCGTCGCACTAGGTCACCGCGCCTCCGACCGCCAGGGCCAGCACCAGAAAGACGAGAAAAATAATCACTGCGATGTAGAACAGTATTTTCGCGATCCCCGCCGTCGCGGCCGAGATGCCGGAGAAGCCGAGGAACCCGGTTATCAACGAGATCACAAAGAAAATCAGAGCCCACTTCAGCATGATCGTTCCTTCCGTTCGGCTCAGGGGGCCGGCTGGTTAACGGCTGCCCCGGTGCGGATCCTTGCCGGCCGACTGGCTGCTTTTCTTGACGTCGTCCTTCTTTGCCTGATCACCGGCGCGGTTTCCGCCATGGGTTCCTTTCGAGCTTTTGGCGGTCTTGCCGTCCTTCACGTTCGTAGCCATCTCGCTTCCTCCTGGATCCCGGTGGAGCGAGTGCAACCGAGGAGGCGCGATAATGTTCCCGGCTGACGCAAGGCCGGCTCACGCATCGGTGCTTCTCCACCGGCAGCACTCGGAACCAAATCTGGCCCGGACGGTTTGGTTGGCCGGATCAGGTTCCCTGAGAGAGGAAAGGCGATGAAGAACATCATTCTCGCCGCTGCCGTGCTGATGGGCACTGCCGCGGCGCCGCTCTTCGCGCAGACGGCGGGAAACACGCCGGCCATCGCCACCCCCGGCACCGAAAACCCGACCGCACCTGTCCCGGGCGAAAACAGCTTCACGGAAGACCAGGCAAGGGAGCGGATGGAAAAAGCGGGCTACACGGGCATCAAGGGCCTGAAGCTCGACGATCAGGGCATCTGGCGGGCAACCGCGACGAAGAACGGCAGGTCCGTCCCAATCGCTCTCGACTTTCAGGGAAACGTAGTCGCGCTTTAGAGCTCAAAAGGGAAGAAGACGATGAGAACCGTGGCAGGGCTGTTTGACGATTACGGTGAAGCCCGAGGCGCCGTGAGCGATCTGGAAGCGGCAGGGTTTCCCTCCGAAAATATCAGCATCGTCGCCAACAATGCGGGCGAGCGCTACTCGGGCGACGGCTCCGGTGCGGCAGCCGGTGCGGGAGCCGGTGCGGGTCTGGGCG
Source organism: Sinorhizobium arboris LMG 14919 (assembly GCF_000427465.1). Classification (NCBI taxonomy): domain Bacteria; kingdom Pseudomonadati; phylum Pseudomonadota; class Alphaproteobacteria; order Hyphomicrobiales; family Rhizobiaceae; genus Sinorhizobium; species Sinorhizobium arboris. Next base: position 1,092,452 of record NZ_ATYB01000008.1, on the reverse strand, counting down.
CCGTGGGCGGTGGTACGGTGGGGCTTTTGACGGGGTTGGGCCTGATGGCCATACCCGGCGTCGGACCCGTGGTTGCGGCTGGCTGGCTGGCCTCGACCGCCGCCGGCGCGGCGGCGGGCGCTCTTGCCGGAGGTGCGGCCGGCGGCATCATCGGATCGCTCACCGATTCCGGGATCGAAGAGGAGGATGCGCATCTTTACGCCGAGGGCGTCCGCCGAGGCGGCACGCTGGTTGTGGTCAAGACCGAGGAAACCCTGGTCGCACAGGCGGACGGGATCCTGAGAAATCGCGATGCCGTCGACATATCGGTTCGGCGCCGCGCCTATACCGAGGATGGCTGGACCCGGTTCGACACCGCTTCCAGCCCGTATACCCTCGACGAAATCGAACGCGAACGGGAACGCTTCCGCCGTCCGGCGCTTTAGCGGCGGGACTGTCGGGCCGCAGCCGCGGCTGGACGCCCCGTTCGGGTCCGCAAAGCAACCCGGCCGCCGCAATTAGACCGCTTAGCCCCCTTCGACCAAGCGATCCTGCGCAGCGGCTGCGACAAGACCCAAGGAAGGCCTCCGCCATGATTGATTTTTCCCGCGCCCGCGAACGGATGATCACGTCGCATCTCTCCCGACGGGGGATAAGGGACAGGCATGTCGTGGAGGCGATGGGCTCCGTCCCGCGGGAGGCTTTCGTGGATCCGGGCTTCGAGGAATTCGCCTATGAGGATTCGGCCCTTTCGATCAGCCACGGCCAGACCATCTCGCAACCCTATATCGTAGCGCTGATGATCGAACGGGCCGAGGTGCAGCCGGGCGATACGGTGCTCGAAATCGGGACCGGATCCGGCTACGCGGCTGCGGTGCTCAGCCGGATCGCGGCGCATGTCTATACGATCGAGCGCCATGCCGGCCTGGCCGACTCTGCCAAGAGACGATTTGCCGAGCTGCGTTATCGGAATATCGATGTGCGCGTCGGCGACGGCACGGCCGGTTGGCCCGAGGCAGGTCCCTTCGACGCCATACTGGTCGCCGCCGGCGGTCCCGAGATACCGCACGCGCTGAAGGAGCAGCTCGACCTCGGGGGCCATCTCGTCATACCCGTCGGCCCCCCCGACGAGCAGCGCCTGATGAAGGTCACGCGCGTGAACGCGACGACATACGAGGAACAGGACCTCGGCGGCGTCAGATTCGTGCCGCTCGTCGGCGAACACGGCTGGAACGAGGAACAGGCGGAGGCGCGGGCAAGGCGAAATCTGCGGCCGGCTCCCACCTTGCCGGAATTGGTAGCCGCGGCGGCCGAGCCGCTGCCCGATTTCGACGATCCCGCGTTCGCGCGCCTTTTCGATCGCTTTGCCGGGCGGCGGGTCCTGTTGCTCGGAGAGGCAAGCCACGGCACGTCGGAATTCTATCGCGCCCGCGCGGCAATCACGCGCCGCCTCATCGAGGAACATGGGTTTACGATCGTAGCCGTCGAGGCGGACTGGCCGGATGCGGCGGCCGTCGATCGCTACGTCCGCCATCGGACGCAAGGCATGCTCCTCGACCCGCCGTTCCAACGCTTCCCGACTTGGATGTGGCGCAATCGCGAAGTGATGGACTTCGTCGAATGGATGCGCGGATACAACGCCGGCAGGAGCCTTTCCGACCAGGCGGGCTTTTATGGCCTGGACATCTATAATATGCGCGGCTCGATTGCCGCCGTCCTGCGGTATCTCGATCGGACCGATCCCCAGGCCGCCGCGGTCGCCCGCGAGCGTTACGGATGCCTGACGCCCTGGCAGAACGAGCCGTCGACCTATGGCCGTGCGGCCATGACCGCGGGTTTCCGCAAATGCGAAGAGGCCGTCGTCAGGCAATGCCGGGAACTCCTGGAGAAGCAGCTCGAAGCCGGCCGCGGCAGCGGTGACGAGCTTCTCGACGCGGTACAGAATGCACGCCTCGTCGCTTCGGCCGAACGCTACTACCGCATCATGTATTATGCCGGGCCTGACTCCTGGAACATGCGCGACACCCATATGTTCGAAACGCTCGAGCATCTTTTGCATGCGCGCGGCGCTCGCTCGAAAGCGGTCGTGTGGGCGCACAACTCACACATAGGCGATGCCCGACACACCGATATGGGCACGGCACGCGAGGAGTTGAACGTCGGCCAGCTCTGCCGTGAGCGGTTCGGCGATCAGACCGCGTTGATCGGCTTCGGCACGCATGGCGGCCATGTCGCTGCCGCAAGCGCCTGGGACGGGGACATGGAAGTGAAGCCGATCCGGCCGTCGCTCGAAGGAAGCTACGAACGCGTGCTTCACGATTCCGGGGTCGAGCGCTTCCTCATCGACTTTGCGCGCCACGCCCGTCTGCGCGAAGCTCTCCTCGAGCCGATGCTCGAGCGGTTCATCGGGGTGATCTACAGGCCGGACACGGAGCGCTTCAGCCATTATGCCCACGCGTCGCTGCCGCGGCAGTTCGATGCCTTCGTCTGGTTCGACCAGACTACGCCGGTCGAACCGCTCGGCCCGGAACACATGAGGGAGGGCGTACCGGACACGTTTCCATTCGGTTTGTGAGGCTCGTAACTCTTTTGAGCTAAAGCTGCGTCGAGATGATGTTGTCGACGCCCACTTTCCCACGCAGAACGCCACGCTCGGTGCCCTCCGGGGCCGGCCCTTCCTCTACGACCGTATAGAGCTTCTCGCTGCGAAAGGCGCTGGCCATGTCGGTCGTGACGCCTTCCGCCGGCTTGGCATCGATATCGAGGAAATCGAGTTCAGCCTCGCTCGCAACGATGCGGGCATCGCCGCTTGACCTTGCCGCCACCACTACCTCGCCCTGGTAGCTGGCATTTTGCCAATTGGGATCGTCAGGCCCTGCGAGTGGCGACAGACGGTATATCGTGAGCTCTTCCTGCATGTGCTACTCCGACTGGTCGATCGCATGTGGCGGCGGTTGCCCCGGCTCGGACGATTGGTCGAGGGGAAACATCGTCCACAGCGCTGCAACCAGCACCAGAACGGCGATCACTGCTGCAGCCACGATTTTCGACATATGAACCTTCCGACGATTGCCGAGGCCGAACCGCGAAACCCGCGGTTTTCCGGTCTCCAATCACCAAGCCTTCGAATTGTTCCGAAACCCGGATTTACCGGGACTGCTTGCGATCCCGCAGGAACATTTCCGGAAACCGCCAGTTGGAGCACGGCCGAGAAAGAAAGGAACAGGCGATGGCAACCGCGAACGAACACCTTGTGGCTTGGCTCAGAGATGCGCATGCCATGGAAGAGCAGGCGATCACGATGCTCACCAGCCAATCGAGCCGGCTGGAAAACTATCCCGAACTCAAGACCAGGATCGACCACCACCTGCAGGAGACGAAAGATCAGGCGGCCATGCTCGAGCGCTGCCTCGAACGGCTCGACGGCGGGACTTCCAGCATCAAGGATATCAGCGGCAAGATCGTGGCACTCGGGCAAGGCTTGAGCGGTCTCTTCGTCGGTGACGAAGTGGTCAAGGGCACGCTGGCCGGCTACACGTTCGAGCATATGGAAATCGCCAGCTACAGGATTCTCATAGCCGCAGCCGAACAGGTGGGCGATCAGGAGACGAAGCGGGTCTGCGAAAGCATCCTGCAGCAGGAAATCGCGATGGCCGAGTGGCTGGGCCAGCACGCCGGCGAGATCACGCGCAGGTTCCTTGAGCGAGACCAGCAAGATGTAACGGCGAAGCACTGAACCTCCTCTGCCCCAGCGCCGGGTAATTCGTGCGGGCCGACTCAGGCGAGCGATTTTCCCGGCAGTGCCCGAGCGCTCACGCGGATTGCTGCTTTTCACCTCGCAGGACGACATCCAATTCGGCAAGCAGCGGAAGATGATCCGAAGCGCTTCGCGCCAGGGCGCTGTTGTGCACTCTGCAGGAAGCCACCTCGATGTCTTCGCCGATCAGCACGTGATCGATGCGCAGAAGCGGCAATCGGGACGGAAAGGTCGGCCGCGGCTTGGCGCCGGTCAGCAGCTGTGCGTCCTTCAGCTGTCGTGCCAGGAGCCTGTAGGCGGTCGAGCGCCCCGTCGCGTTGAGATCGCCTGCCAGGACCACATGAGTGTCTTTCTGCGCCATTCCTCCGAGCCAGCCGTGACCCAAAAGGGCCGTTGCCTGACGCAGGCGCTCGGCGCCGCGCAATCCGAGGTGGGTCACGATGACCTGGAGCTTGACTTCGGCGACGTCGATCTCCACCCAGAGCGCGCCTCGCGGCTCGCCCGACGAGGGGAGCGGAGCGGCCTTGATCAAGCGCATGGGCAGGGCCGTCAGCACGGCATCTCCATATTTTTCGTCCTCCAGATGGAGTGCCGGATGGAACTCAGCCTCCATGTTGAGATGGGTGGCAATCATATGGGCCTGGTCTATTCCGCCGGTGCGGACGCGCCCGACGTCGACTTCCTGCAGCGCGATGATGTCGGGCTGACATTCGGCGATGACGGCGGCGATGCGCGCGGGATCGAGCTTGCGGTCGGTGCCGAAGCAGCTGTGGACGTTATAGGTGAGGAAACGTATCCGCTGTCGCATCGCTTTCGGGAACACGTAGCACCTGCTTTTCGTTCCGGTGAGTGCGCAAGGGAGGGCCGATGTCCAGAAAAATCCTAGCGAGACTGTTCATCGCCGCCGCTATCGGCGTGGCGGGCTGGCTGATCTACCGCACCCTCAGCCAGCATAGCTTTCATGAAATCGTCGCCTCGGTCATGCGGATTCCGGCCGGGCATTTACTTGCGGGCATCGGTTTCGTCTTCCTTTCCTATTTCTGCCTGACCCTGTTCGATACTCTCGCGATCCGCTATGTCGGCCGAAAGCTTGCCTATCCGCAAATCGCCATCGCCTCTTTCACCAGCCTTTCGATCGGCCACAATGTCGGCGGCGCGGCCTTGAGCAGCGGTGCCATACGTTACCGGTTCTATTCGCGCTGTGGATTGAGTGCCGAAGAGGTGGCGAAGGTTATCCTCTTCTGCGGCGTCACAGTCGGCCTGGGCCTTATCGCACTGGCGGGGCTTTGCTTTCTGCTCGTGCCGGCGGGAGCCGCTCGGCTTACCGGATTTTCCATGACCGGCGCTTTTCTTCTCGGCGCCGCCTGCATCGCAGCCGCGGGCGGCTACGTCCTGCTGGCTTATTTTCTGCGCGGTTCGGTTCGCATCTTCCGCTGGACCTTCGAAATGCCCTCGGCGGGGATCGCCGCCCTGCAGGTCATCGTCGGCATCGCCAACTTCCTTTGCGTCAGCGCAGCACTGCATCAGCTGCTCAGCGCCTTCGAAGAAGTGAGTTTCATCGATACGGCAATGGCCTATGTCGGCGCCGGCGTCACCGCGATTATCAGCCATGTTCCGGGCGGGATCGGGGTGCTCGAGGCGACGGTCGCATTTCTGCTGGGCAGTTCGGCGAACCTGGGCGCGCTGATCGCCTTTCGGGCGATCTATTTCTTCCTGCCGCTTCCGCTGGGTTTGATCTCACTTTCCGTTGCAGAGTTGGCAGCCCGCCGGGAAGAGGAAAAAAGTCTGGTGAGCAAGGCGAAAAGCTGACCCGTCCAACGCCTCAGCAGTTTATGCGTGCGGTAAAAGGGCCGGATCGGCCTTTGTGGATCGACGATCTCGGTGCCCCAGACGAGACTGGTCGCGCCGTCGTTATCGATCCCGTCGAAGGCACGTATGCCGCGCCGGCGCGTGTTCAACCGGTCGATGGTGGCGACGAGAGAGTCCGTTTCTCTCAATGCTTCTCCAACGGCGTCCGCTTCGACGTCGAGATGTTCTGCGATCAGGCCGTTGCGGATCCTGGCGATGGCGGACCGATGTCCTTCGTCGGCGGCTTCCACGGCGACGTCGCACTCGGTGTCGAGGCTTGCCGAACGGTGATTGAAATTCGACGAGCCGACGCGGAAAAAGCGGTCGTCGATCGCGACCACCTTGGAATGGATTATCACCTCCTGCTCGGAGCCGTCGGCGGCGGGAACGACCGGATAGGCGACGCTGAGCCTGCCGTAACGGTCGGCCTGCTTCAGCCGCCGAACCAGGCGATCGCGGTTTCCGCCCATGAAGATGCGTTCAAGAAGTCCATGCGAGCTGCGGGTGGTGATGATCACGACTTCCGGGCCGTCCGGCTCCTGCAACCGATCGCAGAGCAACTGCCCTATTCTTCCCGACGCGAAATACTGGTTCTCGATGTAGATGTGGCGACGTGCGCTGCGCAGGGCATCGAGCGTCAGCCGCAGGGCCTCCTGTCGCCCGCGCCATTTGCGCGACCGCGGCTCCGTGCGGGCGATCGCAACTGGACAATTCTCGAGGACGGGCATCGTGCCGTTCGGCCATACCGGCGCCCTTGCGCGCGGTGCTTCGATTTCTTCGCCGGTAGAGGCTTTCCATCGGGCGCGGCAGAGGTCGCCGATGGCGCGGCTCGCCTCGCCTTCAAGCACTGCCTGGATGTCGTGCACCGGATCATAGGGTTTCCCGTCTGGATCGCGGCGCAGCTCGTTCTCGGCTGCGTGCTCCGACGTGTCCCAGCGCCGGGCCGTCAGGTCGATGCCCCCGGCAAATGCGATGCTGTCGTCGATGCAGACGAGCTTCTGGTGATGCGATCCGCGAAGCGCCCGATGGCTCGCAAAGCGAAGCTCGATCTGCGTATGTGCAGCCCATTGCTGCTTGCGAAAGAGCCTCAGCGACTTGCCCGAATAGATCGGACCCATCGCCCAGACGAGAATGCGGATCTTGAGTTTCGGCTTTTGCGCAGCCAGGCGCTCGAGCCTGCTGCCAAGCGATTCCCCATGCGGGTCGTCCGGCCTGAGCCTGATACGCGGATCGAAGTCCCATCCGGTGATCCAGATCTGCTCTTCCGCTTCCTCAAAGGTGCTGTCGAGGCAAGCATAATAGGCGGCTGCGTCCACCAGGAAGGCCATATGCCGCGCGGGCGCGCTGCGCCAGACATTCTCGGCCTCCTTGATGATCGGCCCGCTCGGCCGGCGCCATCGGCCGGCCGTGTTTCCGGTGAACGCGCTTTTCCAGTCCAAGCTTCCCATCCCGTGCGTGGCGACTGCAAATTGAATCCCTTTCGGTCGGGATTTGTTCCAGGGGCAGCATTGTTGTTGCACAAGGCCGCCTGGCGGGTCTGGGCCGCGGAGCTCGGCCACGGCGGAACATTTCCGCGGGGGAGGGGATTAGAAGACCCCGAGCCTTCAACGCACACCCGCAAAATCGCGCTCTTTCCGATCGGAGGGATGGACATGCCGAACGCTTCCGACATTCTCATCGACACGCTTATTGAATGGAACGTCGACGTCGTCTTCGGCCTGCCCGGAGATGGCATCAACGGCATCATGGAGGCGCTCAGGAGGCGGCAGGACCGTATCCGCTTCGTTTCCGTGCGGCACGAGCAGTCCGCCGCCTTCATGGCATGCGCCTATGCCAAGTTCACCGGCAGGCTCGGGGTCTGTCTCGCCACATCCGGTCCGGGCGGCACAAATCTTCTGACCGGGCTCTACGATGCGAAGCTGGACCAGATGCCGGTGCTCGCGATCACGGGCATGCAGTATCACGATCTGATCGAGACCTTCTCCCAGCAGGATGTCGATCTCACACGCGTCTTCGAAGACGTCGCCGTCTACAATGCGCAGGTGAACGATGCCGCCCACATGGAGAATCTCGCAAACCTTGCCTGCCGGTCGGCGCTCTCGAAGCGCGGCGTGGCGCATCTTTCGATCGCCAACGACGTGCAGGAGCGGATGGCCGATGGCGGGCGGTCCCGCCGCAACCGCCCGGGGCACATGCCGAGCAGATACTTCGCCGGCAAGCTCGCGCCGTTCGAAACCGACCTTTCGAGAGCGGCTGATCTCCTGAATGCGGGCAGGAAGGTGGCTATTCTTGCGGGGCGCGGCGCGCTCGAAGCAAAGGAGGCTCTGCGTGAGACGGCGGAACTGCTGGGCGCACCCGTGGCAAAGGCCCTGCTCGGCAAAGCCGTGCTGCCCGACGACGATCCGCTCACCACGGGCGGCATCGGCATACTCGGCACCGCTCCATCGCAGGAGATCATGCAGCAATGCGACACGCTGCTGATCGTCGGTTCGACGTTCCCCTATATCGAATACTATCCGAGGCGGAACGCGGCCGCCGGAATCCAGATCGACCACGATCCGCAGCGCATCGGCCTGCGTTACCCGGTCGAGGTCGGGCTGGTCGGCGAGGCAGGCGAGACGCTTCGCATGCTCAACGAGAGGCTCAAGCGCAAGGCGGACCGGTCGTTCCTCGAGCGGGCGCAAGAGCAGACGCGAAACTGGCGGCGCGAATTGCGGGCGATGGAGGGTGACAGGAGTTCCCCCCTGAAACCGCAGGCGGCGGTCGCCGCTTTCGGCCGGCGCATCGCGAAGAACGGCATCGTCGTCACCGATTCCGGGCAGAACACCGAACTTGCCGCCCGCCATGTGGATCTCGGCACGGACCACATGTTCGCAGTGTCGGGCGCCCTGGCTTCGATGGCCTCGGGCCTGCCCTATGCGATAGCGGCAGGGATCGCCATGCCGGATCGCCCGATCTATGCGGTCGTGGGTGATGGCGGTTTTGCCATGCAGCTCGGCGAATTTGCGACGGCCGTCGGCTACCGGGTTCCCTTGAAGCTCCTGGTGATCCGGAACGATATGCTGAACCAGATCGCCTGGGAGCAGATGATGTTTCTCGGCAATCCGCAATTCGCCTGCGAGCTGCCGCCGATCGACTTCGCCGCGGCGGCAGAAGCCATGGGCGGCCGGGGCTTCACGATCCAGTCCTTCGGCGAAATCGACGGGATCATGGATCAGGCCTTCGCCGCGCAGGGGCCGGTGGTCATCCAGGCGCTGGTCGATCGCTACGAGCCGCTGATGCCGCCGAAACTGCCGGAAGATTACGCCCGCAACCTCCGCGCCGCACTGCCGGAAACGCCGGGTCACGAGAAGATCGAGGAAAACCTCAAGCATTCACCCGTCGGCAAGAAGGTAATGGACGAGGCGCCGCAGCCGCCGCACGAGGCGGCGCCGGACGAGAATACCGGCGAACTGCCGGGGATTCCGTAGAAGGCTCAGGCGCCGCGCGTTTTATGAGACGCCACCATGCACACTGCGGCCACTGCACGCCTTTGCAGGAAGCGGCCGCTCGTACCTCAGGGAACAAAGCCTCGGTTCTCCGGTTCGAACCGGAAGTATTTGTTACGAGGATCGAGAATGACGCATGCGATCGGCAGCAGGCGATGGGCGATCGCCGACGGCTATATTCCTTCTTCAGGCGCGAGCGACGATCCCGCCCTCGTCTCCCATGAAAGCGCCTGTATCCTGAACACCGGAGACACGCCGGCCAAGGTGGAGGTCACGTTGTTCTTTTCCGACAGAGAGCCCGCGGGCCCGTACCGGCTTTCTGTTGCGGCCCGCCGAACCGTGCATCTGCGCTTCAACGATCTGGACGATCCGGAGCGCGTGCCGCGGGACACGTCCTATGCTTCGCTGATCGAGTCCGACAGGCCGATCGTCGTGCAGCAGACGCGGCTCGATTCGCGGCAACCTCCCCACGCTCTCTTGAGCACCATCGCCTATTGCCAGGAGTAGCATGCCGAACACGCCGTGGAGTGCTACCTCTGATAACCTCGACCAGGATTGTCACAACTGGTCGGGAGGTCTGCGCTTTCGCCCCTCGCGTCTGGAGGTGCCGGAGAGCGAGGAGGCCGTGGCGGCGCTCGTGCGTACGGCCGCGAGACAGGGCCGCTGTATTCGCCCGGTCGGTTCCGCCCACTCGTCGAGCGAGATCTACCTGACCGACGACATCCTGGTTTCGCTGGCGAAAATCCGCGGGCTCGGCGACCATGATGCGCAGCGCCATCGCGCCACGGTCGGCGCCGGTTCGCAATTGACCGAGCTCAGCAAAGAGCTGCAGGCGGCCGGTATGACGCTCTCCAATTTCGGCGACGTCGCCACCCAGACCGTCGGCGGGGCGATCGGAACCGGCACGCATGGGTCCGGTCGCAACTCCCCCAACCTGTCGATGATGCTCGTCGGCGGCCGCCTGGTCACCGCCGAAGGAGAGATAAGGGCGCTCGGCTTTGATGAGGAGCCGGATCTCCTGCGAGCCTTGCGCGTGTCCTTCGGTACGCTCGGCATTCTCACCTGGGCAACCTTGGAGCTCGAGCCGCTGCACGACCTGCATCGCCAGGAGTGGTGCCTTGGCTTCGAGCCCTGCATGGAGGCGCTCGACAGGCTCTCCCGCGAAAACCGGAACTTCGATTTCTACTGGTATCCCCGCTCCGACGAAGTGAAGATCCGGTGCCTCAACACGCCAGGCGAGGAGAAGGACTACGGCGCCTTCGCGCGGCTGGCGAAGGACGAAACCGGCCCGCCGCACGCGGTCATTCCCCAGCACAGCGACCTTCCCCATCGCTTCGAGGAGATGGAGTACTCTATAACCGCCGAGGCGGGGACGGAATGTCTCGGAAAGCTACGCGCGCGGATCAAGGAAAGATGGCGCCGCTGGGTCGGGTGGCGCCTGCTCTATCGCTACATAAAGGCCGACGACAGCTGGCTCAGCGAAGCCTACGGACGGGATTCCGTGAGCATATCGCTCCATCAGAATGCGACGCTCCCCTACTGGGACTTCTTTCTCGACCTCGAGCCTATCATGCGCGACCACGGCGGGCGGCCGCACTGGGCGAAGAAGCACAGTCTTCGCGCAGCCGAGCTCAAGTCCCTTTACCCGATGTGGGACCGCTTTCTCGCGCTCCGGCAGGAAATGGATCCGCACGGACGCTTCCTGACGCCGTATCTGCGCAGGCTTCTAGGCTGTTAGGAGGACGTATGGAGGCGATCGGCAGGAGGCGATGGACGATATCGGGAGGACACATCCCCCTTGAAAGCAACGGTCCGGAACCCGCGTTCACGAGCCGCGACGAGATCGCGGTGCTCAACTGTTCAGGCAAGGCGGCCAGACTGCGCATTCACATTCATTATGCGGATCGTCCGGCTGTCGGACCTTATGAGGTGGAGGTCGCCGGGCGGCGGGTCCGCCGCATCCGCTTCAATGACCTGATCTTTCCCGAGGCGCTGCCGCTGGGCGAGGATTTCGGCGCGGTGATCGAGGCGGATGTCCCGGTGGTCGTGCAGTTCAGCCGCTTTGACGGCGGAGCGCAGCCGCGCAACGCGGTCGCGACCGCGGCCTATGCCGAGCGAAACCTTCGAGGGGGCCGACAATGAGAGAGGCGCCGTGGTTTTCGAGCTCGGTCATCTATGGAATCGACGTGCGCAGATTCGCCGACGGAAACGGCGACGGGATCGGCGACTTCGTGGGTCTCAAGGAGCGCGTGCCTTATCTGCACTATATCGGCATCGATTGCGTGTGGCTCTCGCCCTTCTTCAGGTCCCCCTTCGCCGACAACGGCTACGACGTCAGCGACTATTATTCCATCGATCCTTCGCTCGGAACGCTCAACGACTTCCTGGAATTCCTCCACGCCGCCGGTGAACAGGGCATTCGCGTCATCATCGACCTTGTCGCAAACCATACATCGAGCGAGCATCCGTGGTTCCAGGCCGCGCGGCGCGATGCACGCTGCCGATTCCGCGACTATTACGTCTGGTCGGAAAGCCCGCCGCCGGTCGCGCCGGACAACGAGACGGCGTTTCCCGGCGAGGAAAGCAGCGTCTGGACCTATGACGATCTCGCCCAAGCCTATTATTTCCACAAGTTCCGCCATTTCCAGCCGGACCTGAACATCGCCAATCCGGCGGTGCGTGACGAATTGCTCCGGGTGGTCGACTACTGGTTGACACTGGGGGTCGACGGATTCCGGGTGGATGCCGCGCCATTCGTCATAGGCGAAACCGGCATAGAGCACGCGGATCCCAGGGATCCCCACGGGCTTCTCAGGGAAATGCGCGCGCTCGTCGACGGCAGACGCCAGGAGGGCCTTCTGCTCGGCGAAGCGGATCTCGCGCCGGAAAAGCTGCGTCCCTATTTCGGTGAGGGAAAGCTCGACCTTCTGTTCAACTTCGTGTTGTGCGCGGCTTTCGCCGCGAGCCTCGCGCGGCAGAAGGCCGACCCCATCGGTCAGGCGCTTTCGATCATGCCGGAGCCGCCTCCCCATTGCGGTTGGGCGAACTTCCTGCGCAACCTCGACGAACTGAACCTCGATCGCCTGCCGGCAGACATTCGAGAGGAAACCTTTGCGGCCTTCGCTGCGGACGAGGAGATGCGGATCTACGGTCGCGGCATAAGGCGGCGGCTTGCGCCGATGCTCGACGGAAATCAGGCGAGGATAGAGCTCGCCTTCAGCCTGCTTCTGTCTTCGCCGGGTGTACCCCTTGTCCTCTATGGCGACGAGATCGGCCTTGGCGAAGACCCTTCCCGACCCGGCCGCGAGTCCGTCCGGATCCCAATGCAATGGAACGCGGGTGCCAATGCCGGGTTTTCCACGGCTCAGCGCACCAGGCTCGTACAGCCGCCGGTGGCCGATGGCCCATTCTCCTTCAAGCGGGTCAATGTTGAAGCACAGCGCGAGAATCCAAACTCGCTCCTGAACCGTGTCCGGGCGATGATCCTGGCGCGGCGCCGCCACGAGCTCTTCCACAAGGGACGGCCGGTCATTCTGCACACGGGAGATCCCGCGCTGTTCGCGCTGGCCTATTCCGACGGCACCGAACTGTTCGTCGTGCTGCACAATCTTTCGGACGGGAAGAGACGGGCGGAACTCGAACTGCCCGGCGCGATCGATGCCAGGCTCAACGATATTCTCGGCGACCGTGAAGTCGAGCTTTCCGGTCAGCGCCTGGCGATAGGCCTCGGTCCGTTCGGTTATGCCTGGCTTCATTCGGGAAGGACCTGTTGAACTGGGTGCGGGCGGCGGACACCCTCCCGGAGCACCGCGTGCTCATCGCCAGGCCTTGACGACCGAGACGGCAGAAGGGGCCGGCGGCTTCATCACCGTCGATCAGTATCCGGGACGGCACGTCGCCTGGATCGCTGCCACACCCGATAGTCATGCCTCTGACAAGGGCGGTATGAGAAAAGAAGTGCATCCGCTAACCGTGATGCTCCCGTCGGGTGCCGCACTTCAATGAAATTGTGAAATGATCTAGACAGGGATCGATGGCCGCCTTGCGCCGAGAGGGAGGGATTGCGGATTGTACGACTATTGCATCATCGGAGGCGGCATCGTCGGCCTCGCGACCGCCATGGAGCTGCAGGAACGGATGCCCGGCGCGAGTATCCTGCTCCTGGAAAAGGAACGGGAGCTCGCGCGTCATCAGACGGGCCACAACAGCGGCGTGATCCATGCGGGAATCTACTACGCACCCGGTTCCCTGAAGGCCAAGCTGTGCCGCGAGGGAGCGCAGGCGACGAAGCAGTTCTGCACCGAAAACGGCATCCCCTTCGAAAGCTGCGGCAAATTGCTGGTGGCGACGAACGATGCCGAGATCGAGCGCATGGAGGGCCTGGAAGAAAGAGCGCAGCAGAACGGGATCGAATACACTCGCCTTTCGAAATCCCAATTGCGATCGGACGAGCCGAATATCGCCGGCCTTGGTGCGCTTCTCGTCCATGCGACGGGGATCGTTGATTACTCGGCCGTTTGCCGGGCGATGGCCGAGCGCATCGAAGCCCGGAGCGGTGAAATTCGGCGCGGGATAGAAGTGACTGCCATTGCCGAGGAGGACGGCGGTGTGCGGATCGCAAGTGCGTCGGGCCGCATCGAAACGCGCAGACTGATCGCCTGCGCCGGCCTCCAGTCCGACCGCATCGCCCTGATGGCCGGACTGAGGATCGCCCACCGGATCGTCCCGTTCCGGGGGGAATATTACGTATTGCCGGAAACGAAGGCCGGTGTGACCCGGCGCCTGATCTACCCCATTCCCGACCCGGACCTGCCTTTCCTCGGAATTCACCTGACCCGGACGATCGACGGAGGCATGACCGTCGGGCCCAATGCGGTACTGGGCTTTGCCCGCGAGGGCTACCCGAAGGGCAGCTTCGCCGCGGCCGATGTGGCGAGCATGGCTACCTTTCCCGGCTTCTGGAAGATGGCGGCGAGGAACTGGCGTTCGGCGATCACGGAATTCGCCAATTCGGCATCGCGGTCCCGCTATCTGCGGGAATGCCGGAAATACTGCCCGTCGCTCACGATAGCCGATCTCGCGGTCCCGCAGGCCGGCATCCGGGCGCAGGCGGTCATGGCCGACGGGAGCCTCGTCCACGACTTCCTCTTCGAAGAGACCGAACGGATGCTCCACGTCTGCAATGCGCCCTCGCCGGCTGCGACCTCTGCCATTCCGATCGGCCGCATGATCGTGGATCGCCTGCTCGAGGGGGCTGCTCGCAGGCCGGCTCGATCCGAATGATCGGCAGGGCAGGCCCGCAGTCGGTTTGGCGGAGATATGCCCTCCGTCATCCCCGCGACGCCTTCGATCCAAGAACGAAGGGGCGCCCGTTTCCTTTACTTTCGCCGCTGCCATGCGCACACTCTGCCGGAGGAGCGAGCGCGGTCCGTTGGGAGGCGGGGCATGGTGATTTCACATTCCGAGCATATCCGCGAAATCGAGCGCGTCAGCCGCGGCCTTCCAGTGAGCCGCGACGATAAGGTCGTTAAATCGTGGCTGCGCTGCCTGGAGCATCACCGGCTCGATCCGGCGCAGAGCTGCGAAGCCTATATCGTGCCGGAAACGCGGCTTAGGGAGCACCGTCAGCAGTCGGAGGACCTGATCGGCATTGCGCGTTCGGGGCTGGAGCACCTGTTCCGTCAGGTGGCGGGACAGAATTACGTCCTGCTGCTGTCAGACCGCGAAGGTGTGACGGTCGAGTTTCTCGGCGATCCCCTCTTCGGCAACAGTTTGCGCAAGGCGGGGCTCTATCTCGGCTCGGAATGGTCCGAATGGCGCGCCGGGACCTGTGCCGTCGGCGCGTGCCTGGAAACGGGTGAGGCGCTGACCATCCACCAGACCGACCATTTCGACAACACCCACACGCCGCTCTCCTGCACGGCGGCCCCGATCTACGATATCCAGGGCGAACTCTCGGCCGTCCTCGACATCTCGCTGTTGAGTTCGCCGATCCTCAAGGCGAGCCAGAACCTGGCGCTGCATCTGGTGACCGCAACAGCAAGGCGCATCGAACTTGCCAATCTGATGGCGCGGGCGCGGAACCAATGGGTGCTGCGCTTCTCCCGCTCGCCCGAATTCCTCGACGTCGATCCGGAGGCTGCGATCTCGATTGACGGTCTCGGCCGGATCGCCGGCATGACGCATGCGGGGGCGAAAATCCTTGCGCGCTCGACGGGCCTCGACTGGCGCGATCCGCGGCAACTGATCGGCGAGCCGGTGTCGCGCTTCTTCGACATCGAGGTCGATGATCTTTCCAACCTTACCCGTCGGCGCCCGACCCAGGAGCGGCTCGTCTTCGCCCGGGACGGAAATGCGCTCTTCGCCCATGCGATCGAACCGCACTCGAGCGTCCGCGGACCGGCCGTCTCGCGCGAGCAGATTCCACCGGCATTGCGGCGGCTCGGCGGCGCTGCGCCCGTGATCGCGGCGCTGCAGGCCAAGGCCGCCAAGCTCGCGCGGACGGGCCTGCCGATCCTCATTCAAGGCGAGACGGGGACGGGTAAGGAACATCTGGCGCGGGCCATCCACGAGGGCAGCGGTCTCGACGGTCAGTTCGTCGCCATCAATTGTGCGGCGATCCCCGAGCAACTGATCGAAAGCGAGCTGTTCGGCTACCTGCCGGGCGCTTTCACGGGTGCTTCGGCGAAGGGCCGTAAGGGACTGATCGAGCAGGCCGACGGCGGCACGCTCTTCCTCGACGAGATCGGCGACATGCCGCTCTCTCTGCAAAGCCGGCTGTTGCGCGTGCTTGCCGAGGGCGAGGTGTTACCGGTCGGCGGCACGGCGCCGCGGAAGGTGCGTATACGGGTCGTATCGGCGTCGCACCGGCCGCTGCAGACGCTTGTCGCGCAAGGGGTATTCCGCGAAGATCTCTATTACAGGCTCAATGCCGCGACCCTCACGCTTCCGGCGCTCAGGGACAGGCCCGATTTCGACTGGGTCCTGGAGCAGCTCCTGAAACGGCACGGCGACGGTGAGTTGATACTGTCCCAAGCCGCCTTGGCTGCGCTCAAGGCCCATGATTGGCCGGGAAATATTCGCGAGCTCGACAATGTCGTCGCCGTGTCCGCAGCGCTTGCCGAGAACGGCGTCGTGGAGCTCGGCGATCTGCCGGACCACCTCCTGGTGAATGCGGACACCGTCGGCGAAAGCGAGGCGAGCGCGGCCCTGAGGCTGATGCTTGCTGCTTGCGACTGGAACATTTCGGAGACCGCCCGGCGGTTGGGGCTCGATCGCTCGACGGTGCACCGGCAGATCAAACGCTACCGCCTCAAGCGCTGAGCAGGATTCTCCCGCGCAACAGGTCGGGTGCCGCAGCTGTGGCATTCAGATGGCCGAGTGCAACAAGTCCGGCCATCACCGGCATTGATTACATTGCATTTTCCTGATTCCGACAATTGGCACGGCCATTGCAACTCGCTGCCCGGGCACCACAGCCATCGGGAGGAAACATGCGAGCGCTCAGATTTCATGCGGCACGGGATCTCAGGATTGAAAACATCCCGGCGCCTGGCAAACCCGCAGCAGGACAGGTGCTGGTCCGCAACCGCTTCGTCGGCATCTGCGGAACGGACCTGCACGAATACGCCTATGGCCCGATTTTCATTCCAAAGGAGCCGCATCCTTTCACGGGCGCCCATGGGCCCCAGGTCCTTGGCCACGAGTTCGGCGGAGTAGTGGAGGCGGTCGGCGAGGGTGTGACTTCGGTTCGCCCTGGCGACCGGGTCTCCGTGCAGCCGTTGATCATGCCGCGCGCCGGCGACTACTTCGCCGATCGCGGTCTCTTCCATCTAAGTACGGATCTGGCGCTCGCGGGTTTGAGCTGGGCATGGGGAGGCATGGCGGAATATGCGCTCCTCAACGAATACAATGTCGAGAGGATTCCCGACGAGATGACCGACGAGGAGGCGGCACTCGTCGAGCCGAGCGCCGTCGCGGTCTACGCTTGCGATCGCGGCGGGGTGACGGCGGGAAGCAGTGTGCTCGTGACCGGTGCGGGGCCGATCGGCGTACTGACGCTTTTTGCCGCGCGCGCGGCCGGTGCTGCGCAGCTCTTCGTCTCCGACATCAACGACGCTCGCCTCGAATTCGTGTCATCCATCCTCCCGGACGCCGTTCCGATCAATCCGCGCCGGAGCAACCCAGGGGATGTGGTGCGCGCAGCTACGGAGGGCAAGGTCGGGTGCGACGTCGCCATCGAATGCGTCGGAAACGAGCAGGCGCTCAAGGCCTGCGTCGACGCCGTGCGCAAGCAGGGCGTTGTGGTGCAAACCGGGCTGCATCCCCACGAAAACCCGATCAACTGGTTCCAAGTCACCTTCAAGGACATCGATCTGCGGGGTTCCTGGGCCTATCCGACCCATTACTGGCCGCGCGTAATCCGCCTGGTCGCCTCGGGGCTTTTGCCCGCCAAGCGGGTCGTCACCGGACGCATTACTCTCGATCAGGCGGTGGCGGACGGCTTCGATGCGCTTCTCGACCCGGCCGGCAGGCACCTGAAGATCCTGATCGATCTCACGAACTGAACACGTGCATCCGGCGCGGGCGGTTGAGGAGCCGCCCGTGCGCCATCCAAGCGAAGAGGAGGATACCCATGCTTGAAGAAAGTCCCGGCACCCGCATCGATACCGCGCTCGCCAAACTCGGAAAAGCCTTTGAGCAGGGCGACATCGATGCGGCCGTCAACCTGTTTCAGGCGGATTGCTATTGGCGCGACCTCGTCGCCTTCACCTGGAATCTCAAAACGATGGAGGGGCAGGACCAGATCCGCGACATGCTGACGACGCAGCTCGCGGCGATCAAACCGGCGCGACTGCGCCAGGACGAGAAGGAAGCGGCAAGCGCCAACGGCGGCGTCACCGAAGGGTGGTTCGAGTTCGAGACGGAGGTGGCGCGTGGCCACGGCCATATCCGCCTCAAGAACGGGCTGATCTGGACGCTCCTGACCACGATGACGGAGCTTAAGGGTCATGAGGAGCCGAAGGGGTTCAGACGCCCGCTCGGCGCCGAACACGGCCATGACCCCAACCGCAAGACCTGGAAGGAAAAGCGCGAAGCGGAAGCGGCCGAACTCGGTTACACGACCCAGCCTTATGTCGTCATCATCGGCGGCGGCCAGGGGGGAATTGCGCTCGCCGCGCGGCTGCGGCAGCTGGGCGTGGCGACGATCATTATCGAGAAGAACGAACGCCCGGGCGACAGCTGGCGCAAGCGCTACAAGTCGCTCTGCCTGCACGACCCGGTCTGGTACGACCATCTGCCCTACATTCCCTTCCCGGAAAACTGGCCGGTCTTTGCGCCGAAGGACAAGATCGGCGACTGGCTGGAGATGTATACCAAGGTGATGGAGCTCAATTATTGGAGTTCCACCACCTGCAAGTCGGCGCGATACGACGAAACGTCCAAGGAATGGACGGTGATCGTCGAGCGCAATGGAGAGGAGGTCGTCCTCAGACCGAAGCAGCTCGTTCTCGCAACAGGCATGTCCGGCAAGCCGAACGTGCCGAAACTCGAGGGCCAGGACATATTCAAGGGCGAGCAGCAGCATTCGTCCCAGCATCCCGGTCCCGATGCCTATCGCGGCAAGAAGGTCGTCGTCATCGGCTCCAACAATTCCGCGCACGATATCTGCGCCGCACTTTGGGAAGGCGGCGCGGATGTGACGATGGTGCAGCGATCGTCCACCCACATCGTCCGCTCGGACACGCTGATGGAGATCGGGCTCGGCGATCTATATTCCGAGCGGGCGCTTGCCGCCGGGATGACGACCCGCAAGGCCGACCTGATCTTCGCTTCGCTCCCCTACCGCATCATGCATGAGTTCCAGATCCCGCTTTACGAGAAAATGCGCGAGCGTGATGCCCGGTTCTATGCCGATCTCGAAAAGGCGGGCTTCATGCTCGACTGGGGCGCCGACGGCTCCGGCCTGTTCATGAAATATCTGCGCCGCGGCTCCGGCTACTATATCGACGTCGGCGCCTGCGACCTCGTCATCGACGGCAGCATCAAGCTGAAATCCGGCTCCGGCGTCAGCCATCTGACGGAGGATGCCGTTGTGCTGAAGGACGGCACGGTGCTTCCGGCCGATCTCGTCGTCTACGCTACAGGCTACGGTTCCATGAACGGCTGGGCAGCCGACCTCATCTCGAAGGAGGTTGCGGACAAGGTCGGCAAGGTCTGGGGCCTCGGCTCCGACACGCCGAAGGACCCCGGTCCATGGGAGGGCGAGCAGCGCAACATGTGGAAGCCGACGCAGCAGGAGGCGCTCTGGTTCCACGGCGGCAACCTGCATCAGTCGCGGCACTATTCGCAATATCTTTCGCTGCAGTTGAAGGCGCGCTGCGAGGGCATACCGACGCCCGTCTATGGCCTCCAGGAACGCCACCACCTTTCCTGATCGGCAGGATGCCAGCCGGAGAAGTCCGGCTGGCATCGGCGGTCCGGATTTCGGTATCCCGAGTGCGGACCGAGTGCGGCTTGCGTGGCAGCGCCCGCCGCTGTCGATGGCGGGATCAGGTGCCGCCCCCCGGAGCGTCTCTCTTTGCTCCCGGGTCATGACCGTGCCGGCGGAGCCTCTCGGCGGCTCGCGGGTCTCTTACCCGAGTTCTATGTAATCCGGATAGCGCGCCGCGATGTCGTCGATCATCGATAATGTCCCGGAGAGATGGGTCTTCATCGCCTGCGCGGCCTCGACCGGCGCACCCTTTTCGATCCCCTCGATGATCATGTCGTGAGTGTCCACCACACGTTTGGTGCCGACATTGACGAGATTGAGGCGCCGCAGACGATCGATATGGCCGCTGTGGCGGCGGATGATCGGCCAGATGTGCTCCAGCCCCGCTTCCTCGAAGATTATGAAGTGGAACGCACGGTCGGCTGCGAGAAAATCCGCATTTTCCTTCGAAGCGAGCGCTTTCAACTTGGTGTTCGCCGCTCGCAGCCGGTCTGCGATCTGCCGCCTGTCGACCTTCTCCGCCAGATTGAAGACGGCCTCCTGCTCGACGGCGCGGCGCATGAGATGGGTCTGGCGCGCCAGGTTGATATCGATTTTGGAGACCAGCGTCGCATATTGCGGATAGACGGTGACGAGGCCTTCCTCCTCCAGGCGCATCAGCGCGTCACGCACCGGCGTCTGGCTGAGCCCGAACTGTTTCTGCAGCTCGACGCGGGAGAGCGCCGTACCGGGAGCGAGTTCCAGCGCCAGGATCTTCTCGCGAAGATATTCAACAATTTGCGGCGCAATCTGCCGGGTGCGATCAAGGCCGCTGCGATGTTTGGCGGTCGGAGCTTCCGATGTCAAAAATCCACTCCTCCAGGATGGTTCCCGTTCCTGTAATAATGCATTAATGTGTTAGTGTGAAGTGGACCTGCCGGCCCGCCGGCAGGACAGGAGGGATCGCCGTGCCCGGGAAGTCGCCCATCCTCGAAAGCCCCGTCGAAGCCCGCCCTTCGAGCTATGCCGATCAGGTCTATGGACGCATCCTGCATGACATATTGAATGGCATCTTTCAGCCGGGTGCAAGGCTGCCGACTGAGAACGAACTCGCCGAACGCTTCGGTGTCTCGCGGCCGGTCGTTCGCGAGGCGCTTGCGCGGCTGAGGGTGGATGGGCTCGTGGAAGCGAGACGCGGCAGCGGGACCTATGTCTTGAGCAGGCCCTCTCAGACTCTGCCGGAGCTGGCCGATCTGGAGGACATTTCGCGCTTCCTGCGCTATCAGGAGCTTCGCTTCTACGTGGAAGGTCAGGCGGCAGCACTGGCGGCGGAGCGGCGCACGGAAAAGCAGCTTGCCGCCATCCTCGAAGCCCACGAGACCTTCGCCCATGAGGTCGGCCGCGGGGCGTTCCTCCCCGAGAGCGACCGACGCTTCCATCTTGCGGTCTGCGAGGGAACCGGAAACGAGTTTTTTGCGAAGGCGCTGGAGGGGCCGGAGGTTTCGCTGACCAGTTTCATGAATGTCTCGCTTGCGCTCACCCGGTCCGGTTCGCAGGCGCGCGCCCGCCGCGTCGTCGCCGAACATGCCGAGATCGTCGAAGCGATCCGCACGAAAGATGCCGTTTGGGCACGGGTGGCCATGGAAACGCACATCATCAAGGCGCGTCGAAGGATGACGGACGGAACAATCGACTCCTGAAAGGTAAATATAATTTACAAATCAGTGGTCATGTTGTAATGAAAACCGACTTACGGAGGAGGTTTTCATGCAAACTCGACTTGATGCCAGTGATTACGCAGCTTCGGTGGTGGCGGTCCCACCCATCGCGCTGAATGCGGACCTGACGGTGAATTCTGCAGCCAATGCAGCGATCATCCGCCATATCGAGGCAGGCGGGGTCCGCATCCTTCTCTACGGCGGAAATGCCAATCTCTATCATTTCGGCCTGGAGGATTATCGCGCGGCCATGGAGGCGGTGATCGCGGGCGCCTCGCCGCAGACGCGTATCGTTACGTCGATCGGTCCGGATTTCGGGAAAGCCTTGGCGCAGGCGCCGATCGCCCGCGATCTGGGTTTCAAGAACGTGATGCTGCTCCCGACGCAATTTCCGGCAGATCCGGCCGGCGTCGCCAATGGCGTGCGCCGCCTCGCGGCGGTCCTTGGTCACGGCCTTGTGCTTTATCTGAAGCGGGAGAACTATGTCGATCCGGACGAGCTTGCCCGCCTGGTTTCGGAAGGCGCCGTCGATTTCGTCAAATATGCGGTGGAGCGTGCTGACCCGGCGCAGGATGCCTATCTCGACGCCGTGACAGCGGCGATCGGAAAAGACCGATTGGCCAGCGGCATGGGCGAAACGCCGATCCACGATCACCTCGGCCGCCGCGCATTGACGACCTATACTTCGGGCGCGGTCTGCATCGCCCCTTCGGCCGCGATGGAGCTCCTCAAGCTCTACAAGGCCGGGCGCGGCGTCGAGGCATTGGGACTCAGCCAGCCCTTCCTGGAATTCGAGAGAGTTCGCGCCGACCTTGGAGGCCTGCAGGTGCTCCATGACGGCATGCGGCTGGCAGGGATCGCGGATACGGGCCCGTTGATGCCCATGATCTCCAATCTGAGCGCTGCGAAGCTTGGCCCTGTCGGCATTGCGGTGGAGGCCTTGAAGGCGGCGGAAGCGGCGTGCCTGAGCCGGTCGGGGAAGGTGCCCGCGAGCGCTTCGGCCTGAGTTGACAGTTTCGTGTGGCCGCATCGATATGCGCGTGCCTGACGGCGATGCCGCGAATCCGCGCTCCGTATTCGGAAAGAAGCTGCCCGATCGCCGAGGCATCCTTCGGCAGCTGGCCGGTATTGAAGGTTCCTACAGTTCCAGATAGGTCTTTTCCGGCAGTTCGGCGGCCTGAAGAATGGCTATGTCCCGGAGCATCGCCATGCCTAGCGTCCCTTGGTCCGGCGCCAGGCCGCAAATTCCGTCTTCGTCTCATCCTTGGTCGCGGGATAGAGGCCGATGATGGAGCGGCCCTTCAGGACTTCCTCGGTGACGAAGTCTTCAAAGGCCGTCATCTCGACGGCTTCGGCGGCGATCTCGTCGGCGAGATGCGCGGGGACGATGACCACGCCTTCGCGATCCCCGACGACAACGTCTCCCGGCCAGACGGCGACGTCGCCGCAGCCGATCGGAACGTTGATGTCGAGCGCCTGGTGCAGCGTCAGGTTCGTCGGCGCGGAAGGACGGCTGTGATAGGCGGGGATGTCGAGCTCGCCGATTTCCGGGCTGTCCCGGAAACCGCCGTCGGTGACGACGCCGGCGACGCCGCGCACCATCAGACGCGAAACCAGGATCGAGCCTGCCGAAGCCGCCCGCGGGTCCTTCCGGCTATCCATCACCATGACGAAACCGGGTGGGCACTTCTCCACGGCCGTGCGCTGCGGGTGTTCGGGATTTTGAAAGACGGAAAGCTGGTTCAGGTCTTCTCGCGCCGGGATGTATCGAAGGGTAAAGGCCTGTCCGACCATGTTCTTCGCCTTCGGCGAGACCGGATGAACGTCCTGGATGAACTGGTTGCGCAGGCCGCGCTTGAAGAGGGCGGTGCACAAGGTGGCGCAGCTTACCCCTTCGAATTTCCTGCGTGTCTCGTCGGACAGAACATAGGCGGTCATTTTTCCTCCCTGGGAAGTTCGTGAAATCAGAAAATGTCGGGCTCGCCCACGGCTGTTCCGAAGGCGGTTTCGAGAAAGACGAAGTCGCAACCTTCATTGGCCTGCTAGTACAGATCGACCATCGGGATACCCGGACGATGGTCGGCTTGGATAATTTCGAAGTCTCAGTGCGTCGTCAGCACTTTCACGACGCCTCTCCGCTCCAGGACGTCCACGACGACCTGGGATCTCGATCGCCGCAGCGCTATGTCGACGAGCCCCGGTCCGACCCGCAGCCGCTTCAGCACGACCTCGTCGAGGAAGGGCGGGAGCGTCGGCTCGTTCAATGTGACATGCATTCTTCCGGCATCGAAGCCGAGGCCGATCATCGATTGGAGCAGATACAGAGGGGCCGCCGCCGCCCAGGCTTGGGGCACGCAGGAAACCGGATAGAAGGTCGGGCCGCGGGCGCGCTGGCGCGCGAAGCCGCAGAAGAGCTCCGGAAGGCGCCTGAGGTCGATATAGGTGGAGGCCGAGAACAGCCCTTCGAAGATGCTGGCCGCCTCGCCTTGAAAGCCGTAGCGCACGAAACCTGCTGCGATCAGCGCATTGTCGTGCGGCCAGACGGAGCCGTTGTGGTAACTCATCGGATTGTAGCGCGCCTCCGAGGCGGCGATCGTGCGCACGCCCCAGCCGCAAAACGAGGACTGCGCCATCAGCGTCGACACCACTCTTCCGGCGCGCTCCGGCAGGGCGATGCCGGTGAAGAGCGCATGACCTGCATTCGAGGAACGGACACGGCAGGGATTCTTGTCCCCGTCGAGAGCCAGCGCATAGGTCCCGAGCTCCTCGTCGAAGAAGGCCGTGTCGAACCGGAGGCGCAGGTCCTCGGCCCGCCGTTCGAGCTTCAGCGAATCCTCGGCATGGCCGAGCTTGCGCGACAGCCGGGCGGCCGCCTGCCAGGCGCCGAAGACATAGGCCTGTACTTCGGCGGACGCAATCGGCCCCTTGGCCAGTCTTCCATCGGCATGAAAGATCGAGTCGTGGCTGTCTTTCCAGCACTGATTCACCAGACCCTTGGCGGTGCGGCTTCCATATTCGACGAAGCCGTCGCCGTCGCGGTCGCCGAAACGATCTATCCAGTCAAGCGCCGCCACCACGCTCGGCCAGATGCTTCGCACGGTATCGAGGTCGCCGGTGCGGTCGAGATAAGCGCCGGCGAGCATGATGAAGAGGGGGGTCGAATCGATGCTGCCGTAATAGCGTCGGAAGGGTACCTCACCGAGTTCCGCCATTTCGCCATAGCGCATTTCATGCAGGATCTTGCCCGGCTCCGCATCGGCGGCGGGATCGAAGTCGGTCGCCTGATTGGCGGCGAGATGCCTGAGCACGCCTTTCGCGATCTCCGGGTCCAACCACAGGGTCTCGAGCGCGGTGATGAGCGCGTCGCGGCCGAAGACGGTGCTGAACCAGGGGATGCCGGCGTAAGGATAGGGACCTTCTGGTGTCTCGGTGAGTAGCATGTAGAGGTCGGTGACGCTGCGCCTCACGGCCTCGTTGAACACGGCATTGGAGGTCACGACCGCGGCGGCGCGCGAGGCGGAATAGCGCAGCGCCCTCCTGGCATCCCGCAACGCCAGAAAGAAGGTGAAGGCCGGAGGGTGTGGATTGCCATCGAGACTGTTGCAGACGATTTCGATGAAGATCGATTGGGCCTGATGCGGTGCGAGCTCGACGACAAA
Source organism: Sinorhizobium arboris LMG 14919 (assembly GCF_000427465.1). Lineage (NCBI taxonomy): Bacteria > Pseudomonadati > Pseudomonadota > Alphaproteobacteria > Hyphomicrobiales > Rhizobiaceae > Sinorhizobium > Sinorhizobium arboris. The sequence continues at coordinate 1,067,529 of NZ_ATYB01000008.1, read as the reverse complement.
GCTCGCCTCCTGTCCGGTGAGCCTCTGCGGCTCCGGGTCGAAGCGGAGCGTCGTATTGCGGGTCTGGCCGTCGAGGCCGTCATAGGCCAGGACGACCTGACCGGTGCCGACCTGCGCGCTATGATGGGTGCCGCGGCGCCGCCTGGGGGTGCCGCGCACCTCGAAGAGGTCGGCGAAGTCGGCGGCGAAGGACAATTCGACCTGCAGTCTTCTGGGCACTTCGTCGAAGTTGCGCAGCACCAGGCGTTCGTAGCATGCCTCCTGCCAGAGGAACCGGGTACGCCGCACATGAATGAGGTCATGCTTCAAGACCTCGCCAGCGGCATTGAGCACGAGAGCCGGATTGGTGAGATCGCAGTCGAGTGTCGCGTTATCGTCCCTGAGCGTGGAACTCAGCAGGAGCGTCCGGGCGCCGTTCAATGTCAGCACGAATTGAGAGAGGTGGCGGGTGTCGCGATGGAAGATCCCCTCCGGGTTGGAAGGAGAGGAGAACGCATCGCCGTTGTGGTCGAACACGGCGAAAGTGTCGCCGTGCTTCAAGGACCTGGAGCTGCGCTCATAGCGCGAGACCGCTGCAGGCCCCAGGTCGTCCGCAGATGTTGCGTCGAGACCGGCTTGGGCCGGCCCCCCGGAGAGATTGGTTCCCATAGGATCGGTCTCCGTTGCATCGGAGCGGGTGCGGAAAATGCGGGCGGCCTGTCGGCCGCATCCCGCTCTCGCTCCCTCAGTAACTCGCGAAGCGTTCGGGGCGATCCGAACGCGTCGTGATCCGGTATCAGGCGACCCTGGTGAATCCAGGGCCGGCACCGCTTTCGTTGCTCGCGTGGATCGGCATGACCCTTTGACCGCAGCTCGCCAGGGCGCGATAGATGTCCAGATAATCATCCGCCATGCGCCGGGCAGTGAAGCGCCTGTCGAAGGTCGCACGGACCGTGTGTCGATCCAGCCGGTCGAGATTGCGGACCGCTTTCACGGCCTCCTCCATGCTGTCGACGATGAAGCCCGATACGCCGTGGTCGATGACCTCCGGCACCGCGCCGCAGCGGAAGGCGATCACCGGCGTGCCGCAGGCCATCGCCTCGATCATCACCAGTCCGAATGGTTCGGGCCAGTCGATCGGGAAGAGGAGGGCGCGTGCATGTCCGAGGAATTCGGCCTTCTGGCATTCGTCGATCTCGCCGATAAACTCGACATTCGGATAACGCCGGACAAGCGGCTCGATCTCGCTGAACCAATAGGCCTCGTCCGCCTTGTCGACCTTGGCGGCGATTTTCAGCGGCATATCGACCCGGGCAGCGATTTCGATCGCGCGGTCGGGCCGTTTTTCGGGAGAGATGCGGCCGAGAAAGGCGAGATAATCACCCCTCGGCCGACTGGTGAATGGGAGGACGTCCGGGGCCAGCCCATGATGCACCGTGGCGACCCAGCTGACCGGCGGCATCGGCTTTCGCTGGTCGTCGGAAATCGAAACCAGGGGGACATCCGGGAAGGCGGCGTAGAAGGGTTGAAGGTCGGGCAGATCGAGGCGGCCGTGCAGCGTCGTCACCGTCTTGCCGGCGAGGCCGCGGACAAGCGGAAAATGCAGAAGATCGACGTGGAAATGCAGTATGTCGAAGCCACTCGCCTGCCGGCGCACTTCCTCCAGCATCAGCATGTGATAGGGGATCGGATCCTGAACCGCAGGGTTCAATCGCAGCGCCATGTCCGAGCAGGGGATGAGCTTTGCCGAGGTCATCGAGTCGCCGCTCGCGAAGAGCGTGACCTCATGGCCCTGCCGGACGAGCTCCTCCGTCAGGTGGTGAACGACGCGCTCGGTCCCTCCGTAGAGCTTCGGCGGGACACGTTCGAACAGCGGTGCGATCTGGGCTATCTTCATGAACGACGCTCCTTCGGATCGGGATGTCATGAAGCGTTGTCAGCCTCAGGGTGGACAACATCTATGATCTAGTCGATGCGCCGAGCTCTTCAAGAGCAACGGCGAACCGATGCGACCGGATGATCACGGATCTGTTCTTTATGAAGGTGGGGCTCAGGCCGCTCTTGCAGCCTCCACGAAAGCCGCGATCTTGTCGATATCCTTGCGAAAGCCGCCTCCGGGAAGCGGCTGGTTCGTGTGGGTGAGGGAATCGACCGCCCAGGGGCGGACGGCTTCGATGGCCGCCTTGACGTTCTCCGGCTTGAGACCACCCGCGAGAATGACGGGGAGCCTGCTCCTGGCGACGACTTCGCGGCTGAGCGACCAGTCGTGCGTCACTCCCGCAGCGCCGATGCCGCCTATATGCGCGGCAACTGAGTCCAGGATGAACATGTCGGCGAAGGGCTCGAACGCGGCGGCATGATCAAGCGCCTCGGGACCGGTCATCGGAATTGCCTGCAGGATCCGCAAGGCGGGATGTCTTGCGAGCAGTCGGGCCCGCAACACTTCGACCTTTTCGGGTGTCACCAGTGCGATATCGCCGCACAGGTGCAGGACATCGGGACGAACCGCCTCGACCATCGCGGCGATGTCATCGAGGTCGCTTTCCACCGACAGGGCCACCCGCTGTGCCTTGCCTTCGAGGGCGTCGACGATCTCGCGCGCCGCAGCGAAGCTGATCTCCCCCGGTAGCCCGCGATTTGATGGCGTGACACCGAGATAGTCCACCCCGGCGGCTGCAGCAGCAACCGCCTCCGCCGCTGTTTGCATCGTATAGATCTGAATTTTCAAGGCGATATCCGTTTCGAGATTAGATTGACTTCGGAAGGATTGCGTTGACCATGCGTTCCTCGGTGAGTTGGGCGCGCTCGGCATTGCGCGAGACGAGTGCCGCATAGAGGGCGTCTATCAGGGTCATCTGTGCGATCTGCGCCGCCATCGGTTCGCTGCCCTGTTCGTGGGAAACGCTGACAAGCACGACGTCCGCCAGGCGCGCCAGCGGCGAACTGCTGTTGCCGGTGATACAGAGCGCGGAGGCGCCGCGCGCTTTCGCTTCCTGAAGCACGAGAACCGGATCGCTTGTGATCCCCGAATAGGAGATCGCGACCACCAGATCGCCCGGGCCGGTGAGCGCGGCATGCATGATCTGCAATTGTGAATCGACCGGCGCGTCGCAACGAAGGCCGAGCCGGATGCAGCGCTGATAGAATGCCTGCGCGACGATGCCCGAACCGCCGACGCCTCCGACCAGGATGTGCTTTGCATTGGCGATCAGATCCAGCGCCCTGGCGAAGGTCGCTTCGTCGAGAACGCCGAGCGTGTCGTTGAGCGCCTGTGTCATCGCGCGAAACAGCCGGCCCGCGGCCTGCAGATCGCTCGCCTCCGGCTCGCCCGAGATATCCCCGGTCGTTTCGCGAGGCTCCTGCGCCAAAGCCAGCTTCAGGTCGGTAAAGCCTTCGAAGCCGGCCGTGCGGCACATCCTCAACACAGTCGTGTCGCTGACATCCGTTGCCTGCGCGATCGCCGACATGGATTGCCGGATCGTGAGGTCGACGTTTTTCAGCATCCACAGTGCGACACGCCGTTCGGAGTCCGACAATTTCGGCAAAACGCTGCGCAGCCGGCTGCTGGCTGGAACGGAGGGACCACGCAGGTCAACAGTCATGGCGTCTCTCTGCAAGCTGAAGCTGTCCTAAGACCTGCTGTTAGCATGGGTATGTTGTGGTGTCACTATGGACACGGGATTTTTATTGTGGCATCACTGCAAATGGCGGCAGGCCGGCCGCCGAAAACGGGGAGGATACCGTGAGTCTGAAACGTCTTCTGATCGCCGCCGCCGCCGCGCTTACCGCAATCCCGGCTTCCGCCGGAGAACTTTCGTTCTGGCACGCCTATGCGGGGCAGCAGGACAAGGTCGAATTCATCGATTTCGCCCTCGGCGAATTCGCCAAGGCGCATCCCGACGTCAAGCTCGACGTGGTCGCCGCCGAGCAGTCGGCCTACAAGACGAAGCTCAATACCGCCATGGCCTCTGGCAATCCTCCGGATGTATTCTACACGCTGCCGGGCGGCTTCCTGAACGCTTTCGTCAATGGCGGGCAGATGTATGCCCTCGACGAAGAGCTCGCCAAGGACGGGTGGCGCGAAAGCTTTCTCGAAAGCGCGATCGCCCAGACAAGCAAGGACGGCAAGACCTATGCCGTGCCCGTAGACGTCGATTCCGTCGTGTTCTGGTACGACAAGGCGCTTTTTACCGAGAACGGCTGGACAGTGCCGAAGACCTATGACGAACTGCTCGCCCTTGCCGAGAAGGTGAAAGGCGACGGTTTCGTTCCCTTCGCGCTCGGCAACAAGGACTCCTGGCCGGCCACGTTCTGGTTCCAGTATCTCGAGATGCGGCTCAAGGGCTCGGGTGTCGTCTCGAGTTTCGCGAACAAGGATCCGGACGCGACGCTTGGCGCCGAGGCGACCAAGGCAATGGAATTGGTCGCCGAAATTGCCGGCAAGGAATATTTCCCGATCGGCTTCAACGGTATGAGCGACCAGGAAGCCAATATGCTCTTCCTCAACGGTCAGGCCGCCATGATGCTGAACGGCACCTGGCAGATCGGCGCATCGGCGGACGCGCCGGAAGGCTTCGACCTCGGTTATTTCGCCTTCCCGGCCGTCGAGGGCGGGGCCGGCGACCAGTCCGACGTGCTCGCCGGCGTCGCCGCAAGTTTCGGCATATCGCAGAAGGCGGAGGACAAGGGCGACGCGGTTACCTTGCTGAAGTTTCTTACTTCGCGCGAGGTGATGACGAAGTACGTCGAGTTGCGCAAGACGATGGTGACCGTCAAGGACGCCACCACCGAAACGGCAGCGGGTCCGGTCCTCTACGACATCAGCAGCAACCTGATGAAGGGCGCCGGCCACCTGGATCCCTTTTACGACACCGCCATGCCGCCCGCGGCGACAAACATCTATTACAGTTCGCTGCAGGGGGTGCTCGACGGCTCGCTGTCGCCCGCGGACGCGGCCAAGCGCCTCGAGGATGCGTTGCGGGCAGCCAAATAGTCCGCCTTGGGCAAACGTTCCGGCCGCTGGCCTGCGGCCGGAATCTTGAGGGAAAAGCATGAGCGCTGGCATAGGCTTTGCAAAGAGATACAACCGGGCTGCCATTCTTTTTCTGTCGCCCGCCTTGGTCTTCGTCTTCGCCTTCGTCGCCTATCCGGTGGCCTATGCAGGCTGGCTTTCTCTCTTCCGCTGGGATGGTGCCTCGGCTCCGCAATTTCTTGCCGCGGGAAATTTCGTGCGTCTCGCCGGTGATGCGATCTTCTGGCAAGCGCTCTTTCGCAACATCCTGGTGGCGCTCTCGGCAATCGTTCTGCAAGTCTTTCTGGCGCTCGCAATCGCCTATTGCCTCGTCCGTATCGTTCCTGCCTTCAGCCGGATTTTCCTCTTCTTCTATCTCGTGCCGGTCATGGTCAGCGAAATCTGCATCGGGCTGCTCTGGCGCTTCATGTACAATCCGTATTTCGGCCTCGTGAATGCGGCGCTTTCGGCAATCGGTCTAGACAGCCTCAAGCGCGGTTGGCTCGGAGAATCCGCAACCGCATTCTCCGCCGTGGTCGTCGTCATGAGCTTCACCTATCTCGGCCTCTATGTGCTTCTTTTCGTGGCCGCCGTGCGCAACGTGCCGGAAGGCGTCTACGAGGCCGCGGAAATCGACGGTGCCGGCGAGTTCCGCAAGTTCTTTTCGATCACTATGCCCATGGTGTGGGACGCCGTGCGCGCCAATTCGCTTCTGGCGATCATCGGTTCGCTCAAGACCTTTTCTCTTGTCTTCGTCCTGACGAATGGCGGGCCCAATCACGCGAGCGAAGTGGTGTCGACCTATCTCTACAAGATGGGCTTCGGAAGCTTCGAGATGGGTTACGCGGCGACGATCGGCTTCGCCCAGATGGTGCTGACCGCACTCGGAGCATGGATCGCTTTCCGCTACCTGAAGCGGGTGGGTGCGGGCGCAGGGGCCTGGTCATGACCTCAGTCCGCCGCTGGAATCTGACAAGTACCATCGTGCTGGCAGTGCTGACGGCGCATGTGCTGATGGTGATTTTTCCATTCGTCTGGATGATTTACAGCACCTTCAAGACCAACAGGGAGTTCATGCGTTCCGTCTGGTCGCTGCCGAAGAGCTTCTCCCTCGATGCCTATGTCGGCGCGTGGAGTGGCGGAGCCTTGGGGGGCTATGCCGTCAACTCGCTGCTGATCATGGCGGGCGCGACCATGATAACGGTCATCCTTGCGACACTCGCCGGGTTCGCGCTTTCTGCCTATCGGCCGCGTTGGCTGCCGGCAGTCGAATTGAGCATGACCGCCGCAATGGCGATTCCGGCCTATGTCGCACTTGTACCGCTGGTCGTCATGCTGCGCGGCGCGGGCCTTCTCGATACCCATCTCGGCGTCATACTGCCGACAGCCGCTTTCAACGTGCCCGTCTCGATCTTCATCATGCAGGCGTTCTTCAACACGCTCCCGCGCGACCTGTTCGACGCCGCCAGGATGGACGGTGCCTCGGAGTGGAAGATCTTCCTGCGGGTGGCGCTGCCCATTGCCCGCCCCGCCATGTTTACTGTCGCAATCGTCAACATGATCTGGGTCTGGAACGACTTCCTGTTCCCCGTCGTCTTCATCAACAGCCCGGCACGCAAGACCTTGCCCGTGGGTCTGACCGATTTCGTCGGCGAGCACATAACCAATTACCCGGTGATGCTGGCTGCGATCCTCATCGCAGCCATCGCACCGCTCATCCTCTTCGTTTTCTTCGAACGCCAGATCACGGCGGCCCTTATCGGCGGAGCCGTCAAGGAGTGAACCGCCGAACCGGTGCCGCCGCCAAATTTCCAGGAGAGTCGCGATGTCCCCCAAAGAACTCGATTTTGCAAGCCAGGCCGTCTTCTACGCGCCGGAGGAACATTCCCAGTCGATCAGCTACCCGATCTATATGTCGGCGAATTTCCAATATGAGGGGGACATCTACGATCGGATCGTCGCCGGGGCGCGCAAGGAAGTGAATATCTATTCGCGCTGCGGCAATCCGACGGAGTACAGGTTCGAAGAACATATCGCCAAGCTCACCGGCGGCACGGCGTGCCTCGCAACCGCATCGGGAATGGCGGCGATCTCGCATGCATTGTTCGGCATTCTGAAGGCCGGCGATCATATCGTCGCGGATCTGACGACCTATTCGAGTACCCATGAATTCTTCGATCATCGCGCCCAGGATTTCGGGCTTAAGGTGAGCCTGGTGGACTGCACCGATGTGAGGGCGGTCGAGAATGCGCTTACGGAAGAAACGAAGGTGCTCTATGTCGAGGCCATCGCCAATCCGACGATGAAGGTGCCGCCGCTGAAGGCGCTCGTGGAGTTGGCGCATGCGCGCGGCATCGTGGTGATCTGCGACAATACCTTTGCGTCGCCGGCGGTCTGCCGGCCGCATGATTTCGGCGTCGACGTCGTCGTCGAGAGCGCGACCAAGTTCATCGGCGGACATAATGATGCGGTGGGCGGAGTCATCACTCTCAAGTCCGACATCCTGCCGCCCGACTGGCTCGAAGACGTGCGCTGGAACACGTTAAACAAGCTGGGAGCGCCGCTTTCGCCCTTCAATGCATGGCTGCTTTTGCGCGGGGCGCAGACCCTGGCACTGCGCCTGGAGAAGCAATGCGCAAATGCGCTGGCGCTCGCAAAGCATCTCGAGGCTCACCCCAGGGTCAAGCGCGTCTTCTATCCCGGCCTGCCTTCGCATCCGAACCACGTATCCGCCAGCAAGCAGTTGCGCGGCGGCGGGGCGATGCTCTCATTCCAGGTCGATGACGAGGCGTCGGGCGTTCGGCTATTGAAGCGGCTGCAGCTTTGCAGCTTTGCTGCAAGCCTCGGAGGGCTCAGAACGACCACGCAGGTGCCCGCCACCATGGCCTTCCTGGACATTCCGAGCCAGGAGAGGGAGGCAATGGGCGTCGTGGACGGGCTCGTGCGTTTCTCCGTCGGCATCGAGCATATCGACGACATCATCGCCGATGTGGACCGGGCGATCGAGCAGATGCATATCGAAATCTGATTCTTTGCAGCTATGCGCTTCCACGAAAAGACCTTGGGAGTGCTCTAAGGCAGCCACATGTCCGCTATCGTCTTGCTTGGAGATATCAACATCGACGTGGTGCTCGATGTCCCCGCCTATCCCGCCGAAGGCGGCGAGGCGATAGCGACCGCCCAGACAACGGCTCTCGGCGGTTCCGCGACGAACACGGCCATTGCCCTTGCGCGGTCGCGGCACCGTTGCCGGCTGATCGGCAGGCTCGGGAATGATGCCTGGGGCGATAAGGCCCTTTCCGATCTGCGGGCGGAGGGAATCGACACCGGTTGGATCGGTCGCGACGACGCAGAGCCGACCCAAATCAATGTCGTGGCCGTCGGCAGGACCGGCGAGCGCACGATGTTCGCCTATCGGGGCGCCAACGTGCAACTTTCACCGGGCGCATTCAGTGACGCGGTATTCGATGCCGCGGAACTCTTCCATCTATCCGGCTACGCCCTGCTGCAGAGCCCGCAGTCCGACGCCGCCGAATATGCAATCGACATGGCCGTCGCACGGGGCATTCCGATCACGTTGGACATTCCGGGCGGTGTCGTTTCGGAGCTAGCGTCGGGCGTCAGGCCCCTGCTGCCAAGCCTGGACACGATCGTACTCGCCGATACGGATTTGTCCCCGCTCGCAGGCAAACCGTCCGGGATAGATCTGGACGAGGCGGTTCGCACCCTCCTTGACCTCGGCGTAAAACGTGTGGCCGTGAAGGCGAAAGAGGGACTGTCATGGCTTTATGACGCTCAGGGACGGGAAAGCGCCTCCTGGCTGCCGGCAGATGTCGTCGATACCACCGGGGCCGGCGACGCCTTTGCCGCCGGGCACATCCATGGGCGCCTCGCCGGCATGACGAGACAGGAATGCTGCCGGCTGGCCAACGCTTTCGGTGCATTGGCGGTTGCGCGGCGCGGGGCCGGGCGCGTAATGCCGACGATCGACGAGGCCTTCGCCTTGCTCCGGTCGGCGGATGATCTCACATTCTGAAATCACGCGGTCACGGACCTGGAAGTGCTCTAAATCACGAGAGCTTGCGGCTCGCTCCCATGAGAAATTCCTTCATTTTCGCCGTCGAGGGCCCTGTCGGGCCGGTAACCATGCATGTTGGCGTGCAATGCTGACTGCCGGGTCGGTCCTGTACCGGTCCGGTAAACGAGAGCTTCGAGATGAACGGGTAGGGGAACCGCTCTTACAGCAGCTGGTGCCGCACCAGAATCTCCCGGATACTTTCGTCCTGCTTCTCGTTCGGGAGCAGCGCCGGCTGGCGCGAAGCGCCGACGGAGGAGTCCTGTAGGTAGAGCGAGCGCTTGACCAAAGCGGGCGGGAAGCCGAGGGCATAAAGTTCGGTGCGGAAGGCTGTGTAGATTGCCTGCTGGCGTTCCGCCTCGGCCGTGTCCCCGTTGTTGAACGCGTTGAGAATACCGGCAAGCACCTCCGGCATGGCGTTGCCGAGGCCGGAAATGCAGCCGGCCGCACCGTTCTGCAGCGACCAGAGAACCAGATGATCGGGGCCGGAATAGACTTCGAAGCCCGGCACGTCGCGCGCCACCTGCAGATAGGCCTCGAGCGTATCCTGCGCACCACCGGAATCCTTGATCCCGGCGATATTGCCGTGCGCTGAAAGCTTCAGCGCCGTTTCCGGCTCGATGTGGTTCTGGGTGCGGGAGGGAATGTCATAGAGATAGACCGGTGTCTCTACGGCATCGGCGACCGTCGAGAAGTGCCGGATCAGGCCGTCCTGCGTACAGGCGATGAAGAAGGGGGTGATGACGGCGATGCCGCTGACGCCGATGCGGTCGAAGGCGCGCGCGAGCTGCAGCGTTTCGAAGGTCGCGGGCATGCCGGCATTGACGATGACATCGACGCGGCCGCCGACCTCGTCGACCACTTCCTCGGTAAGGCGGATCTTCTCCTCGTGCGTGAGCGCGGTGAAATCGCCATTGGTGCCGGCGCACATGATGTTGTTGCCGGCGGCGACCTGACGGCGCACCTGGGCACGGGTCGCCTCGTAATTGATCGTCTCGTCCTCGTTGAAGCAGGTGACGAGGGCGACGAAGGCTTTCTTGGACATCAGTGACTCCGCTTTGGGATGAGAATGTCGGCAGCCTCGGCCGGCACCGATGCGAGGTGGTCGGCCTTTGCATCCGGATCGGGATCGAGGCTGGCCGCGAGAAGGGCGCGGGTATAGGCCTGCCGCGGCGTATCGAAGACCTCGCGGACGGTGCCGAGCTCGACGACCTCTCCCTGCTGCATCACCATGACGTAATCGGCGAAATCGCGAACGACCGGGAGGTCATGGGCGATGAAGATGAAGGCGATCCCCATCTCGCGGCGCAGCTTGTCGAGAAGCTCGATCACTTGCGCCTGCACGGATACGTCGAGCGCGGAAACGGCCTCGTCGCAGATGATCAGCTCCGGCTCGAGCGCCAGCGCCCGGGCAATGGCGATACGCTGCCGCTGGCCGCCCGAAAACTGGTGCGGATAGCGGCTCATGTGCTCGGCCGAAAGGCCGACCTGCACCAGGAGCTCGGCCACGCGCCCGCGCCATTTTGCCTTGGGCAGGATGTCCGGGTGGATCACCCAGGCCTCGGAGATCAGCTGGTAGACCGTCATGCGCGGATTGAGCGACTGGGTCGGGTCCTGAAACACCATCTGGAGGTCGCGCCTGAGCTTGTAGAGCTCCGCCGGCGGCAGCGTGAACAGGTCGCGGCCCTTCCAGAGCGCCGTGCCGCTGTCCGGCTCGTCGAGACGCAGCAGGGCACGGGCAAGCGTCGACTTGCCGGAGCCGCTTTCTCCGACCACCGCCATGGTCTCGCCCGCCATCAGATCGAAGGAGATGCCCTTCAGAGCTTCGAAGGAGCCGTAGGTCTTGCGCACGTCGCGCACGCTGAGCAGGGGTTCGGCGCGGGTGCCGGGTTCGTGCATAACGCCCTTGCCCGGGGCGGCGGCTATGAGCTTCTGCGTATAGGGATGCTGCGGGTTCTTGTAGATCTCGCGCACGGTTCCCGCTTCGACGAGGACGCCCTTTTCCATCACGACGACCCGGTCGGCGATCTCGGAGACCACGCCGAGATCGTGGGTGATGATGAGCACCGCCATACCCGTTTCGCGTTGCAGCTCCGTCAGAAGCTTCAGCACTTCCGCCTGCACGGTTACGTCGAGCGCGGTCGTCGGTTCGTCGGCAATCAGGAGATCCGGCCGGAGCGCCAGCGCCATCGCGATCATGACGCGCTGGCGCTGACCGCCCGAAAATTCGTGCGGGTATTTGCGCATTGCCCGCTCCGGGTCGGGAATCCCGACTCGGCCCAGCAGGCGCAGGGCTTCCTCGCGCGCCTTGCCGGCGGCGAGTCCATGGGTGGTCATGGCTTCCGAGATCTGCCAGCCGACGCTGTAGACCGGATTGAGATGGCTGAGCGGATCCTGAAAGATCATGGCGACCCGGCGGCCGTTGATCTTGCGCCGTTCCTCGGCGGGCATCGACAGCAGGTCCCTGCCGTCGAGCAGGATTTCGCCGGCGCTGATGCGGCCCGGCGGCATGTCGATGAGGTTCATGATCGCCGCGGAGGACACCGACTTGCCGGAACCGCTTTCGCCGAGAATCGCCAGCGTCTCGCCCTTGTCGAGGTGATAGGAGATCGACTTCACGGCATGGACCACGCCGGACGCGGTGTGGAACTCGACGGAGAGGTTACGGACCTCGAGCAGATGTTCAGCCATTTTTGCCGCCCTTCATTTCGAGACGCCAGCGCTGTACCGGATCGAGCGCGATCCGCATCCAGTTGGACAGCAGATTGAGCGACATGGTGGTGAGAATGATGGCAAGGCCGGGCCAGAAGGAGAGCCACCAGGCGTTGGTCAGATATTGCCGCCCCTGCGAGATCATCAGGCCCCAGGTGATTTCCGGCGGCTGGATGCCGATGCCGAGGAAGGACAGCGCGCTCTCCGCCAGCATCACATAGGCGAAATCGAGCGTGGCGAGCGTCGTCAGCGTCGGCAGCACGACCGGCAGGATATGGCGGAAGAGGATGCGCTTGCTGGAGGCGCCCATGACGCGGGCAGCCTGGACGAACATGCGCTCGCGGATCTCCAGCACTTCGGCGCGTGTGGTGCGCAGATAGACCGGAATGCGGGTGATGGCGAGCACCAGCATGAGGTTGAGGATCGAGGAGCCGAGCACATAGAGCACGATCACTGCGATCAGCAGAGACGGAAAGGACATGATCACGTCGGCGAGACGCATGATGATCTGGCTCATGCGCGGCGAGGAAAAGCCGGCGATGAGGCCGAGAACGGTGCCGATCACCGAGGAGAGGATCACGGCGCCAGCGGCGACCATCAGGGTGTTCTGGGCGGCGACGATGATGCGGGCGAAGAGCGGACGGCCGAGCGCGTCGGCCCCCATCCACCAGACCCAGGTGCGGGTCCAGTCGAATGGCGGCAGGTTGCGGCCGCGCAGGTTCTGCTTCGTCGCGAGGTCGCCCAGCCAGGCCGGGCCGATGAGGGCTATGACGAGGACGACGAGAAGGAAGATCGCCGCGCAAAGCGCGAACTTGTCCGCCAGCAGCATGCGCATCATGCGGACCGGGAAGGACGGCTCTGCGGCGATGACATTATCGGTGGTTGCCAGGGTCATGGTCCGTTGCCTCCTCAGTGCCGGATTCGCGGATCGAGCAGCGCATAGGCGAGGTCGATCAGCACGTTCATGAGGAAGATCGCAATGGCGGTGACGAGGATCGCCGCCAGCACCACGTTGAAATCGCGCTGCAGAATGGAATCGATCATGAGCTTGCCGACGCCGGGAAAGCCGAAGATCGTCTCGACTACGACCGCGCCGTTCAACAGGCTCGCCGCCTGATCGCCGACCACCGTGATGACGGGCAGCATCGCATTGCGCAGCGCGTGGATGAAGATGATCGGCCCGGACTTCACGCCCTTGGCCCGCGCGGTCTTCACATAGGCCGAAGACAGCGCGCTAACCATGGAGCCGCGCACCACCTGGACGATGATCCCGAAGGGGCGGACGAAGAGCACCGCGATCGGCAGAATCCAGTGCACGACCGATCCGGTGCCGGATGTCGGCAGGATCGCGAAGTTGATCGAGAAAATGACGATGGCGACGATCGCCAGCCAGAAGTCCGGGACCGACGCACCGATGAGCGAGACCATCGAGGACAGTCGGTCGAAGAAACCGCCGGAGCGGAAGGCGCCCAGCGAACCGACGACGATAGCCGCTCCCGTGACCAGGGCCATCGTGATGACGGCAAGCCAGAGAGTCCAGGTGAAGGCTTCGAGGACGACATCGAGCGCAGGGCGGGCCTTGCGCAGGGATTCACCGAGGTCGCCGGTGGCGACGTCCCCCACATAGCGGGCGAACTGGACGAGGATCGGATCGTTCAGTCCGTGCAGCTCGCGGAACTGCTCCTTCATCTCGGCGGAGGCTTCGACGGGCAGAAACAGGGCCGCCGGGTCGCCGGTCATCCGGGACAGGAAGAATACCATGACGATCAGGCCGATAAGCGAGATCAGGCTTGCGAGCGCGCGTTGGCGGATGAATCTGAGCATGGCAGCCCTCGATTTTGCATGAGGCGGCGGGGGTCCCGCCGCCGGAAGGTCTTCGTTCGGATGGCCGCTCGTCCGCGGTTCAGATCATTTGATCTTGATCTCGGAGAGCTGCAGCATGGAATTCGTCGCCATCGTCGGCTTGAAATCCAGTCGCTCGGACACCCGCGAGAAACCGACCATATGGAACAGCAGCACGTCTGCCACCACCTCGTCATGCACATAGGCGATGAGCTCCGACCAGAGCTTGGCGCGTTCGTCGCCGACGGCCGCCGAGGCGCGGGCGATCATGTCGTCGACCTTCGGATCGGAAAAGCCCGACTGCGTGCCTTCGGAGTCGTATTTGAAGAACATCGAGAAGGAGGGGTCGCCCTTCGAGTTGTCGTGCATCGCGGCAACCAGCTGGGGGCCGCGCCCTTCCTTGAAAGGCTTCGAATAATAGACTTCGTGCTCGGCGACTTCTACGAACTTGAGCTCGACCTTAAGCCCGACCTCCTGCAGCTGCGCCTGGATGGCCTCCATGATCTCGGTCACGTTCGGAAAGTTCGCGGTGCGTGCGATGATGGTGATCGGTGTGTCTACCTTGACGCCATCGGCCTTGGCCTCCTCGATGAGCTTCTTGGCCTGCTCGGGATCGTAGGGGAAGACCTTCACGTCGGGGTTCCAGCCGAGCGTCGGCGGCGGAACGATCGCGGTGGCGAGGACGGCGCTGTCGGGCACCAGCGTACCGAGGAAGGCTTCGCGGTCGATTGCAAGGTTCAAAGCGCGACGGATACGGGCGTCGTTCAACGGCTCGATATTGTGGTCGATGCGCAGATAGACGGTCTCGCTGTCGAGGTAGGAAAAGTCAGTGGCCGGGTTCGTCGCTTCGGTCTGCGAGATCGACGGCGAAAGATCGGCTTCGCCCGTCTGGACCATGGCGGCGCGGACCGCAGGATCGGCGCGGAACAGATAGGTGGCCTCCGTGACCTCCGGTTTTTCGCCCCAGTAGTCGTCACGGGCGGAGAGCACGATCTGCTGCCCGGGCGTCCAGTCCGTCAGCTTGTAGGGGCCGGTGCCGACGGGTTCGCGAACGAATTCCATCGGCGTCTCTTCCGGCACGATCGTCAGCAGCGAGAGGAGCAGCGGCAGGATCGGCTGAACCGGATCGACCGTGAAATCGACGGTGGTGTCATCGACGACATCGATCTTGATGTTCATGCCGCCGAAATAGCGACGCGACTCGCAGGCGTTCTTGTCGCTCATCACGCGGTCGAAGCTGTGCTTGACGTCCTTGGCGTTGAAATCCGTGCCGTCGGAGAACTTCACGCCCTTGCGCAGGTTGAAGCGCCAGCTGCCGTCTTCCTTCTGTTCCCAGCTTTCCGCCAGACGCGGCATCAGTCCCCTGTCGCCCCGAACGTCGAGCTCGGTCAGGGTCTCGCTGACATTCTGCATGATGACGCGCCCGATGTTGGAGCGCGTGGCCATGCAGGGTTCAAGCAGGTCCGCCTCTTCCGGCAGGACGATCTTGATCGGCCCCGATGCCGCGAAGGCGGGGGCGAGCGCGGAGCCCAGCATCAGGGCTCCCAAAATCAATGTTCTCTTCATTTGCATTCTCCTCCCTCTTGGATCTCGTGTCTGGGGCGACTCCGGTGCGCCGCTCTCCATGCAGCATCGGTGGCGAGCAGCCTCCTCGCCGTTGGGCGTCCTTCTGCCGCCCGAATTGCCCAGACCATCCGATTTCTTGCTAAGTTTGTCAAATTATTTTCGACGGCATTCATGAGTGAAAAAATTCTACATCAAAAAGCACTAATGAAAACAGCGAATTATATGCGCAGTCAATCGCGTCATGATAGGCTTTTGGCGAATAGAAAACTTGACAACTTGCAAAATTTAGCGATTGTCCGATGCAACAGGAGGCATTCATGACGCCTGACGAAATCGCAAACGCAATGAGCGGCAAGCTCCGGGAGGCCGGTGGAGGACGACTGGAATCGCTTCTGCCCTCGCCCATGGTGCAGAACCACGCGGCCTTCTTGCACAGGCTCGAGGACGGAAGCCTCGTCTGTGCCTGGTTCGGTGGGACGCTCGAGGGGAAATCCGACATTTCGATCTTCGCGTCGGTATTCGCTCCCGGTGCCACTGAATGGGGCGAGCCGCAGAGGCTGAGCTTCGATGCCGACCACTCCGAGCAGAACCCGGTGCTGTTCACGGCGCCTGACGGGCGGCTCTGGCTATTCCACACCTCACAGCCTTCGGGCAACCAGGACGAATGCCGCATCCGTATGGCCGCAATCGAAAGGGACGCTGCCGATCCGACAAAACTTGAGGCATCCGAGGGACGTTATCTCGAACTGCCGCGCGGCTGCTTCATTCGCGCGCCGCTCGTTATCAGAGATGACGGCGCCTGGCTTATGCCGATCTTCCGCTGCATCCAGCGCCCCGGCCAGAAGTGGAACGGCAGCCACGACAATGCGGCTGTCGGCATTTCGACCGATGGTGGCCGAAGCTGGCAGCTTGCCGATCTCGACGGCTCCATCGGTTGCGTGCACATGAGCCCGGTGGCCGTCGGCGATACCGCCTACGCAGCCTTCTTCCGCCGCCGCCAGGCGGATCATGTCTATCGCGTCGAGAGCGCCGACGGCGGGCGGACATGGGGCCGGCCTGTGCCGACCGACGTGCCGAACAACAACTCTTCGATCGCCGTCATCAGGCTCAAGGACGGTCGGCTGGCGATGATCTGCAACCCCGTGAATGCGGCGCTTTCGGCCGATCGCCGCGCATCCCTTTACGACGAGCTCGGAGACGACGACGGCCGGCCGGAAGCCGACCCTTCGGGCGGATGCGTGCCGATCTGGGGCGTGCCGAGGGCGCCGGTGAGCGTCTGCCTGTCGGTCGACGATGGCCGGACCTTCCCGGAACGGATCGTGATCGAGGACGGACCGGGGACCTGCCTTTCCAACAATTCCACCGATGGCCAGAACAAGGAAATGTCCTATCCGTGGCTTCTGGAGGGAGACGATGGCAGCCTGCATATCGCCTACACCTTCCATCGGCGCGCGATCAAATATGTCCGTCTGCCTCCCGGTTGGGCGGACGAGGGGAGAAACAGATGAGCGAAATCATAGGCATCACCATGGGCGACCCTTGCGGCGTCGGACCGGAGATCACGGTCCGGGCGCTCGCTGAAATGCCGGTGTCGGACCGCGAGGCGACGCGCATCTACGGCAATCTCGCGACGCTTGAGGCTGCAAGGGAGGCGCTTGGGCTCGCGGTCGATCTTCTGCCCAATGTCGTAGACCTTCCGGTCGAGGGCGCGCCGCTCGCCTGGGGGAGCCTTTCGGCAGTTGCAGGCGACGCTGCCTTTCGTTTCATCGAGCGCGCAGTGCGCGATGCCGAGGCCGGTAAGATCGGCTGCATCGTCACGGCGCCGATCAACAAGGAAGCGCTCAACATGGCCGGCCATCATTACGACGGTCACACCGGCATGCTGCGCAGTCTGACCGGATCGAACGCCGCCTATATGCTTCTCGCCTCCGAGCGCCTCAAGGTCATTCATGTCTCCACCCATGTGTCGCTCAAGGAAGCGATCAGCCGCGCCACCACCGAGCGGGTGCTTGCCACGATCCGCGCCGGCGACGCGCATCTGAAGCGCATCGGTTATGAACGCCCGCGCATAGCCGTCGCCGGCATCAATCCGCATTGCGGCGAGAACGGTCTGTTCGGCACGGAAGACGACGATCAGATCGGGCCCGCTGTGTTAGCCGCGCGTGAAGAAGGCATCGATGTGCAGGGGCCGATCTCGGCCGACACCGTGTTCCACCGCGCCTATTCGGGAAGTTTCGATCTGGTCGTCGCCCAATATCACGACCAGGGTCATATCCCGATCAAGCTGGTTGCCTTCGATACCGCGGTCAACGTTTCCGTGGACCTCTCCATCGACCGCACCTCCGTCGATCACGGCACAGCCTTCGATATCGCCGGAAAGGGCATCGCCAATCACGGCAATCTGAACTCCGCGATCGCCTATGCGCGCAAACTCGTGGCCGGCCGGGCAAGCAGAAAGGCAGCGTCATGATCACCATTCATCAGCCGCGCCGCCTCGTCGTCGGCGCCGGGAGCATCGGCCAGGTCGGCGCGTGGGCCGGCGAGGTTGCCTCGACGCTCGTCATCGCGACGTCGGTCACTTCCGGATTTGCCGATCGTCTGCAGCTCTCGGGCAGGATCACCCTGTTCGATGCCATTCCCGGCGAACCGGATATCGCGACACTCGAGGCGGCGCTTGAAGCGGCGCGGAAAGCCCGTCCGGAACTGATCGTCGGACTCGGCGGCGGTTCGGTGATGGATGTCGCCAAGCTGGTCGCGGTGCTCTGGGATTCCGGCCAATCGCTCGCCGATGTCGCCGGGCCCGATCGCGTCGCCGGCCGCAATATCCGTCTGGCGCAGGTCGCGACCACCGCCGGCACTGGCTCGGAGGCCGGGATCCGTTCGCTGATCACCGATCCGGGCAAGGGCAGCAAGATCGCGGTCGAAAGTCCGCACATGATCGCCGATCTCGCCGTGCTCGATCCGGAACTCACCTACAGCGTGCCGGCTGCGGTCACCGCGGCGACCGGAGTGGACGCCATGGCCCATTGCGTCGAGGCCTTCACCAACCGCAAAGCCCATCCGATGATCGACGGCTTCGCCCGGATGGGGTTCAATCTGGTCGGCCAATATCTCGCCCGTGCCGTGCGCGACGGCGAAGATACCGAAGCGCGCGAGGGCATGATGCTGGCCTCCTATTATGGCGGCATATGTCTTGGTCCGGTCAACACGGCAGCCGGGCACGCCATATCCTATCCGCTCGGCACGCTCCTGCATCTGCCGCACGGGCTCGCCAACGCGATCATCTTTCCGCATGTGCTCGCCTTCAACCAGCCGGCCGTCGCGGCAAAGACGGCGGAAGTCGCGGATGCCCTCGGGCTTGGGCAGGGTCTCTCGCAACGCGATCTGCTGTCGGCCGCGAAAGGTTTCTGCGCCGGTCTCGGCATAGAAATGTCTCTGGCCGCCAATGGCGCGAAGGAGACCGACCTGCCGCGCTTCGCCGCGGATGCGCACGCGATCCGGCGGCTGATGGACAACAATCCGGTCGAGATGAGCGAGGCGGATGTGCTGGAGGTCTATCGGGCGGCGTTCTAAGTGTTTAGTCCAAGCAGCACGGGACGGGGGTAATTCTCGTCGAAGATGCTTCCTTCCCTTCGCCTTCCCCGGCCGGTTCTGCCGCTACTGCGAGGCCAGGAACAGGCGGTCGCGCGATCCCGTCAGATGCTTCAGCATCAGCATGCGGGCCTCTTCGGCATTGCCGGCGGCGATGGCATCGGCGATCGCCTCGTGTTCGGCGAAAACCCTCGATAGGCCGCTTGCCTCGCGCTTGACCGAGATGCCATGGAACTTCATGCCCACGGCGATGTGCTCCTTCAGCGCCTCCATGGCGGTCGAAAAGTAGCTGTTCTGGGCCGCGCGGGCGATCGCAAGATGGAACTGGAAGTCGGCATCCTCCCGGTGGGACTGCCGGTTCGTGGCGTCGCGCAGCAGTTCCAGCGCCCGGCGGATCGATGCGAGACTCGTCTCGTCATGCCGGAGCGCCGCCGCGGCCGCGGCCGCAGGCTCCAGCGTCAGCCGGAATTCATAGCAGTTCAGGAGATCGGCGACGTTTTCCAGCTGGCCGAAACCGAGCGGCTCGCGAAGGCCCACGGCGCGCACGAAACTGCCGGCGCCGCGCCGGGAATAGATGAGCCCCTGTTCCCGGAGGCGCCTCAACGCTTCCCGGACGATCGGCCGGGATACCTCGAACTCCGTCGCCAGCTCATGCTCCGTCGGCAGACGCTCGTCCGGCTTGTAGGCCCCGGACTTGATCGCGCGGTGCATTCTTTCGAACACGATGTCGGGCAGGCCCTTGCGGGGGGTCCCTTCCTGCAGTCCCATCGTCTATCTCGCCTCCCCCATGATTTGCCTTGCGATGTCACTCAGCGTATCCGGCCCGCCGAAGCCGCCGGATTTGGTGATGATATAGCGGCCACCGGCAAAGGCCAGCGCCATCCCGGGCATGCATTCGCCCAGAAGGCGGAACCGGGAAACGCCCATCCTTTCCAGCACTGCCTCGGCTGTCGCACCACCTGTAAGAAGCAGGGTCGCGGCCCCGCCGGTGAAAGCCGGAACGACGCTATCGGCCAGGTTGGCGGAGACTTCGGCCGGGCCGAGCGGCGTTTCGCCCTCGATCGCCTGAATGATGGTCACCGATCCGGTTGCGGGAGCGCTCGGCTGCTGCACCTTGCCTCCGGCGGCGGGGACATATTCGGTGGGGTGGTTTTCCCGCAGCACGTCGACCTGCTCGACTGTGATCGGGTCCCGCGATCCGACGACGATCAGGACAGGCTGCCGGGGCAGCGGTATCAGCGGCAGCGCTTCAAGACCCGTCATCCGATGGGCAAGAGCATCGGCAAGGCCTCTCGCGCCGATCATGAGGTCGCAGCCGGCCGTCTCGGCGCCTGCCAAGGCGGCGAGCATGTCTTTGCGAGACACCGTATCCGGTATCAATACCCGATCCGAATGCCGGCCGAGCCTTTCGGCGACCGGAATCGGCGCCTCTACGCCAAACCCCTGGACATGGCCGGCGACCACGATACGGCCGAAATCGGGGATGGCCGGCGCGACAAGCGCGCGGGAAAAAGGGGTAGCGTCGAGTTCGGCCCCGATATTGCCCTTCAGCCGCGAGTCGACCTTCTTGAAAATGCGGGCATCAGCCGGAACCTGTTTCAGGACGCCGGACGTCGCCTCGCGCGCTTCATCCGGGGAAATCTCGCGGGAGCGCACGTTGACTGCGAGGATGTCCGGACGGTCCGCGATTGCAGCATCCACGGCGTCCAGGGCGAGGGCGACTTCCGTATGAAGGCCGCGGCCTGCAAAAGGGGCAGCCGAATCAAGAGCGCCCGTCAAATCATCCGCGAGTATCACAAGCATGTGGAGACGCTGCACATCCGATTGTTGTTATCTTAAGTGTTGCATTTTCTACATGCATTGCAAGGATTTGCCAATTTAAATTTACAAATATGCCGGGAAAGGACTTCGTGCTGGTGCAGTCGGCACGCCATGAACCGGCAAACGATGCTGTGGAAGTTCTGGCCTTCTGAACGCCAGAAAGAGCGGCGGGGGGCGGAGCTGGCCATCGAGGCGCCCCTGGACCGCGGCTACGGCAACATCCCCCCGAGGCGCGAGCAGTTCCTGCGCGCGTTTTTCGCAGACGCCAAGAGGCCGCGCGCCGTCGTCTGCTGGAGCGACCTTGACGCGATCACCCTGCTCAACCTGGCCGCCGAAATGGGTGTGCGCACTCCCGGCGATCTTGCGGTCATCGGTTATTCCGAAGCGGAACGGCTCGCGCAACTCGTATCGTGTTTCAGGATCTCGCCGGCGGGGACAGCGGCTGGACCTTCCGGACATTGGAAGCCGCGGGTGGCCTCCCCGGCAAGCGAATTCATCCATATGCTCAGGACCGCATGCAGGAGCCGGTAGGACAGACGGGAAAATCTGCTAACGGGTTCTTCTCGCAATGCGGCAATGAATGGTTTAAGCCGCTTCGACCCGGTAATGCACCGCGAGATTCACCTTGTCCTTGCGCATGCGCAGGGCTCCCACTGGTCCGTGAAGGAGCGTGGCGCGCCTGGCAAGACGTCGAGGAAGACCAGCGCGCAATCGGCTCGCATCGTCCCGTCGCGATCAGAAGCAGGCAGGGCCGTTCGTCCGGATGCGGGGGGTGAAATCCGAGCCCCTTCTGGCCGGCGGCTGGCGCATTCACGCGTTGACGGTTATATTAGCCCGCGCGGAGACTCCATCCGGAATGGGAGAAGCCATGGATCCGGTAACGCTCGTACTGACCGTGTGCCTTGCATCGGCGCCCGAAAAGTGCCGGGAGGAAACGCTGCGGTTTCAGGACTTGAGGTCCTTGAATCAATGCATGTTCCAGTCTGCCGTTTACATCGCCGAATGGTCCGAGCAGCATCCGGCGCTTCGCGTCAAGAAATGGCGATGCAGGCTCGCAGATGCGAGCCGGTCCGCCTGAGCCCGGGCACTCCGGAACAGGCGCTCTTGAGCGCATCGCGGGCAGAATACGTCGCATGTCAAATCTCGGGAATTGCCCGTGGTGGAAAACTATGCGACAACGATTCGCGTCGTGCTGGGGAGAGTGCGACGGCCCGGGAGAGAGATATTTTAGGTGATGTCGGAACGACTTCGAGTCGCTCCGAGGGCCTTGAGATATCTCGGGAGGAGAACCATGCCACGGACAGCCTTGCCCGTTCATTCGCCTTCGATAAAGTCGGCCCTGGTGATCGATGATCATCCGCTCTATTGCGATGCTCTGGCCGCGACGATGGAAAGTACCTTCAATACGCGCCGGATCAGAACGGCGACTTCGCTGAGTGAGGCGCTGCAGCAGCTCAGGATGCGCTTTTCACCCGATTTGATCATGCTCGATCTGAACTTGCCCGATGCGTCAGGCCTGAGCGGATTTCTGAAAATCAAGGAGAAAATGCCCGATATCCCGGTCATCGTGATCTCCGCCTTCACGTCGAAGGACGTCGTTCAATCGGTCATCGCTGCCGGTGCTGCGGGGTTCATTCCCAAGGACATCGACCGTCACGATTTCCAGGAGGCGATGCAGGACATCTGGAACGGCAAGACCTATGTGCCGCCGGGCTATGCGGGGCCGGCGCGTGCGACGGCCACGGACCAGTCGGTGGAAACGATCTCACGCAAGATCGCCCATCTGTCGCAGCAGCAGACCCGTATTCTGAGCCTGATCTGCGAAGGCATGCCGAACAAGCTGATCGCCTACGAAATGCAACTGGCCGAGGCAACCGTCAAGGCGCATATCACAGCGCTTCTGCGTCGGCTGGGTGTCCATAATCGCACCCAGGCCGCGATGCTGGTACGCGAAGTATCGATCCGTCACAGCCTGCAGTGAAGCGTGCCGGCGTGTCGGAATGGGAGTGGAGGGTGACGGTGCATGACCGCTGTCGATGATCTTGACAGCAAACCGGCGGAGGCGGTGCGGCTTGCGACGTCACGTGCCGATGATGCGTTCACTGCTCTTGCTGAAATCAGACGGCAGCTCGCCACGGCCAGGCCGAGCTTCATCTTCCTGTTCGTGCCGAACAGGCTACAGCCGGACGACCTTGCCGCAGCCCTTCGGAAGTCGTTGCCGAACACGGTGGTCTTCGGCTGCACGACGGCCGGCCAGATCACGCCGCGCGGCTATGAAAACGACACTTTGCTGGCGGTCGCCTTCCAGCGGCATCATTTCCGCGTGGCCTCGATCCTGTTCCAGCCGATTTCTCCGGTCTCGATTGCCGATATCGTTTCCCAGACGGAGCGGCTGGCCACCCAGTTCCGCGTGACGCCGGGCCGAAAGCGGCTGGCGTTGATATTCGCAGACGGACTGTCCAAGCAGGAGGATATCCTGGTGGCGGCCCTGGAGGCGGGACTGAAAGACATTCCCGTTTTTGGCGGCTCGGCCGGCGACGGGCTTCGGTTCCAGCGCACGCAGGTGCTTCGCAACGGTGAATTCCACAGCAATGCCGCCCTCCTCCTGCTGCTTGAGACCGATCTGGAATTCAGCGGTCTCGGCTTCGACCATTTTCAACCTACCGACCAGCGCATGGTGGTGACGCGCGCCGTCCCGGAGGAACGACTGGTCCTGGAGATCAACGGCTCGCCGGCGGCGGAGGAATATGCCCGGCTCGTCAAGGTCCCGGTCGGCGAATTGTCCCCGATGGTTTTCGCCGAGAATCCGGTTCTGGTGCGCAACGGCAATCTCTATCACGTCCGCGCGATTCAGCAGATTCAAGGGGAGCATGGGCTCACCTTCCTGTCGGCGATCGACGATGGTCTCCTGTTGCGGCTCGGCCGCGGCAAGGAAATCATCCGCACGCTCGAGGCGGGGCTGGCGGTCAGCGGCCATGATGGCGAAGCGCCGGACTTTATCCTGGGTTTCGACTGCTATCTGCGCAAGCTCGAGATCGAGCGGAAGGGGCTGGATAGCGAGGTATCCGAGCAGTTGCGGCAGCGCCGCGTCGTCGGCTTCAACACCTATGGCGAACAGCATCTCGGCGTGCACGTGAACCAGACCTTTGTCGGCGTCGCCTTTTTCCGGCCGAAGGAAGGCGCTCCGCTATGATCGATCCGAACGAACCCTACGAACTCCAGATCGCCAAGCAGGCCAAGATCATCGAGGCCCTGGTCAACCGGGCCGAGCGCGGCCACGAAGTGGGTGGTTCGGCCTATTCGCTCTTCGAATCCGCCATCGCCCTCCAGGCGAAGGTCTGGGAAAAGACCAAAGATCTCGAAAAGGCCCTCGACACGCTCGACCGGGCCTCGAGCGAGCTCGAGGTCGCCTACCAGGCGCAGGAGCGAATCCAGAGAAACCTTGCAGACGCTATGGTGGCGATGGAGGACGGCTTCGCGCTCTTTTCCGAAGAGCGACTGCAGGTATGCAACGCCCAATTCCGAAATTTGCTGCCCGACGTCGAGCCGCTGATCAAGCCCGGCCTCGGCTTCAATGACTATCTCGCAGCCGTCAATGCAAGCAAGTATCTGAACCGGGAGGAAAATGGCGTTGTCGGTCGGCCACAGCCCGTGGCGAAGGAGCAGGGATCCGGCCAACGCTTTTCGTCCTTCGTGATGGTGCTGCGGAACGACCGCTGGTTCCAGATCTCCTACCGGCAGACCAGTTCCGGCAACATCACGGTCCTGCAGACCGAAATCACCGATATCGTGCGGGAGAACCGGCGCGAGAAGAATCGCCTGATCGACCAACAGTCCCATCTCCTGCAAGCGGCCTTCGATCACATGTCGCTCGGCATCTGCACGTTTTCATCGGGCGGCGAATTGCTGGTCCGCAACGGCCGGTTCGGCGAGCTTCTCGGCGTGCCGCTTTCGCTCCTGAAAAAGGGAAGTCCCTTTCAGCGCATCGTCGAACATGTCGAACGCCACGAGATTCTCGACGGCGAAGGACGCCGATCCAGGGTCGCCGGCTGGTTCAAGGCCGTGCGCCGCGGCGAGGCGGTCCAGGAGCGTTTCCGCCGCCGCGACGGGATGAGCCTCGACATCCGCATCCATTCTCTGCCCGACGACGGGTTCATAGTCTCGATCATGGACGTGACCGCGGAGACCCAGGCCTCGGCGCTTCTGGAGCAACGCGTACAGGAGCGGACGGCCGAGCTGACCGAGGCCAATCGCCTGCTGCAGATCCACGCCGACGAGCAGACCAAGATCGAGGCGGCACTTCGGCACGCCAAAGAGGCCGCCGAAGCAGCTCACACATCCAAGACTCGCTTTCTGGCAGCGGCCAGCCATGACCTCCTTCAGCCGATCAACGCCGCGAAGCTCTACCTTTCGATGTTGACGGACAAGGCGGGGCAGCCGGGCAGGGAAGAAGTCGTGAGTCGTCTGAAGCGATCCTTCACCTCCATCGAATCGCTCCTGCAGGCGCTTCTCGACATTTCCCGCCTCGACAGTTCGGGAGCCGAGTTCAACGTCACCTCGTTCAATCTCGGAAACCTGCTGCAGGGCGTGGCCGAAGATCTGGCACCTTTGGCGACGGAGAGAGGGATCGATCTTCGTATCGTACCCTCCTCGCGCTGGGTCAGCAGCGATCAGCGCTACCTGATGCGCTGCGTCCAGAACCTCGTGGTGAACGCCATTCAATATACGGAGCGCGGCCGGGTGCTGGTCGGGTGCCGGCTGACCGGCGATGCCGTGCGAATAGAAGTCTGGGATACCGGTGTCGGAATATCCGAGGAGGATCGCACACGAATATTCAAGGAGTTTACCCGGGCCAGTGGCGCGGCGAAGGGCCCCGGCATGGGACTTGGCCTGTCGATCGTCGAGCGCGCATGCCGGCATCTCGACCATCCCATCCGGCTGGCCTCACGGCCCGGCCGAGGCTCGGTCTTCTCGATCGAGCTACCGTTGGCCGTGCCCGGCCGTGCCAGCGTCAGCGAGGATCCGAGAATGGAACCGACGCTCGACGGCAGCCTGGATCTGATCGTGATGATCGTCGAAAACGATGCCGACGAACTTCACGCGATGACACAGGTTCTGGAAAGCTGGGGAGCCAGCGTTCTGGCCGCGGGCTCGACTGCCGATGCGGCGGCCCTGATGCAGGAAATCGGAACGGCGCCCGACATTTTGCTGGTCGACTATCAATTGGACGATGACGATAACGGCATCGAAACGATCCGCACTCTGCGCGCGCTTGCAGGCGCGGAAATCCCGGCAATCATCATTTCCGCCAACCGGCAGCGGCAATTCCTGCAGCTCTGCAACGAAATGTCCTTTGTCGTGCTCACCAAACCGGTGCAACTGGTGCGGCTCAGGGCGCTGATCGATTGGAAGACCCGGACCCGCGTTGCGTAGGGCAAACACAGACAAAGGTCGCCGATGACATTGCCGGAGCCACTGCTAGGCTCCATGCCGGTAAACGGTGGCTTCAATCAGACGGTAGATCCGCGATGCGCATATTTCTCCTGATCGCCCTATTCTTGCTTGGACCGGGTCACGGACCGGTGGCTGCTGCGGAAACCTACGAGCTTCTCTTCCATTCGGCGGCGTTGCAGGGGCTGGACGCGGCAAAGGGCGGATCCGACGCTGCGCAGAGCACGCTCGTCTACGACAAGATCGTGTCCGGGGCGGATGCAGGGCAGAGAGGCGGCAGCTTCACGGTCGGCCTGAAGCTCGGAGCCGGCGACAATGTCTCGATGACGCTCTATCAGGGCAGCGCGTCCCGGGGGCTTGGCAACTATCCCAGTTCGGTCGGCAATCCCCTGATCATGTATTTTCTCGAAAGCGTGCTTTCGGATCTTGCGGCACAATCGGGCGGCAGCCCCTTCTATATGCGCAACCGCATCAAGGAAGCCCTGTTGCGGAGTGCGCAGATCGAGCCGGTATCGCTGCGTTATCGCAACCGCGAGATCGCCGCGCGCGAGGTGACGATCCGGCCGTTCGAGCACGACAGGGCGCGCGAACAGATGGGGCGGGTCTCGCAACTGTCGCTCGCAGTTACCGTGTCGGAAGACATTCCCGGCTGGTATTATTCGCTGGTCGCCACCGTACCTTCGGCGGCAGGCGGGCCGGGGGCCGGCTACTCCCACGCGATCACCTTGAAAGAAGCTGCGGAGGGTCGGCCATGATGCGCGCCGCCCTGTCGGCACTGGCAATCGCGGTAGCGGCGGTCCCCGCAGGCGGGCAGAGCATGTCGGAGCGCCTGAACGACTACCCGACCGAGGCGAGAGCCGACTATGTTTTCGGCTGCATGGCAGCCAATGGGCAAAGCCGCGAGGTGTTGAGCAAATGCGCCTGCTCGATCGACACGATCGCCTCGATCCTCCCCTATGACAAATATGTTCGGGCCGAAACGGTCTTGTCTCTCCAGCAGGGAAGCGGCGAGCAACTGTCGATGTTCAAGTCGGCTGCGGTGTCGCGCACCATGGTAGCGGATCTGAGACGCGCTCAGGCGGAGGCGGAGATGCTGTGTTTCTAGAGTACTTCCAGGAAAAGCCTGTAGCGGTTCTCGTCGAAGGGACAGCGGCCCTCATTCAGGCGGGCGGCGTCTTCGGCAGGACGCGGTCGAAGACATTGCCGTCCGTATCGACGGCGTGGACCGTGAAGGCCGGGGCACCATTGTCGGTATAGCTGAAACGGAACACCGGATTTTCGCTGATCGAGATCCCGCCTTCCAGCTTGAACAGAAGCTCGTCCCCCTGTTTCACGACCAGCTCGTTGATGAATTTCGCGCCGATGAAGAGCTGCGTGATCTGATCTCGCTGCAGGCCGGAATAGTTCGGGTGGCGGATCATGATCTGCGCCTCGCGGCGGGCTTCCGCTTTCGATGCCGCCGCCGCGGCCCCGTCGAAGAGCCTCAGCCGCATCTCTCCCATGCCCTCGAGGGCCGCGACGGGATCCTTGGTGGCCGGCGCCGAGCAGCCGCCGGAGGCCTTGACGAAGCGGCCGTTCATGAAAAGGCCCTGTGGCGTCTCGGCAACGGCACGGATGTTGGAATACTGGTTGACGCGGACGCGGGTTTCGAATTTGAGCGGCGCCATCGCTTGGCCGAAGCGGATCTCGGCGGCGAGCGGCGCAGGGTTCTCGTCGATCACCAGCTTGATGGATTCGATGGGGCCCGCCGACGGGTCCGTTTGCTCGATGGTGACAGGCACCGTTGCCGCGTCGTTGGCGCGGTAGGGAGCCTCCACGGAAAACAGAGCGGCGCCGTTCAAAACGGCCGCCTCGCCGACGATATCGCCTTTCAGGTCTTGCCAGGTAGAACTCTCTACGAGCGGGTTGTCCGGCTTCGCCGGCTCGGCCGACGCGAAGCCTGCCGCCAGCATGACGGGAAGAAACGCGAAGATAAGCTTCATGGTTCAAACCCCTTTCGCAGGACAGGGCACGGCTCCCGCAAGCATAGGACGAGATGGTCGAGAGCAGAACCGAGCCTTTCGGATGTGTTGTCTGCTTCGACCCGCGGCCACAGGCTTTGCTGCAAAAGGTTCGAGTTCAATTGTATCCGACTGCCGGCCGAGACAATACAAAGGCCGCTGTTGTCGCCGGCAAGGGGAGGCTGGAAGTGTTCGAAGCGTTCGTGACGATGTGCCTCATTGCGGCGGCCGGCTCCGGAGCGCCGCAGGTAAGTCAGACTTGCCGTGAAGCACTGCTGCCCGGCTTTTCGGCGGACACGAAGACGGCGTGCGAACATGCGCTGCGTCCGGTTGCCCGTCAGCCGGGCCACTGGACGGAGAAACCGCCATTCTGCGCCCCGAGGCCTGCCTCGACCCTCGCCTTCAGCGAGGCGGCCCGGGGAGTCTTCGTGCATCGCGGCCGGGTGGCGGAACCGGACCCGGAAAATGGCGGCGACGTTTCCAACATCGCTTTCATCATCGGATCGCGCAGCATCGCCGTGATCGATTCCGGCGGCGCGCGCAAGCTGGGCGAGGATATCTATCTGGCGATCCGCGAGCGAAGTTCCCTGCCGATCAGCCACCTGATCCTCACGCATATGCATCCGGACCACGTTTTCGGCGCCGAACCGCTTCGCGAGGCCGGCGCGACGATCCTCGGCCAGGCCAACCTGCCGCGGGCGCTTGCCGACCGGGCCGAGAGCTATCGAGCGAACTATTCCCGATTGATCGGCGAGGCGGGATTTCTGGGAAGCCGCGTACCCGTGCCGGATCGGGCAATAGCGCAGGAGGAGGTGATCGACCTCGGCGGCCGGATACTGGAGCTGCGCGCGTGGCCGTCCTCGCATACCGCCTCCGATCTGACTGTGCTCGACCGGACTTCCGCTATCCTCTTCGCCGGCGACCTGCTGTTCGACACGCACACGCCGGCCCTCGACGGCTCGTTGCGCGGCTGGCTTTCCGTTCTTTCGCAAATGAAGGAGCTCGGCGCACGCCAGGTCGTGCCCGGCCATGGAGGGCCGCTGCTCGAGTGGCCGCAGGCGGCCGAGCCAGTCGAACGTTACCTCCGTGTCCTGGAGTCCGACACGCGCAAGGCGCTCGATGAGGGTCTGGCCCTTGGGCCGGCAAGCGAGGTCATAGGCCGAAGCGAGGCTGGCCGCTGGCGTCTGTTCGATCTCTACAATCCGCGTAACGCCACGGCCGCCTATACGGAGCTGGAGTGGGATCCCTGAAGTACTTTCAAATCACTTCCAGGAAAAGTGTGGAACGGATTTCAACGGGTTGGACCGGTCAATCCGGGATGTGCTTGAGCAGAATCTGGGCAATGGCATAGGCGCGTTTTTCCAGGAGCACCGGCGTCTCGCAGACATAGGTGAGCGCCTGCGAGCGTTCGCGATAGATGCGCTCGTCCCAGTCTATCTGCTCCTCCAGCTTGTCGATACGGTCGAAATCCTGGCTCTTTTCCCGGGAAAGCTTCGCCATCTCGACCCGGGCGCCTTCAATACGGGACGAGAGGGCGATCTGGCTGCGGGAATATCGGGCGATCCCTGCGATCAGCCGCTGGCGGGTTTCGGCGATATTGTCGAACACGCCGTAGAAGATGTTGCCGAGCAGTTGACCGTCGACCCGGCTGTTCCGCTCCGCGAAGGCGCGGACATGCGCGTCGGCCTCTTCGAGGCTGACCCGGCGAAGCGACAAGGTTTCCACGAGGTCCTTCGCTTCGGGCGACAGCGGCGTGCGGGTCACCGGTGCGGGCCACATCAGGCTCGCGGACAGATTCTGGACCTTGCGCTGGATACAGGGCCAATCCGGATCGGAAAAATCCATGGCGGCTGCGACGCCGGGGGCTTGCGTCAGACATAGCGCCAGACCGAGCGCCAAACCGCGCAGGTGGCCTGACGCATGACAGGCGACTCTCATCCGTGATGTCTCCGTGTTCTCAGGGGTGTCAGTATAGGGCGACCGGTGGAGAAGCCAAAGGTCGCGTTTTACACACTAAGGTCGCAATTGTCTTTGTGCTTTGGCCCGTCTGTAATCTGTGCACAAGGCCCCACAAGGCCCCAGACATAATGTAGTAACCGGAGGTATCCATGCGCACTCGCGCTGCTCTGGCCGTCGAGGCCGGAAAACCCCTTGTCGTGACTGAAGTCGAGCTCGAGGGCCCCAGGGCCGGCGAGGTTCTGGTCGAGGTGAAGGCGACCGGCATCTGCCATACCGACGATTTCACGCTTTCGGGGGCCGATCCGGAAGGGCTGTTTCCGGCGATCCTCGGGCATGAGGGCGCCGGCATCGTCGTCGACGTCGGTCCCGGCGTCACCAGTGTGAAGAAGGGCGACCACGTCATCCCGCTCTATACGCCGGAATGCCGCTCCTGCCCCTCCTGCCTCAGCCGCAAGAC
Organism: Sinorhizobium arboris LMG 14919; assembly: GCF_000427465.1. Taxonomy (NCBI): domain Bacteria; kingdom Pseudomonadati; phylum Pseudomonadota; class Alphaproteobacteria; order Hyphomicrobiales; family Rhizobiaceae; genus Sinorhizobium; species Sinorhizobium arboris. The sequence goes on along the minus strand of NZ_ATYB01000008.1, from coordinate 1,037,065 downwards.
CAATCTCTGCACCGCCATCCGCGCCACCCAGGGGCAGGGGCTGATGCCGGACGGCACCTCGCGCTTTTCGCTCAATGGCGACAAGATCCACCACTATATGGGCTGCTCGACCTTTGCGAACTTCACCGTGCTGCCGGAGATCGCCGTCGCCAAGGTCAATCCGGACGCCCCCTTCGACAAGATCTGCTACATCGGCTGCGGCGTCACCACCGGCATCGGCGCGGTGATCAACACCGCCAAGGTCGAGATCGGTTCGACGGCGATCGTCTTCGGCCTTGGCGGCATCGGCCTCAACGTCATCCAGGGGCTTCGCCTCGCCGGCGCCGACATGATCATCGGCGTCGACCTGAACAACGACAAGAAGCCCTGGGGCGAGAAGTTCGGCATGACCCATTTCGTCAATCCGAAGGAGGTCGGCGACGACATCGTGCCCTATCTCGTCAACCTGACGAAGCGCGGCGCCGACCAGATCGGCGGCGCCGACTACACCTTCGACTGCACCGGCAACACCCGCGTGATGCGCCAGGCGCTCGAAGCCTCGCATCGCGGCTGGGGCAAGTCGGTGATCATCGGCGTTGCCGGCGCCGGCCAGGAGATCGCGACCCGGCCGTTCCAGCTCGTCACCGGCCGCACCTGGATGGGCACCGCCTTCGGCGGCGCGCGCGGGCGCACCGACGTCCCGAAGATCGTCGACTGGTACATGGAGGGCAAGATCGAGATCGATCCGATGATCACCCACACCATGCCCCTCGAGGACATCAATAAAGGTTTCGAACTCATGCATTCCGGCGAAAGCATCCGCTCGGTGGTCCTCTATTGAGCGCGAAAATGGAACTTGCGACGCAAAGCCAATGTTTCGGCGGTACCCAGTCGGTCTACCGTCACACGTCCGAGGTCTGCGGTGTCGAGATGACATTCGGCCTCTATATGCCGCCCCAGGCGCGGACGCGCTCCGTGCCTCTCCTCTGGTATCTCTCGGGCCTGACATGCACCCATGAGAATGCCATGATCAAGGCGGGCCTGCAGCGGCATGCGGCCGAGCAGGGGCTGGCGCTGGTTTTCCCCGACACGTCGCCGCGCGGCGACGGCGTGGCCGATGACGAGGCCTATGATCTCGGCCAGGGTGCGGGCTTCTATGTCAACGCGACGCAGAAGCCTTGGTCGCCGCACTATCGCATGTATGACTACATCGTCGCCGAATTGCCCGCCCTGCTGCAGGAGCAGTTCCCCCTCAACGGCGTCAACGGCATCACCGGGCACTCGATGGGCGGCCACGGCGCCCTGACGATAGCCTTCCGCAATCCGGAACTGTTCCGCTCCGTTTCGGCTTTCGCGCCGATCGTGAACCCGACCCGGTCCGATTGGGGGCGCAAGCAGTTTTCGGCCTATCTCGGCGACGACGAGGCCGACTGGGGCAACTATGACGCCTGCCTGCTGCTCAACGAACTCGGCTGGCACGGCGATATCCTGATCGACCAGGGCGCTGCAGACCAGTTTCTGACCGAGCTGCAGCCGGAGGCGATGGCCCTATTGCTGGCGGAGCGGCGGCAGGCCGGCGTCGTGCGGCTGCAAGCGGGATACGATCATAGCTATTACTTCGTGGCGAGCTTCGGCGAAGACCACGTGCGCTGGCATGCAGAGCGGCTGAATGCCGCGTAAGGGAGAGGAAAGAATGGCTTCAAGACTTGGTACCGTACTGACCGCTACCGTCCTGCTTGGCGGAATTCTTGGTGCGACTGCGCCGGCACTTGCCCTTGATCCCTCGATTGGAGATCCCGGGGCAGGCGAGAAAGTCTTCCGCAAGTGTCAGGCCTGTCATGCGGTAGGTCCGGATGCCAAGTCGAAGGCCGGCCCCTTGCTGAACGGGATAATCGGCCGGTCGGCCGGCAAGATCGACGGCTACGCCTACTCGCCGGCTATGACGAAGGCAGCCGAGACCGGACTTACCTGGACGCCCGAAAACGTTGCGGAGTTTCTGACGAATCCGAAGGGCTTTCTACCCGGCACGAAGATGACCTTTGCGGGACTGCGCAAGGATCAGGAGCGCGCCGATATAATCGCATATCTGGCAACCTTTCCCTGAACGAAGAGGAGGAGCCGCAAACAAGGACAGAAGCAAGGCATCCCTGCGGCAGACGGAGCTTTTCCGACGGCAGGGGCAGTGTCGCAAGCCGATCCCGGAAGATGAGGAGACCGCAAGGTTTTTCCGGGGCGAGCGGGTTGAACGGCCCTATCGGCAGCACCCAAGAGGAGGATGAAATGAAACGACTTCTTACAATGCTTGCCATCATGTCGATAGGCGGCGGTGCACAGGTCGCTCTCGCCAATGATGACTTGCAGAAGCTCATCGACGACCCCAATCAATGGGCCATCCAGACCGGCGACTATGCCAATCTGCGCTACTCCAAGCTTGATCAGATCAACAAGGATAACGTCGGCAAGCTTCAGGTCGCCTGGACCTTCTCGACCGGCGTTCTGCGCGGCCACGAAGGCTCGCCGCTCGTCATCGGCGACCTGATGTACGTCCATACGCCGTTCCCGAACATGGTCTACGCGCTGGATCTCAGCAAGGATGGCCAGATCGTCTGGAAATACGAGCCGAAACAGGATCCGAACGTGATCCCGGTAATGTGTTGCGACACCGTCAATCGCGGCGTGGCCTATGCGGATAACAAGATCTTCCTGCATCAGGCCGATACGACGGTCGTAGCGCTCGACGCGAAAACCGGCAAGGTCATCTGGAGCGTCAAGAACGGCGATGCCTCCAAGGGCGAGACGAATACCGCCACCGTCATGCCCGTGAAGGACAAGGTTCTCGTCGGCATATCCGGCGGCGAGTTCGGCGTCCGCGGTCACGTGACCGCCTATTCGATTGCGGACGGCAAGCTCCTGTGGCGCGCTCACTCCATGGGCCCGGACAGCGATACGCTGATGGATCCCGAGAAGACGACCCATCTTGGCAAGCCGGTCGGGAAGGACTCCGGCCTCACCACCTGGGAAGGCGATCAGTGGAAGATCGGCGGCGGCACCACCTGGGGCTGGTATTCCTACGATCCCGAAGAGAACCTGGTCTATTACGGCACCGGCAACCCTTCGACCTGGAACCCGACCCAGCGGCCCGGTGACAATCGCTGGTCGATGACGATCTTCGCCCGCGACGTCGACACCGGCATGGCCAAATGGGTCTATCAGATGACGCCCCATGACGAATGGGACTATGACGGCGTCAACGAGATGATCCTGACCGAACAGCAGATCGACGGCAAGGATCGCAAGCTGCTGACCCACTTCGACCGGAATGGCTTCGGCTACACGATGGACCGTGTCACGGGCGAGCTGCTCGTGGCCGAGAAATACGATCCGACGGTCAACTGGGCGACTGAAGTGGTCATGGACCCGAACTCCGACCAATATGGTCGGCCCCAGGTCGTGGCACAGTATTCGACGGAGCAGAACGGTGAAGACACCAACACCACCGGCGTCTGCCCGGCGGCACTCGGCACCAAGGACCAGCAGCCTGCGGCCTATTCGCCGAAAACCGAGCTGTTCTACGTGCCCACCAACCACGTCTGCATGGACTACGAGCCGTTCCGGGTGAGCTACACCGCCGGACAGCCCTATGTCGGCGCTACTCTGTCGATGTATCCGCCGAAGGACAGCCATGGCGGCATGGGCAATTTCATTGCCTGGGACAACAAGGAAGGCAAGATCAAGTGGTCTCTGCCGGAGCCGTTCTCCGTCTGGTCCGGCGCTCTGGCAACAGCCGGCGATGTAGTCTTCTACGGGACGCTCGAGGGCTATCTGAAGGCGGTCGACGCCGCCACCGGCAAGGAGCTCTATCGCTTCAAGACGCCTTCGGGAGTGATCGGCAACGTGATGACCTATGCCCGTGACGGCAAGCAGTATGTGGCCGTGCTTTCGGGTGTCGGCGGCTGGGCCGGTATCGGTCTCGCAGCCGGCCTGACCAACCCGACGGAAGGTCTGGGCGCTGTCGGCGGCTACTCGGCCCTCAGCAACTATACCGCACTCGGCGGCACGCTGACCGTGTTCAAGCTGCCGGACTAAGAGGCAATCTTCGCCCGGGAGTTGGCGCGGGCTCACCGAAGCCCGCGCCGATTCATACCAGCCCCAGAAGGACGCAAGATGACCAGAACAAGAACTGCCGTACCGATGATCCTCGCCGTATTGACGTTTATGGCAGGCGCCGCAGTCGCAGAAGATGCGCCAAAGGACAACATCACCGCTGTGCGCGACGAAAACGGGCGCTACTACACCGCCGACGACGTTCCCACCTTCAAGATCGCCGAGGACGGCACGGTCGACTGGCTGACCTATTCGGGCTTTCGACGCTACCACTCGGAATGTCACGTCTGTCACGGCCCGGAGGGCGAGGGGTCGAGCTACGCGCCGGCCTTGAAGACCTCTGCGATAAACATGGACTACTACGATTTCGTCGATGTCGTCACGAACGGACGCAAGAAGGTGAGCGCTGCCGAGAACTCGGTGATGCCGGCCTTCGGCGAGAACGTCAACGTGATGTGTTATCTCGACGACATCTACGTCTATCTGAAAGCGCGCGGAGCCGATGCGCTGTCGCGGGGGCGTCCGGCCAAGAAGGAAGCGAAATCCGATGCGATCAAGGATGCTGAAAAGGCTTGCCTCGGTCACGAGTAGCCTCTTGGCGGCAGCCGGCTTTTTGCTGCTGACGGTCGCCGGCAATGACATGGCGGTAGCTCAGACATCGGACCTGGTGTCGAAGACAGCGTTTCGGGTCTGTGCCGATCCGGCCAATCTGCCGATGTCGGACCGCGCCGGTACGGGATACGAGAACAAGATCGCCGAACTGATGGCATCCAAGCTCGGGCTGCCGCTGGAGTACACCTGGTTTCCTATGGCAACCGGTTTCGTCCGCAAGACCCTGCAGGCCAATGCGTGCGATGTGGTCATCGGTTTTGCCCAGGGCGACGAACTGGTCCTGAACACCAACCACTACTACACCTCGGCCTATGTGCTGATCGTTGCGTCGGGCGGTCCGCTGGCCGGCGTCACGACGCTTGCCGACCCTCTTCTCAAGGACAAGCGGATCGGCATCGTCGCGGGAACGCCGCCGGCGACCCATATGGCGAGAAACGGCCTGCTGCCCAAAGCCAAGGGATATCACCTGATGGTCGACCGGCGCTACGAGGACCCTGCCGACGACATGCTCGCGGACCTGGAATCCGGCGCTATCGACGCGGCCATCCTCTGGGGACCGATCGGCGCACCGCTCGTCAAGGCGAGCCATCCGGACCTGAAGGCGACCCCGCTCCTGTCGGAGTCCACGCCGCCAAGGCTCTTCTACCGCATCACCATGGGCGTGCGGCAGGGCGAGAAGGTCTGGGAGCGCAAGCTGAATTCCCTCATTCGTCGCAATCAGGCCGAGATCAACGCGATCCTTGCTGATGCCGGCGTGCCGCTCCTGAACGATATGGGAACCGGCCCGCTCGAGGCGACAAAATGATCCGCCTGCGGCTCCATCCGCTGGTCCTGCTCCTGCTTGTCGCCTTGCCCGCGGCGGCGGCCGAGGAGCCTGCCGGCTACCGGCAGAGTGAGTACCGCGCCGAGGTGCCTGCGACGCTTTCCGGGGCGACCGTCGTGTCGACCGAAACTGCCCATGCGTTGTGGAAGACGGGTCAGGTGGCCTTCGTCGACGTCCTGCCGCGGCCGCCGAAGCCCGCCGAGCTCCCCGAGGGAACGGTCTGGAACGAGAAGCCGCGCCGGTCCGTTCCATCCGCGCTATGGCTGCCGAATGTCGGTTATGGCCGGCTGGCCGACGTCATGCACCACTATTTTCGTGCCGGTCTGGAAAAGGCGACTGATGGCGACAAGGACCGGCCTGTACTGTTCTTCTGCCTCGACCGCTGCTGGATGTCGTGGAATGCAGGCAAGCGCGCCTTGGAGTACGGCTATAGGCGTGTCTTCTGGTATCCCGCAGGCACCGATGGCTGGACGGCGGCAGGCTATCCGACGGAACGGGTCGAACCGGAGCCGGGCGGCCGGTGACGCGAACGCCGTGCCCGTAGCGGCACGCGCGTCGTGCATTCATGATTTGAAGAAGTGGTTTTTCAAGATGTAGCGAATGCCCCGCAGCCAGCTGTCGTCGGTGTTCGACCGGATGTCGACGGCAATGCCGCGCAGGATCTCGCCGGAACCCACCTCGCGAAGAACGAGATTGATCGAAAGCACGAGGTTGGAGACCTTCCGCACCTCGCCGACAAGCACGTAGTCCGCGCCAAGCCGCTCACCCATGCGCACGTCACAGCCATAACAGTCGGCCGGGTTGACCGTGCTGGCGAGCTCGGTCGCCACGGGATCGTTCGAAAGGACGACGAATCCCTCCTGAGCGAAACGATCGCGCGTGGTATTCTCGATGAGCTGGAGCCGCGCCGTCTCGTCTGCGCGCACCCCATTATATGCGCCCTCCGTAGACAGATCGACGAAGGTCATGCCCAGGAACGCCACCTTGGCCCCGCGCGTCAGCGGGGTATCCGGCGCAGCCAGGGCAAGCGCTGGAGAAAGCATCAAGGCAAGTGCTAACAGGGTTTGCCGCATGGGTCGAGCCTAGCACACGCAACTCGCTAAACTACGCTCCTTAAGTATCGGTTTTGCGGCACATATTGCGCTGTTAGTCTCCATCTCCGAGGGAGTGTCAGGGAGATTGGGAGGTCGTTCCGGCAATGCCTAACCTATCGCTTTTGCTTGCCGTTTTCTGGACGACGGTGCTGGTCACGTCCCCGGTGCAGGCGGTGGAGGTGAAGACGGCTGTGCTGCGGATCGATCGTGCCGCCGGTCCGCCGATCTCCAGGCTCGATGCGCCGCCGGCCGATCTGGGCTTTGCCGGTGCCATGCTGGGGAACGAGGACAACCGGACGACCGGCGCCTTCACGGGCATGGACTACACAGTGAAAACGCAGGCAGTCGCGCCGGAGCGAGCAGAGGCGGCGCTCGACGGCCTGAAGGCGGAAGGAGTCGGCCTGATCGCGGTGATCGCCGAGGGCAGCATGCTGAAGGCGCTCTCCGACAAGGCCGGCCCGGACGTTCTGCTTTTCAATGCAGGCGCTCGCGACGACGGGCTGCGCGATGCCGATTGCCGGGCCAATGTGCTGCACGTCTCGCCGAGCCGTTCGATGCTCAGCGACAGCATCGTCCAGTTTCTCATATGGAAGAAGTGGTCGCGCATCCTGCTGATCCACGGCTCGCATCCCGAAGACAAGCTGCTTGCCGAAAGCTATCGCAAATCGGCAGCCAAATTCGGTGCTGAAATCGTCGAGGAGCGCGAGTTCGTCGACACCGGCGGAGGGCGGCGCACGGATACCGGTCATGTCATGGTGCAAAAGCAGATTCCCGTCTTCACTCAGGAGGCCGAGGAATATGACGCGATCGTCGCGGCCGACGAGGCCGGCGTGTTCGCGCCCTATCTGCCTTATCACACGTGGGATCCGAGGCCGGTTGCGGGCTCGGCGGGTCTGCGCCCGGTCTCCTGGCATCCTGCTCACGAGGCCTGGGGTGCGACCCAGTTCCAGCGCCGCTTCGAAAAACTCACCGGCCGCTACATGCGCGAGGAGGATTATCAGGCATGGCTTGCGATGCGGGTGATCGGCGAGGCGGTGACGCGGTCCGGCAAGGCCGATCCCGCGACTGTGCGGGCCTATGCTCTTTCCGAGGATTTCGAACTGGCTGCGTTCAAGGGGCAGAAATTGACCTTCCGCACCTGGAACGGACAGTTGCGGCAGCCGGTCCTTTTGACCGAGGGCCGGGTGACCGTTTCCGTCTCGCCACAGGACGGCTTCCTGCACCAGCATTCCCCACTCGACACGCTGGGTATCGATGCGCCGGAGACGGCCTGCCACGTATTTGGAGGATAAGATGCTCAGAACCGCACTGGCGATCATGTCTGCCGTTCTGCTGTCTGCCGGCTCCGCCGAGGCCAACAAGGTCTTCGTGAGCAACGAGCGCGGCAACAGCGTGACCGTGCTCGACAGTGAAAGCTGGGAAGTGATCGCCACGTTTCCGGCCGGAAACAGACCGCGCGGCATCACCATCAGTCCCGACGGCAAAGAACTCTATGTCTGCGCGTCTGACGACGACACCGTCCGGGTCTTCGATCCTGAGACCTACGAAGAACTGCACACTCTCCCGTCGGGTCCGGATCCGGAGCTTTTCGCCCTCGATCCTTCGGGCAATCCGCTCTACATCGCAAATGAGGACGACAATCTCGTGACCGTCGTGGACGTCAAGACGCATCAGGTACTGGCCGAGGTGCCCGTCGGCGTCGAGCCGGAGGGTGTCGCCGTCAGTCCGGACGCCAAGACGATCATCAATACATCTGAAACCACCAATATGGCGCATTTCATCGACGCCTCGACCTACAAGATCGTCCACAACGTGCTCGTGGACCAGCGGCCGCGTTACGCGGAGTTCACGGCGGACGGCAAGAAGCTCTACGTCAGCGCTGAGATCGGCGGCACGGTTTCCGTGATCGACGTGTCGGCGGCCGAGCCGAAAATCACCAAGAAGATCACGTTCGAAGTGCCGGGTGTTCTGCCGGAGTGGCTGCAGCCGGTCGGCGTCAAGGCCACCCGGGACGGCTCGCGCATCTTCGTGGCGCTTGGACCCGCAAACCGTGTCGCAGTGATCGACGGGGAGACCGACGAAGTGCTCGATTACCTGCTTGTCGGGCAGCGGGTCTGGCAGATGGCATTCACGCCGGGCGAGGAATTCCTGATCACCACCAATGGCAATTCCAATGATATCAGCATCATCGACGTGAAGGCGGAAAAGGTGATCCGCTCGGTTCAGGTGGGCGAGCAGCCCTGGGGCGTCGTGGTCGCGCCGGATTGAGGGGGAGCAGTGGACAGATACCAATGGACAGATACCAATGGGGAGGATTCATCGTGCGTAAATCGGTTCTTGCGGTGCTCGCCGCGCTCTTTCTGGCGAGTCCGGCCGTTGCCGCGCCGCTTTGCAGTGACTTCGGCTTTGCCGGGCTGCTTGCCAAATGCAACCGCGGTGAGCCGATCGAGATCACGCTCGCGTCAGGGAAACCGCTCGGCAAGGGTGCCATTACGCTGCAGTCCGGCGCATACTACGAAATGCGGATCACGGCGGACGGATCGGCGGAGCTGGCGATCACCGGTGCGCCGTTCTTTCGTGCGATCTGGATGAACGAGATCGTCGTCAACGGCATAGAGGTTCGCCCAATGGCGATCGACAGTCTGGAATTCGACGAAGCCGGCACGGCAACTCTGTCCTTCATCGCGATAAAGCCGGGCAGCTACGAAGTGAAAATTCCGGAAACCTCCAGCGACAGCCAGAAAGTATCGATTTCGATACAGTGAAACTGTCGCCCGAGAAGTCCGCGGGACAGGGCGCGCGAAGGTGGCAGTTCCGGGGAGGAAAAAATGAAGATCTTGAGACTGATCGTGGCCGCTTGCCTGTTCGCATTCGGACCGGCTGCGGCCGCAGCCGAGGAGCTGCCGCAAATGCGGGCGGCCATGCTTGCATCGGGAACCGTCAACTGGGAAATATCCACCATCAAGACCCACGAATTCGACCGTAAGAACGGTTTCGAGCTGGCAGTCCGGGACTACGCGGACAACGGCGCGACGCGCGTCGCCTTCGAGGGCGGTGAGGCCGACACCATGGTGGCTGACTGGATCTGGGTGGCCAACCAGCGTGCCGCCGGTAAGGATTATGTTTTCATCCCCTATTCGCGGGCAGTCGGCGGCCTGATGGTCAAGGACGACAGCGGCATCAAGGCGCTGCCGGATCTTGCCGGCAAGAAGATCGGCATTGCTGGAGGTCCGCTCGACAAGAGCTGGCTGATACTGCGCGCCTATGCCAAGCAGCAGCATGGCATGGATCTCGCATCCGAAACCGAGCAGGTGTTCGGCGCTCCGCCTTTGATCTTCAAGTCGGCGCTGTCAGGCGAGACGGCGGGTACCATCAATTTCTGGCACTTCCTTGCGAAGATGAGGGCCAAGGGCATGCATGAGCTGATCTCCGTCTCGGATGCTGCGGCGGCACTCAAGCTCGATCCTGACACGCCGCTCCTCGGTTATGTGTTGAAGGGAGAATATGCCGCGGTCCATCCGGAGATCGTGAAGGGGCTTTACAAGGCCTCGCGCGCGGCCAAGGATCTGCTGCGCAGCGATGACGAGGTGTGGGAGGAATTGCGGGACAAGATGAATGCGGCCGATGACGCTGAATTCATTGCCCTGCGCGATGGATATCGCGCCGGCATTCCGAGCGGCAAGCCGATCGACGAGGCGGCGGCCGACCGGTTTCTGCGGCTGATGGCGGAACTTGGCGGAGAAGAGCTCGTCGGCAAGGCGACAAGCCTGCCTAGCGGATTGTTCCTGCACCTTGAATAAGACGCTGCAACATCCTGCCTTGGTGCGCGCATTGTCGCTGGGGCTGCTGTTGCTGTTGTGGATAGCGGCCGCCGGCTTCACGGACGACGCGTCCGTCCTGCCCCAGCCCTGGGCGCTTTTGGCACCCTTCGCGCAAGCGTTCAGTTCGGGCGCGTTGCCCTATCACCTCGGCATGACGCTGTGGCGTGTGGTTTGCGCATTCGTGCCGGCCATGGTGATCGGCGTGGCGATCGGCTTCCTGATGGGGCGGGTTGCCTCCGTCGATCGATGGCTCGACCCGTGGCTCGTCGTGTTTCTGAACCTGCCGGCACTCGTGCTCATCGTGCTGTGCTACATCTGGATTGGCCTCAACGAAGCGGCCGCCATTACCGCTGTCGTGCTGAACAAGATCCCGAATGTCGCGACGCTTCTGCGCGAGGGTGCCCGGGCGCTGGACCCGGACCTCGACTCCATGGCTGCGGTTTATCGCATGCGTCCGCTGGCGCGGCTGCGCCACGTGATCATGCCGCAGCTTGCGCCGTTCATTGCCGCTGCCGCCCGGTCCGGCATCGCCGTGATATGGAAGATCGTGCTGGTGGTCGAGTTTCTGGGCCGCTCCAGCGGGATCGGATTCCAGATCCATTTCTATTTCCAGCTTTTTAACGTTGCCATGGTGCTCGTCTATGCGCTTTCCTTCATCGGCGTGATGCTGCTGGTGGAGGCATTTTTCCTGCAACCGGCCGAACGCCGGGTGCGGCGCTGGAGGGCGGCGTGATCAAGGTCGATGTCAGCCGAAAGGCGTTCGGCGAAGAGGAGGTCCTGCGGGACATCCGTTTCGAGATGGAGATCGGGGAGACCGTTGCCATCCTCGGCCCGTCGGGCATCGGCAAATCGACGCTGCTCAGGCTCATCGCCGGCATCGACACCGCTTTCGACGGTGAGATTACCCGACCGGAAAACATTGCCATGGTTTTCCAGGAACCCGTCCTTCTGCCGTGGAGAAGCGTCATCGAGAACCTGACACTGGTGCATCCGCAACTCGGCACGCAAGGTGCGCTCTCGGCGCTGGAGCGGACCGGCATTCTCGACAAGGCCGGGCTCTTTCCCGGACAGCTGTCGCTCGGCCAGCAGCGGCGCCTGGCACTCGCGCGGGCCTTTGCCGGACGGCCGGAGCTTCTGGTCATGGACGAGCCCTATGTGTCGCTCGATCCCGCGATGGCCGAGGATATGTTGACGTTGACCGAGGCGCTGATCGCGGAAACCGCCCCAGCGGTCATTCTCGTGACCCATTCGGAGGCCGAGGCTCGGCGGCTTGCCCGGCGTTGCCTCCGTCTCGCCGGAAAACCGGCGACGATTGTCGATGAGTTTGCGGCAGGACCGGCGCCGGCCTCCCGGGAAGGACACCATGATCGGGCTTGAGATCAGCCATGTCAGCTACAGCTACGGAAAGTCCAAGGCGCTCGACGATGTCAGCTTCTCCGTGGAGACCGGCCGGTTCTGCGCGCTGCTCGGGCCGAATGGGGCGGGCAAATCGACGCTGTTCGCTCTCCTGACCCGGCTGCTCGCGACGAGCGCGGGCAGGATCGGTGTCGCCGGTTTCGACATAGCCCGCGAGCCGCGTGCGGCGCTCGCGCGCATGGGGGTGGTGTTCCAGCAGCCTACCCTCGATCTTGACATTTCGGTGCGGCGCAACCTGCGCTATTTCGCAGGGCTTCATGGCTTGTCGGGTCGGCAGGCCGCTGTGGCGATCGAATCGGCGCTGACGCAGCTCGGCATGGCCGAGCGGGCCGACGAACAGGTACGTGCGCTCAACGGCGGTCACCGGCGGCGCATGGAGATCGCACGGGCCCTGATCCACAAGCCGCAGATCTTGTTGCTCGACGAGCCGACGGTCGGGCTGGACGCTGCCGCCCGGCAGGCGATCACCGATCATGTGCATCTGCTCGCCGAGAGCGGGCTGGCGGTGCTCTGGGCGACCCATCTGGTCGACGAGATCCGGCCGACGGATCAGGTCGTGGTGCTGCATCGCGGCAAGGTGCTGAGCGATGGCAGCGCCGGAGAGCTCTCGGGCGGGCAGGGGCTCGCCAAGGCGTTCCTGTCGATGACGGCCGAGGGGCGGGAGGTTCCGGCATGAAGGCATGGCTGATCGCGCTTTCAGCAATCGTCACCCGGGAAAACCTGCGCTTCGTCCGCCAGCGCGGACGGTTTCTGGCGGCGCTCGTCCGCCCGCTCGTCTGGCTGATCGTTTTTGCCGCCGGCTTCCGCGCTGCGCTCGGCGTGTCGATCATCCCGCCCTACCAGACCTATATCACCTATGAGGTCTACATCCTTCCGGGCCTTTGCGGGATGATCCAGCTCTTCAATGGCATGCAATCTTCGCTGGCGCTGGTCTATGACCAGGAGATGGGGTCCATGCGCCTCCTGCTGACCTCGCCTCTGCCGCGCTGGTGGCTGCTTTTCTCGAAGCTTCTGGCCGGGGTGATCGTCTCCATCCTGCAGGTGGCGGTGTTCCTGGCAATCGCGGCGCTGACCGGCATCACCGTGCCGCCGGTCGGCTACGTCGCGGTGCTGCCGGCCCTGGTCATCAGCGGACTGATGCTCGGTGCCTTCGGCCTGCTGATATCCTCGACCGTGCGTCAACTCGAGAACTTCGCCGGCGTCATGAACTTCGTCATCTTTCCGATGTTCTTCCTGTCCTCCGCACTTTATCCGCTGTGGAAGATGGCCGAGAGTTCTCCGCTGCTGCGCGACATCTGCGCCCTCAATCCATTCACCTACGCGGTCGAGCTGATACGCTTCGCGCTATACGGCGAACTCAATTTGACGGCACTCGCCTGGGTCGGCGCATGCTTCGTCCTGTTCATGCTCGCCGCACTCTGGGGCTACAATCCTGCCCGCGCCATGCTTCGTCCAAAAGGCTGAAGCCGGGCGCCATCTGGGCGTCCGACGCCGAAAACCGACACTTTCCGCTATATTGCCGCGAGCCGCATTTCAACTGATCCTGCTTGCGAACGAAGGACGTTCAAAGCCGAGGAGGAACCAATGCTCAAGCTACATCCGTCCATCGACAACGGCTTTCCGCCTGCCAGTCCAGGCTTTGCCGGCGGTACGCTGAAATGCAAATGCGCCACAGATCCGGTGACCGTGCGGATCGGCTCGCAGACGGCGCACAACCATGCCTGCGGCTGCACCAAATGCTGGAAACCCGAGGGCGCCATTTTTGCGCAGATCGCCGTCGTCGGCCGCGACAACGTGGAGGTCACCTCGGGTGCGGAAAAATTGCAGATCGTCGACCCGAGCGCGACGATCCAGCGTTACGCCTGTCGCGACTGCGGCACGCACATGTATGGCCGGATCGAAAACACCAAGCACCCATTCTACGGTCTCGATTTCGTCCATACCGAGCTTAGCAACGAAACGGGCTGGTCGCCCCCTGAATTTGCTGCCTTCGTTTCCTCGATCATCGAAAGCGGAGTGAACCCGGAGAGCATGCCGGAGATACGGGCACGGCTGAAGGAACTCGGCTTGCAACCCTACGATTGCTTGTCTCCGCCTCTGATGGACGCGATCGCCACGCATATCGCCAAACAGACCGGCGCCCTGCCGGCCTGACCTGTCGACATGGGGACTCCGCTCCGCCAGCCGACCGTCTCCTCCCTCGGACCCCGCCCGTCGCCTCTCATCGAAGAGGCATTTCGACGGGCGGGGCTGAGGCGTTTCCGCGGTCGCTTTCTATCCTGTCCTGTCACAGGAATTCAGTCAGCCGAGTTCCTGGTCTGAATTCTCTTCCGCGCCGCAGACGCGGCGCTGCTGCGACGAGAGCCAGTGGTATCGACGGGTCTTTGCTCGGATGTCGTGCGTCGTGGCGTATCAGAAGACGCGTGGCGCGATGGTGAACGGCTGAAAAGCCGAAATCTTCCATTTGATGGTACAGCCTATGGAAGGCTGCTGCTCGGCCGGTCCCTTGCCGAACAGCGCGACCATGACCATCGCCTCGTAGAGATCGCGTCTGAGATCGGCAGGACCGATCTCCTTGCGCGAGGCGTCCAGCCGCCCGCGATATTGCAGCCTCATGTCCTTGTTGAAGCCGAAGAAGTCGGGCGTGCAGACGGCGCTGTAGGCCTTGGCGACGGATTGGTCCTCGTCGTGGAGATAAGGAAAGGGCAGGGCATTTTGCGAAGCGAAGCGCCTCATGTTTTCGAACGAGTCCTGCGGGTAATTGCCGGCGTCGTTGGAGTTAACGGCCACGAAGCCGATCCCATGGGCCCTGAGGTCGATCGCGTCCCGCACGATCCGGGCGATGACCGCTTTCACATAGGGGCAGTGATTGCAGATAAAGGCAACGACCAGCCCCTTCGGGCCGGTCTGCTCGAATATGGAGTGGGTGAAGCCATCGACGCCGGGAAGCTTGGCGTCGATGGCAGGCCAGCCGAAATCACAAAGGGGCGGTATAGCGGCCATGGTTCACGCTGCCTTCCTGATGGCCCCATCGGAGGCGGCGCGGATGGCGGCGATGTTCCTGGCGTAGTGCTCCTCGCCGCCGCCCTTGAATACCGCCGAGCCGGCAACCAGCACATCGGCCCCGGCCGCGGCAACGAGCGGTGCGGTTTCCGGCGTCACGCCGCCATCTATTTCTATGTGGATCGGACGGCCGCCGATCATCGACTTCACCCGCCGCACCTTGTCGACCACGGCCGGAATGAAATCCTGACCGCCGAAGCCCGGATTGACCGTCATCAGGAGGACGAGGTCCAGCCGGTCCAGCACATATTCGATGACGCTCTCCGGCGTCGAGGGATTGAGCGATACGCCCGCCTTGCAGCCGACGTCGCGGATGGCCTGCAGCGAGCGATCAAGATGCGTGGTCGCTTCGGCGTGCACGGTGATGATGTCGCAGCCGGCACAGGCGAAAGCGCCGAGATAGGGCGTGGGTGGTGCGATCATCAAATGGCAATCGAACACCTTGTCCGTGCGGTCCCGCAGCGCCTTGATGACCGGAGGGCCGAAAGTGATATTGGGCACGAAGTGGCCGTCCATCACGTCGAGATGGATCCAGTCCGCACCGGCCCGGCATACGGCCTCGACCTCTTCGCCGAGCCGCGAGAAATCGGCCGAAAGAACGGAAGGGGCTATGATGGTTTTCTCATTCATGGCGCTGTCCCCGTATGGCTGGGCTCGACTGTGGCGAACACGCGGCTTGCGGCAATGTCCCGAGCGGTTATGGTCGACAGCTGTTCGGCATCGACCGGTCCGGCGCTTTCCTCGAACAGGCGGTTCGCCTGTCGCAGCCGGGCCCGGTCGAGCGCGTTGCGAATCGAGCGCGCATTAGCGAAATGCGGCTGGCGCCGGCGGCGCGCGATATAGTCGCTCATGACGGCAGACGCCTTGCTGTCGAAGCGGTACCCCTGCCGGCTGAGCATGCTCTCGGCGATCGACAGCAGTTCCTCGTCGTCATAGTCAGGGAAGTCTATGTGGTGGGCAATACGCGAGCGGAAACCCGGATTGCTCTCGAAAAAGCGATCCATGCGATCGGCATAGCCGGCGAGAATGACGACCAGGTCGTCGCGGTTGTTCTCCATCACCTGCAGCAGGATCTCGATCGCTTCCTGACCGTAATCGCGTTCGTTGTCCGGGCGGTAGAGGTAATAGGCCTCGTCGATGAAGAGCACGCCCCCCATCGCCTTCTTCAGGATCTCCTTGGTCTTGGGTGCGGTGTGGCCGATATATTGTCCGACCAGGTCGTCGCGCGTCACCGACACCAGATGGCCCTTGCGGATATAGCCGAGCCTGTGCAGCAGGTTGGCCATGCGCAGCGCCACAGTCGTCTTGCCGGTGCCGGGGTTCCCCGTGAAGCTCATATGCAGCGATGGCGGCTCATGGCTGAGGCCCATTGCGCGGCGGGCCCGCTCGACGAGAAGCAGTGCCGCCGTCTCGCGGATACGCTGCTTCACGGGTTTCAAGCCCACGAGTTCCCGGTCGAGTTCGTCGAGGATTTCGGCGACGCCGGAGGCTTGGTATTCCTCGGCGAGGTCGACCGAAGTCGGCAGGCTCTCGGTGGTAGATGGAGCATCCGGCATCAGCATTGTCGCTCCTCCTATCGCTGCGTTTCCCACATATAATGCTGGCTGCGGCCGTTGCTCTCGGTCCGGGTCATCCTGAGACTGGGCTCGTTATCGGGGCGGTTGACGATGAAGGACATCGTCACCGTCTCCAGGCCGCGGCTGGAATCGAAGGCGTTGAGGCGGATATAGTCCTGCGGATGGGCCTTGCGGCAATCCTCCAGTTCCATCATCACGCCCTTGGCGTCCTTGAGATCGAACATGGGATTGCCCCACATTTCCCAATAGGTGTTTCTGGGATGGGGGTCGTCGGTATATTCGACGCCGATCGCCCAACCCTTTTCGAGGCAGTATTCTACCTGTGCCGTGATCTGCTCGTCGGTCAGGTCCGGCAGGAACGAGAAGCATCCCTGGGTGATACGCATGTCGTCTCTCCTTCTCTTGTGCCCGTCAGGTCAGGTCCGTCAGGCCGCGGTTACGCTCGGCACGAAATCCGACGTGTCGGTCGGGGTGTAATTGAAGCTGATATTGCCCCAGGTATCGAGGGCCGCTTCCAGCGGCTTGCACCACTTTGCCGCCGCCCGCAGGATCTCGGGACCTTCGTGGGCGATGTCGCGGCCCTCGTTGCGCGCAAGCACCATGGCTTCCAGCGCGACCCGGTTTGCGGTGGCTCCTGCCTGGATGCCCATGGGATGCCCGATCGTGCCGCCGCCGAATTGCAGCACGACGTCGTCGCCGAAAAGATCGAGCAACTGGTGCATCTGGCCGGCATGGATGCCGCCCGAGGCGACGGGCATGACCTTCTTGAGGTCGGCCCAATCCTGGTCGAAGAAGAGACCACGCGGAAGGTCGACCTCGTTCTTCATCTCGCGGCAGACATTGTAGTAGCCCTGCACCGTCAGCGGGTCGCCCTCGAGCTTGCCAACGGCCGTGCCCGCATGCAGGTGGTCGACGCCGGCGAGCCGCAGCCATTTGGCGATCACGCGGAAGGAGATGCCGTGATTCTTCTGGCGCGTATAGGTGCCGTGACCGGCGCGGTGCATGTGCAGGATCATATCGTTCTGCCGGCACCATTCCGAGATCGACTGGATCGCCGTCCAGCCGACGATGAGATCGACCATGACGATGACGGAACCGAGCTCCTTGGCGAATTCGGCGCGGCGGTACATCTCCTCCATCGTGCCGGCAGTGATGTTGAGATAGTGCCCCTTGACCTCGCCGGTGACTGCGGAAGCGTGGTTGACGGCCTCCATGCAGTAGAGATAGCGGTCGCGCCAATGCATGAAGGGCTGCGAGTTGATGTTCTCGTCGTCCTTCATGAAGTCGAGACCGCCCTTCAGCCCCTCATAGACGACGCGGCCATAGTTCTTGCCCGACAGGCCGAGCTTCGGTTTGGTCGTGGCACCCAAAAGTGGCTTGCCGAACTTGTCGAGCCGTTCGCGCTCGACGACGATGCCCGTCGGCGGGCCCCTGAAGGTTTTCACATAGGCGACGGGCAGGCGCATGTCCTCGAGCCTTGCCGCCTTCAGCGGCTTGAACGAGAAGACGTTGCCGATGATCGATGCCGTCAGATTTGCGATCGATCCCTCCTCGAAGAGGATGAGGTCGTAGGCGACATAGCAGAAATACTGCCCCGGCGTTCCCGGCACCGGATCGACCCGATAGGCCTTGGCGCGGTATTGATCGCAGGCCGTCAGGCGATCGGTCCAGACGACCGTCCATGTGGCCGTCGAGCTTTCGCCGGCGACGGCCGCGGCCGCTTCGATCGGATCGACGCCGTCCTGCGGCGTGATCCGGAAGAGCGCGATAAGGTCGGTATCCTTCGGCTCGTAGTCTCCGTTCCAATAGCCCATTTGCGCATATTTCAGCACGCCTGCCTTGTAACGTTCGCGGCCCTTGATCTCAGTCTTTGCGTCGGCGTTCATAGTATGGGGTCCTTTCCTCTGAATGGATGCGATCAGGCGGCTTCAGACCGCGCCGTCTGGGGGTTCAGGGAGCCGCTTGCGTAGCGGCGGGCCATCTCCGACATCGGCACGACCTTGATGCGGGATGCATTTCCGGCGGTTCCGAAGGCCTCGAAGCGGGCCTTGCAAACCGCCGACATGGCGTCCATGGCGGGTTTCAGGAATTTGCGGGGATCGAACTCCGCGCGGCTCGTGTCGGCGACGCGGCGAAAGGCAGCGGCCGCGGCCAGGCGCAGGTCGGTGTCGATATTGACCTTGCGTACGCCGAAGCGGATGCCCCGGACGATCTCCTCGACAGGGACGCCGTAGGTCTCGCGCATCTGACCGCCATGGGCGTTGAAAACGTCCTGCCATTCCCGCGGCACGGAGGAGGAGCCGTGCATGACGATATGGGTGTCCGGCAGCCGCTCATGGATCTTCTCGATCACCTCCATGGCGAGGACCTCACCGTTGGGCTTGCGGGTAAACTTGTAGGCCCCGTGCGATGTGCCGATGGCGACGGCCAGCGCATCGACGCCGGTCTCGGCGACGAAGCGGGCGGCTTCGTCCGGATCGGTAAGCAACTGCGAACGGTCGAGCGCGCCTTCGAAGCCGTGGCCGTCCTCTGCCTCGCCATGGCCGGTCTCGAGCGATCCGAGGCAGCCGAGTTCGCCTTCGACCGAGGCGCCGACCATATGCGCGAGACGGCTCACCTCCGCCGTGATCGCGACGTTATAATCGTAGTCGGCGGGGGTCTTGGCATCCTCCTTCAGCGAACCGTCCATCATCACCGAGGTGAAGCCGTGCTGGATCGCCGTGAGGCAGGTCGCGACATTGTTGCCGTGATCCTGATGGATGCACAGCGGGATGTCCGGATACATCTCTTCGAGTGCTTCCATCATCTTGGCGAGCATGACGTCCTTTGCGTAGGAGCGGGCGCCACGCGAGACCTGGAGGATCACCGGAGCATCGCAGGCGCGCGCCGCCTCCATGATTGCCAGCCCCTGTTCCATGTTGTTGATGTTGAATGCCGGCACGCCATAGCTGCGTTCGGCGGCGTGATCGAGCAATTGGCGAAGCGTGATGCGGGCCATTGTCATGCCTCCTCGGATGATCTGACGATATGGGCGACCGTTTGCGGGCCGGTGCGGCCGCCTATGGGCGGCGTTTCCGGGTATGCCCGGCGGAGAAGCTCCAAGGCTTCTGCGACGACATGGTCGGCGGTAATGCCGAAATGCCGGTAGAGGTCTCCGGCCGGCGCCGAGGCACCGAAGCCGGTCATGCCGACGAAAGCACAGTCGGGGCCTATCCAGCGGTCCCAGCCGAGGCGACCCGCCGCCTCGATGGCGATGCGCGGTGCATCTCCGAGGACTTGGCTGCGATAGGCCGCGTCCTGAGCCTCGAACTTCTCCCAGCACGGCATGGAGACGACCGCCGCTGCTATCCCTTCTTCGGCCTGCAGGCGCTCCGCTGCAGCGACGGCGATCTCGACTTCGGATCCCGTGGCAAGAAGCGTGATGTCCCGGTCGCCGCGCGCTTCCCTCAGGACATAGGCCCCGAGCGCCGACAGGTTCTCGTTCCCGTCCGTCCGGCGCAGCATCGGCAGGGCTTGCCGCGAAAGGGCGAGGACGCTCGGCGTCTTCTTTTCGCCAAGCGCGATCTCCCAGCATTCTGCCGTCTCGATGATGTCTGCCGGACGGAAGACGTTGAGGTTGGGCGTGGCGCGCAGCATGGCCAGATGCTCGACCGGCTGGTGGGTCGGCCCGTCTTCGCCGAGCCCGATGGAATCATGGGTCAGCACGTAGATGACCGGCAGGCGCATCAGGGCCGAAAGGCGCATCGCACCGCGTGCATAGTCGGAAAAGACCAGGAAGGTGCCGCCATAGGGAATGAAACCGCCATGCAAGGCAATGCCGTTCATGGCGGCCGCCATACCGTGCTCGCGGATGCCGTAATGCAGGTAGCGGCCCTTGAAATTGCCCGGCGAGATGGGCTGGGTCTGCGAGGTCAGCGTCAGGTTGGAGCCGGTCAGGTCGGCCGAGCCGCCAATCGTCAAAGCGGTGGCGCCGTTGATGACCTCCAGAGCCATCTGCGAGGCCTGACGCGTCGCGACCTTCGTAGCCCTTGTGCGATGCGCCCTCCGGAATCTTGCAAGCAGATCGCCGAGCTCGCCATCGAGCTGCCGCTCTATGGTCTGCTCGTAGCGCTTTTTCGAGCGCGAAGCGTCAAGGCGGATTTCCCAGGCCTCCCGGGCCATGCGGCCCCGCGCCGCCACCTTTTGCCAGGCGGCCTTGATCTCGGGCGGAACGAAGAAGGGCGGATGCGGCCAGCCGAGTTTTTCGCGCGTGGCAGCGATCTCCTTTTCGCCGAGCGCCGCGCCGTGGATCTTGTGCGAGCCCTCCATGCTGGCGGCACCCTTGCCTATCCGAGTGCGGCAGGCGATCAGCGACGGCTTGCGGGTCCGGCGCGCCCGTTCGATGGCCTTTGCCACCGTATCAGGGTCGTGGCCGTCGACCGCTTGCGCGTCCCAGCCGGCGGCGCGGAAACGCGCAAGCTGGTTCATCGAGGTGGAGAGATCGGTTGAGCCGTCGATCGATATCCGGTTATCGTCCCACAGCACGATGAGCTTGCGCAATTTCAAATGTCCGGCAAGGTCGATTGCCTCGTGGCTGATCCCCTCCTGCAGGCAGCCGTCGCCGGCGACCACGTAAGTGAAGTGGTTGCAGAGCGCACTGCCGAAGCGGGCGGCCATCATCTGTTCGGCGATAGCCATGCCGACAGCGGTCGAGATCCCCTGACCCAGCGGGCCGGTGGTGGTCTCGATACCGAGGGCATGGCCATATTCGGGATGGCCGGCCGTCTTCGAGCCGAACTGGCGGAACGCCGAGAGCTCCGCCATCGGCATGTCGGCAAAGCCGATCAGGTGATGGATGGCATAGAGCAGCATCGAGCCGTGGCCGGCAGAAAGGACGAAACGGTCGCGATCCGGCCAGTCGGGCCGCGAGGGATCGATTTTGAGGAAGCGGTTGAAGAGCACGGTCACCGCGTCGGCCATGCCCATCGGCATGCCGGGGTGGCCGGAATTGGCCTTTTGCACGGCATCCATGGAAAGAAACCGGATGGCATCGGCCATGCTGCCCTCCGATGCGGCGGCGCGGGATCCGATCTGCTGCGAAACATTCATGATGTTCTCCTCACGACATGCGGTGCTTGCGCTCAAGCAGCTTGTGGATGAGCGGGGTGAAGATCAGCTGCATGGCGAGATCGAGCTTGTCGCCCGGCACCACGATGGAATTGGCGCGCGACATGTAGCTGTTGTGCAGCATCGACAGCAGGTAGGGGAAATCGATGCTTTGCGGTTTGGCGAAGCGGATGACCAGGATGGATTCGGCGGGTGTCGGTATCCAGCGCGCGATGAAGGGATTGGACGTGTCGACGATCGGCACGCGCTGGAAGTTGATGTCCGTCAAAGAAAACTGCGGGCAGATGTAATTCACATAGTCGGGCATGCGCCGCAGGATCGTGTCGGTCACGGCCTCGGTGGAGTAGCCGCGGGTCGCCTTGTCGCGGTGGATCTTCTGGATCCATTCGAGATTGATCACGGGGACGACGCCGATCTTCAGATCGCAATGCTGCGCGAGGTTCACGGTGTCGGTGACGGCGCAGCCATGCAGCCCCTCATAGAACAGAAGGTCGCTGTCGCGGAGTTCTTCCCAGTCCGTGAACGTGCCGGGGTCCGAGCCGAATTTCGCGGCCTCGGCCTCGTCATGCACGTAGTGACGGGTGCGCCCGACCCCGCGCCGGCCATATTCTGCAAAGACGCTTTCGAGGATTTCCAGTTCGTTCGCCTCGGCGGAGAAATGCGTGAAGTCGACGCCTCTGGCTTTTTCCTCGGCTATCCTGCTGCGCATCGTTTCCCGGTCGTAGCGATGAAAGGCATCGCCTTCGATGAAGGATGCCGAAATGTTCTCACGCTTGAAGATCTTTTCGAACGTGTCCTTGACGGTCGTGGTGCCGGCGCCGGACGAGCCCGTGATCGAGATGATTGGATACTTGGCTGACATGCTGGTCTCCTCAGGCGCGGAACAGACCGCGCTTGCCGAAGAGCGGAGCGCGTTCGCCGATCATGTTCGGGTCGACGTGGTAGCGGGTGATGCGCGCCACCTCGCGGCGCGAACCGAAGACCAGCGGCACGCGCTGGTGCAGATCTTCCGGAACAAGATCGAGTATGCGGTCGACGGATGTCGTGGCTGCGCCACCGGCATTCTCGACGACGAAGGCGATCGGGTTGGCCTCGTAGACCAGCCGCAGCCGTCCCTGGCTGTATCCCTTCCGGCCGTCGGCGGGGTACAGGAAGATCCCGCCGCGCATGAGGATGCGATAGGTTTCCGCAACGAGCGAGGCGATCCAGCGCATGTTGAAGTCCCGCTCGCGGGGGCCCTCGGAGCCAGCCAGGCAGTCGTCGACATAGAGCCGGATCGCTTCTTCCCAATGCCGGTAATTCGACATGTTGATGGCGAATTCGTTTGCGCGCTCCGGGATGCTGACCGACTTGCAGGCCTCGACGAAACATCCGAGCCTGCTGGAGAAGATGAAGATCTCCGTGCCCCTGCCGAGCGACAGCACGAGAGCGGTTTGAGGTCCATAAATGAAGAAGCCCGCCGCCAGTTGCCGGCTTCCCGGTTGCAGGAAGGACTGGGAGGGGTCCACGTCCGGCCCCTTGGCGGCGGGAAGCACGGAGAAGATCGTGCCGATGGAGACGTTGTTGTCGATGTTCGACGAGCCGTCCAGCGGATCGATGGCAACCGCGAGGCGTGCAGCCGGATCGAGCAGGACGGGGTGCTCCAGTTCTTCCGAGGCATAGCATGCGACGGGGGCGCCTTGCAGCGACGACAGGAATTGGTCGTCGCACAGGATGTCGAGATCCTTTTGCAGATCGCCATCCGTGTTGCTGCCGCCGCGGGTGCCATTGAAAGCGGTGCCGAGCGCTCCCTGGCTGACGAGCTTGCGGATGTCGAGGGCGGCCTTCGCCAGCCTCTGGATCACGGCGGCGACATCCCGCGAGATGTCGTCGCAGCGGGCCGTGTATGAAGCGAGGTGAGCTTCGAGAGTTGCGCCTGACATGATGTCTCCTCCACACGCTGTCGAGGGAAGGATGGCGCAAAAGGGGAGTTTGTAAAATTTATTCGTTTGACTTCATAAGTTAAATTTTCTTACTCTGAGCCATGCGCAACGTGACCTTCCGCCAGCTCCGCACCGTCGAAGCCGTTTGCCGGTTGGGAAAGATCAACCTTGCCGCCGAAGCCTTGGGATTGACCGGACCGGCGCTCACCCTGCAGATTCAGCATCTGGAACGGGATGCCGGTGTTGCGCTCTTCGACCGCACGCGCGGCGGCATGGTGCCCACGGCTTACGGCCTTGCCTTTCTTGAGGCTGCGCGGGCGATCGAGGACAGCCTCATCGCCCTCGAGGATTCGATCGACGCCATCAAGGGGCTCAGAACAGGGCGATTGCGCCTCGGAGTCGTATCGACCGGGAAATATTTCGCGCCGCAGCTGATTGCCGCCTTTCGCGATCAGGTTCCCGCCGTGGAGATAAATCTCTTCATCGGCAACCGCGCCGAAATCATCGCCAAGCTGCGGGACCACGAGATCGACATCGCTCTGATGGGGCGGCCGCCGCGTGACTTCGAGGTGCGGGCGCAGGTATTTGGCGATCATCCCCTGGTCTTCATCGCTCCCTCCGGTCACCCGCTCGCGGGCATGCTGGAGATTTCACGGGACCGGATTGCGCAGGAACAGTTCCTCGTGCGCGAAAAGGGATCGGGAACACGGATATCGCTCGAGATCTTCCTGAGCGACACGCCGCACGAGCTTGAGGAGCTCGGCACGGAGATCGCCTCGAACGAGACGATCAAGCAGGCCGTCATCGCGGGTCTCGGGCTTGCCTTCATCTCGGCCCATACGATCGAGCAGGAGGTGAAGCTCGGCCGGCTCGTGATACTCGATGTGGTCGACACGCCGATCCGCCGGCAGTGGTTCACCGTATCGCGCCTGGACCGTGCCGCGACACCCGCTATGCAGGCCTTCGAGCGGTTCGTGCTGGCCTCCGGCGCCCGCTATCTGCCGGTCGTCAGCAAGCCTTATCCGGCCAACGCATTCGGCTAGATCACGATGATTTTAGACCTGTTCGGCCGGAAGTTCGTGAACACGACCGGTACTGGCGCGTTAGAGCGCCATGCGGGCGAAAAGCGGCGCCGACCGACACCTAGGTCGTAATTGTGGGGTACCACATCGCTTGCTACCATGCGCCCCAAGAGGAGATTGCACTTTGCCGAAAAGCCCGGCCACGGCGCCGCCGGGCTCTGCCGGAGCAGCGAATTGTCGTTCCGGCCGTTCACCGGTCAGGGCCTGCTACGGGCCCTGCCTGGTTTCATGCCCGCCCCGACCGCACGGGCGCCTGCAGGAACGGGAGCGAGCACAACGACCCCACGGGCGAATGGAGGAAGTATGGCCTGGCATAAACCGAAATTCATCGAAGTCAGCTGCGCTATGGAAATCACCCGCTACGCTCCTGCGGACGGGGATGAACCGATCCTCTTCTGAAGGCCAGCTCGACGAGGATCGGTAAAGCATCAGGTATTCCGGTGAACAAAACGTCCGATCTTCGTGTCATCGTCTTGGGGGCCGCCGCCGGCGGCGGTCTCCCGCAATGGAATTGCGGCTGTCCCAACTGCGCGATGGCGCGCGATCCGAGCTCGGGGCTCAAGCCGCAAACACAGTCGTCGCTTGCGGTGAGCCTCGACGGCGAGAGTTGGACCGTCTTCAACGCCTCTCCGGACATCCGCCAGCAAATCCAGACCAATCGCCAGCTGCAACCGTGCCGCCTGCGCCACAGCCCTATCGAGAGCGTGGTGCTGACCAATGGCGACATCGATCATCTGGCAGGACTTCTCGTTTTGCGGGAGAAACAGGCATTCACACTGTTTTCGACCGGCGCAGTCGGCCGGATCGTCGCCGACAACCCGGTCTTCCAGGTCCTCGATCCGCAGTTAGTTTCAAGGAAGACCATCGAAATCGATGAGGCATTCTCGCCGCTTCCAGGACTTGAGGCACGGCTTTTCGCCGTTCCGGGCAAGGTGCCGCTTTTTCTGGAAGATGGGGAGCCCGATCTGGGCATCGAGGGCGAGCACACGGTCGGTGTCGAGCTGGGGGCGGGCGGCAAGCGGATCTACTACATTCCGGGCTGCGCCATGATGACGGATAGCCTCGCCGCGCGTCTGCGCGATGCCGATGCGGTCTTCTTCGACGGCACCCTCTTTTCCGATGACGAGATGATTCTGACCGGCACGGGCCGCAAGACCGGCCGCCGCATGGGACACATGCCGATCGACGGTGCAGGCGGCAGCCTCGATGCGCTCGATCCCTTGAACATCCGGAGAAAGATCTATGTCCATATCAACAACACCAACCCGGTCTGGCGCGTCGGCAGCGAGCGCCACCGCGTCGAGGCCCTGGGTTTCGAGATCGGTTATGACGGCATGGAGGTCCGGCTGTGACGACGGCAACTGACAAGCAAGCATTCCATGCCCGCCTGCTGGAGGTCGGCAAGGAGCGTTACCACGACAGGCATCCGTTTCATGCGATGCTTCATGGCGGCGGCTGCACGACGACCCAGGTCCGCGCCTGGGTGATCAACCGCTATTATTATCAGAGCCGCATTCCCATGAAGGATGCGGCCTTCCTGTCGCGTTGCGACGACCCGGATATGCGCCGGGCCTGGCGCTCCCGCATCGAAGATCATGACGGCGGCGTCGAAGAAGGCGGCGGCATCCGTCGCTGGTTGCGTCTCGCCGAAGCCGTGGGGCTCGATCCCGCCTATGTCGCCTCGGCAAGGGGCGTCCTGCCGTCGACCCGCTTTGCCGTCGACGCCTATGTCTCCTTCGTGCGTGAGAAGCCGCTCCTCGAGGCGGTGGCATCCTCGCTGACCGAGCTTTTTGCGCCGAAGATCCACTCGGAGCGCATTGCCGGCCTGCTGGAGCATTACGCCTTCGCCGATGATGCGGCGCTCGCTTACTTCCGCCAGAGGCTGGCGGAGGCGCCCCGGGATGTCGAGTTCGGCCTTGCCTATGTTCTCGACCATGCCGACACGCGGGAAAAACAGGACGCTGCCGTTCAGGCTCTCACCTTCAAGACGGAGGTCCTATGGGCACAGCTTGATGCACTTTATTCGGCCTATGTCGCGCCGGGGCGCATTCCGCCGGGGGCCTGGGACGGCGAGGAAGGGGTGATCCGCGACCCGAGAGCGCGGGAGGCAGCGGAATGACGGCCGACGTGCCCGTGATTTCAGGATCGAGTGTCGTCAAGCTGGCGCGAGGGGTCCGGTTGCACGAGGATACGGTTCGCGGCCAGACCGTGCTGCTGGCCCCGGAACGGGCCATGGCCGTGGACGACATCGCCGTCGCGATCGTTCAGGCGCTTGACGGCGAACGCAGCCTCGACCGGATCGCGGCCGACTTTGCCGAGAAGTTCGACGCCCCCGTCGAAGAGATCGCCGAGGACGTCAGGACTTTCGTCCAGGAGCTCTCCGTCCGCCGCATGCTGGAGATCGTCCGATGAGCGACATTATGGCAGGGCCAGCCGAGACCGAGCGCGCCATGCCGCGTGTTCCGCCTCCCATGGCCATGCTGGCGGAACTGACGCATCGCTGCCCGCTCGCCTGTCCCTATTGCTCCAATCCGATCGCCCTGACGCAAGCCAAGGAAGAACTGTCGACAGAGGAATGGACAGGCGTCTTCGCGCAAGCCGCCGATCTCGGCGTCCTGCATCTGCACCTGTCGGGCGGGGAGCCGGCCGCGCGCCGCGACCTTGTGGAATTGACGCAGGCGGCGAGTTCGCTCGGCCTCTACACCAACCTGATCACATCGGGCGTGGGATTGACGGAGGTGAGGATGAGCGGCCTCGCCGAAGCCGGGCTCGACCATATCCAACTTTCCGTCCAGGGCGTTTCTCCCGAAAGTGCCGACCGGATCGGCGGGTACAAAGGCGGCTATGAACGGAAAATGGCGGTCGCAGGCTGGGCGACCGATGCCGCCATACCGCTGACGCTGAATGCCGTCTGCCACAGACAGAACATGGGCGAGATCGATGAGATGATCGAACTGGCGATCCGGTTGAAGGCGCGCCGCATCGAAGTCGCCACCGTGCAGTTCCACGGTTGGGCCGAGCGCAACAAAGAGGCTCTCATGCCGACGCGCGAGCAGGTGGAGCGCGCCACGCGCACCGTCGCCGAAGCGCGCGTGAAGTATGAGGGCATATTGGTGATCGACTATGTGCCCGCCGATTATTATTCGAAGTATCCAAAGGCCTGCATGGGCGGCTGGGGCCGCGTCGGCTTGAACGTCACGCCGTCGGGGCGGGTGCTCCCATGCCACGCCGCGGAAACTATTCCGAGCCTCTCCTTCGAGAACGTGCGCGAAAACTCGCTTTCCAGCATCTGGTATGACAGCGCCGCCTTCAATGCGTATCGCGGCGAGGACTGGATGCCGGAGCTCTGTCGGAGCTGCGAGCGCAGGAAGGTGGATTTCGGTGGCTGCCGCTGTCAGGCGATGGCGCTTGCCGGCGACGCGAGCGCAACGGATCCGGTTTGCATCCGATCGCCGCTTCGCGAAAGCCTGACGCGCGAAGTGGAACAGCTTTCGGCGCCGTCGGCCGTCGCCATGAATTATCGCGGCCGGGCGTAGCCGTAAGCGGTGCCGGCACGCTTCACTGGTCGGACGGTGGAGCGTGCCAGACAGATGTTGCCGGCTTCAGGATTGTGCCACGTCGGCGCGTTTCCGGCGGTACTGCACTGTCGGGAGGCCACCCCAGCCCCAATTATCAAGATCGACTTCCTCGATAACCACATAGGTGGATTCGAGCGGCTTGTTCAGGACATCGCGGAGCACCTCGCTGACGCCCCTGATGATCGCGGCCTTCTCCTCGGCGGTGACCGAGTTGCGGCCGGGTGCGCTTCCCTCGCGGGTAACCTGTACGGTGACGATAGGCATCGTAGTCTCCTTTGCGGTTTTGGTTCGTGTTTCCTCACGGGGGCGATATGCCGTTTACCGGCGCCCGGCGTTCTGACCGCCGTCGACATGGAGGATCTCGCCGGTGATGAATCCCGCGTTTTCGAGGTAGAGGACGGCATCGACGATGTCGCGAATTTCGCCCATCCGGCCGACCGGGTGCAGGCCGGCGAGCGTCGAATGCGTCTCAGCCGGATGCATCGGGGTCTTGATTACCCCTGGGGAAACCGCGTTGACGCGAATGCCGCTCCTGGAAAACTCCATCGCCAGCGACCGGGTCACCGCGTTCAGGCCACCCTTGGTGAGCGATGCGAGCGCGGAGGGCATGCCGACCATCGGCTGATCGACGAGGCTGGTGGTGATGCTGACAATATGACCCGAACCCTGTTTCAGCATTTCCGCTGCCGCACGCCGGGTGATGTGGAAGAAGCCGGCGACATTCACCCCGAGATTGTGGTCGTAATCCTCCTGGGTCATTTCGACGAACGGCTTGGCGAGGAAAACGCCGGCATTGTTCACCAGAGAGTCGATGCGGCCGAACCGCTCGATCCCCTCGCGCACGATCCGGTCGGCGGTCTCCGGTTTGCTGATGTCGCCCGCGACGGTATGGATATCCGGATCGGCGCTCGGTTCGATGGACCGGGAGGTCGCGACGACGCGGTAGTTCCGTTCACGATAGGCGCGAACCAGACCGGCGCCGATTCCTTGCGAGGCGCCGGTGATGACGACGACTTTCTGTTCGTTACGCATGATGTGATCCTTTCTCGATCGCAGCGGCCGCTTCCGGCGTCCGCCCTCCGCCCTCCGGCGTTGGTGCAATCGAAATTAGATCGATGCGTTATCTGGGAGAATTGTCGCTACTTGATCGACACTCGACCGAATATCGGCACAATCAGGTGAGCGTGCCAGCCTCCGCTGCCATGCGCGCAAATTCGGAACGCAGACGCGGCGCCGCAAAGTCGAAAGGCGCGAACCTTGGGTACCGACATTCGGCCCTGCGGCGCGATGAGATGCACCGGCAGGGGCGGGTGCTCGGCGTCAGCGAGCACGATCTCGAGGCGCCCGTCTCTTACATATTCCGCCACGTGATAGGAATAAAGCCGCGTCAGGCCGCGCCCGGCAACCGCCGAAGCGGCGGCAGCGCGCACGCTGTTGACGATGCACCTCGGCGTAAACTGGATCGTTCTCGGGATCGACGAGCCCTTCGCCGGTGTGAAGCTCCAGGACTCCAGGCCGAAATTGGTGAAGGCCAGGATCTGGTGCTTGGCGAGATCGGCCGGTTCTTCGATGCGGGGGTGATTGGCGAGGTAGCGAGGCGAGGCGACCACGACGCGCCGCACATCGCCGCCGAGCCGGGTGGAGATGAGCGACGAATCCGCCAGTTGACCGATGCGCAGCGCAATGTCGACGCCTTCGTCCACCAAGTTGACGAAGCGATCGAGGAGAAGAAGTCGGACCGAAACGGTCGGGTAGAGATCGAGGAAATCGTCCAGGATGGGACGAACTATTTCCTCCCCGAGGACTGGTGGCGAAGAAATCGTCAATATCCCACGGGGGGCGGAGCGTTCCCCTCCTGCGAGCATGTCGGCTTCCTCGAGATCGGTCAGTACCCGTCGGCAGGCGGACGCATAGCGTTGGCCTGCTTCGCTCAGCTTGAGAGTGCGGGTGGTCCGATGCAGAAGCTCGACGCCCACATGCGCTTCAAGGAAGCTCAAGGCGCGGCTCACCGCCGTCGGCGAGCGCTTCAGGCGGCGGGCCGCCCCGGCGAGGCTGCCCTCGTCGATCGCCGCGACGAAAACTTTCATTGCATCGATACGGTCCATTATTCTGCCGATCCCCGGGATAGTGACTGCCACGGAGCGAGTATTCACCCGAAAACGGCAATGCGCAAATAATGGTGGCAAAGCTGTGCTGGCCGGCAATTCTGCGGGAGCCTCGCCAATATACGGTCACGGCTCGAGAATAGGCTGCCTGTCCTCGCGATCCTGCGCTTGGAAACGCCTCAACGAAGGAGAATGACCATGAAAATCCTGATGGTTCTGACTTCGCATGACCGGCTCGGCAACACGGGCAAGCCGACCGGCTTCTGGCTGGAGGAGTTTGCTGCGCCCTATTACGTGTTCAAGGACGCCGGGGCGGAGGTCACGCTCGCGTCGCCCAAGGGCGGCCAGCCGCCGATAGACCCCAAGAGCGACGAGCCGGCCAGCCAGACTGCAGCGATGGGGCGTTTCAAGGACGACCCCGCCGCCAGGAAAGCATTGGCAAACACTCTGAAGCTCGGTGACGTCAAACAGGAGAACTACGACGCGGTGTTCTATCCGGGCGGACACGGTCCGATGTGGGACCTCGTCAATGACAGGAATTCCATCGTCCTTATCGAAGGCTTCTACGACGCGGGCAAGCCGGTCGCCGCCGTCTGCCATGGCCCGGCTGTCCTGACGCAGGTCACTCATCGCGGCGAGCCCATCGTCAAGGGAAGGCGCGTCACTGGCTTCACCAATTCCGAAGAGGAGGCCGTTCAACTGACCGATGTCGTGCCTTTCCTGGTCGAGGACGAATTGAAGCGCCTCGGCGGGCGTTACGAAAGGGCCGAGGATTGGGCCGACTTCACGGTTGTGGACGGCAGGCTGGTCACCGGCCAGAACCCGTCTTCGTCCACATCCGCCGCCAGCGAACTGCTGAAGCTTCTGCAGTAGTCTTCCTCGCCGTCGGCATGACGTTGCAGAAGGCCCGTGCGGCCTTCTGCACTTCGATACAGATCCCCGTGTTGCGAGACACAATCGGGATACCTCGCTCTGGTCCCATGCTCCGCGTGTCAAGCGCGACCGCCGCCGCAAAAGGCGCAGGTCCAATGCAGAGGGACGAAAATGATCCTTTTCACAACAGCTTATCTCGCAGGTGTGCTGACCATCCTCAGCCCCTGCATCCTCCCGGTCTTGCCCTTCGTGTTTTCGCGGGCCGGCCAGCCCTTCGCCAGGAGCGTTCTTCCGATGCTCGCCGGAATGGTTCTCACATTCGCGGGCGTTGCCACACTCGCCGCGTTGGGTGGTGACTGGGCGATACAGGCGAATGTGGCCGGGCGGTATGCGGCGATCGCAGTGCTCGCCGCTTTCGGCGTGACCCTGCTTTCGGCCCGGGCCGCGGCCCTGTTCACTCGTCCGGCCGTGGCACTCGGTAGCCGGCTCTCGCAAAAAGTGGCCGGTCAGCAGCCGAGCGTCGGAGCGTCTCTCCTTCTCGGTGTGGCAACCGGACTTCTTTGGGCGCCCTGCGCGGGCCCAATTCTGGGCTTGGTGCTGACCGGCGCCGCCCTCCATGGTGCCAATGCCGAGACCACGCTTCTGCTGGCGGCCTATGCTGCCGGCGCGGCGACTTCGCTGGCCTTGGCCGTTCTTGCGGGAGGGAGAGTGTTTGCGGCGATGAAGCGCTCACTCGGCCTTGGCGAGCGTCTCCGGCAGGGCCTAGGCATTGCCGTACTTGCCGGCGTTGCCGCAATCGCGCTGGGGCTCGATACGGGGCAGCTTGCGCGCCTCTCCTATGCAAGCACCGCGGCCCTCGAGCAGTCGCTCCTCGACCGTGTGCGGGGCGGTTTCGTCGAGGAGAGGGCGAGCGCGTTAACGGCCGGCGACGGCGAGGGACCGGCCTACCGAAGCGGCTTGCCGGTGGAAGGCATGTTCCCGCCGCTGGACGGCGCCGTCGAATGGGTGAATTCGAAGCCCTTGAGCGTGGAACAGCTGCGCGGCAAGGTCGTGCTCGTCGATTTCTGGACCTACTCCTGCATCAACTGCATCCGTACGATCCCCTATGTCCGCGCCTGGGCCGAGAAGTATCGGGACCAGGGGCTGGTGGTGATCGGCGTGCATGCGCCCGAATTCGCCTTCGAAAAACGCATCGACAACGTCAAGAGCGCAGTGGCGGATTTCCGTATCCGCTATCCCGTTGCGATCGATAACAATTTCGCAATCTGGCGCGCCTTCGGCAACAGCTACTGGCCCGCGCACTATTTCATCGATGCAGAAGGACGGATCAGACACCATCACTTCGGCGAGGGCGATTATGCGCGGTCGGAGCGCGTCATACAGGAGCTGCTGGCGGAAGCGGCAGGGAGCCGCCGCGGCGACAGTGGTTTCGTGCAGCCGGATGCGGCGGGTGCCGAAGCCGCGCCCGATCTCGCCAATCTCCAGTCCCGCGAGGATTACGTCGGCTACATGCGTGCTTCAGGCTTCGTATCGCCGGAACGTGTCGCAGCCGATACGGCGCACGATTATACCGCCGGCAAGCCTAGGCTCAATCAATGGAGCCTCGCCGGTAACTGGACGGTTGGAGCAGAGCAGGCGACACTCAATCGGGCCGGGGGCGCAATCACCTACAGGTTCAGCGCGCGCGATCTGCACCTCGTCCTCGGCCCCGGGGGAAGTGGCAGGACGTTGCGCTTTCAGGTGAAGGTCGACGGTGCTGCACCGGGCCCGGATCACGGTTCGGACATCGATTCCGACGGCTATGGAACGGTGGGAGAGACGCGGCTCTATCAGCTCGTACGGCAGTCGGGAGAAGTGCGGGAACGGACGTTCGAGATCCGCTTTCTCGATCCCGGTGTCGAAGCATTCGTCTTTACATTCGGATGAAAGGAGAAAGGCGAGTCCATGCGGATTCTTGTAACCGGCTTTGCCATCGGCATTGCTCGAGCTGGAGCCGAAGTCCGACCGTATCCAAAGGTCGATTGATTACGCCAAGGCGACCCTCCGGCGGGGGTTGTCAGTGGAAGAACTGGCCGATGCGGCGGGCCTGAGCGCCCGCCAACTCAGCCGCGCCTTCCGTGCCGAAACAGGGCAGTCGCCTGCCAAGGCGGTGAAGAACCTCCGCGTCGAGGCGGCTCGGCTGATGATGGAGCAGGGCCGCCACTCGATGGACGTGATTGCGGAGGAACCGGTTTCGCCATTGCCGATCGCATGCGCCGGGCATTTCTCCGCACGCTCGGGCAGCCGCCTCAGACGATCCGCCGGAACGCCCGCGAGAGCGCGTCGGTGAGATCCGGCGCGAGCGAATTGTAGCCTAATGTATCGGCGGCCGTGGACGGTACACGGGCTTTCAAATCGCAATGGGCGGGCTCACAATCGGGATACACGAACATCGCACTCCGTGGCTGTGGTTCACACAATCCGGAGAAGTTAGATGACAGACGAATTCGATCTACGGCGGCGGCGGTTCATGGGAGTGGCGGCATTGACCGTCGCTGCGGCGCATTTCGGCGTTGGACGCGCCGCCCTCGCAAAATCGACGAGCGAGGCCCGCATTCCGGCGACAACGCCGGGGACGAATACATCTTTCGCCAAGATCAAGCAGATTGACGCGGGTGTCCTTAACGTCGGGTATGCCGAGGCGGGCGCGAGCGATGCGCCTGTGGTCATCCTGCTGCATGGCTGGCCCTATGACATCCACACCTATGCCGATGTAGCGCCTCTGCTCGCGAAGGCCGGCTACCGAGTCGTCGTTCCCTATCTGCGCGGCTACGGCACGACGCGTTTTCTCTCCCGCGACACACCGCGCAACGGCCAGCAGGCGGCGATCGCCGCCGACATCGTCGCCCTGATGGATGCGCTCGGCATCGAGAAGGCGGTCATCGCCGGCTGCGATTGGGGCGCGCGAACCGCCAATATCATCGCCGCACTCTGGCCGGAGCGCTGCAAGGCATTGGTGTCGGTGAGCGGCTACCTGATCGGCAGCCGCGAAGCCAATAAGAAGCCTTTGCCGCCGAAGGCGGAGCTTGCCTGGTGGTACCAGTTCTACTTCGCCACGGAGCGCGGGCGGGCGGGCTATCAACAGTACCGGAAGGATTTCGCGAAACTCATCTGGCAGCTCGCATCGCCGAAATGGAATTTTGACGACGCCACCTTCAATCGAAGCGCTGAGGCCTTGGACAACCCGGATCATGTCGATATCACCATCCACAATTACCGCTGGCGGATCAGCCTTGCCGACGGCGAGAGCAAATACGATGGTCTGGAGGCCCGGCTTGCCGAACTGCCGGCGATCGGCGTTCCGACGATCACATTGGAAGGCGATGCCAATGGCGCCCCGCATCCAGAGCCCGCGGCCTATGCCAGGAAGTTCTCCGGCAGGTACGAGCACCGGCTGATCTCGGGCGGTATCGGTCATAACCTTCCGCAGGAAGCCCCACAGGCCTTTGCCCAGGCGGTTGTCGACGTCGATCGTTTCTGATCGCCTTCGCATGCGGAGCAATGTCTTCGTATCGAACTGTATCCGCCGGCGGTCTGTGAGGATTGGCTTACAATTTCCGCCCCTTGCGAAACATCCCTTACACATGCGGGCCGGCATATGTCTCTCGACAGTCGGACGAGGCATGAAGCTTCCGTCCCGCATCGTCAACCGAGAAGACACAAGGCGCCTTGCGCCTCCCAAACAAGAGGAGAATGACATGACCACTGCAATCAACAGCGAAAGAGCCCGGCCCGTCGATATGAAGCTCGAAGTTATCGTCGTGCCCGTGTCGGATGTCGAACGCGCAAAGGAATTCTACGCGAGCCTCGGC
Source organism: Sinorhizobium arboris LMG 14919 (assembly GCF_000427465.1). Classification (NCBI taxonomy): domain Bacteria; kingdom Pseudomonadati; phylum Pseudomonadota; class Alphaproteobacteria; order Hyphomicrobiales; family Rhizobiaceae; genus Sinorhizobium; species Sinorhizobium arboris. The sequence goes on along the minus strand of NZ_ATYB01000008.1, from coordinate 1,002,059 downwards.
TGGAGGCTCGACGCCGACTTTGCCGGCGCTGACGACTACCGGGTGATACAGTTTACCCCGCCCGGATCCGGTGCCTCGGTCATCTTCGGAAGGCATGTGACCAATGCGCAGCCCGGTTCTGCGCAGGGACTGTACCTCATCGTTTCCGACATCGAGGCCGCCCGCGAGGAGTTGCGCGGTCGCGGCGTCGAGATCAGCGAGGTGTTCCACGCGGGGGACGTGAATGCCGGCAGCGACGAGCCCTATCTGTTCGGGACGCATCGTGTCGGCGGTCCCGATCCCGAGCGCCGCAGCTATCGTTCCTACGCTTCGTTCCGCGACCCGGACGGCAATGGCTGGCTTTTGCAGGAGGTCACCGCGCGATTGCCCGGCCGCGTCGACGCGAACGCCACGGCCTTCAGCTCGGCCGCCGATCTCGCAGCCGCGTTCCGCCGCGCCGAAGCAGCCCATGGCGAATACGAGAAGCAGCTCGGACACAGGGACGAGGACTGGCCCATCTGGTACGCCGATTACATTGTCCGGGAGCAGTCCGGCGAGCCGCAGCCGGCCTGAGGCACTGCAGCCTGAAGCGACCATGCGTAGCGGGGCGGCCGAGACCGCCCCGTTCCTTTGTTAAGCCGCCCGTCCTGCGGATCGGACGGGGTCGATCGTTCCTCAGGCGGGCGAGACCACTTACGGGAAGAGTGTGTAACGGATCTCCGTCCGGAAGTGGGTCGTTTTCAAAGCGTTAGAGGGCAAGTTCCGCCGCAAGTCCGCCGCCGTCACGGTTGTGCAAGATCAGGGAGCCGCCGATGACCGTCGCGAGCTGCTGGGCGATTGCGAGACCGAGTCCGGTCCCGCCGGTATCCCGGCTGCGTGATTGCTCCAGACGGAAGAAGGGCTGCAGAACCGCATCGAGCTGGTCCTCCGGAATGCCGGGGCCACGATCGAGGACGCTTATGATCATGGTGCCCTCGGGGCGGCGCTCGACCTCGATCTCGGCGCTGCCACCGAATTTCAGCGCATTGTCGATCAGGTTGGTAAGAATCCGTCTCAAGGCGTGCGGCCGGGTCACGATTGCGCCGTCCCCCAATTTGCCGACCGTGACGGCCTTGCCGGTATCCTGATAATCATACGCCAAACTCTCGATGAAGGAGGCGAGATCGATGCGGGAAGCCTTTTCGTCCTTGCCATGGGCGCTGCGTGCATAGGCGACGCCTTCCCTGACGAGACGTTCGACCTCGTCGAGGTCCGTCATCAGCTTGTCTCTCTCGATGGACGCTTCGGCCATTTCCGCGCGGAGTTTCATCCGTGTGATCGGTGTTTGCAGGTCATGCGAGATCGCGGCCAGTATCTGCACGCGCTCCTCCAGATACTGCGCGATGCGATCCCGCATCGCATTGAACGCCGTTGCCGCATAGGCGACTTCCCTCGGTCCGGTCTCGCTGAGGCGCGGCGTCTTGCTGTTCGGATCGAGCGTGTCGGCGGCCTTCGCCAGGTCCGCGAGCGGGCGGGTGGCCTGCCGCACGGCAAACCAGCTGCAAAGGACCAGAAGGGAAAGCTGAGCGAAAAGCACGTAAGGCAGCCAGTCGGCTACCGGCATGACGCCTCTTGGCGTGATGTCTAACGTCAGCGGCTCACCATCGCTCAAACGAAGATGGGCCTGAAGACGGCGGACGCCGCCGGGAATGGATTCGACCTCGATCGGGTATTTCGCACCGATTGCAGCCCGGACCTTGTCGGCGACCTCGGCATCGGCCTCATTGAGCACGGGACTGCCCGGAATGCCCCGCCCGAGGACGAAGCGGTATGATCCGCGATCGAGCCGGCCCAGCCAGGCGACGCGTTCGGCAGCGGGGAGCCGGTCGAGAATGGCAATCGACGTCGCGACGTCGGTTTCGAGCGTATTGAACATCACCGATCTGGCGGCGATGTAGCGTTCGGAAAACAGCACCGCAAAGGACATCGCGTGGGCCATCGTCAGGCCGGCGAGAAGGATAACAAAAAGCCGCGCCCTGAGCGTGCGCGGCCATAGGTGAATACCATCGAGAAGCGATCGCGCCGTCATCAGCGGGGCTCCACGATCTCGACCGGCACCGAAAAAACATAGCCTTCGCTGCGGACGGTCTTGATATAGGCCGGTTCCCGGGCATCGTCGCCGAGCCGCTGGCGGACCCGGCTGACCAGGAGATCGATCGATCGGTCGAAGAGTTCGGCCTCGCGCCCCTGTGTGAGGTTGAGGAGCTGATCGCGGTTGAGGACGCGCTGCGGATGATCGACGAAGACACGCAGCAGCCGGTATTCGGCGCCGCTGAGCGCAATCGCAGTACCGTCCGCATCGATGAGATGCCTTGCCGTCGTGTCGAGCCTCCATTGGCCGAAACGCAACAGCCGACCTGCCTCCGAGACCTGCAGATTCGCAGGCAGCATCCGCGCGCGCCGCAGGACCGCCTTGATGCGGGCGAGCAGTTCGCGTGCCGAGAACGGCTTGGCGATATAGTCGTCGGCGCCCATCTCCAGCCCGATGATCCGGTCCATCTCGTCCGAGCGGGCGGTCAGCATCACGACGGGCGTCGCCTTGTGTCTGCCGACACGCAGCTCGCGGCTCAAGACGAGGCCGTCGTCGCCCGGCATCATGAGATCGAGAATGATCAGATCGACCGTATTCGCCTCGAGGAAGGCCCGCATCTGCCGCCCGTCGGCGACGGCGGTCACCCGCAGACCGTTCTTCTTCAGATAAGCCGACACAAGCTCGCGGATTTCCCGATCGTCGTCGACGATCAGGATGTGATCGATGTGCTCCATGGCAAGACACCCCTTTGACCGCAATTTCTTATCAGAACGAGGATGCCGTGACATCAGTATTCACCGGCTCGTGCCTGTGCCGTAACGCCGGGGCAATGCAAGAACCGGAGGTCCTCAGCCTATAGAGTGTTATGCGGTCGAGAAGCTCGTCGCGACTCAGCACGCACTCCGGCTCACTGAGCGCTCACTTGACGGGAACGACGAGCGGGGAGCCTTTTTCGACGATATATGTCGCGAGCTCCGATGCCTTGCCGCTGCCAACGTTTTTCGCGATATGAGCCACCCCCGCCGGAATGAACAAGGCGTCTCCGGCATGCAGCGTGACCGGCGCTCTCCCCTCGAGCTGATATTCCAGCGAGCCTTCGAGCACATAGGCCACTTCTTCGCCCGGATGGGAGTGCTTGATGGAGACTGCAGCGGGATCGAAGTCGACGCGCACCTGGACTGTTTCGCGGCCCGGCTGGCCGAGATCGTGCTGCAGGAGATCGGTGCGGTGAAGTCCCGCCTGTTGAGCCTTGGCCGCTTGCAGCGCCAATCCACTTCCAACGACCAGCAGTGCGGCCGCCAAGATCCGAGATGTTTTCATAGAGGTCATCCTTTCCGCATTGGCCGAGGCCCGTCCTCGATGCCAGTGCGGCTATTTGAATGACCGCATGTATTGACGATGTGTCGGCCGGAAGGGACTTTTGTAACGGCATGTGTCAGCGGTGCGGCGAAGGCGGCGTCAAAGCAATTCGGGGAACGTGCGGATAGGCCTTCCCCGCAGCACTTTCAACCGAAGAGATACGAGCGGCTCGGACCGGTTGCCACGCCGGCGATCGGCGCGCTATTCGTCGGCCCGACTGCATCAGACCCGATCGAAGGTCTGCCATGGCGCCTGACGATCCAGAAAGGTCGATCCCGGGCACCAGATGGACGAGCGGTTCCATGGGCTCGCCTGCTGGCGCCACAGCGGGCCGAACCACAGAAGCACGAGCGCCGTTCCGAGCGGGAGGGCGGGAATCGCGATGAACAATGCCGTTTGCATAAGCCTCGTCGGTCACGCGAGTGACCGCTCCTATCGGCCGTTGTGCGGCCTCTCGGTTCTTACAACCGGATGGCTCCAAGAAAGTTCCTTGGCCCGCGCCTAGGGTCGCGCACGCACTCGCTGTGACTTCATGCGATGGGAGCGGTGCCGCGCTCGGGCAATTTCCTTGCGGTGTCCGGAACGATTCACCCAGGCCGCAGGTTAGGTGGCCTCCGGAGGTATCCCCGATGAGAACCATCAACGCCACCCTCGCCGCGATAGTGTTGTGCCTCGCACCGTTGCAGGCCGTGTCCGCTCAGGGCGAACCGTCGCAGCCCCGGGAATTCGCGCAGAAGATGTCGATGTCGAACCTCTTCGAGCTGAAGGCCGCAGAACTGGCGCGGCAGCGCGCCAAGGGGCGCGAGGTGCTGGAATTCGCCGAGCGGATGCTTGCGGATCACGCGCGGGCCGCCAAGGAACTCGCCGAGGCCGCACGCAAGGATGGAGTCGAGCCTTCCCAGTCGCTCGACAAGGCTGGGGAGGAGAGGCTTGCAGCGTTGCGGGCGCTGAGCGGTGCCGAATTCGATCCGGCTTACTTGTCCTCCCAGGTCACCGCGCATGAAGATGCTCTGGAGCTTCTCAAAGCCTATTCGGAACAAGGCGAGGCCGGCGCGCTGAAGGCCTTCGCCGCGGCCACCTATCCGACGGTCAGAACCCATCTGATCCAGGTTCAGTCCATGACATCCCGATGAGCGTTTCCGACGGGCCCAAGGTGGGCCGCCTTCGGCCCGACGACCACCTTGGGTCCGCTGATGCTCATTCCAGCCGCTTTCCACGGATGCCTGCCTCTCAAGCGATGTTGCGGTCGGTGTTGCCGGCATTCCAGCCGGGCGATCCTCCCGATGGGCGGATGTGGAGATTGTTCTGGACATGCTTCACGCCCGAGACGGCGTCGGCGCAGTCCTCGGCGCGCCGCTTCGCCCATTTGGAATCGACCAATCCGCTCAATTGGACTTCGCCATTCGTAACCGAAACCGTTATATCGGACGCGTCGAGCATCCCCTCGTCGCTCAGACGGTCGCTCACATCCTCCTGGATGCGGGTGTCGGAACGGGTGTATCCCTTCGGTCCCTTGCCGCGATGCTGATCCATCACCCGTCTGCGCTCGGCATCCTCATCGCCGAACCAGGACGCGACCTCGTCGCTGGCGCGTTCAAGAAAGCCGCGCTCCCCGTAGCCTCTGCCGCGATAGCGATCGCCATAGTCGTCCTCGGGATAATAGCCTCCACCGCCGAAGTAGTCCGGCCCATAGGCAGGCTCCCGGTCCCAACGGCCAAGGCGCTCCCCTGCGCCGCGATATGTGCCGGCACGCCCAGGCTCGGCACCCGGAAAATATTCAGGGCTCCCGTAATCCGCAGGCCCTGGACCTCCAATAAGGGAGCGGCGCCTCTCGTCCTCGTAGGATCCGCCGCGCCGGTCCGGCTCTGGATAGCGCTCATAGATGTCGCGGCTCCGGTTCCTGTTCCTGGCCATGAGTTCCTCCTTGGTTCGCTGACGTCGCTCAAACCCGCGAGCAGGCACTCGGTTCCGGTGCAATGGCAGCTCCGGCGCCGCCGGAACATGCCGGGAATCATGCCTTTCTGGAACCTTCGGCGATCGCATCGGTTGGCTTCCTATGAGGAGGTACGACGATGTTGACGAACTATTTCTGGCTTTTTGTCACCGGCGGCGGTGCCTTCATTCTTGGTGCTGCGGTCGCCTATGCCATCTTGAAACAGCGGCCGCTCTCGCGGGCCGAGAGGCAAGCGCAGAAGCAGAAGGTCGAGGAACTTTACGAGCAGTCATCGGAGAACCGGCCCCGCTGATTGCCCAGCCGCCGGCCTGGGCGCCGCGCCGGCAGCCATCGTTCTGGACAAGGCTGCCACGGCGGGCCCTCGGAATGAGCGATTCGGGCTTGGGCGGGCCCGAGGCGCTTTGAAGGGAACAAGGTTCTAAATGGCTCGTTTGATTGCGTAGACGATAACGATCCCCGTTACAGATGGGAGGAGCCGACAATGAGCAATGACACAAGCGGCCGCGGCTCGGGCGATCCTTTGGGCAGGCCTTTGACGTCCGCGCAAGGCGTTGAGCGAGTGAGCGGCGTGCAACCCGGCGACACCGGTGCGGAGACCGGCGAGCGAAGTCTCCAGAACGCTGTGCGTGAAGACGTAAACGAGTTCAAGGAATTTGCCGATCAACAGACGGAGCAGGCAAAGGCGGCGGTGGGCCGCGCCGTCGAGGAGGAGAAAAACGTCGCTGCACGCCAGTTGAGCGGTGTTGCTGCGGCGCTCGAGAAGGTCGGAAACGAGCTCGAGCAATCGGATCAGCGGGCCATTGGCCGCTATGCCAAGCAGATAGGCACGTCGCTCCAGGGCTTCGCACGCAAGGCCGAGGGCCGGAACTTCGGCGAGATCGCCGGAATGGTCGAAGATTTCGGCCGAAAGCAGCCGCTTGCCTTCCTCGGCATGGCCGCAATCGCAGGACTGGCCGCAAGCCGGTTCCTCACCGCTTCGCCTCCACGCCGTGACGGACGGGATGCTTCGGCACAGATTCGTCAATCAAGCGAGAAGGAACGCTACAATGGCTAATCATCGGGACGAGCGCCCCCTGACGGAACTGATGACCGGTCTGGTGGCGGATATATCCGGGCTTTTCCGGAAGGAAATCGACCTCGCAAAAGCCGAGGCCTCCGAGAACCTGAATCGAGCGGTCGGCAGCCTCGAGACGCTGCTCGTGGGTCTGATCTTTGCCATAGGCGCCGTCGGCGTGTTGCTGAGTGCGGTCGTCCAGGGGCTGGGCGCCTTCCTCGTTGCCCAAGGCATGACCGAAGCGAATGCCGATGCATTGTCGGCGGCCGTCGTCGGCGTGGTCGTCGCCCTGCTTGCCTGGGCGATGATTTCGCGCGGCCTCTCGACGCTCAAGGGCAGCAGCATCCAGTTCGATAGGACCGCCGCCTCCCTGCAGCGCGATGCGAACGTGGTGAAGGAGAGACTGCAATGAACGATTCCGCACATACCCACTCCGCTGCCGAGCTGCAGCGCGAGATCGAGGCCGACCGCCAGCGAATCGAAGAAAAGCTTCACGAAATTCAGGAGCGCATGTCGCCAGGAGAACTGATGGACGAACTGCTCGAATATGCCAAAACGAGTGGCGGATCCGAATATCTGAGCAATCTCGGCGTGGCGCTCAAGTCGAACCCGATCCCGGTTGCCCTAATGGGCGTCAGCCTCGCCTGGCTGATCGCAAACCCGGCCTCGCGCGCGCCGCGACACGGGGAGAAGGACGACGGCGCGGACGATTATCCGCTTGCAACCGTAAGGGGGTCCGTCCGGCGAGTGGGTCCGGTAGAGGCGAGTTTCGGCGAACGCTACAGCCACTTCACCGATGAAAGCGGAAGCCGCTTTCGCGCCCTGACGGATGACGCCGGCCGGCGCGCGAGCCATTTCGTCGACCCGGCCGGAAAGGTCTATCGCGGCTTTGTCGACACGGCAGGCAAGCAGATCGAAGATATCAGGGACGAGACCGGTGCCCTGTTCGACGAGGCATCCGGCTGGGCGTCGCGAACGTGGAGACAGGTGAGCGCCACGGCGAGCCGGATGTCCGACTCCGTAACGGGAGCCGGCAGGTCTCTCGCCGGCAGCATGCAGGACGCCGGCCGGTCGCTCGAAGAACAGGGCGCGCATCTCAACGCTGCCATCATGAGGCACTTCCGCGACCAGCCGCTGGTCGGTGGCGCACTCGCCTTTGCCGTAGGCGCGGCCATCGGGGCGGCGCTTCCCCACAGCGAAGCCGAGGATGAGGCCATCGGCGAAATGGCGGAAGATGTGAGGTCCAATCTCGCGGCAAGAGCGAATGCCGGGGTGGCGCAAGCCATGGAAGCCGGGCAGGAGATGCTGGACAAGGCCGGAGATGCGGCGCTGGAAGCGCATGACGCGGCCAAGGATCGCCTGCAGCAGTCCGTCCGGGAGTAGCCTCCCTGGGAGTTCCGCCCTTCGTTGAACGCGGAACTTCCCCAACCGAGCGTCGAAAGGATTACGCCGGCGCTTCAGCGACCGAGGCACGTTCGACGATTTCCGTTTGCAGAACGACGCGGCGGGCCTCTATGTCGTTCCCGTTGAGGCGCTCAACAAGCAATTGGGCGGCCCTTTCGCCCAATCGGTAAACCGGTTGCCTGACCACCGTGACAGGCGGCGATGTCACGGACGTCCAGTCAGCGTCATGAAACGAGACGAGCGACAGGTCGCTGGGAATAGCAAGGCCGATCGCGCGGCTTGCCTTGAAGACCTCGAGTCCGATCAAGCTATCGGAGGCTATGATCGCCGTCGGACGCACGCTCGCCCGCAACATGTTGGTGGCGATACGGCGCGTATGCTCCGGCGAGGATGCGCCGACATGCACCCACCTTTCCATGTCGCCCAGGCTTGCCTCTCGGCAAACGGCGAGAAATCCTTCGATACGTCGCCGTACCGACCCAGTATTGATATCGGCCGGCGTGCGGAATAGATGATCGGGCGTGTCGCAGGCGGTGAGGTAGGCGATCCGTCGGTGGCCGAGCGCAAGAAGCCTACGCGTGACGCCCTCGGCAGCGTCTCTGTCGTCGGCGATAACGGTATCGACGTCGAGTGTCTCGCTGCCGCGGTCGAGCAGCGCCAGCGGCCGGCCCGAGCGGGCCGCTTCCTGCAGGTGGTCAAGTTCACTTTCCTTGGCGGGTGACACGATCAGGCCGTCCACCCGTTTGGCAAGCAGCGTACGGATCGCCGCCTTCTCCGTGCCGACGTCCTCGCCCGAATTTATTAGGATGACGGTAAAGCCCGCTTGCCGGGCGACGTCGGCGATGCCCCGCACGGCCAGGCTGAAGAACGGGTTTTCGATGTCGCCGACCACGACGCCGATCGTGCCCGATCGGCCCGTCGTCATGCTTCGGGCAAGCTCGTTCGGCCGGTAATCGAGCGCACGGGCGGCGGCGGTCACGGCTTCGCGCACCCGATCGCTGACCGGTCCGTAGCCGCCCAGAACGCGTGCTGCCGTCGCCTTCGAGACGCCGGCCCGACGCGCGACGTCGGCAACGGTAACGGAGGTGGGGCGGGACGGATTCCGGTCCATGATTGCTAGCCTTACAAGACATATTGACGACTGGCAAACACGAAGATAACAATTGCAACGGGAAATGAGACCGGTCTCAATTGAAGTGAGACCGGTCTCCAAGAACAAAAAAGCTCCTGATAGGGGCATGCGATGGCAGCTACGGGATGCGCGGGTGATCCGGTCGTCCTGGGAGGGCCTTGTCCTTTCAACATTGCAAAAACACCACCAGAGGAGAAAAACCGATGAACTCATTCCAAGTCTCGTATGTGCCGCTCGCCAGGTTGGGCGCGGCCATCGCTGCGATAGTCTTTGGCCTTGCGGCAGGTGCCCTGGCACCGGCCACCGCTCAGGACAATCCCTTTGGTCTGATCGACCCCACAACCATCAGCGTCGGTACGATGGGTGATGCCAAGCCATACGCGTTCTCAACTGCTGACGGCAATTTCACCGGCTTCGACATCGAACTCCTTCTCGACGTGGCCAAGCGGATCGGCTTCGAGAGGGAACAGGTGATCTTCACCGGGCAGGATTTCTCGGCCCTCATGCCCTCGGTCGCCAACGGCCGTTTCGACGTGGCGGCGGCCGCGATCGGAACGACAGAGAAGCGCAAGGAAACGGTCGACTTTTCCAACGGCTATCTGGCAGGCTACCTTTCCGTGCTCACCGCGGACGCGGATATCACCGGCGCTGAAGGCCTAAAGGGCAAGCGGCTTGGGGTCGTGCAAGGCACGCTCCAGGAAATTTATGCACAGAAGAACTTCACGGGCACCGATCTAGTCAAATTCCCAGACAATAACTCTGCCGTATCCGGACTGAACAACGGCACGATCGATGCGCATTTCCTCGATTACGAGGCGGCAAAAGACTATGCCGGCCGGTATGAGGACCTGAAAGTGGCGGTGAATATTCCGAGCTTCGACGCGCCGGCCGGTTTCGTCATCCGCAAGGGCAACGATGCCCTGCGGGAGGCCCTGAACAAAGCTTTGCAGGCCGCCATGCAGGATGGGACCTGGAAGACCCTGCACGAAAAATGGTTCCCCGGCACGCCGATGCCAGCCGATTATCTCCCGAAGCCCTAATCCCGCGTTCCGGTCCGATCGTCGTCGGTCGGACCGGCCTTTCCTTCAGGGAACCGCCTGATGAACTGGCTTGAAAACCTTCGCCGCAGCTTCCTCGATTGGGGCGCGATGGCCGAAGTCCTGCCGACCATGATCACGGTCGGTCTGAAAAACACGTTGATCCTGGCGGCCGCCTCGACGGTACTGGGCATCGTCATCGGCATGGTGCTCGCCATCATGGGCATTTCGCGGTCGCCCTGGCTGCGTATCCCGGCCCGCATCTATACGGACATCTTCCGCGGTCTGCCGGCCATTGTCACCATCCTGCTGATAGGTCAGGGCTTTGCGCGCATCGGCCGCGAACTGTTCGGTCCGTCGCCTTATCCTCTCGGCGTTCTCGCGCTCAGCCTCATAGCGGGCGCCTATATCGGCGAGATCTTCCGTTCAGGCATCCAGAGCGTCGAACGCGGCCAGATGGAGGCGTGCCGGGCGCTCAGTATGAGCTACGGCCAGGGCATGCGCCTTATCGTCGTGCCGCAGGGCGTGCGTCGGGTCCTCCCAGCACTGGTAAACCAGTTCATCGGCAATGTGAAAGATTCGAGCCTCGTCTATTTCCTCGGCCTGCTGGCTTCCGAACGCGAGATTTTCCGCGTTGGCCAGGATCAGGCCGTGGTGACCGGCAATCTCTCGCCGCTCCTTCTCGCGGGCGTCTTCTATCTCTTCGTCACGGTGCCGCTCACGCATTTCGTCAACGCCATCGACAGTCGTCTCAGGCTTGGCAAGCAGCAATCGGCGGCCATTACGAGCGGGCTGGAGGAGGTTAGCGAACTCGATCGCGCCGATCACGCCTCGCAGATTGCCTTCAAGGGCGGCAGTTTGGAAGTCTGCGATCTCGGCATGGCCTATGGCGAGCTCGACGTGCTGAAGGGCGTCGACCTCTCGGTGAGGCCCGGCAGCGTCACCTGCATCATCGGCCCTTCCGGTTCGGGCAAGTCGACGCTTCTGCGCTGCCTCAACCGTCTGGTGGAACCGAAGTGCGGCGACATCCTGCTCGACGGCGACAGCATTCTCACAATGAAGCCGGAGCGGCTCCGCCGCCGGGTGGGTATGGTCTTCCAGCACTTCAACCTCTTTCCGGATCACACGGCTCTCGAAAACGTCATGCTGTCGCTGACGAAGATAAAGGGTCTGCCAAAGGCCGAAGCGGAACGCATCGCCAAGGTGCGGCTTGCCGATGTCGGTCTCGCCAGCCGCCAGCATCATCGCCCCGGTGGTCTCTCCGGCGGGCAGCAGCAGCGTGTCGCGATAGCCCGCGCGCTGGCCATGGAACCCGAAGTCATCCTGTTCGACGAGGTGACGAGCGCGCTCGACCCCGAGCTCGTTAAGGGTGTCCTCAACCTCATGGCCGATCTCGGTAAAGGCGGCATGACCATGGTCGTCGTCACGCACGAGATGGGCTTTGCCCGACGTGTCGCCGACCAGGTCGTTTTCATGGACGAGGGGCGCATCGTCGAGGCAGGCACGCCCGAGGCGATCTTCGACTATCCGCAGAGCCCACGCCTTCAGCGTTTCCTCGCCGAAGTGCTCTGAAGGCAAGGGGAGAAGACGACCATGAGGGCCCATCCTCGCATCACCTGACCTGTCCAACGGATCGAAAGACAATTAACCATGACGGATAACATCATCACTTCGGCGGTCATCATCGGCGCCGGCATTTTCGGCGTCTCAACGGGAGTGCAGCTTGCCCGGCGGGGCATTCGCGTGACCATCCTGAACGATGGCCCGCCGGCCGGCGGCGCTTCCGGCCGCTCGCTCTCCTGGTTGAACTCGTCGCGTATTCGCTCCGAACCCTATCACCGGCTGCGCATGGCGGGCATCGATCGCTACCGCACGCTCTCGGCTCGCTTCCCCGATGCGGACTGGCTTCGCTTCGACGGTGGCCTGACCTGGGATGCCGATGACTCGAGCAACGGCATCGACGCAGCCTATCGCCATGAAGTCTCGCTCGGCTATGATGCAAAGCGCCTCGCGCCGGGCGAAGTCGCGGCAGTGACGCCGGGTCTCGACGCGCGCGCGATCACGCCTCAGGGCGCGATCTTCAATCCGGGTGAAGGGTGGGTCGATCTGCCGATCCTGATCAACCTGCTTATCGAAGAGTTTGCCAAGCTCGGCGGCACGCTCGTGACCGATGAGGGTGCGGCAAGGGTCGTTGTCGAAGGCGGTAGGGCGGTCGGCGCCGAAACGGCCGCGGGCAATCGCTTCCTGGGGGATGCCGTCCTGCTGGCCACCGGCTCAGCCGTGCCGAAGATGGTGGAGCAAGCCGGCGAAACCATCGACGATGCAACGCCGGTCGCGCTTCTGGTGCGAACGAAGCCGCTTGCCCATCCTTTGCGCGCCGTCTTGAACACGCCGCGTGTCGCCGTCCGCCCCGCGCCGGGCGGCACCTTCTCGCTGGATGCCGATTGGGCGGCGGATGAAGGCGTGAAGATGCACGAGGGCGGTTGTCGCGACATCGATGCGGCCGTCGTAGATGCCCTCCTGGCCGAGGCGTCAAAGGTGATGGGGGGCAATCCGAAGCTCGAGATCGCCTCCATCGGCGTCGGCGGCAAACCCATTCCAGGAGACGGCGAACCGGTGCTGGGAGCGCTCAAGGCCATTCCCGGCTACTACGTGGCCTTCAGCCACAGCGGTGCGACGCTTGGCCTTATCGTTGGTGAGCTTCTGGCTTATGAGATCGCAACGGGTGCTGAGCATCCGATGCTCGCCACATTTCGTCCAGAACGCTTCACGTCGCAGTAGCGGAAGGCGACGATCACGTCAGCCCCGACACCGCGGAGGAGCAGGGAACAAATGCCGTGAAAGCCGGTTGTGTCGCGAAGCGGAAAGGAGCGACCATGTCCAAGCCGGAAAGCAATCCTGCGCAGGTGCGTGGCGACATCCAGCATGGAAGGACTGGTGACAAAAGGCGCGGGTTCGACCCCGCGGCGGCGCCCCTCGAGACCGACGACGAAGCAGCCGGTACGCCCCCCGGCCCGGAAGCGGTCCGGAACGCGAGAGCCGGGCAAGAGGAGGGGAGGCCGGCCGACACCTCGACCGAGTACAACGACGCAATGCGGCCGCTTGCGGCTGCGGAGACCGCCGGACCGAACAAGCAACGGCTCGGACTGAGTCTGGCCATCGTCGGCATGGCCGTCGTGATAGGCGCCTTGATCTATGCCGGCGGGCTCTTCTCGCCATGAAAGCGGGTTTGACCACCGCCCGAGTTCTCCAAACACGCGAATCGAAGGAGTCTCCAAATGCCTGACCGTCGACGCCCATCGAAGGATCCTTTATCGGAACTGGCCGCGCGCGAGGAAGCCATGTATTTGCGGCGCTCGTCGACGCGCTTTCTCGAATGCGCCATCCATCTCTGCGTGACGCATATGACGCTCCAGGAAGTGGCCGACCTGCTCGAGAAGGAAGCGGCGCAGCTTCGTCGTTTCGGATAAGATCCGGCAAGCAGGCAGGGAGCGGGACGGGGGCGGAAAGGCGCCCACGGAAGCGCTCTAGTGATCTGCCGAACCTCCGAGAATTCTGAGGGTGGGCTCGTCCAGATAGGGGCGCTCGCCGCGCCGCAGAAGGTAGACTTCCCGCTCGGGATTGGCTTCGATGACGAAACCGGCGCTTCGCAGCATCGCCTCCACGCCGGCGCGGTTGGGGATGAACCAGTTGGTGGGGTCATCTGCGAAGCGGTGTTCGACGAAGAAAAGCTTCGGGTAGTCCGGCCGGTCGAAAATCTCCCACTCCCGGAAATCGTAGTCATCCTCGAGGGCTGCCACGGAGTCCGACCCGCGCTGCATGCACTGAAAGAGCATCTGGTCCCTGACGACGTGCTCGTAGAGCAGGTCGAGCGCCAGCAGCGGATGGCGAAGGTGGTAGAGCACGCCCATGAAGATGACCAGGTCGAACTTCTCGCGCAGCCGCGCCGCGTCATAGACCGACATCAACCTGTATTCGATGTCGACTCCCGCCTGCTCCGCGGCGAACTTGGCCTGCCGGAGATAGTGCGGGTCGGAGTCGATCCCGAGCACGCGTCCGGCATTTCGGCGTTTCATCTCCTGCGTGTAGAACCCGGCATTGCAGCCGATGTCGAGGACGCTCCTCCCTTCGAGGTCGTCCGGCACGACATGCCTGAAGGCCTTCCATTTCACCGCGGGATAGTCCCCGAGGAAGTGACCGGGCGCTGTTTCGATACCCCCGATCCGCATGTTGTGGAACCAGGGACCGAGCGCCGCGATCTCTTCCGCAATGGCCGATCGGTCTTTCGTCTCCTGAACCATGATCACAGATCCTGAGTGACGGCGGAAAGTTGCGGCTGGCGACGGGTGCGGCCGGACCGGCGTTCCGCCCTGCTGCCGGCAAGCGCGCTCTCGAACCAGGCGATCGTGTGCGTCAGCCCGTCCTCCAGAGGAACTTTGGGCTCCCAGCCGAGCAGCTTCCTGGCGCGCGTGATATCCGGCCGCCGCCGCTGCGGGTCGTCCGCCGGCAACGGCTCATGGATGATCGTCGAAGCCGTTTTTATCTTCGAGAGGACCAGTTCCGCCAGCTCGACGACGGTGAATTCGCCCGGATTGCCGAGGTTCACCGGCACGGCGGGGTTCTCCTTGCGGTTCATCAGCCGGATCAGCCCGTCCACAAGGTCGGATACGTAGCAGAAGGAGCGCGTCTGCTCGCCGCTGCCGTAGACGGTGAGCGGCTCGTTCCTCAGCGCCTGGACGATGAAGTTCGAAACGATCCGGCCGTCATTAGGGCGCATATGCGGACCGTAGGTGTTGAAGATGCGGGCGACCCGGGCGTCGACGCTTCCCGACCTCAGGCTATCGAAGCACAGAGCCTCGGCGGCGCGCTTGCCTTCGTCGTAGCAGGCTCGCGGGCCGGTGCAGTTGACGTGACCCCAGTAGTTCTCCTGCTGCGGATGTTCCTCCGGATCGCCGTAGATCTCGCTTGTGGAGGCCTGCAGAAGCGTGGCTCCGTGCCTCTCGGCGAGCCGCAGGAGGTTTCCCGTCCCGGTCACGCTGGTCATCATCGTGTGGATGGGATCGGCCTGGTAGGACGGCGGCGAGGCGGGGCAGGCCAGATTGTAGATCTGGTCGACCGGTTCATCGACGTCGATTTCGTCGCAGACGTCCTGTTCCACCATAGCGAAATAGGGGTCGTTCTTCAGGCCGGTGAGATTGGCAGGGGAGCCGGTGAGATAGCTGTCGAGGCAGATCACCCGGTTGCCGGCGCCGAGAAGTGCTGAACAAAGGTGCGATCCGACAAAGCCGGCGCCGCCGGCAACCAGGATGATCTTTCCTCGGCTTGCTTTGTTTCTTTTAGCCATCGGCCGTTCTCCTTTCGGGTTAAACGGGAAGCCGCCGCTCGGAACGCCTGTTGGCGAGGCCGGTCCTGGCGGCGACGCTTTCGATTGCCTCGACAAAGGTGCGTGCGCGCGCCGCGGAACTATGCGCGGCGGCTACGCGTCGATAAGCGCAATCGGCGAGTGCTTTGCGTTGCCTTTCATTGAGGCCGGTCAGGGCTGCGACGACATCGTCGCTGCTCTGGGCGATGATCACGGCCTCGCCGGCCGGAAAGAAGCTTTCGATGCCTTCCCACCAGTCGCTGATCAAAGGCGTGCGGCATGCGGCGGCCTCGAAGAGGCGAACGCTCGGCGACCAGCCGGCGGCCACCATGTCGGCGCGCGTCACGTTCAGGGTGAATCGCTGACGGCTATAGAATTCGGCATGCTTGCCGGGCGGCAGATGCTCGATGCGCTCGACGTTCCCCGGCCAGTCGATGTCGTCAGGATAGCTCGGCCCCGCGACGACGAAGCGCATTTGCGGCAGGCGGCGCGCCGGCTCGACAAGCAGGCGTTCCAGCGCGGGCTGCCTGTCGGGGCTGAAGGTACCGAGATAGCCGAGGTCCCACTCCGCGGCCGCGCCGGTATTGCAGTAGGCGTCGAGATCTACGGCGCAGTAGAGGGGCGCAGGGCGCCGCGCCGCGAACTCGTCCCGCAGCCGGTCGAGCGTTCTGCCGCCGGAGAAGGAAAAATAGAGGTCGAAGGACGCAACCTGCCTTCGGGCGAGATATTCCTCGTCGCCGCGCTCGAGCTTGGCAAGCGTCACGGGCGTGTCGATGTCGTAGAAGCACAGGCGTTTCGGTCCGAGGTCCGCGACGGCGTCGATCACCTCCACGCCATCGGGCACATAGGAGCCGATGATGACGGCATCGGCATTTGCAAGCCTGCGCGCCTGTCGCCCGATGAGTTCGTCCGGTTCCGCATAGAAGACGAGGTCGCAGAAGTCCGGCGCGGTCAGGTCGCGATTGCTCGCATACCACGGTACGTCTCGCTCGAGGAACGTCACCCTATGCCCGGCAGCGTCGAGGGCGCGGAGCAATGCACGATAGGTCGTCGCGTGACCGTTGCCCCACGAGGAGGACAGCGAGAGACCGAGAATGACGATGTCGAGCGGCCGGTTCATTCGGCGGCCTCCATCCGGCGCGCCTGCCTCAAGACGCGGTCCACCTCCGCGGCGCGATGTGCGTAGGTATGCTCGGCGAGGACGTGGCGGAGCGCCCGTTCGCCGATCGCCCTGGCGGTGGCGGCGGTCAGCTTCTGCATCAGCTCGGCGACGTCGCGGCCGTCCCTGGCGACCAGAACTTCCTCTCCGGGCGTCAGGAAGAGCTCGATGCCCTCCCAGTGGTCGGTGATCAGGCAGGCGCCTGCGCCCGCCGCCTCGAATACGCGGGTGGCCGGCGAGAAGCCGTTTTCCGCCATGCTAGCGCGTGAAATGTTGAGGACGGCCATCGGGGTGGTGTTGAAGGCATTGTGGTCGGCGGTCGGGACGTGCCCGATATAGGCGACGTTCGGGGACAGCGATTTGTCGTGCCAGCCCGCCCCGCCGAGCAGAAAACGCCGCTGCCAGAGCTGTTGCGCCGGTTCGAGGAAAAAGGCTTCCACCCGCTCCTCGCGGTCCGGCAGGCGGTTGCCAAGAAAGGCGAGATCGGCTGTAAAGCGCGGGTCCGGCGAAACCGGATGGTGCGTCTGCGGATCGACCGCATTGTAGATAGGCACGCATTCGCGGGCACCGAGCGCGCGATAGGATTCGACCACGGGTTCGCCGCCGCCATAGGTCAGCACGAGATCCAGGGAAGGCAGTGCGCGGCGAAGCGGGTGATCGGGGGAGGCCCTGAGCTCGGCAAGCGTGGCAGGTGCATCGACATCCCAGAATATCTTAAGCGCCGCCGGGTCTGCCGCTGCCATCACCTCGGCGAGCAGCCGCTCGTCCTCGAAGCCGACGCCGCTTGCCTTGACGACGATGTCCGCCTTGGCTGCTTCCCGCGCCGCACTTTTCAATGCCTCGATTGTCCCTTCGTAGACGACGACGCGGCACCAGGAGGGAGGATCGATATCGCGGTGCGCCTGCCGGTCGTAGACATCAGGCTCATAGAAGGTGATCTCATACCCCCGCTCGGCAAGTGCGCGCAGCAGGCCGCGATAGTAGGTCGCGGCCCCGTTCCAATAGGCCGAAACCAGACTCGATCCGTAAAATGCCAGTCTCATACCTCGGCCTCCTCCGGAATTGTCCGTTTCACGCCGGTGCGCGGCCTGTAGGAGGCGGCGATGGCGAGAAGTTCGTCGACGCGATGGCCGCATGTGTGGCGCGCCCGGACCGTCTCCAGTCCCGAGGCGACCATTTCCGCGGCGAAGGCGGGTTCGGCGAGCAGCTGCCGCAGAAGGCGCGTCATCTCCTTGCCGTCCTTGGCGATGCAGAAATCCTTGCCCGGACGGAAGAGCCCTTCGGCATCGGTCCATGGCGCCGAAATAAGCGGAATGCCGCAGGCAAGCGCCTCGAAGACCCGGATGGTCGGTATCCCGGGCAGGGCTTCCACATAGGGCCGGCGCGGGATGTGCACGGTGGCCCGGTGCTCGGCGAAAGCCCGCGGAACGGCGGCATTCGCGAGCCAGCCGCCATAGACGATCTTGGCGGCGCGCAAGGCTCTGAGCGCGGTCTCGGGATAACGCACGCCGCGGACGGTCGTCCTGAGTTTCAGCTCTTTCGCCGGTTCGACCAGGAAGGACATGATCTCGCTGCTGCGCTCGTCATCGCCCCAATTGCCGATCCAGATGAGTTCGCCCTGCTTTTCGACCTCCGGCATCGGCCGGAACAGCGAAGTATCCGCGGCCTCGTGCCAGGTGTGGACGTGCCTTCCCCAGCCCGCGTGCAGATAACGCTCGCGCAGGGCCTCACCGAAAGCCAGAACGAAGTCGTAGCCCGAAAGATCGAGCCGGGCGATATCCCGCTTGGCGCTGACGGCGCGGTGATGGGTATCGTGGAAAGCGAGCGTGAAGCGGCCACCCGTCAAGCGAATGCGACCGAGCTCGGCGACCAGATCGGGATCGGTCCACTCGTGCACGATGACCATGTCCGCCTCGCCGGCCGCAGCTTCGTGGTCGAAATCGGCCCCGTATATGCCGACGCGCAAACCGGGGAAGGCCTTGCGGAAGGCTGCGATCGGTCCGAGACCTTGATCGGCAACCAGATTGCGCCGGCTCCAGGAATCGCTCGGCTCGAGCGCCATGGCCTCGTGACCGCGCCGGATGAGTTCACGCATGACGCCGCGCAGGAAGTGCGCATTGCCGTGGTTCCAGTCGGAAACCAATGAGTGGGTGTAGAAGAGAAATCGCATCCGCTCACTCCGCTGCCGTCAAACGATTTGATCCGCGCGTCACACGCCGGTAGGCGGCAAACATCGCATCGCGCTGGGTCTTGAGGGAGAAATCGGCCGAGCGCATCTGTGCCCGGCGCCCGAGGTCCTTCCTGAGCTCTGCATCCCGCGCCAACCGGTTGACCGCCTGGGCAAAGGCTTGGGGATCGCCGGGGTCGGCGAAAAGGGCGGCTCCGTCCCAGAGCTCGCGATAGGTCTCGATGTCGGCGAGAACCAGTGCCGCGCCGGCACGTGCCGCCTCCAACGCCACCAGGCCGAAGGGTTCGTAGAGCGATGGAGAGACGACGATCGCGGCCTTCGACATGAGCGACATCGCCCGATCATGGCTGAGTTCGCCCTTGTGGTCGGCATGCATGATCGTCAGGCGCTGTCCGTTCGGCCCCTCACAGGCACCGGCCATCACAACCGGCCAGCTAATGTCGGCGGCGGCCCTGTCGAGTACGGCGCCGTTCTTGCCTTCGTCCCACCAGCGACCGGCTGCCAGAACGAAGTTTTCCTTGGCGGTGACTGAGCATGCGTCCCGGCTCGCATTGTAGACGACTGCGAGATCGTGAATTGGACCGTAGGAGCGCGTCAGGGACGCGGCATGGCTTCGGCTCGGCGCGAGCACCAGGTCGGCTCGGTCGAATCCCAGCCGGTTCAATCGCTTCTGCCAGCGCCAGGCGTCAGGCAACCCGCATCCGCGCACCGCCTCGAACCAGGTGGCGACACAGGAATGCGAGAAGGTGACGACGGGTATCTCGGCCGCTATTCCCGCGGCTTGAGACGGCAGGTTGAGGTGCAGGAGATCGATGGAATGCTTGAGTGCAAGTTCGCCCAGGAGCTCCGGAACGCGGTCGAGTTCGCTCTCGTCCTCGGCCATCCAGTCGAGCGGCGCTGTCAGCCATTCGAATCCGCCGATGCGGCTCGCCTCGCGCCGCTGCTCAGCGGAAGGTTCCGGGCCGAGGCCGACGATCAGCGTCTCCACGCCGGAAGCCCGCATGGCTTCGGCGAGATCCACCGCATAGCGCCACACGCCGCCCACCGCATCGACGGTCATCAACACCCGTCGCGGCAGCGAGTCCGGGGCGTTGTGGCGGACTTCGAATGTCGCAGCGGTAGCGGTGCAAAGGCTCATGCGGTGACCCTCCGCGGCAGATGCCGGATCCTGCTGACCTCGCCCCAATCGTCGTGAAGCCAGGCGTAGAGATCGCGCAGGCCTTCCCGCCATGGTACTCCGGCCTTCCAGCCGAGCGCATCGGCGATCGCGCGCGTATCGGCGACGAAGTACAGCTGGTCCCCGGCGCGCCAGTCGCTTTTTGCCGTCGAGAGCCGGCGGCCGGTCAACAGCTCGATCTCGCTCAGCACCTCGGCAATGCTGACGGCGTTGCCGGGCCCGCCTCCGAGATTGAAGGCGCGCCCTTTCAGGCGGTCGATCGATTTCAGGACCGCCCGATAGGCTGCGACCGCATCGGTGACATGCAGAATGTCGCGGACCTGCTTGCCGTCGCCATAGATCGAAATCGGTTCGCCGGCGAGCGCGCGAATGAGGAAATGGGCAACCCAGCCCTGGTCCTCGGTGCCGAACTGCCTCGGACCATAGACGCAGCTCATCCTGAGCACGGCCGTAGGCAAGCCAAAGGAGCGGGCATAATCCAGCACATACTGGTCAGCGACGCCCTTCGAGCAGCCGTAGGGCGTGCAGAAATCGAGCGATTGGTCCTCGCCGACGCCATGCTCGCGCGTCGCCTCTCCGGCCGGCATATAGCGGCCCGCGACGTCCCTCATCTCCATGTGCCCGAGGGCGCCATAGACCTTGTTGGTGCTGGCGAAGATGACGGGGGCGCGCCGCCCGGCCAGGCGAGCCGCCTCGAGTACGTTAAGCGTGCCGCGCGCATTCGTCTCGAAATCCTCGGTCGGCCGCTCGAGGCTGGTGGTTACCGCCGTCTGCGCCGCGAAATGAAATACGGCCTTGGCGTTCCTGAAGGCAGGTTCGATCGCCGCGCGGTCCCGAATATCGGCGATCAAAGTCTCGACGGCACGGCCGTGAGTGCTTACCAGCCATTCGAGGTTTCGCTCGACGCCGGCGCGGCTGAGATTGTCGAGAACGATCACGTGCTCGCCGTCGCGCAGAAAACTGTCGGCGAGATTGCTACCGAGGAAGCCGCTGCCGCCAACGACCAGGATCGGCGCCGCCTTGCCTGGGAGGGCAGGCGTCGCCAGATGCTGTTTTGTGCCGACGGTCCGGCCGCTCATAGGACCAGCCCCCGTGCTTCCAGATGGCGTTTCATCTCGGCGGCGCGGTCGATGGCGCCTGCGTTGCGGACCCATTGTGCGAAATCGGCGAGGGATTCCTCGAGCCGGTGGACCGGTTCGAAGCCGAGGAGTTCGCGCGCCTTGGCAATATCGGCGAAGCAATTGCGGATATCGCCGGAACGGGCCTTATTCATGATCTCCGGCTCGATCTCCGCTACGCCCATGGCTTCGGCAAGCAACGAGGCGACATCGGCAATGGCGTAGGCGTGCCCGCTGCCGACATTGATCACGTGGCCGGCGGCCTGCGGCTGTTCGAGCGCGAGCCGGAAAGCGCGCGCCACGTCGCGGACATGAACGAAGTCACGTTTCTGGCGCCCGTCCTCGAAGACCATCGGCGATTGCCCGTTGGCGAGCCGCGAGGCAAAGTTGGCTAGAACGCCGGTATAGGGATTGGAAAGCGCCTGCCCGGCGCCGTAGACGTTGAAAAGCCGCAGCGCCACCGCGTCTATGCCATAGGCCTCCCCGAATATGAGGACCTGCCGCTCCTGCGCATATTTCGTAAGCGCGTAGATGGACGCGAGATCGACGGGCTTGTGCTCGTCGGTCGCGATAGGCCTCAGGTTCTCGCCGTCGGGACCGGAGGGATTCCATGTGCCGGCCTTGATCTCGGCGGGGGACCGACGGATATGCGCGCGACGCTCACCGGCCGCCGTCTCGTACAGGCCCTCGCCGTAAACGCTCATGGAAGAGGCGACGACGATCCGCCGGATCGGCATGCCGATCATCGCCTCGAGCAGGACGGCGGTGCCCAGGTCGTTCACGCCCACATAGCGGGCGATTTCGTACATCGACTGTCCGACTCCGACTTCCGCGGCAAGATGGATGACGTGACTGACGTCCTTCAGTGCGCTTTTCACTGCGTCTGCGTCGCATATGTCCGCGCGCCGCATGTCTACTTCCGGTGGCAGCGTGATTTGCGCATCCGCGTGGACCTGATCGTTCAGCGCATCGAGGACGCGCAGCTCGTAGTTCCTTGAGAGAAGCTCTTCGACCACATGTCGGCCTATGAAGCCGCAGCCGCCGGTAACAAGTACTTTTGTCATAATGCACCTGACGATGACCAATCAGAGATAGAGACAAACCTCCAACAAACCTGCGTCGCAAATGTTCCTTCTTCTTTGACTTCTTCTTTGATGTTCTTCTTTGATCCCCAGCCGGGCGTTGCCCATGCCAAGGTACAAACCTCTCTTTCGCGGGAGTGTTCCACGCGAACTGCGGGCACCAGGAACAAAAGCTGCAACATCAAGTTAAGGGCGGAAGGCTCTTGAACATTGCTCAGAGCCTGCTTTGGTCGGGGCAGGGGCGGGTCCGAGGGACCTCGCAATGCCTTTTCGGGCTGCCGACAGGTCTCCACCGAGGGAAGGAGCTGACATGAACATCAGCATATCTCAGCGGACGGACACGATGTCCGCCGCTATCGTAACCGGGCCGGGCACGCTGCGCATAGAGACGTTGCCGTTGCCGCAGCCCGATCGCGGCCAGGTCCGGATAAGGCTCGAAGGCTGCGGCGTCTGCGCCTCCAATCTCGTTCCCTGGTCGGGTCCGGAATGGATGCAGTTTCCGACGGAACCGGGGGCGCTCGGCCACGAGGGCTGGGGAGTAATCGACGCGGTCGGCGAGGACGTGCAGGGCTTCGCGCCGGGCGATCGCGTCGCGGCACTTTCCTACCATGCCTATGCCACGCACGATATCGCCGATCAGAGCGCGATCGCGCCCTTGCCGACGGCCCTTGCCGGTCAGCCGTTTCCCGGCGAACCGCTTGGCTGTGCCTTCAACATCTTCCGGCGGAGCGGGATCACTCCTGGAGAGACCGTGGCGATCGTCGGCATCGGCTTTCTCGGGATTCTTCTGACCGAGCTTGCGAGCGCCGCGGGCGCACGGGTGATAGCCATATCGCGCAGGCCGTCTTCACTCGCCGCGGCCAAGCAGGCCGGTGCGGGCGCAGCGATTGCCATGGACGATCACTGGCGGATCATCGAGGAAGTGAAGCAACTGACTGACGGGCGCTTGTGCGATTGCGTCATGGAGGCGGTCGGCAAACAGTGGCCACTCGATCTGGCCGGCGAATTGACGAAGGAGCGCGGCAGACTCGTTGTTGCAGGCTATCATCAGGACGGTCCGCGGCAGGTGAACATGCAGCTCTGGAACTGGCGCGGCCTCGACGTGATCAATGCTCACGAACGCGATCCCGCCGTCTACATGCGCGGCATAAACGAGGCGATCGAGGCGACCGCGGCAGGGCGGATTTCTCCCTCGCGGCTCTACACCCATCGGTTCGCGCTCGAAGAACTCGCCGCCGCACTCGACATGACGCGCGACCGGCCGGAAGATTTCATCAAAGCGCTGGTGATCTGCGATGAGTGACGCGATGCAGCTTGCAACGAGCCCGAAGGCCACCATCCGCCCCCGCGTCGGCTTTCTCGGCGTCGGAAGAATTGGCTTCCACCGGATGAAAGCGGTGGTCGAGACCGGTTCCGTCGAAACCGTCGCCATCTTCGACCCCTCGCCCGAAATGGCCGCGGCGGCGCGCGAGCTGACGCCGGAGGCCTCGGTTGTGAACTCGCTCGAGGCACTGCTCGACCAAGAGCTCGACGGCATCGTCATCGCCTCGCCAAGCGCGCTCCACGCCGCCCAGTCGATCGTAGCCCTGGAGCAGGGCGTGGCTGTCTTCTGCCAGAAGCCGCTCGGGCGCACGCGCGACGAGACCGCGGCCGTGGTCGAAACGGCCCGACACGTCGACAGGCTCCTGAGCGTCGATCTTTCCTATCGCTACACCGACGGAATGCGGCAGATCCGCGATTTGATCGCTTCCGGCGAACTCGGAACGGTATTCGCCGTGGACCTCACCTTTCACAATGCCTACGGGCCGAGCAAGCCGTGGTTCTACGACAAGGCGCTTTCCGGCGGCGGCTGCGTCATAGACCTCGGCGTGCACCTGGTCGATTTGCTTCTCTGGGTCCTCGGGTTCCCGGACGTCGTCCGGGTGGAGAGCAGGCTCTTCGCCAAGGGTCTTCCCATCCGCCCGGATGGTGACGAGGTTGAGGATTACGCCGTCGCTACCGTCGAACTGGCGAGCGGCGTCATCGCCCGGGTAGCATGTTCGTGGCATCTGCAGGCCGGATGCGACGCGGTGATAAGCGCCGATTTCTACGGCACCGAAGGCGGCGCCAGCCTGAGAAACGTCAACGGATCGTATCTGGACTTCACAGCCGAACGCTATCGCGGCACCCAGCGGGAGGTGCTGACGGTTCCGCCCGACGCCTGGGGTGGACGTGCGGCGGCCAGCTGGGCCGAGCGCTTGGCTGCAGGGGAACGCTTCGATCCCGGCAGCGAATATCTGGTCACGGTAGCGGATGTGCTCGATAGGATTTACGGCCGGTAGCGCAGATGCGAAAGCCGCAGATCATACGATGCGGTATCGAAGGAGCCTCGCATAGCGCGCGGTGGCGGCGTCCAGCCGGGGGACTTCCTCGGAGGCGGCCGCTGGCCTTGCCGAGGCCCACAGACCGAGCTGGAATGCGAGATAGCAGATTTCGAAGATCTCCTGCAGCCCGGCGTTGACACTGCGCGAGCAACCATCGGAAACGGCTGCGCGGAGCTCGGCCGTCTCCTGCGCCGTCAGGTCGAGTTCGACGTACGCTCCCGCAATGTCCCAGCCGATGTCCTGGCAGCCGATGAGGTCATGGGCATTGCTGTGGTCGAGCGCGTCGGTCTTGAGAAAATACCGGTCTCCTTCGACGAGCCACTCCCACGCGTGAAGCCGGTTGTCCGTATCGGCCGGCATGATTGCCGATTTGTATCGCCCGGCATCGCCAAGCCTGCTCCTCAGTCGTGACGCCGCCGCCGAGCCCAGTGCCTCTTTGGTGTTGATCGCCGCCATCTCGCATAATTTGGAAAGCGAGGCTCCGTGCGTTGCCGGCGGGAACTTTCGCGCCCGGAAGGACAGATAGCGGCCGAGATGCGCGAGGAAGGCCGGCCGCCGGAATTCCGGCGGCACCATCGGTCTCGCCGCAACCCATTTCTGAACGAGAAAACCATGGCACAATCCGGCGACCGGGGGCGCGAAGCCTGCCTCGGCAAGAAGACGCGCCTTTTCGAGCTTGCGCTGCCCGGCGTCGCCAAGGCCGGCAAACTTAACGAGCCAGGCACCGTCGGCCGCGTGCGCCAGGAATTTCCTGCGCTCGAACCTGCAGTCGACGGGGGGCCAGCGATCGCGTGGCAGCGCCTTGCGCCATGAGCCGGCTGAGATATCCTCGAGCGGCCGTTCGAGCGGTCCGACGAGGCGAGCGACCCAATCGGCGAGGTGGCGCGGAGAGCGGACGGGCTTGATCAGGAGATCGTCGGCGTCGACGACATGGCGCGGCCCCGCGGTCCAGCGCTCGCGGTGCCGGGCGCAGGATTGCGGACCGAGGCCGCCTTTGTGGCTGGGGAAGAAATGAATGCGCCTGTCGCTGACGCCGTGATCCTCCAGCCAATCCGCGACGCATCCGAAGGAGCTGCCGGAAAGGCCGGGTCCTTCGTCGACGATCGCGAAATCGGCCGCCTGGTCGCGCAGCAGCCGTTCCTTAAGCTGCGGCGCGATTGCAAGCCGCCTTCGGAAGGGATCGCCAACGGGCCGCAGCGTGAGCTGCGGCGCGGCACCGATGGCAGCCGCGACAATGGCCGAGAGCGTTGTCCCGATGCTGCGCAGGCCGATCACCACGGTATTGGCCGGAAGCCCGGAACCTGCCGCGGCCTCGAGATAGCTCTCCGGGTAAAGAGCGTAGAAGGCATAGCCTTCCGGCTCGCGAATATTGAGGGGAAGCGGTTCCGGTCTGTCCGCCAGCGCGCTTTTAACGCGGGAGGGCACGACCACCGGTCCGGCGAAGCTCTTGCGCCAGGACCCGACGACGAGCCCGGCAAGGTCGAGGAGGAGGCGGTCGCCGGTCCTGCGCGATGCGGAGAATTCGTCGGCCCCCGTATGCTTCAGCTCCAGATCGGCAATCCCCTGGACGAGTTCCCCGGCCCTGAGCAGGACGGCGACGAGCTCGGCGTGCCGCTCGAAACCCGCCGGCTGACGTTCGACCGCCCGCAGCCTTGAGGCGATCTCCGCACACAGCATGTCGGAGCGCTCCAAGCGCTCTGTGTCACCGTATACGAGCATGAATTTTCGCTCACTTTGCTGTCCGTCCTTCAACGCGCTGCGGCTGAATTCGATCCGCGATGCGCGAGAAACGGGAGAATGAAGAAGGAACCAAACGGTTGCGCGCGGGTTTGGCAAGCATTGTAGATACTGCGCAGGAGTAGTGGACAGATGCGATCGAACTCCATTCGGGTCGGGCTGGTCGGTGTCGGGAATTGCGCATCATCCCTCGTCCAAGGGCTGACATTCTATCGTAACGCGAGGGAAGACGAGCCGGTTCCGGGGCTGATGCACACCAATCTCGGCGGATACCATGTCGGCGATATCGAGGTCTCCGCGGCTTTCGACGTCTCCGCTTCGAAGGTCGGCCGCGATGTTGCGGAAGCCATCTACGCGGCCCCCAACAATACGTTCCGCTTCGCAGAAGTTCCCTTGACCGGTGTGGTCGTCGAGCGCGGCAGAACGCTCGACGGTATCGGGCGGTATCTGCGCGAGGAGATCGAGGAGTCCGATGCGCCCGCTGCCGACGTCGCCGAGATCCTGCGGCGGACCGAAACCGACGTGCTCGTCTCCTATCTTCCCGTCGGTTCCGAGGTCGCCACGCGCTGGTATGCGGAGCAGGCGCTTGCCGCAGGTTGCGGTTTCGTGAACTGCATTCCCGTTTTCATCGCCTCGGACAGGTCGTGGCAACGGAAATTCGCCGAGCGCGGCCTGCCGCTTATCGGCGACGACATAAAGAGCCAGGTCGGCGCGACCATCGTGCACCGGTTGCTTGCCAATCTCTTTCGTGACCGGGGGGTGCGCATAGATCGGACCTACCAGCTCAATTTCGGCGGCAATACCGACTTCCTCAACATGCTCGAGCGGGAGCGCCTCGAATCGAAGAAGATTTCCAAGACCCAATCGGTCGTCAGCCAGATGGATATTCCTTTGGCTCCCGGCGATATTCACGTGGGCCCGAGCGATCACGTCCCTTGGCTTGCGGACCGCAAGTTCGCCTATATTCGCGTCGAGGGCACGACGTTCGGTAACGTTCCCCTCAACGTCGAGCTGAAGCTCGAAGTCTGGGACTCGCCGAATTCCGCCGGCGTCGTCATCGACGCGGTGCGCTGTGCCAAACTCGCGATCGATCGGAAGATGGCGGGACCGCTGATTGCCCCTTCGAGCTACTTCATGAAATCGCCGCCGCAGCAATTTACCGATGCCGAGGCGCGCAGGCGCCTGGAGGAATTCATCGCCGGCGACACCGACGTACTCCTGGGGGCGGCCGAGTGACGACCACTTTCCTTCTGGTGCGGCATGCCGCTCATGACAGGGTCGGCTGCTTTCTGGCCGGGCGGACCGGTGATGTGCCGCTCGGCGCTGCCGGCCGGCAGCAGGCGCAGCGGCTGGCGGCGCGCCTCGCCGGCGAAGGCATAGGCTCGATCTATGCCAGCCCGCGCAAGCGCACGCAGGAAACGGCTGCGGCGATCGCTGCGGCATCGGAGGGCGCAGAAGTTCTGACGACCGACGCGCTCGACGAGGTCGATTTCGGCGCCTGGTCGGGCAAAGCCTTCGACGTACTCGATACGGACCCGCTCTGGCGGCGATGGAACGCCATGCGAAGCCTCGTACGCGCTCCCGGCGGGGAGACGATGCTGGACGTGCAATGCCGGGTGGTGGGGCTAGTCGCGGCGCTGGCGCAGCGACACAGCCGGGAGAAGGTCGTCCTCGTGAGTCACGCGGACGTCATCAAGACCCTGATCTGCCATGTCCTCGGCCTTTCGGCCGACGCCTGGCCGCGCTTCGACATCGCGCCTGCCTCCGTCTCGGTGGCGGTGATGGGCGACTGGGGCGCGAAAATCCTGACGCTGAATGAAAACGTATCGTAGCTGGCCACGTCGCGCCGGTGTCGCGATGGCCGAGGACCGGCCCGGCTTTTCAGCAATTTGGAGGTACTCATGATCGAAGCCGCCATGATCTGGAACGAGCCGAACAACAAGTCGCATTGGGATCCGGAGGTCGATCCGGACTGGAGCCGTTTTGCCGATATGGCGAAGCTGGCCGCGGCGGCGATCCGGGAGGTCAACCCCGGGCTCACGCGCGTGCTCGGCGGAATTTCGCCGATCGATCCGGACTTCCTCGCACTGATGAAATCCCACGGCGTGCTTGACCACGTCGACGCCGTTGCGGCCCACGGCTTCCCGCTCGACTGGAACCTCTGGCAGATCCATGAATGGCCGCAGAAGCTCGATGAACTGAAGAGCGTCACCGAATTGCCGGTCTGGGTGAGCGAGGTCGGCGTCTCCACCTTCGGCGCCGAGGAAGTGCAGCTTTGGGGGTTGAAAAGAACCGCCGAACTGTTGAAGGGCCGGGTGGAACGGATCCAATGGTACAGCCTTTACGATCTGCCGCGGGCCTGGCCGGCGACGACGCGGCACAGGGAGGCAGAGGGTTCGTCCTATTACCGGCATTTCTACATGGGGCTGCTGCGCGAGGACGGCTCGCCGAAACTGGCGCTCGAGGAATTTGCACGGCACACGCCGGAGATCGGGCTCGTGCAATGGTTCCACTTCGAGGACCCGCGTCTTGAGGATGCCGTCGCCTGGATGAAGCGCCTCGGTGTCACATATCTGCGCACCGGGCTCTCCTGGGCCGATCGCTTCCGGCCGAACGCCCTCGAGTGGTTCGATCGCCAGATGGAGGCGCTCGAGGAATTCGACGTCACCGTCACGTTCTGCTTCACGCCCGAGCAC
Organism: Sinorhizobium arboris LMG 14919; assembly: GCF_000427465.1. Taxonomy (NCBI): domain Bacteria; kingdom Pseudomonadati; phylum Pseudomonadota; class Alphaproteobacteria; order Hyphomicrobiales; family Rhizobiaceae; genus Sinorhizobium; species Sinorhizobium arboris. The sequence continues at coordinate 973,187 of NZ_ATYB01000008.1, read as the reverse complement.
CGGGGGGTTGCCCCGCACCACACGAGCGCGCCGCTCGTACCGGAGGAATTTGCCGAGTTCTGTGCCGAAATGACGGCGCGTTATGCGCCCGTCCCGTCGTCCTTCGACGCCCTGCGCCCTCGCATGGAGATGCCGTCGATGAGCTTTCCGATCCAACCGCGTGAATAAGCCACTCCCTGGTAGAGGGCGAGCATCGCCGACGCCCAGCGAATATAGGCGGCCGGTATCTTCAGGGCCCTGGCAAGCCAGAAGACCCGATGGCTTCCCGCGCTGATCGTGCTGCGCAGCCAGTAGACCAGCATCCGGCGTGCGGACAGTCCCTTCCACTTCGGGGCAACGCGTTTCCGCGGTCTTATGCCGGACCGCGGCCAGGCCAGCCGGAAGGCGAGCCCCTCCCGTCTTTGCCTGAAGCCGGCCGCCTGTGTCTCTATGACGAAAGCGCTGTCGACCTCGCTGAGTTCGAGCCTCCCCTGGTCGATCGCATCGGCCACGAGCGCGCGCAGGAGGGGTGAGCGAACGACGACGACATTCGTACCCCGGCCGTCGGAGGAATAGGGCTCGACCCAGGCATCGCCAAAGGAGATGTCGGCGGTTTCGGCAACCACGTCGTCGCAGAAATTGCAGGCGGAGTTCTGGAAAAATCCGGCTCCCCAGTCTCCGTCGACGAGGTGCCACCAGTCCTTGTTCCGCGTGCTTCCGTCCTTGAGCCGCAAATGGGCGGTGTACCAGTTCGCAGGTCTTCCTGGATCCTTGAGGCGGTAGTCCACGCTTTCCACGGTGTTCATTTCCGCGTCCATCTGCCAGGCGAAACTTTCGACGAAGCGTGTGCTCTTCATGTGCCCGCAGAAGAGGCCGATTGTGAAGGCAAGGCGCTCCTCGAGCACCGGCTCCTTGCGGCAGAGGAGATGGAGTGCCTTGATGAAGCAGGGGATCCCAACGACCGCATAGCGGCCGCGGTGGCGCTTCATTTCGGCGATCACGCCGGAAAGCTCCACCGGATAATAGCGCGACTTCGCGCCCTTGCGCAGGTCGTCCGCGGTCCGTGCGATCTGATACTCGAACAGACGCTCGCCGGCGCCTGAACAGGGGACCACATGCGCTACACCGTCGACCAGGTTCCTCTTCAGAAGCTCCGTGGCGGTCCAACTGGCCATGCCGCCGGAGCTGCCGTCCGCTCGAAAGGTGCCTTCGCGGACATGGCCGACATAGGCTATCTCGAAGCGGCCGATCCGCGGATCGTAAAATCGCGCCGATCCGAAGCGCGCCTCGGCGATCTGGTCTTCGCTGCGGGCGTGGGGCGAAAAGGGGCACAACTCGGCGAACCCGTCGGGGCGATGTGAAGTGGCCGGTTTGAGCTGGCCATAGCGGTCGAGACGCATCGCGGCGCTGCCGCCCGATTGCGCTACGCAGATGCCGCAACCGATGCAAAGCCCGGACTTGGCCATCTGCCCTGGCGAGAGCCAGACGCTCTTCGAGGCGGGTGCTGGGCGCTCAGGCGAGGACATCTGTGAGATATGTCCTTGATTGCCGGCGGAGTTCGGCGAGACGGTGCGCAACCGCCGCGCTCGGCGCTTCCGCGAGGAGTGTCTCGTAGTCCGCCTGCGGCGTTTCCTGCGACACCACGTGGCGTTCCGCGCCGGCCGCATGTGCGAGATCGGCAACCTTGTTGGAACGATAGTGGGACAGGGCCGTGACGAATGGCTTGGCATTGAGAAGGGAGAATACGCAGCCATGGAAGAAATTCGTCGCGACGGCCTCGGCACCGGCGATGCCGGCGGCGAACTCGTAGGGTCCGGCATCGAGCCATTGTTCGTCCGCCCAATCGTTGCGATAGCCGAAACTGACGAGGGGCAGCGAACGGGCTGTGGCCAGATGGCGAACCGCGTGCTGAAACCAGGGCGGGAACGAATGTCCGTAGACGGCGATATAGGGGCGCGAAGCCAGGGCATTCGGGCCGAAGGAGATCGTTTCGGGAAACTGCAGGCACGGATCGAGGACAAGCGTCGCCTCGCGCCCCACATCCTCCTCGATGATCGCTCTTGAGTTCCCGTCACGGACGGAAATTGCATCGAATTTCCGCAGCCTGTCGGCCCAGTATGGTTCGAGGCCATTGGCTGCGGGGTGGTTTCCGAACGTCGCGGCGTAGGAAACGATCTTCTTCGCGGCGAGGCTCTCTCCAAAGAAAACCGAGCAGCCGCCGTACCAGGGATGCCGCAAGTTCCAGACCTCGTCGCTGCCGACCACCACGATGTCGCACTCTTCGGCGCCGGCAGGGTCGTCAAGGGCGAAGGGCGCGCTCATCGGCAATGACGCCAGCGCGCTCTGAAATTTCCTGATCTTTGAAGCATAGCGCGGGATGTCCGCGCGCGGGGTTCTCGCCGGCAGGAGCGGCTGCATGGCGCAACGCCACTCGGCCCGCGTGACGCGGCTGGAATGATGGTCGAGGACAAGCGGGTTCGCGCCGAGCGAACGAAGGCCGTGGACAAGACATCGCGCCTGCCAGAATGATCCGAAATTGATGCAGCGGTGAAAGGTCAAAATGCCGAGTTTCGCCAACGGCCTTTGTCTCCTGGTCATGGAAGCGGGTCGGCAGGTCAGCCGGATTCAGTCGAAAATGGTCCCTTTCGCGCCCTCATATTCGCGCGCAAGCTCCTCGATCGCAGCCGAAGCCTCTTCGAACGTCCATCCGGCCTTCTCGGCTCGATGGGCGAGCGCGAGCAGGTCGCCGGTCAGTTCCCCGCTCATCGCCGCCACGATGCTGTCCTGCGACGTTGCCGCCAGGTCCGCAACGGCCGGCCGCAGAGCGGCAATGCAGTCCATCTGCCGACCGGGGTAATCGGAAGCGCGCTGCGGACGGGAAATGGCTTGTGACTCCTCCATCTCACTCTCCTTCGCTGTCGGTGATCGTTCTGAACATGCCGGTTGTTCCAAAAACCGCTGCAACTTTTGGCGACACGCATGGGCACTAATGGCGGACCAGGCCAATTGTTCCTGCGGCAAGAGTCGGAGCAGGGCGCTGGCAGGAAAACCGTGTCTCCCCCTAATTCCACTCCAGTCTAATCGCCCGGTCGGACCTTCCGGTCCTCCAGTCGGTTGAGGACCTCTTCGGGAGTGATCTCCTTGGCGAGCTCGCGGATATCCTCCTCGCCATCCACCTTCACACCGAGCCGGGCCGCAACCTCGCGAAGGAGTGCAAGCAGTTGCGTCGCCTCCTGCTCGGCAAGCAGAGAAATCTGCAGGTTGAGATCGGAGCGCTCGTCGTCCTTTTCCGCCATTCGATTCTGGCTGATCAGAACGAAGGTGGAAATGAAGATCGCCTCTACCGAGGCAACCATGGCGAGGACTGCGAAGGTCGGATCGAACACCGGCACGTTTGGAACCAGCCCGAGGTTTACGGCGATCCAGGCCCCGAACGCCAGGACATGCAGGCCGACGAAAGTCATGGAACCCGCAAAGTTCGTGATCGCCTGGGCGACCCTGTCGTGCGCCCTTCGTCCGCGCTCGTTTTCCTCGCGTCGCTTCAGAATCGCGCTTATGTTGCGCTCGAGTCGCGGCATGGCTCGAGCTGCGGACGATTGCTCCTCAGCGGGGTTCCTTCTCGTTGCCATCCGAACACTCGCGACACGTTGCGGTCCGCCTTGTTGCCGGCGGCTACCGGCAAACACATCAGGCTCCCCAAAGTTCCGCGCGGGGTGCAGCGGGGCGACGGCGGTCGGAAGGCACTTCTTCTGCCGGCCAGAGGCCGGATAAAGGACTCAATCCTTGCGGCCGTACCAGGGGTCGGGCCCCGGATCGCGCCCAGCCGCGACCGCGGTCAGCCGATCGAGGTAATGGGCCCAGCCTTCCGCATGACCGGCACATTGCTCGGCATTGGGAAGGCCCGAGTGGGTCAGCCGCACCAGCGTTCCGTCCGGCTGCTCGATCAGGTCGATCTCGACTAGGCTCGATCCCGGCGGCACGGCATCGCTGCCGTCCCAGCCGAAGCTGTAGGCCAGACGGTGCACCGGGACCACCTCGCGGAAGGAGCCGCGAGCGAAGCGTGCTCCGGTGACATTGACGAGGTAGAGCCCGCCCGGCTTCGGCTCGACCTCGGCCTCCGTTCCCATCCAGCGCAGGATCTTTTCGGGATCGGTGAGCAGGGCGAACACCGCGGCGGGCGGCGCCGAGACATGTGTCTCGCGGCGGACGACGAGGGCTTCTTGCATCGGACTCCCCTTCGGGTTGCCATCGAGCGCCGGCGGAACCAGGAGGGCCGGGCGCCGGATATGGACGGGGCCGATCATATCCCGGCTGGAGCGCCTGCGCCACTGCCTGCTGAGCGGACGGTGTCACAGATCGGCTCACATATTTCCTGCAACTGCTCTATGATCACCGCATGGATCTGCCCGCACCCCTCGCATGGCTTCTGGACGAGGCCGGCACCTCACCCGGCCCCGACCGGTTTTTGGCAGAGCTTGGAGACCGTCTGCTCGCCGACGGTCTTCCGCTGGCCGGCGGTGCCCTGACGCTGGCGGTACCGCATCCGATCATTGCCCGGCGCACCTGGCTTTGGCGAGCGGAGAACGGCGCGGTTATCGAGGCGCTCGGCTTTGCCGAAGGGCCGGTTGACCACGCCGGGCGAGACTGGCTGGCAGGGCTCGGTCCGGTGCAGGAGGACGTGGTCGGCCGGACGGGGGAGAACGTGGTGCTGGGCTGGGCCGGGAAGCGGCCGTTCGGCCCCGCCGAAGTCGAACGGCTGCGCCAGACGGCGCGTTTCGCCGCAGCACCCCTGGCCGCTTTGGCCGAACGATCGACACGCGCCGCCCTCCTCGAAGCCTATCTGGGCCGCCGCAGTGCAGCCCGTGTACAGGCGGGGGCGCTCAGCCGGGGTACCGGAGAGAGCATCCGCGCCGCGCTTCTCTATGCCGATCTGCGCAACTTCACGGCTCTCTCCGAGGAGAACGAGCCGGCCCTTGTGATCGCGGCGCTCAATGCCTGGTTCGACCGGCTTGCGGGTGCGATCCACGCTTTCGGAGGCGAGGTGCTCAAGTTCATCGGTGATGGCGTGCTGGCAATCTTCCCTGTCGCCGGTGCGCCCGCGGAGGCTTGCGATCGGGCGCTGCACGCGGTCGTTGCGGCCCGCGCCGGCATGGCGCATCTCGACGGCCTGCGCCAGGAGCAGGAGTTGCCGCCCTTGCGGTTCGGTACGGCGCTGCATCTCGGCGAGATATTGTGGGGCAATGTCGGGTCGATCGACCGGCTGGACTTCACCGCCATCGGTCCCGCCGTCAACCTGGTGAGCCGGCTGGAGGGATTGTGTCGGCCGCTCGGATACTCGGTGCTGATTTCGGGCGCGCTCGCCGCCGAGACCGCGACCCCGCTGGTGCCGCTCGGCGACCACGCATTGCGCGGCGTCGCGGCGCCCTGCGCGGTCTTCACCCTGCCGGATGCCTGAATGGCAATCGGTGCCTCTGCGGGCGAGAATGCCTGTCATGGTCCCATGCCGGATCATGACGGGCAGCGACGGTGGCGATTATTATCGGTAAATCGGCATCGATTCAGTGAAACATGCGGGAGAGCCCGTTGATCCTGTCATCGCGGAGAAGTATTTCTTTTGTCGACAAGAAGGAGGCTGCATGACCGACAACGATACCGAGACCAATTCGGTCCCCGAACGCAAGCGCGGTTCCGGCGTGAAGATGGTCTATGACCTTCTGCGCGATGAAATACTCGATCTGGTTCTGCCGCCCGGCAGCCCGATCGACGAAGTGCAGCTTGCCGAACGGTTCAAGATGTCGCGCACGCCGATCCGCGAGGCGCTGGTGCGGTTGGCGGGAGAGGGGCTGATCGCCACGCTCCCCAACAGATCGACGATGGTGTCGAACATCGATTTCCTGAACCTGCATACCTTCTTCGATGCGCTGGTGCTGATGTATCGCGTCACGACGCGTCTGGCGGCCGAACACCACCGCTCGGAGGATCTCGAGGTGATCCGCGCCCGCCAGGCCGAGTTCGCCGCAGCGGTTCAGGCGCAGGATGCGCTGGCAATGATCGCCACCAATGCCGCTTTCCATTCGGCCATCGCCGAGGCCGGTCGCAATCCCTATTTCACAGGGCTCTTCAACAGGCTTCTCGACGAGGGACGGCGGATACTCAGGCTCTACTATCAATCCTACGACGACCGGCTGCCGCAGCGCTTCGTCGACGAGCATGAGGACATGATCGCCGTTATCGCCGCCCGTGACGTCGAGGCGGCCGATCGTCTGGCGCGCACTCATGCGGAGCAGATCGTGCAGCAGATTCAAAAACTTTTCGCCCGCAACGACCGGCTCGAAATTGCCCTGTGAGCTCAGGACGATTTTTGTCGACAAATAAAATACAAATGGTATTTTCTTTTGGAAGCACAGACGAGGGCGCCGGTTCCGGCCCCCCTGTTTCTGCCATCCGTCAGGCCAATAGGAGTTTGAAATGAAGGCCAAGATTTTCTCGGGCGTGATCCCCGCCCTGATGACCCCTTGCAAGGAAGACCGCACGCCGGATTTCGATGCCCTTGTCCGCAAGGGCAAGGCGTTGATTGCCGATGGCATGTCGGCAGTCGTCTATTGCGGTTCGATGGGCGACTGGCCGCTCCTGACCGATGCGCAGCGCATGGAAGGCGTCGAGCGCCTGGTAAAGGCGGGCGTCCCCGTGATCGTCGGCACCGGTGCCGTCAACACCGCTTCGGCGGTCGCGCATGCGGCGCATGCCCAGAAGGTTGGCGCGCAGGGCCTGATGGTGATCCCCCGGGTGCTTTCGCGCGGGCCCTCGCTGGTCGCGCAGAAGGCGCATTTCAAGGCGATCCTGGCTGCAGCGCCGGACCTGCCCTCGGTGATCTACAACAGCCCCTATTACGGATTCGCGACCCGGGCCGATCTGTTCTTCGCCCTGCGCGCGGAGCATCCGAACCTCGTCGGCTTCAAGGAGTTCGGGGGCACGGCCGACATGCGCTATGCGGCCGAGCACATCACCAGCCGTGACGACGGCGTCTCGCTGATGATCGGCGTCGATACGGCTGTCTTCCACGGCTTCGTGAACTGTGGCGCGACCGGGGCCATCACCGGTATCGGCAACGTACTGCCGAAGGAGGTGATTCACCTCTGCAACCTGTCTCAGGCCGCCGCCGCCGGCGATGTCGATGCACGTCAGCGTGCACAGGAACTGGAGCAGGCGCTTGCGGTGCTTTCCTCCTTCGATGAGGGACCGGATCTCGTTCTCTATTTCAAGCATATGATGGTGCTGAAGGGAGACAAGGAATACACGCTCCACTTCAACGAGACCGACGCGCTGACCGAAAGCCAGCGCGGCTATGTCGAGGCACAGTTCAAGCTGTTCAACACCTGGTATGCCGAGTGGAGCAAGCTCCCGGGCGCCGTCGAGAAGTACAAGGCCTGATCGGGTCTTGAGATGAGGCCCTTCCCGCAAAGGGCCCTCGTTGTGACGCCGCGACGTGCGCGAAGCGGCGGCGTCACAACTCCATGGTGACTAGATCGCAATCCAGACCAACAGAGCCGCGATCAGAACCCAGGTCGCAACGACCGCAAAGAGACCGGCCCGGCTGGCCGGTCGTTCGGTGCGCTTAGCCGCTTCGGCGCGCAGATCGGCCAGGACGTCGTCCGGGATCAGAGTGAGCACGGCGACGATGCCGATCGGAACGATGACCACATCGTCGAGGTATCCCAATATCGGAATGAAGTCGGGTATCAGATCGATCGGCGACAAAGCATAGGCCGCGACCGCGCCGGCGGCCAGCTTGGCATACCACGGCACACGACGGTCACGCGCCGCCAGCCAAAGGACGACGACGTCCCGCTTGATGCCGCTTGCCCATTGGCGTGCCCGATCCAGCCACGTCATGTCTGCTGGTTCTCCTCCATTCCGCATCCCCGTGACCAGCGCGGGCGCCGGGCCGTCATTACGCCACGGCTTCGAGCCCGAGCGCAAGCAGCCGGTCGAGCTGGTCGATCTCGGCTTCGGTCAGCGTGATGCCTTGGGCCTCCGACATCGCGCGCGCGGCGAAGCGGCGCTGCGAAGGCAGGCGGGCGCCCTGGCCGACGATCGCTTCGAACAGCATCTCTGCCCGGGCGAAGGGATCTCCCGGCCTGCCGGCGGCGAAGGCCTGGGGGGAGAATGCGACGATCAATTCGCCGTGGAACGGGGCGAGAGTCGTGGTGCCGAGATAGTCCAGCACTTCGGGGCTGGTCAGGTCGCCGATCATGATGCCCGCCAGCAGCTCGATCATCGTGCCGATGGCCGAGCCCTTGTGCCCGCCGAAAGGCAGCATGGCGCCGGCGAGCGCAGCCTCGGGGTCGGTCGTCGGATTGCCGTCCGCGTCGATGGCCCAGCCCTCGGGCAGAGGCTTGCCCGCCCGGCGGTGCAGCTCGATCTCGCCTCGCGCCGCGACGGAGGTCGCGAAATCGAAGACGTAGGGCGGCTTGCCCGCGCGCGGCCAGCCGAAGGCGAAAGGGTTGGTGCCAAGCAGCGGCTTGTTGCCGCCGGTCGGCGCAACCGTCGCGTAGCTCGGGCACATGACGAGGCCGGCAAGCCCTTCTCCCGTGAGCGCTTCCGCTTCGGGCCAGAGCGCCGAAAAATGAGTGCAGTCATTGATGACGAGTGCGGCGATTCCGTGCTTGCGGGCCCGCTCTGCAAGCGCCGGCAGGCCAAGCTCGAAGGCGGGGTTTGCGAAACCGCCTCTGGCGTCTACCTTGACGATTGCAGACGCCTCCTGCCCAACGATTTCCGGCACCGCGTCCGGCTTGACCTTACCGGCCTTGACCGTGCGCAGCGCGCCCTCGATGCGGTAGACACCGTGTGACTTGCAGGCATCCCGCTCGCCGGCGACGATCACCCGGGCGAGCGCGCCCGCCTGGACCGCATTCAGGCCCGCCTTGCGGAAGATCGCCTCGACGCGCTCCTGAAGCGCGGCAATCGTAAGGGTGGTGGTCTCGCTCATATCTTGTCTCTCGTGCTGGGCCTGATTCAGGGACAGGCGGTTGATGTTCTGCATACATAGAGTATACAAACCCTTGGCAAGTGCAATTCGCCTGTTGGGCCGAAAGCTATGCGGTTCCGGAGCGGGCGAGGAAAGTGTATGCGATTTTTCGCCGGCAATCCCGCTTCGTTGCGGGAATCGACGCGTCTTTATGATCTTGTGCCGAATCGACCAAGATCATCGTGATCCAGAGAAAGGAAAGTCAGATGGTTTTCACCCCCAAAGGAAAACACCTCGTTGCGGGCGAATGGCTCGACGGGGCGGGCACCTTCGCTTCGGCTCCGGCGCACGGTCCGGCGCATGATTTTGCCGTCGGCACCGTGGAACTGGTGAACCGGGCCTGCGAGGCGGCCGAGGAAGCCTTCTGGACCTATGGCTATTCCTCGCGCAAGGAGCGCGCCGCATTCCTGCGTGCAATCGCCGACGAGATCGAGGCCCGGGCGGAGGCGATTACCGAGATCGGCAGCCAGGAAACCGGCCTGCCGGAGGCGCGGCTCAACGGCGAACGGGGCCGTACGACCGGGCAGCTCAGGCTCTTCGCCGACCATATCGAAAAGGGTGACTATCTCGACCGCCGCTTCGACGCAGCGCTGCCCGAGCGCCAGCCCGCACCCCGACCGGAGATACGGTTGATCCAGCGTCCCGTCGGCCCTGTCGCCGTCTTCGGTGCATCGAATTTCCCGCTGGCCTTTTCGACCGCCGGCGGCGATACGGCCGCCGCGCTCGCGGCGGGTTGCCCGGTGGTGGTCAAGGGCCATTCGGCGCATCCCGGCACCGGGGAGATCGTCGCCGAGGCAATCGAGGCCGCGATCCGCAAGACGGGAGTCCATGCCGGCGTCTTCTCGCTGATCCAGGGCGGCAGCCGTGACGTTGGCCACGCGCTGGTGCAGCATCCCCATATCAAGGCCGTCGGCTTCACCGGCTCGCTTGCCGGCGGACGCGCACTCTTCGATCTTTGCGCCGCGCGCCCCGAGCCGATTCCGTTCTTCGGTGAACTCGGCTCGGTGAACCCGATGTTCCTGTTGCCGGAAGCATTGAAGGCGCGTGCGGAAAGCCTGGGTCAGGGGTGGGCCGGATCGCTCACCATGGGCGCCGGGCAGTTCTGCACCAATCCGGGTATCGCCGTCGTCGCCGAAGGCGCGGACGCCGACCGCTTCACCGCCGCCGCTGTCGAGGCCCTGGCCAAGGTGGCGCCGCAAACCATGTTGACGGACGGTATCGCCAAGGCTTACCGCGACGGCCAGGCGCGGTTCGCGACGCGCAACGCCGTCAAGCCGCTGCTTGCGACCGAGTCATCGGGCCGTGACGCATCGCCGAATCTCTTCGAGACGACGGGTGCGCAGTTCCTGGCCGATCATGCGCTCGGCGAAGAGGTCTTCGGCCCACTCGGCTTGGTGGTCCGGGTGGGATCGACGGCCGAGATGGAAGAGCTCGCGCGCGGCTTCCAAGGTCAGCTGACCGCGACCATCCATATGGATGCAGGCGACCTGGAAACCGCGCGCAGGCTGCGCCCGATCCTGGAGCGCAAAGCGGGCCGGGTGCTGGTCAACGGTTTCCCGACGGGGGTTGAAGTGGTCGACTCGATGGTGCATGGGGGCCCCTATCCAGCCTCGACCAACTTCGGCGCAACCAGCGTCGGCACGATGTCGATCCGGCGTTTCCTGCGTCCGGTGGCGTACCAGAACATGCCGGAGGGCCTGCTGCCCGAGGACTTCCTCGCCTGATCCAGCCTGCCGGCTACGCAACAAAAGGGGCTTTTCCACAAGGGAAAGCCCCTTTTGATTGCGAAAATGGGTCCGGTTATATACGTTTTGTATACTATTTGTATTTTTGAATTGATTTGTTCCTCCTGACGCGGAATAGTGCGGACGCCGTCAAACCGGCTGACAACTCAGGGAGAGAACAATAATGAAGACCTCGGTCCTCGCCTTCGGCCTCGTCGCCGCCACCGCTCTGACGAGCCCCGCCCACGCCGACAAGCTGGATGACATCATCGCTTCGGGAACGCTGCGCTGCGCCGTGGTGCTCGACTTCCCGCCGATGGGCTCGCGCGACGAGAACAACGAGCCGATCGGCTTCGACGTGGATTACTGCAACGATCTGGCCAAGGCGCTGGGCGTCACCGCCGAGATCGTCGAGACGCCATTCCCCGAGCGCATTCCGGCGTTGATGTCGGGTCGTGTCGACGTCGGTGTCGCTTCCACCTCGGACACGCTCGAGCGCGCCAAGACCGTCGGCATGACGGTGCCCTACTTTGCCTTCGAAATGGCGGTCACCGCCAACGAGAAGTCCGGTATCAAGTCCTTCGAGGACATGAAGGGCAAGGTGGTCGGCGCCACCGCCGGCACCTATGAGGCCATCGCACTCGAAAACCAGGTCAAGGCCTGGGGCGAGGGCGAGTTCCGCCCCTACCAGACGCAGGCCGACGTATTCCTGGCGCTTAGCCAGGGCCAGCTCGACGCCACCGTCTCCACCTCGACCGTCGCGCAGTCCAACGTCAAGGGCGGCAAGTTCCCCGGCATCTCCGTGGTAGACAAGGCACCCTTCGACATCGACTACGTGGCGCTTTTCACCAACCGTGAGGAATACGGCTTCCTCGACTACCTCAACCTGTTCGTCAATCAGCAGGTTCGTACCGGCCGCTATGCCGAACTCTACGAGAAGTGGGTCGGTGGCGAGGCTCCGTCGCTGGCGGTGAACGGCGTTTATCGCTGATCCGAGGATCCTCCGACGGTGCGGGTAGTCCCCGCACCGTCGCCGCATTCCGAGGGGTGAGACGGGAATGTTCAACTACACCTTCCACTGGAACCAGGCGCTGAGGGCGTTGCCGCAGATGCTCGACGGTGCGGTGGTCACGCTGCAGGTCGCGGTGCTGTCGATGGTCATCGGTGTCGCCTGCGCGATCGCGCTCACCGTGTTCCGCCTGTCCGGCAGCCGCATCCTTGGCGGCATCGCCGCGACCTGGGTCGAGGTCGCGCGTAACACACCCGCGCTGTTCCAGATCTACATGGCCCATTTCGGCCTCGGCAACTTCGGGATCCACCTGAGCCCCTATACGGCGCTCCTGGTCGGGATCGCCTTCAACAATGCCGGCTATCTTGCCGAGAATTTCCGCGGCGCGCTCAAGGCCATTCCGGATACGCAGGCACGCGCAGGCCGGTCGCTCGGCATGACCTCGCTGCAGGCCTTCCGGCTGATCGTTCTGCCGCAGATGCTGCGCGTGGCCTTCCTGCCCGCGACCAACCAGATGGTCTGGGCCATCCTGATGACGTCGCTCGGCGTGACGGTCGGGATGAACACCGATCTCGCCGGTATCACGCAGGAGCTGAATGCCCGCTCGTTCCGCACATTCGAATTCTTCGCGCTCGCTGCGGTGATCTACTACCTGATCGCCAAGGCCGTCACGCTAGCCGCCCGGGCCTTCGCCTGGCGCATGTTCCGTTACTGAGAGAGGTGAGAGATGTTTGATACTGCCCTCACCTGGAACGATCTCGCCTTTCTCGCGCAGGGCGCGGGGATGACGCTGGCCGTCACCGCCGTCGCCGTCACCGCCGGCACGCTGCTTGGCATCCTCTTCGGGGTCATCCGTTTCCAGCTCGGACCCTATTGGTCGGCACCCCTCACTTTGCTGCTCGACGTGTTCCGCTCGGTGCCGCTGCTGATACAGCTCGTGCTCGGCAACGCCTTTCAGTCCATAATCAAGCTCGGCTGGGGCGCCTTCACCACCTCAGGAGTGGTGCTTTCGCTCTATACGGCGGCGTTCTGCGCGGAGATCGTCCGCGGCGGGATTTCCTCGGTGCCGGCGACGACCCGCCGCGCGGCGCGCTCTCTCGGCATGACCTGGTGGCAGGACATGCGCTACATCGTGGCGCCGCTTGCCACCCGCGTTTCGCTTCCGTCCTGGATCGGACTGACGCTCGGGGTGATGAAGGACTCCGCACTGGTGCTCTGGCTCGGTCTGGTCGAGCTCCTGCGTGCGTCGCAGATTCTCGTCACCCGTCTGCAGGAGCCGCTCTTCATCCTGCTGATCTGCGGCGCCATCTACTTCATCCTCAGCTTCCCCGTCGCCCGGCTTGGCGGGTATCTCGAAAAACGGTGGTCCCCCAATGATTGAGATCGAAAACGTCCGTAAATCCTTCAGCTCGCTGGAGGTTCTCAAGGGCATCAACCTGACCGTCAACAAGGGTGAAGTGGTCACCATCATCGGCGGCTCGGGCTCGGGCAAGTCGACGCTGCTCACCTGCATCAACGGGCTGGAGCCGATCGACTCCGGCCGGATCGTGATCGACGGCACAGATGTTCACGCCAAGGGCACGGATCTCAACAAGCTGCGCCGTAAGGTCGGCATCGTGTTTCAGCAGTGGAACGCCTTCCCGCATTTGACGGTGCTCGAAAACGTCATGCTCGCCCCGCGCAAGGTGCTCGGCCTTTCGAAGGACAAGGCCGAGGAGATCGCCGTGAAGCAGTTGACCCATGTCGGTCTTGGCGAGAAGCTCAAGGTTTACCCGAACCGCATGTCGGGCGGCCAGCAGCAGCGCATGGCGATCGCCCGGGCGCTCGCCATGTCGCCGGAATACATGCTGTTCGACGAGGTAACTTCGGCGCTCGACCCGATGCTGGTCGGCGAGGTGCTCGACACGCTGAAGATGCTGGCGGAAGAAGGAATGACGATGATCTGCGTCACGCATGAAATGGCCTTCGCCCGCGACGTATCGGATCGCGTGGCTTTCTTCCATCAGGGCGTGATGGCGGAGATCGGCGCGCCAGACCAGATCTTCGCCGCGCCGCAGAACGCCGAGACGCAGAAGTTCCTGGCGAGCGTACGGTAATGGCCGAAGCGGATGTCATTGTGGTCGGCGCGGGCGTCGTCGGCCTCTCGGCGGCGATCGCCGCCGTGACCCGGGGCCTGACGGTCACCGTGCTGGACCGCGAGGGACCGGCGGCCGGCGCATCCGCCGGCAATGCCGGGGCATTCGCCTTCACCGATATTCTGCCGCTTGCCTCGCCGGGTATTCTCAAAAAGGCGCCGAAATGGCTCCTGGATCCGCTCGGACCCCTGACCGTGCCGCCCGCCTATGCGCTGAAGATCGCGCCATGGATGTTCCGCTTCTGGCGTGCTTGCCAGCCGGGTCGCGTCGCCCATTCGACGGCTGCGCAGACTGCACTGATGGACCTGTCGAAAGCGGAACTCGAGCCCTTCCTCAGAGAGACCGGTACCGCCCCGATGCTGCGCAAGGAAGGCAACCTCCAGGTCTATGAGGGCGAGGCGGAATTCAAGGCCTCCCTTGCCGGCTGGAAAGCGCGTGAGGATCACGGCATCGAGTTCCGTCATCTCGATGCCGCGGGCATTGCCGAAATCCAGCCGGGCCTGGCGGCGCGTTTCACCCACGCCACCTTCACGCCCGGCTGGTACTCCATCGCCGATCCGAAGCTCTACACGCTTGCGCTTGCCGACCATTTCCGCATGATCGGCGGGGTGATCGAGCGCGCCGAGGTCACGGCGATGAAGCCCGTCGATGGCGGGGTCGAAGTCCTGTGCGTCGACGGCTGCACCCGGCGCGCGGCGCAGGTCGTGCTCTCGGCGGGCGCTTTCTCGCACCGCGTCGCGCGCACGCTCGGCGAAAGCATTCCGCTCGAAACCGAGCGCGGTTACAACACGACGCTTCTCGCCGACGCGTTCGACCTGCGCACGCAGATCACCTTCGGCGGCCATGGCTTCGTCGTGACACGGCTGTCGACCGGTATCCGGGTCGGCGGTGCGGTCGAACTCGGCGGGCTCGATCTGCCGCCGAACTTCCGCCGCTCGGAAGCGATGCTGAAGAAGGCGCAGGCCTTCCTGCCGGGGCTGAAGCCCCAAGGCGGAGTGCAGTGGATGGGCTTCCGGCCCTCACTGCCCGACAGCCTGCCCGCCATAGGCCGCGCCCGTGCGACGCCGCGGGTGATTTATGCCTTCGGTCACGGCCATCTGGGGCTCACCCAATCGGCGGGCACCGCAAGGATCGTCGCCGATCTCCTGACCGGCCGGGCTCCGGCCATCGACATTGCATCCTTTTCGCCGCAAAGATTCTGACAGAGGTTTCGACCATGGCCACCCACACCTTCTCCTGCATCGACGGCCACACTTGCGGAAATCCCGTCCGCCTGGTTTCGGGCGGGGGCCCGCGTCTCGAAGGCGCGAACATGCTGGAAAAGCGCGCGCATTTCCTGAAGGAATTCGACTGGATCCGCACCGGCCTCATGTTCGAGCCGCGCGGCCACGACATGATGTCGGGCTCCATCCTCTATCCGCCGACCCGGCCCGACTGCGACGTGGCGGTGCTCTTCATCGAGACCTCCGGCTGTCTGCCGATGTGCGGTCACGGCACCATCGGCACCATCACCATGGGGATCGAGAACGGTCTGATCACCCCGCGCGAGCCCGGAAAGCTGTCGATCGATGCCCCTGCGGGCAAGGTGGACATCACCTACCGCCAGGAGGGCCGCTTCGTCGAGGAGGTGCGCCTTACCAACGTGCCGAGTTTCCTTTATGCGGAAGGGCTGACGGCGGAGGTCGAGGGGCTCGGCGAGATCGTGGTGGACGTCGCCTATGGCGGCAACTTCTACGCCATCGTAGAGCCGCAGAAGAACTTCCGCGACATGGCCGACCATACGGCGGGAGAACTGGTCGGCTGGAGCCCCAAGCTCAGGGCCGCGCTGAACGCCAAATACGAGTTCGTTCATCCCGAACACCCGGAAATCCGGGGCTTGAGCCATATCCAGTGGACGGGCAAGCCGACGCAGCCGGAGGCCCACGCCCGCAACGCGGTGTTTTACGGCGAGAAGGCCATCGATCGCTCGCCCTGCGGCACCGGCACGTCGGCCCGGATCGCGCAGCTTGCCGCCAAGGGGAAGCTGAAGGTCGGCGACGAATTCGTCCACGAGTCGATCATCGGATCGCTGTTCAAGGGCCGCGTCGAAGCGGCGGCGAAGGTCGCCGATCGCGATGCGATCATCCCGTCGATCGCCGGCTGGGCAAGGATGACCGGCATCAACACCATCTTCATCGATGACCGCGATCCCTTCGCCCACGGCTTCGTCGTAAAATGAACGGTCTCAGTCCCGCCCGCAGCATCCGTGAGGGTTCGGCCGAGGGTCCGGTCATCGCGACCGGGGAGGCGCTGAGTTTCTGGGGCGGGGTCGACCCCGCGACGGGCTGCGTGATCGATGTGCACCACCCGCTGCATGGCGTCCCGCTCACCGGCTCCATCCTGATGCTGCCGTCGAGCCGCGGCTCCTGCACGGGCTCGGGCGTGCTGCTCGACCTCGTGCTGACCGGCCGGGCCCCGGCCGCACTCGTATTTTCGGAGCCGGAAGATGTGCTGACCCTCGGTGCGCTGATCGCTTCCGAGATGTTCGGCAAGCCGCTGCCGGTACTGCGTCTTGCGCCGGAAGGCTTTGCGGCGCTCGCTCGTGCGAAGACGGCGCGGATAGGCGACAGGACGATAGAAGCCGAGGGACTGACGATCCCCATCGTCCCGCCGGCGACCGCTGCGCTTGACCTCACCGATGGCGACCGCGCCATGCTCGACGGAGAGTCAGGCGTTGCGGCTGCGCAGGCCATGCGCATCATTTCGGCCATGGCGGCACAGCAGGGGGCACAAGGCCTCGTGGATGTGACGCAGGTTCATATCGACGGCTGTATCTATGCCAGCCCCGCGAACCTGACCTTTGCCGAGAAGATGGTGGAGATGGGCGCGAAGGTGCGGGTCCCGGCGACGATGAACGCCATTTCCGTGGACCACGCCAACTGGCAGAGGCAAGGTGTGCCGCCGTCTTTCGGCGACCCTGCGGCGCGGCTCGCCGACGCATATGTCCGCATGGGCTGCCGGCCGACCTTCACCTGTTCCCCCTATCTGCTCGACAGCGCGCCGGGAACGGGCGAATCCGTTGCCTGGGCGGAGTCCAATGCCGTGATCTTCGCCAATAGCGTGCTCGGTGCGCGGACGGCGAAGCACCCGGACTTCCTCGACCTTTGCGTCGCGCTCACCGGACGCGCGCCGCTCTCCGGCGTCTATCTCGACGAACACCGCAAGGCACGGCGGATCATAGACGTCGAATTGCCCGCTGGCGTCGACGACGCGTTCTGGCCGCTGATCGGCTATCTCGCCGGGCGGGCGGCGCCCGATCGCATCCCTCTCATCCGCGGGCTTGCCGCGGCTGCGCCTTCGCGCGACGACTTGAAAGCGCTCTGCGCCGCCTTCGGCACCACCTCGGCCGCGCCGATGCTGCATGTGGAGGGCGTGACGCCGGAGGCCGGCGGCGCGGCGGCCAGGGACGCCGACCATGCGACCATTACCCGCGCCGAACTGACTGCCGCATGGTCCGAGTTGAACAGGGGACCGGGTGAGGTGGACCTCGTGGCAATCGGCAGTCCGCACGCGTCTCTCGCCGAATGTCGGGCGCTGGCCGAGGCGCTCGACGGCCGCAGGCGGCATCCGGACGTGGCGATGATCGTCACGGCCGGGCACCAGGTCATTGCCGCAGCGCGCGCCGAGGGCATTCTCGCGCGGCTTCAGGAGAGCGGCGTCCAGGTGCTGCCCGACCTCTGCTGGTGCTCGATCTCAGAGCCCGTGTTCCCGACGCGCACCCGGACGGTCATGACCAATTCCGGCAAATACGCCCATTACGGTCCCGGTCTTTCCGGCCGTGCGGTGCGCTTCGGCAGCATTGCCGATTGCGTCGCCGCGGCTTTGACGGGCCGTGCCCCGCCCCGGCTGCCGGACTGGTTATCGTAGAGCGGGAAACTGTGTGCGGTTCTCCCGCCCGCAGCCGCGCTGTTTCTTGAAATGAGGAGTTCGTGATGCGCAGCACCAAGACCATCCATGTCATTTCCGCCCATGCCGAGGGTGAGGTGGGCGACGTGATCGTCGGCGGTGTCGCGCCGCCGCCGGGCGACACGATCTGGGAACAGAGCCGCTGGGTCGCCCGCGATCAGACCCTGCGCAACTTCGTTCTGAACGAGCCGCGCGGCGGCGTCTTCCGCCACGTCAATCTGCTGGTGCCGCCGAAGCATCCGGATGCGGATGCCGCCTTCATCATCATGGAACCGGAAGATACGCCACCCATGTCCGGCTCCAACTCGATCTGCGTTTCCACGGTGCTGCTCGACAGCGGCATCCTGCCGATGAAGGAGCCGGTGACGGAGATCACGCTCGAGGCGCCCGGCGGTCTCGTCCGCGTGCGCGCCGAGTGCCGTGACGGCAAGGCCGAACGTATCTTCGTGCAGAACCTGCCGAGCTTTGCCGAGCGGCTGGACGCGAAGCTCGAGGTCGAGGGGCTCGGGACCCTCACAGTCGACACCGCCTATGGCGGCGACAGCTTCGTGATCGTGGACGCCGCCGCTATGGGCTTCGCCCTGAAGCCGGACGAGGCGCATGACATCGCCCGGATCGGCGTGAGGATCACTAATGCGGCCAATGCCCAGCTGGGCTTCCATCACCCGGAAAACGCCGATTGGCGGCATATCTCGTTCTGCCTCTTCGCCGGTCCCGTAGAGCGCACGGCGGGAGGCCTGCAGGCGGGTGCGGCGGTCGCGATCCAGCCGGGCAAGGTCGACCGTTCGCCGACCGGCACCGCGCTCTCGGCACGTATGGCCGTGCTGCATGCCCGCGGCCGTATGGGGCTCGCGGACCGGCTGACGGCGGTCTCGCTGATCGGCTCCACCTTCTCCGGCCGCATCCTGGGCACCACGGAGATCGGCGGACGCCCTGCCGTTCTGCCGGAAATCTCTGGTCGTGCCTGGATTACAGGCACGCATCAGCACATGCTCGATCCATCGGACCCGTGGCCCGAGGGTTACCGGCTGACCGATACCTGGGGCGCGCGCTGAACGGATGGCTCCGGGGGAAAAAATCCGCGCGCTTGCCCCAGACGCATTATGATGAACGCGCGGCAGGAGGGAGAATCGGATGAAGGCACGCATCAAATGGGTCGAAGGCAGGACCTTCGTCGGGGAATCCGGAAGCGGCCACAAGGTCGTTCTCGGCACGGCCACCGGCCCGGATGATCCGACACCGGGGCCGAGCCCCATGGAGATGGTGCTGATCGGCACCGGTGGCTGCTCGGCTTTCGACGTCGTCCACATCCTCGAGAAGGGCCGGGAGGCAGTCGAGGATTGCGTGGTAGAGATGGATGCCGACCGTGCGGATCAGGAGCCGCGCGTATTCACCCGCATCCACATGCATTTCATCGTCAAGGGCCGTGGTCTGGCTGCCAAGAAGGTCGAGCGGGCGGTCGCCCTGTCTATCGAGAAATACTGCTCGGCATCCGCGATGCTCGCAAAGACGGCGACCATCACGCATGATTTCGAGGTCGTCGACACGTCGAATACGGCGGCCTGACAGGGCGCGTTCGAGACCTCCGCTGTGCGCCGTTCGGATTCAACCGCATCCAGCGCAATGTATCCTGCAAAAATTTCCACCCCCATGTCGGCGCACTTGGGCGCTGTTCGTCTATTGTATGCGCGGCACAGCCGCAGACGGGAGAATGCCCTTGATTTGATCGGCACATTTGGCGTGGGGCTGAGAACAATGCCGCGCCGGATTGCCCTGAGCGGAGATACGAGAAATGATCGATGCGCATTATCGCTGGGTCATCGTTGCAGCCGGCGGCCTTCTGGGCTGTATCGCAATAGGTGCCATGTTTTCATTGCCGGTTTTTCTCGTACCCATCTCACGAGATACCGGATGGTCGGTGACCGGCATCTCCAGTGGCATGACCGTGGGCTTCATCGCCATGGCTCTGGCAAGCATGATCTGGGGCAGCGCTTCCGACCGCTGGGGACCGCGCCCGGTCGTACTGATCGGCTCCGCGCTCCTTGCGGCAAGCCTCGCACTCTCCAGTCTTGCGACATCGTTGATCGCATTTCAGCTCGTCTTCGGCGTGGCCGTCGGGGGTGCCTGCGCGGCGATATTCGCGCCGATGATGGCCTGCGTGACGGGCTGGTTCGATACGCATCGCAGCCTTGCCGTATCTCTCGTGTCGGCCGGCATGGGAATGGCGCCCATGACCATGTCGCCATTGGCCGGGTGGCTGGTTACGATCTACGACTGGCGGACATCGCTGCAGATCATAGCCGCCCTTGCTGCCGTCACGATGATTCCGGCCGCGTTGCTGCTGCGGCGCCCTCCGGTCCTCGAAGATCCGAGTGCCGTCTCCGTAAGTGAAGGGCAGCCGGACATGTCTCTTGGCCAGGCGCTGAGATCGCCGCAATTCGTCATACTGCTGCTGACGAACTTCTTTTGCTGCGCCACCCATTCGGGGCCGATTTTCCACACGGTGAGCTATGCCGTGAGCTGCGGGATCCCGATGATGGCCGCAGTTTCCATCTACAGTCTCGAGGGTCTGGCGGGAATGGGCGGCCGTGTGGCCTTCGGCATCCTCGGAGACCGCTACGGCGCCAAGCGCATTCTGGTATCAGGGCTGCTGCTGCAGGCTTTCGGCGCGCTCGCCTATTTCTTCGTGCGCGACCTCGGCGCCTTCTACGCCGTGGCTGCCGTGTTCGGCTTCATCTATGCAGGCGTCATGCCGCTTTATGCCGTGATCGCCCGCGAGAATTTCCCGCTGCGCATGATGGGCACCGTCATCGGCGGCACGGCGATGGCCGGCAGTCTCGGAATGGCGATCGGCCCGGTCGCCGGGGGTCTGATCTATGACGTCTTCGCCAGCTACGGCTGGCTCTATATCGGCGCCTGGGGCATCGGCATCGGTGCTTTCCTGATCGCGCTGACCTTCAAGCCCTTTCCCAAGGAACGGCCCGCATTGGCCGTTGCCTAACCATCGTGAGGAAGACCGTGCCACGGTTTTCCTCGCTGCATTTTACCGATGAGCCGATCGGCTGCAGGTCTCATTGCCCATTCGGGCGGTCAAGCTGCAGCAAAAGCTGCACACCGCCGCGCTTGAGGGGCGGGAGCGGTATACCGACCTGAATCCGTCCGAAGGTTTTTCGGCGCCACTCCTGCTCGCGTTCCCGCCGGCGTCTTGCCTCAGCGACGGCGGCCATAGCGCGCTCAATGACTTCCTCTGCATGGGTCATGAGAGACTCTCCAGAATGTTCACGTTATGTTCTCATTCCCGATGGCAAGAGTCAAGCATTGCCTGCGAGGAGGAGCGGCCAGGGGCGGGCTCTTCCTCTTCCGGCGGGGTCTGAGAGTCGTCCTCAGGACCTTTGTCGGGCTGCGGCTCGTTGGGCGGCGGATCGGGAATGCCGAGTGGAGGGACCGGGTTCGGCGGAATTATTCCTGGCCCGGGCCCGGGCCCGGGGCCGGGGCCGGGGCCGATTGGATCGGGTGTCATCGAAGGTCTCGCTCTCACCGAGGTTGCGGCGCGTCGGCGATCGGCGGTGTATAGACGACCGTTCCGCTTTCATCTTTCAGCATCGCACCGCCGATCGCGAGATAGGCGAAGATGGCGCATATCGCGAGCAGTATGAGGCCTATCGGAAACGCGGCTGTGGCGCGCCTTTCGGGCATGTTGCGATCGTCCTGGGTCAACATCGTGCACTCCCATACGACTGCATGTCTCTTGAAAGGGTAAGAACATGCAGCTCCAACGTGTTTCAGCGACGTCGCACGTCGGACAGGACGCACGGCGCTGTCATTATGGGAGAACGAAACCGGCGTTCACCGGTTCCAAAGGCCGGCGACGGAAGATGAGGCACATCAGCCTCTCGGCGGGCCTGCAGAACCAATGCGGGCAAGCATGTCTGCAAGCGCCGGCCCCTGGATCAGCGGGACCGACAACGGCCGCAGGGCTGCCGCAACTGCGCGGACGAGGTCGGCGTTGGAAGCGGCGATCGTTCCATCCGGCAGCCGGAGATTGTTTTCGAAGCCGACGCGGACATGGCCGCCGAGAAGTGCCGCGGCGGCGACGCATGCCGCTTCGTGGCGGCCGAAGGCGCAGACGCTCCAATGGGCGAAGGAGGGCATGCCCGGCGCCAGGAAGGCCAGCAGATCACGGGGGAGGGACGTCTGCCCGGGCGTATATCGGCCGAGCACGTAAAGCACAGGAATGTCGTCGCTGGAGAGCAGGCCTCGCCGGCGCATACCGGCCAGCCGCACCGCTTCCTCCGGATCATAGAGGATGATCTGCGGCGAGACCTCCTCCCGCGCCGCCCATGATAGAAGATCGGCGAAGGCGGCCTCATGCGTTTCGTCCGGGAGCAGTTCTCGGAGCGCCAGCGATACGGCCTGGGGGCGGACTGCCTTCACGACTGCGATCTGCTCGGCCGGTGAATAGATGCCCAGCGCCTCGCTGGTGATCTGGACAACCATGCGATCGCCCACGGCAGCCCGGATCGCCCTGATCGTGGCGCGATAGGCGTCGGCATCGAGAAGATGGCTTCCGTCCTCCTTGCGCACGTGAACGTGCATCATCGCCGCGCCGGCCTCGAGGCAGTCGCGTGCGGTAAGCGCCAGTTCTTCCGGGTTCAGCGGTATGGCGGGATGGTCGGCCTTCGTCCGGCGTCCGCCATTAGGGGCGACGGCGATCGAAACCCCCGGAAAATCGCTGACAGCATTCATTCAAGCACCGTTTAACTATGATCCTTATGGATCGCATGGTCGCATAATGAAACATATGTTGCAACACGTGTCGAATGGTCGTAGAAAGAGCTATGGACAAGGGGCCGCTCAGCGACACGCTTATCACCGCCTTCGACGGGCTTTCCTCGCAATTGCAGGCGGCGGCCCGCTATATCGTCGACCATCCCCGCGACGTCGCCCTTCTCTCCATGCGCGAACAGGCGCGCCAGGCGGGAGTGCAGCCCGCAACGATGACCCGTCTTGCCAAGCAACTCGGATTCAGCGGTTACGATGACATCCGCGAACGCTATGCCGAAGCGTTGCGGGAGGGCGATGCCGGCTTTGCCGGAAAGGCCGGCGAGCAGGCCCGGAGCCAGATGCTCAAGGGCGACCATGCGCTCGCAGCCGATATGCTGCGCATGATCGGAGCGCAGATTGCGCGGCTCGCAGAACCGGCTGCGCTTGATCGCATCGTCACCGCTGCCAGCCGCCTGGCCCGCGCCCGGCGGGTCTACTGTCTCGGGCTGCGCTCGAGCCATGCGGTCGCGTGGCAGTTCCACTATATCCTGTCGCTGGTCGGAGAAAAGACGGTGATGCTGGACGGCATCGGCGGCATCGGGGCGGATGCCCTCGGGCGTGCCACGAACGCGGACGTGCTGCTCGTGGCCAGCGTTCTTCCCTATACCCGGGCGACGATCGAACTTGCCGAATATGCGCGGGCAAGCGGCGTTCCGGTCGTCGCTGTGACCGACAGCGAAGTGGCGCCGCTTGCGCAGATCGCCGAGGCGATCATCGTCGTGCCGACCGAAAGCCCTTCCTTCCTGCACGCCATGTCGCCCGCCTTTGCCGTCGCGGAAGTGCTCGGCGCGCTTATCGCAGGGCGGGGCGGCGAAGCGACGCTCGCGGCTCTGAAGCACCTCGACCGACAACTCGCGGCGCTGAACACCCATCTCCAATCCCGCAACTCCAAGAGAGCGCCATGACCCGTCTTCTCCACCGCGCCATCCATGCGAAACTGCCGGTCGCCGTCCGCGGCGAGGGCATCAGGCTCTTCGATGCCGAGGGCAAGTCCTATATCGACGCCTCCGGGGGAGCAGCCGTCTCCTGCCTCGGTCACGCTCATCCGGATGTGCTTGCGGCCCTGCACAGGCAGCTCGACCGTATGGCCTATGCCCATACCGGCTTCTTCACCACCGAGGCGGCGGAACGGCTTGCCGACCGCCTTGTTGCCGATGCGCCAGACGGGCTCGATCACGTCTACCTGGTCAGCGGCGGCTCCGAAGCGGTCGAGGCGGCGCTGAAAATGGCCCGGCAGTATTTCGTGGAGAAGGGAGAGCCGCAACGCCGCCACGTCATCGCCCGGCGCCAGAGCTATCACGGCAACACGCTTGGCGCATTGGCGGCCGGGGGCAACGAATGGCGGCGGGCTCAATTCCGGCCGTTGCTCGTCGAAACGCACCACATCGATCCATGCTACGCCTATCGTCTGCAGCAAGCCGGCGAGAGCGATACGGATTATGCCGCGCGTGCCGCTGGCCAACTCGAGGCCAAGATCCTCGAATTGGGCGCCGATCAGGTGATCGCCTTCGTTGCCGAAACGGTGGTGGGCGCCACGGCCGGTGCGGTCCCGCCCGTCGCCGACTACCTGAAGCGCGTCCGGGCAATCTGCGACAAATACGGAGTGCTGCTGCTTCTCGACGAAGTGATGTGCGGCATGGGCCGGACCGGGACGCTGCATGCCTGCGAACAGGACGGCGTCGTCCCGGATCTCATGACCGTCGCCAAGGGGCTCGGGGGCGGCTATCAGCCCGTCGGCGCGGTTCTGCTGTCCTCCGCGATCTTCCAGGCATTTGCCGAAGGGTCGGGCTTCTTCCAGCACGGCCATACCTATATGGGCCACCCGATGGCGGCGGCGGCCGGCCTTGCGGTCCAGGAAGTCATCCGCCGCGACGGGCTGCTCGAGAACGTCGTGTCGATGGGCGATTATCTCGAAAGATGCCTGGTCGAGCGGCTCGGCAATCACCACCACGTCGGCGACATTCGCGGCCGGGGCCTCTTCCGTGCCGTCGAGTTTGTCGCCGACAGGGCGACGAAATCCCCCTTCGATCCCGGCCTGAAGCTCAATGCACGGATCAAGAAAGAAGCTATGGCCCGGGGCCTGATGGTCTATCCGATGGGCGGGACGATCGACGGTCAGCGAGGGGACCACGTCCTCCTGGCGCCGCCCTTCATCGTTGCCCGGGAAGATGTCGATCAGATCGTAGAGCGCCTCGGCGATGCCATCGATGCGGCCATTGCCTCGCTCACGAAAGCTGCGGTTTAGAGCAAGCGTACCAGAGCGGCAAGCGACGCGCCCCTGGTCGGCGGGCCAGAGGGCGCTGCTTTCGTAAATCTCACAGCAGCTGTCACTCTTCGCTGCATTTTTCAGCTGCGACGTCAAACAGATGCGGAGTACGCAAATTTTCATTGCGACAAAACATAAAAAGCATTCTATATTTGCATAAGTGCATCGGCGGCAAACGCTGGTGCCTGCAAAACAGGGGAACGCCATCATGAGAAACAGACTTCGCCACTTCTTCGCGGGCCTTTTCGCCGCGGCACTCTCGCTCTCCGGCCCGGCAGCTGCCGAGGACCTGGTCGTAGCCACCGACACGGCCTTCGTGCCTTTCGAGTTCAAGCAGGGCGAGAAATATGTCGGTTTCGATATCGATCTCTGGGACGCGATCGCAAGCGAGATCGGCGTCACCTATACGCTGCAGCCGATGGACTTCAACGGCATCATCCCGGCGCTGCAGACGAAGCAGGTCGATGTCGCGCTCGCCGGCATCACCATCAAGGACGAACGCAAGAAGGTCATAGATTTCTCGGACGGCTATTATGACAGCGGCTTCATGCTGATGGTGCCCACCGACAGCGCCATTGCCGGTTCGGCGGATCTCAAGGGCAAGACGCTGGCCGTAAAGACCGGCACGTCGGCCACGGACTATGCGAAGGAGAACTTCACGGAAACCGAGCTTCGCCAGTTCCCGAACATCGACAACGCCTATCTGGAACTGCAGACGGGCCGCGTCGACGCCGCGATGCACGACACGCCGAACGTCCTCTATTACGTGGCCACCGCCGGCGGCGGCAAGGTCAACGCGGTGGGCGAACAGATGATGGCACACCAATACGGCATCGGCTTCCCGAAAGGCAGCGAACTCGTCGCCAAGGTCAATGAGGCGCTCGCCAAGTTGAAGGCCGATGGCCGCTATGCCGCAATCTACAAGAAATGGTTCGGCGTCGAGCCGAAGAGTTGAGTCTCTCGCGTCGAGGCAGGCCGGATCGATCCGGCCCGCCCGGGGGAATGGCGAGAGCACTTCCAGGAAAGTCGCGGCGGCTGCCGACGCAGCCGTGCATAATCTCTATCGGTCGCGTCGCCATCGCCGCAGGGGGCAGATCGCGATGCAGCGGAGCAATTCAATGGAATTCGATTGGTCTGTGGTCGTGGAGGCCATGCCCGCTCTCCTGAGCGGTGCGCGGCTGACCGTTCTGATAGCACTGGCGGGTCTCGCCGGCGGCCTCGCCGTCGGTGTCGTCGCCGGCTTCATGCGCGCCTATGGCAACGCCGTACTGAAGGCCGTCGCCTTTGCCTATGTCGAGGTGATCAGGGGCACGCCGATCGTCGTGCAGGTCATGTTCATCTACTTCGCACTGCCGCTGCTCGCCGATCTCCGCGTCAATCCTATGACGGCGGCGGTGACGGCGATCGTGGTCAATGCGGGTGCCTATATTGCCGAAATCGTCCGCGGCTCGCTGCTCTCGGTGAACAAGGGACTGAAGGAAGCGGGGCTTGCACTCGGCTTACCGGTCTGGAAGGTGCTCGCCTACATTGTCGGCCCGATCGCCTTCCGGCGAATGATCCCGCCGCTTGGCAACCAGTTCATCGTCAGCCTCAAGGACACATCGCTCTTCATCGTCATAGGCGTCGGCGAACTGACCCGACAGGGCCAGGAAATCATGGCGTCGAATTTCCGCGCAGTCGAAATCTGGTCCGCCGTCGCCGTTCTCTACCTCATCATGACGAGCACGCTGACCCTGATCCTGCGCGTGACGGAAAAGAGGATGCGCATCCTATGAGCATTGTCGAGTTCAGGAACGTCACCAAGGCATTCGGCTATGTAACCGTGCTCAAGGAAGTCGACCTCAACATAGAGGCCGGTGAGGTCGTGGTGCTCATCGGCCCTTCAGGCTCGGGCAAGTCGACCCTGCTGCGCTGCATCAACGCGCTCGAGGAGATCGATGGGGGCGACCTCGTGGTCGACGGTATCAGCGTGCGCGAAGGACGCTCCAAAGTGAGACTCATCCGGCAGGAAGCCGGCATGGTCTTCCAGCAATTCAACCTTTTTCCGCAGATGACGGCGCTTGCGAACGTCGCTTTCGGACCGCGATACGTGCGTGGCGTCGGCAAGGCCGACGCAATCGGGCAAGCCAGAGAGCTGCTTGCCAAGGTGGGATTGGCCGATCGCGGCCATCACTATCCTTCAGAGCTCTCCGGCGGCCAGCAGCAGCGCGTCGCCATCGCCCGCGCGCTGGCCGTCAAGCCGAAACTCATGCTCTTCGACGAGCCGACCTCCGCTCTCGACCCCGAACTGCGCCATGAGGTTCTGCGGGTGATGCAATCGCTTGCGGAGGAAGGCATGACGATGATCGTCGTCACCCATGAGATCGCCTTTGCGCGCCAGGTGGGCTCCCGGCTGATCTTCATGGAGGGCGGCAGGATCTCCGTCGACGGCGATCCGGCCAAACTTCTCGACAATCCCGAAAATCCGCGTCTTCGTGAGTTTCTCCAGCATGTCCATTGAGGTTCCAAGCAGCCTGTCCCTGGTCGAGATCGAAGGGTCGCCATTCCAGGTCGGGGTTGCACTCGGCCGGCACGGAGGCGAGTGCGTGCATCGCCATCTTGTCAAGACGCACGCTTGGGCAAGCGTAATGGCCTTCGCGCATCATGAACGCATCACCGCGGCAAGAGCGCTCGTGGAGTCTCGCTTCCCGCGCTATTTCGAGGAACTCGAGGGCCTGGCAAGCGGCCTCGAACTGCCCTTCGACGAGGTCTTTGCGTGGAACTGCCGCGGCGACATCCGCGCGATCGCACCCGACGGGTGCACCACCGTGCTGTTGCCCGGCGAATGCCCCGTGCTGGCGCATAACGAAGATGGGGATCCGGGACTTCGGCCGGGCTGTGCCGTGGCCCGGATCGCATCCGCCGGCGGACGTGCCTTCTCGGCCTTTGTCTATCCCGGCTCGCTTCCCGGGCACACTTTCGCGCTCAACGATGCCGGGCTCGCCATGACCGTCAACAATATCCGCTCGCGCCGGACCGGGACCGGGCTTCCGCGCATGGTCCTCGGCCGTGCCGTTCTCGACTGCGCTACGGCCGGCGAGGCCCTGGAGATGCTGGCGAGCTCCCCGCGTGCGGGCGCCTTCCATATCTCCCTGGCGCAGTGCGGAGCGCGGGACGTGCACAGCGTCGAATTTACGCATTCGGCCTGTTCGGTCCGACAGTTCGACAGAGCCGCAGTGCACGCGAACCACCTGATCCATGAAGGCACCCGCGACGAGTGCCAACGCATCACCGCCTCTTCCCAATCCCGGCAGGAACGTGGAGAGGAGATCCTTGCGGGCGGCGGTCCAGCTTCCGATCCTCTCACCGTCCTTTGGGACAGGCAGCGAACGGCCCTGCCGATCTACCGCGAACAGCCTGACGATCCGGACGGCGAGAACACGCTGGCGACGGCCGTCTTCCGTATCGACATGGACAGAATCGCATGCGAGATCTACGACAGGGCGAACGCCGCACCGCTCTTTCGCTTCGAGGAAAGGCGGTTGCTGCCCGATTGAGGTTCATGATGGCACCGCCCGACAGCCAGCCGGCATCGTCCCGGCCCCGCACGATCGAGGAACTGCGCGACCTGACGCTCCGGATCAAGCGCAAGGAAATCGACCTCGCTCTCGGCAGCAAGGCGCTCGACGTGCTGGCGCGCCTCGTCGATACGCCCGAACAGACGGCGGTGCGCAGCATATCCGAACTCGCACACGGGCAGGGCGTCAATGCGTCGACGCTTACCAGGCTTGCCAAGCGGCTCGGCTATGCCGGCTTCAGTGACTTCCAGAGCGTCTTCCGCCAGGCGATCGCCGACGACGAACGCTATTTCTACAGCCGCCAGGCCGGTCGTCTGATGTCGGTCACGCGCGGCGAGCGGGAAGAGGTGCATGTCCTCGAGCGCATCGCCCAGGAGACGAAGGCGAATATCGACGGCTTTCTGGGTCAAATGGACGCCGGGACACTCAAGCGGGCGGCGCGGTTGCTCGCGACCGCGCCGCGTGTGCGCGTGCACGGGGTGCGCCAGTTTCACGCTTTCGCGAGCTTCATGGTCTATGGTCTCGGCATGCTGCGCAGCGACGTGGCTCTGCTCGACGCACCGCGCCTCGGCGAGGCGGAGGCGCTGTCGCAGCTTTCTCCCGGGGACCTGGTGCTGGTGGCGAGCTGCGCGCCCTATACCCGAAGCGTTGCGGAGGTGGCCACGGTGGCCAAAGGCATCGGCCTTAACGTCATCGCAATCACGGACAGCCGCTCTTCCCCGCTTGTTCCACCGGCGCGGCATGCCTTCTTCATCCCTCACGCCAGCAGTTTCTTCAGCAACAGCATGGGTGCCTATATCGTCTTCTGCGAGGGGCTTCTCAATCTGGTCGCGCGCGAACTGGGCGACCGCGCCATCGACGCCCTTGCTGCAAGGGAGAAGCTGATCGATGCGATGGGCATCGAGACCGGTTGATTCCAACGAAGCGACGCAGCAGAACGTCTCGACCGCGGGCGAGCGAGCAACGGAATGTGCCAGAGCCCCTGCCATGCGCAGCGCGTGATCTCCGGATCCGCCGGCTCTCCTCGTTCACTCCTTCAGGTGCGGCTCGCCCAGCGTGTGCATCAGACGGTTCGCCCAGCCAAAGATCGCGATCGAATGGATCAGATCGAGGATTTCCAGATCGTCGAGGCCGATCTCGCGCAGGTGGTAGAATTGGTAGACGCCGACATTGTCCGGGTGCGCCGTCAGATCCACGCCGAAATTGAAGAGCGCCTGCTCGAAATCCGGCAGGTCCGCGTCGAGGCCGCGGCCGTAGATTTCGTCCACCACCTCCGGCCGTTTTTCAAGCTGGATATAACGGTTGGCATGTACCGAGGCGCAGTAGATGCAGCGGTTGACGAAGGAAGCCGCAAGCGCGCCTATTTCGCGGCCGCCGCGCGAGAGCCCGCCTTCGCTATACATGATG
Source organism: Sinorhizobium arboris LMG 14919 (assembly GCF_000427465.1). Lineage (NCBI taxonomy): Bacteria > Pseudomonadati > Pseudomonadota > Alphaproteobacteria > Hyphomicrobiales > Rhizobiaceae > Sinorhizobium > Sinorhizobium arboris. The sequence goes on along the minus strand of NZ_ATYB01000008.1, from coordinate 943,313 downwards.
TCGTTGAAGAGCGGCGTACGCTGGGTGAGCATCTCGGCTTCGTTGGCCAGAACCAGGACGTAGTTCGAAACCTTGGTGTTCGAGGGCGTCACTTTCAGCGCTTCGAGCTGCTCCGGCGTCGCCTCGTCGAGATTGACGGGCCTGACATAGGGCTGCCAGTCGAGCGGCTCCAGGGTGAATTCATGTACGGCTTTCGACATGTCAGTTGTCCCTCAGCATCTTGAGGCCGGCCACGACCAGCACCTGGTAATTCACGAAGGCGATGAGACCCGCAAGGGTCACGATATCGCGGTCGTCGAGGCCGGCGGCGTAGAGCGCTTCAATATTGGCGCGCGTCGCTTCCTTCGGCTTGAGCGTCACCAGATCGACATGCGCGAGGATCGTTGCGAGCCGCTTGTCGCCCTCGGGCCGGAAAGCCGGATCGGCGATCGATCGCAGGTCGGGTGTCGCTCCCTTCTCTTCGAGCTGCTCCCTGTAATGGGCCGCGAGCTCCGTCGATCGCCAGAGGCCGGCGATGCGGGCCGCGAGAGCCGCCCTCATGGCATAGGAGAAATTACCCGGCTCGGCGGGAATTAGTGCTGCGTCATGGCTCGTCTGGGTGAAATGCTTGAGCTTGGCGCGCCGTTCGCGCAGCGCATGAACGGGCGAGGACGGATCCAGGCCGAGGACGGCGTCGATCACATCGGTTTTCGGAGGAACGGTCATCGTAATCCTTCAGCTTCGGCAGGAGTTCAAATCAGGCAGTCCGGTGCGCGGGCTCCGGGGCGTCGGCGTCCGTCCACTCCGAGCCGTCGAGTTCCGGCTTCTCATAGGCGAGCAGCGCTTCCCAGTGGTAATCGACGTCGCGAATGAAGAGCGAGGCGGCGATCCCGCGCGCAAGCCAGAGTGCGCCCTCGCTGATCGCCGGAATGTCGCCGCTCACCTTGCCGATACTGATCGAGGCACCGTAGTTGAAGCAGTGGATGTCCTTGAGCCATGGCGCGGTGCCGGGCTCCTTCTCGGTGAAGGAGAAATCGTCGTCGAGCCAGGGGAAACGGCCGAGGCCGGCATTCTCTTCGCCGGCCGGCGGCGTATAACGGTCGTCCCAGCAGGCGATCCTGTCCTGATAGGGCGCGAGTTCATCGCGGCTGAGCGGGTCGACCGTGAAGCCGGTTCCGAGGATGACGAAGTCGGTCCTGAAGATGCGGCCCTTCGTGGTGGCGATCGCCACTTCGCCGCCTTCCTCGCGCATCGAGCCGACCGCGCAATCGAAATGGAAGAAGGCGTTGGGATGGCGGCTGACGCGCAGCGTCGAATTGTGCGGGGCCGGTGTCTGCTGCTTGACCGAATAGTCCATGATCCGCCAGCGCCACTCTGGATCGATCCTGGCGAAACCCGCGGTCACCCCGTAGGAGCCTATGCCCATCAGCTTGTTGACGGTCGGCATCTCCTTGCGGCGCGCGAGCAGCCGCACCTCACCGGCGCCGGATTCCAGCGCCTCGGCCGCATTGTCGACTGCGGAGGCGCCGACGCCGATCACGACGACGCGCTTTCCCCTGAGCGCCTCGAAATCGATGTCGTCGGCGGAGTGGGCCCAGGACGTGTGGCGCCTCATACCCTTGACGAAATCCGGAATGGCGGGCTCACCGAGACCGTCGCGTCCCGTGGCCAGAACCAGCTTGCGCGTGACGATGGAAGGCTTGCCGCCGCCGGCGATCTCCAGCTCCAGGAGACCATCCTCGCGAGGGCGGACGCGGGTGACATGCGTGTCGTTCTCGACGGGAATGGACAGGATTTCGCGATACCATCTCAGGTAGTCCATCCACATCGGGCGGGGAATCCGGAACAGAGTTTCCCACGCCGCCTCACCGAAGAGCGCGGTGTACCAGGCGCGGAAGGTGAGCGAGGCCATGCCGAGCGCCGGACCCAGCAGGTTCTTCGGCGAGCGCAGGGTTTCCATTCGGGCAAAGGTGACCCAGGGGCCCTCCTTGCCTTTTGGGGCACGGTCGAGGATGCGCAGATTGGCAATACCGGCCCGGGTCAGGGCAAACCAGGCAACCATGCCGCACATGCCGCCGCCGATGATGACGACGTCGCTCACCGGCTTTCCGTCAGTTGTCGTGACCGGTTTCGACCAGTTGGCGGCCGGGTAATTGAGATAGTCGAGGTCCCGCTTGACCCTCGCATTCAGTTCCGCAAGCCGCCCATGCTGTTCATTCGTCATAACAACCATTGCTCCTGAAATCCGCTTCGGAACCGCCGCTGCCGGCGGTCCCTGAATTGACGTCGCCGAAATTCTGGCGCGTCAGTCGGCCAGAACGACCGCGTCCCGCTCGCGCCAGCCCACCCAAACCTCGTCCGTCTCCAGGTGCGAAAGGGCCACCGGATCGAGCTGCAAGGCCAGCTCCGCGCCATTTTCGAGCCCGACTGTGAGAGAGGTGTGGGCGCCTTTGAAGACGCGCCGGACGATGCGCCCCTTCAGCGCGAACCGGTCCTTGGGCCGTTCCGCGACGCAGTAGAGCGCCTCCGGACGAAGCGCGACGGTCGCGCCGCTGCCGACCGCCGGCTTCGTCCCGTTGACGTCGGCACGGATGACGATTCCGTTCCAGTCGATTGCCGCAGTGGTCCCGTCGAAGGAGAGAGCCCTTCCCTCGAGGAAGTTGCTCTGCCCGATGAAGTTGGCGACGAAGCGGCTGCGCGGGCGGGAGTAGAGCTCGTTCGGTCCGCCCATCTGCTCGATCCTGCCTTTGTTCATCACCACGATGACGTCGGACATGGTCAGCGCCTCCTCCTGATCGTGGGTGACGAAGATGAAGGTCTTGCCAGTGGTCCGCTGGATGGTTTTCAACTCGATCTGCATCTGCTGGCGCAGCTTGGCGTCGAGCGCCGAAAGGGGCTCGTCGAGCAGAAGGACGTTCGGGTCGGGGGCGAGCGCGCGCATCAGCGCGACGCGCTGGCGCTGCCCGCCCGAGAGCTGGTCGGGCATGCGGTCGGCGAAATCCTGAAGCTTGACCAAGGCAAGCAGTTCCATCGTCCGCTTGTGGATGGCATCCGAAGACAGCCCCTTAAGCTCCAGGCCGAAGGCGATGTTGCGGCCGACGGTGAGATGCGGAAACAGCGCATAGTCCTGAAAGACGATGTTGACGTTGCGCCTGTTGGGCGGCAGGTGTGAGATCGCCTTGCCCTGGAGATAGATCTCTCCCGAAGAGGGCTGCTCGAAACCGCCGAGCATCCTGAGCGTCGTCGACTTGCCGCAGCCGGAGGGGCCGAGCAGCGTCACGAATTGCCCGGGTTCTATGGCGAGGTCCAGCCCATCGACCGCGGGCAAGGCGCCGTAATATTTGTTGACGTTTTCGAATTGGACCACAGGCTGCATCGTCAGTTCCTTGAACGGCGGGTGAGGCGCTCCGCATAGAGGCCGACAGCGGCGGTTACGATCAGTACGATCGTCGCCATGGCGTTGATTTCCGGCGACATGCCGCCTTGCACCTTTGCGAAAATGAGCATGGGGAGCGTGGGCTTGTAGCCCCCGAGGAAGAAGGTGCGGACGAAGTCGTCGATACTGGTCAACACGCAGAAGATCATGCCGCCGAGGAGCGCCGGCATCAGATAGGGGATCGTGACCCTGAGAAAGGCGACGAGCGGGTCGGCCCCGAGATCGCGAGCCGCATCGATCAAATTGGCCGGCATGGACCGCAGCCGTGTGAGCACCATGATGACCACGAAGGGCACCGCATGGACGGCATGCGAGAGGATGATCGCCGCCGTGCCGGTCGGGATGTCGACGGTGCGGATGAATATCCGCATGGAGATCGCGTTGATGAGGCCCGGAACGACTGCCGGCAGGCAGGCGAGTGCGAAGATGATCGCCTTGCCCCATATGCCTTCCGTCGAGACCAGAAGCGCGATCCAGACGCCTATGACCGTCGCCGTCGCGGTGGTCGCCAGCGCGATCCCGACCGAATAGAGGGAGGCTTCGATGAACTGCTTGTCGTTGAGCACCTGGGCATACCAGTTGAGCGTCCAGTCCGTTATCGGAAAGGCGACGAAGCTCGCATCCTTGAAGCTCATGGCCGTCATCAGCGCCAGCGGCAACAGGAGATAGACCGCAAACAGCCAGTAGGCAGCGCCGAGGGCGGTCTTCGGGAGGTCGGCGAAATATGGTCGCATCGTGGTCTCCTTACATCAGCCGGACGGAACGGCCGCCGATCACCCGCATGAAAAGACCGACCGTCGACAGCGAAACTGCGAGCAGCAGCATGGCGAAGGCGGCGCCTTCGGGCCATTTGTCGTTCGAGGAGTGGAAGAGCGTCGCGATCACTTCGGGGAAGATGACCGTATTCGGACCGCCGAGCAGGAGCGGTGCCGCGAAGACCCCGACGGAGGTGAGATAGACGAGGCTGCAGCCGGAGACGATGCCGTCCTTGGACAAGGGCAGGATCACGCGGCGGAAGCGCTGGAATGGGCCGGCGCCGAGGTCGGCCGCCGCATGAATGAGCGGTGTCGGTATCTTCTCGATAGCCGAATAGAGCGGCAGCAACATATAGAGTGCCAGCAGGTAGATGACGCCGAAGCTCAGTGAAAACGAGGTGTAGAGCATCGGGATCGGCCGGTCGATGAAGCCGAGTTCGCGCAGCGCCACATTGACCGCGCCGCGGTTGGCGAGAAGCATGATGACCGAAAAGGTGCGGATCAGTTCTCCCGCCCAGAACGGAATGAGCAGAAGCAGCAGGGCGCGCATGCGGTTCTTCGGCTGAACGATCTTCGCAACGTAGTAGGCGACCGGATAGACGAGCACCAAGGTCGAGACCGTGACCACTGCCGCGAAGATGAGACTGCGGACGAAGGGCATGAAATAGAGCTGGTCGGAGAAGAACAGCTCGTAATTGGCCAGCGTGTAGGCGGAGCCTCCGTCCGGTGCCGGCGGATAATCCGCCATGAAGCTGATGCGGCCCATCTGGAAGATGGGCCCGATATGCAGCGCTGCAATCCACAGCAGGGGGACGCCGGCGAGCATTGCCAGGCGCACGCGGCGGCTGTCCGCAAGGCGTCCGATGGTGTGGCGATAAAGACCCGACCCGACCGCCTTGCCGATCCATCCGGCATAACGGGGCGTCGGCGCGGTCTTCGCGGATCGGGCATGCGTTGTCGTTGTGTCTACCATTGTCGTTCCAGCTCGGGAGAAGCGCTCTCTCACGGCCGGCCAAAGGGGACCGGCCGTGTCGGGCTTCGGCGATCGGTCAGGCCGCCTTGATCTCGGCCACCGCTTTGTCGACCATCTCGTTTTTCATGTCGCGGTTTACGGAGCTGAAGAACTGGATGCGCGCGGTCTGTTCCTGCGGCAGGGACATGGCGGCACGCTCCTTGTCGTTCAGCACCTTGTCCACCCCGTCGAATGCGGAAGCGAAGCCCGACTGGCGGCTCATCGCAGCGCCGATTTCCGGGGAGGAGAGGATAGCGTCGAGGAAGGTATAGGCGGCATCCGTATTCGGTCCGTTCTTCACCACGTTGAAGGAGTAGAGGAAGCCATAGGTCCCCTCCTTCGGAACCGATATCTCGATCGGATGTCCGTCCATGATCAGCTTCGCGGCGGGGCCGGACCAGCTATGGCCGACATAGATGTCCTCGTTGACGAACATCTGCTGAACCTCGGAGCCGGCGTCATAGTATTTGCGTACCATGTCCTTGTGCTGGATCAGGAAGTCGCGCGCCTTGTTGGTTGCGGCCTGCGCCTCCTCCGGCTTGCCCTCATAGGCGACGAAGTCGCCGTCATTGCCTTGATAGCGCATGGTGATCTGAAGGAAGTCGGAAATGATGTAGGAGGTCAGCCCTTTGTATTCCGGGTCGAACATGATGGCCCAGCTGTCGGAGGCCTTGGTATAGTCCGTGTTGCGGGCAAGGCCTTCGAAGCCGGCAAGCAGCGGCACGCCGTAGACAGAACCGTCTACGGTAAGCTGGGGTGCACCCTTGTATGCGGAGGCGAGCTTGTCCCAGTTCTTCAGCCGGCCGGTGTCGAGCGGCGAGAGCAGATTGGAGCCGATGAACTGCGGCAGACGATGGCCGGTGACCGTGACGATGTCCGTCGAGGGCGTCTCGCCTTCGGCGGAGAGCACGTTGTACTGCTTGCCCTGATCGTCGGTCAGGCGAATGCGCACTTCGATGCCCGTATCCTTCTGAAACTGGTCGATGAAGGACTGCGGAACGAACTTGTCATAGGTGGTGATGTTCACGACCTTGGACTGGGCAAATGCCGGGCGGATGATAGCTGGCGCCGCCAGCACGCCCGTGCCGGCGGCGAGAAATTTCAGCGTGGAGCGGCGGGTTGCGGTGAAGTCCTTCATGTCATTCTCCTCTTTTGGTTCTAAGTCTCGTTATTGTGCAGCGGATGCTTTCTTGGGGTTGGCTCTGCAGCAGAGCGGTTTCGCGCGCTAGCGTGCGTCTGGATCGGCCTGATCTCCTCCCAAGATCATTTCAGCGGCGCGATTGGCGTGGCGCGGGTCGTGAGCGGTAAATCCCGGGATGCAGGCGGAAGCGATCTGGATGATCGCCTGGATCAGTTCGCGTGAGCTGTCGGACAACGGGCGCGCGGCGGCGGAAAAGATCGCCCAGGGGAAGGGAATGTCGACGTCGAGCGGACGGACCGCGACATTGGCCAGCTTCAAGCCGTAGGCTGTCGCAGGCTCGACGATTGCGACGCCGAGCCCCGTCGCTGCGATCTGTACGGCATTGACCGAAACGCTGGTCGCGATGATCCTGGCCGGGCGGATATTCGCTGCCTCCAACGCTTTGTCCACGCGGCGGCGCAGGCGGAACGGATTGGCCATCGTGATGATGTTGCGTCCGGCAAGGTCGCCTATCGAAATCACCTCGCAGGCGGCAAGAGGATCGTCTTGCGCCACGGCGGCAACGCAAGGCCCCTGGAACACACCGTGCGCTTCCAGTCCCGGCTGGTCGGCCGGCAGAGACGTGACGCAGAAATCCGCCGTGCGGGCCAATACCGATTGCACCGCCGCCTCTGCCGGCAGGCTGCGCAGATGGATCTTTCGCGGCAGCAGTTTTTCCGGCAACGCCGCGAGCGCCAAAGGGATGATGCCGCTGGCGAAAGCCGGGATGGCGACGATCTCTATCGGCTGCGGCTCCTTTTCCGCGATTGTCCTTGCCCGCTCCCGCAAATGGCCGATGCCGCTCAGAAAGCGCTCGGCCTCCGCGTGGAACGCGATCCCCTTTTCGCTCGGCGCGATCTTCGGACCGTTGCGGTCGAAGAGCGCGAAGCCGACGGAGGTTTCGAGATCCTGGATAAGTCGCGTGACCTGCGACTGGGAACGATCGAGCAGCCGGGCCGCACCCGTGATGCTGCCGGTGGACATCACCGCAAGAAAGGCCTCGAGTTCCCGTATCTCCATAAGGATCATGCGCCCAGTGCATTATAGCTGTCTCATACTGCATAAAACGTATCTTAAGCGCCAGTGACAAAGGACAATTTTTCTTTTCGGTGCTATCCAGTGAAAAATCTGCGGTTTCCCGGCCGGATGCTTTCGCGACGAGCGGCTGGGGACCGTGAGGGCAAGGGCGAAAAAACATGGACGTCATCCGAGAAAGGAAGTCGGAACCACGATGCGTATAGGTATTCTCGGCGCCGGGGCGATCGCCTTCGGCATGGCGGCTTTCCTGGCGAAAGCCGGTCATCACCCGGTCCTGTGGTCTCCTTCCGGTGCGCGCACGCGTAAACTGGCTGAGGGGGAGCCGCTGACGGCGACAGGCGCCGTCGAGTTTTCCGGCCGGGTGGCGGTTGCCCGCGACGGCCGAGAGGCGGTCGCGGATGCCGACGCGGTCATCGTTGCCCTGCCGGCCAATGGCCACCGCCTGGCCTTCGATGCCGCGCTGCCGCACCTGAAGTCCGGCCAGCCCGTAATCGTCAGCTCGCACAGTTCCTTCGGCGCGCTCTATCTTTCGAAGCGGCTGGCCGGGCGCCGGGTTTCCCTGCCCATTATCGTCTGGGGCACGACCCTTCTGACCGGCCGCCAGCAGCCGGACGGCGCAAGCGTTTCCGTCAATACGGTTCGCCAGAAAATCGACGTCGCCACTTTGCCGAAGGCTGCCGCAGCCGAGGGGAAGGCGCTGTGCACCGAACTCTTCGGCGACCGCTTCGTCGAGCGCGATGGGCTTCTGGCCATTTCGCTTTCCAATCTCAACCCGCAGAACCATCTGGGCATCGCGCTTCTCAACCTGACCCGGATGGAGAAGGGCGAGAAATGGGGGCAGGGCGAGCATGTGACGCCGGCTGTTGGACAATTGATCGAAGCTCTCGACGCGGAGCGGCTGAAGATCGCCGAAAGCTTCGGTCTGTCGGTCAGAACCGTACGCGAACATTTCTCCCTGTCCTTCCATGTGCCGATCGGCACGGTTTCGGACATGAACCAGCAGATGCACATCGAAGGAAGAGGCGGTTTCGGCCCGGCCACGGCCGACAGCCGGTACATCTATGAGGACGTGCCCTTCGGGCTCGTCCCCACCGGTCTGCTTGGAAGGATCGCCGGCCACCCCGCTGTTCTGCACGAAGCGGGAACGAGCCTGTTTTCCGCTGCAATGAACCGCAACCTTGCCGCCGACAACGACCTGCTGCCGGAGCTTGCGCTCGACAGTCTCTCGCCCGCCGCCCTCGGAGAGCTGTGCGATCAGGGTTTCACGGCCTGACGGCGAGGAGGCGTGGGGCCTACCGCACGATCAGAAAGGCCCCGCTGGCCAGCGCGAAGGTAAGCACGCCCAAGCGCAGGCCGCGGCCGCGAATATGGTCGTGCGTCAGCCGCGACAGAGCGCTTCCGAGGAGAACCGCCGGTGCGAGGTAGAGCGCAGCCAAGAGCTGGTCCGCTCCGAGACGTCCTGCAAAGGCGAGTATCACGAGCGACATGATTTCGCCCACAAAGAAGCACACCGCCACGGTTGCCCTGAGTATCGGTCCCTGGGCATGCTGGTAGAGGAGAGCGAGCGGCGGTCCGCCAATGCCGGTCGCCGTTTCGGTCACACCGGTGAACAGTCCGACGCCGAGCGCGCTCGGGCGACCCGGTTCGAAGGGCGGTGCGAAGAGTGCGGCGGCGGCCGCGATGACCGTGAACCAGCCGACGGCCAGGTCCAGCTGCTGGGTCGAGAGCGCGGCGAGCAGCCACAGACCGGCAAAGGTGCCGGCAAACCTGCCGAGCGTGATCCATTTCGCGCCGGACCAATCTACCGCCGACCGTTCCCGCCAGGCGACGTGGAAATTGAGCGGCAGCATCAGAAGAAGCAGCGTCACCGGCAGCAGTTCGGGCTTCAGGAGACCGACGACGGGCGCCACGATCAGTGCGAAACCGATGCCCAGCGCACCCTGGATGAACGACGAGACGAAGGTTACGGCGCTCAGGATCGCAAAAAGGCCGAGGGTCATCCGAAATGCCCCAGCGCCCGATGCTCGGCCGACAGCTTGTGGACGCGCTGGATCGGCGCCCTTGCGATGGCATCGGCTGTAACCTCGCGCACCTCGGCAAGAAGAGCGTGTGCATCCCATCCGACCGGCCAGCCCTGCCAGAGACGGAGCTGCCCGGCGGTGAAGACTGCGTCGATCTGGTCGCGATTGCCGTAGCGCACGAGCTCCCACATGAGATCGTGGGAGGGGGTGAATTCAGGACGATCCAGGTCGACCAAAAGGAAATCGGCGGCAAGCCCCGTGCGGATCGCACCGGTCGCTCCGGCGAGACCTGCGGCATCGGCTGCCTGAGCGGTTGCCCGCTCGACCCAAAGCCAGCCGCCGCCGCAGGAGGAGTCGCCTGTCGCGAGGCCGAAGCCGGCGCGTTGCAGGCCTTCTGCGGCATCCATCAGACGGAAGCCGTCGGCGCGCGTCCCGTCCGTCCCCAATCCGAAGCGGATGCCGAGTGCGGCCATCTGCAGGGCGGGCGCGATGGCATTGCCCTTCCAGAGGCTCGCGACCGGATTGTAGGCGACGGCCGTGCCGCTGTCGCGCAACAGGTTCAGTTCGTGCGGCGTCACGAGCGTGGAATGGGCGATCAGCACATGCGGGCCGAGCGCGCCGAGATGGGCGAGATGCTCCAGCGGACGTCGGCCGTTTGCGACCAGCGAGCGCTCCACGGCGACGAGGTGTTCGTTGACATGGGTCTGGAATATCGCTCCCGCTTCACGTGCCATCTGCGAAACGTCGGCCAACATATGGTCGCTGGCCGCCTCCGGAATGGAAACAGCGAGCGAGGCATGAACGAGAGGGTCGCCCTCGAAGGCGGCCAGGTGTCTGGCTGCATTTTTGAGGATCGTCGTGCGTTCGGGGACGACGGCGGCTCCGCCGAGGTCGTTGCAGATCAAGCCTATGACGCTGCGCAGGCCGGTTTCCCGCGCTGCCCTTATCAGCGCGTCGCTGTGGCCGGCAGAACGCGTGCCCGCATCGACGGCGGCGGTAAAGCCGCCGCGCAGGCACTCGAGCGCCGCAAGCTTTGCGGAAAGATAAACCATCCGTTCGTCGAGACTGCCTTCGAGCGGCACCCATATCCGGCGAAAGATCTCGGAAGGCTCGCCGAAAACAAGCGATTTTCCGAGGGACTGGGTGAGATGGGTATGTGTGTCGATGAAGCCGGGCATCGCCAGATGATGCGGCAGGTCGATCGGTGTCAGATCTGGGTTCCGGCTGCCGACGAGCCCAACGGCACCGATGTCCGTGAAGCGCCCGTCACGGACCACTACACCCATTCCGGATCGGGGCCCGTCCGGCAGGAGAACCTGGCCGGGGTGAAGCAGGAAATCACCGCTGGCCAGTAACTTGTCGCGCAGTTCCGTCACTTTGTATTCCCTTAAATTTCAGCTTCGACGCTGGCTGTGGCCTTTTCGGCGGCGACCAGAGCATTCCCGTTTCTCTCCGAACCGCGGAAATGCTCTGACCCTTTGTTTTGCCGCTATTCCGGACGGAAAACCGCTGCGCATTTTTCCTGGAATTGCTCTAGAGGCAGGTGTTGAAAAAGAGCGTTGACGATCACCGCCGTGATGGTTCCGGCGGCAAGGCCGTTGGCCAGGATCATCTGGCTCCATTGCGGAAACTGGCTGTAGACGCCCGGGACAAGGATCGGCAGAAGCCCCATGGAAAGCGCCGCCGCGAGCGTGAACATCGGGCCGTGCTCGCGCAGATCGACGCGACGCAGAAGATCGATTCCGATCACGCCGATGATCGAGAACACGATCACGGCCGTTCCGCCGACGACGGGGCCGGGCAGGGCATTCGCCAGGCGACCGACCGGCGCAAACAGGGCGATGAGGACGAGGATTACGCCGGCCGTTGCGGTGACGTAGCGGGACTTGACGTTGGTTGCCCGGACGATCCCCACATTTTCGCCGCTGGTGATGATGAGCGAGGTTCCGAACAGGCCGCCGACGAGCGAGGCGACCGCATCGCCGCGGATGGTCGAGGGCACGATCGCGTGAGCGTCGCCCCGGCGGCCGACGATCTCGGCGGTGGCGACGGTCTGCCCCGTAGCTTCGGCCATCGATATGATCGAAAACACGATCAGCGGAAGGGCGGCGAAAAAGTCGAACTTCGGCATTCCGAACGGAAGAAGCTGGGGCACTGCAATCACCGGTCCCTCGAAGATGCCGGAAAGGTCCATGTGACCGGCTCCGATGGCGATTGCCGAACCGGCGATGAGACCGAGCATCACCGAAATCCGCTGGAGCGTACCCGTGAAGACTCTTGCGAAGATGACCGTCAGCGCGATCGTGGCAAGGGCAAGCCCGACATTCATCGGATCGGCGAAGCCTTCGCTCCCCTGCTTGCCGGTGATCGTGCCGCCATAGATGCGCACGAGGTTCACCGATACGAGGAGGAGCATCGTCCCGACCACGATGGGCGGGAAATAGCGCAGCAGCCGCCGGAATACCGGCAGCGCCAGGAAGTAGAAGCCGGCGGTGAGGATCACCGCCCCGACGGCGGTCTGCACGTCGGTCTGCTGGGCGATGGCAAGAAAGATCGCGATCGGCGCGCCACCCGGCACCATGATGAAAGGCAGCCGTGCGCCGAAGCCGGCCGGCCCGAAACTCTGCAGGATGGTGCCCAGCCCGCAGATCAGAAATGTCGCACTGATCAGCGACACCGTCAGAGCGTCGGAGAAACCGAGCGCCTTGCTTACCAGAAATACGGCGGTAATCGGCGAAGCAGCCATCACCAGCACATGCTGAAGACCGAACAGAACCAGGCTGCGCGGCGGCAGCACTTCGTCCGTCGGGTCGATTGAATCGATTTTGTTCCCGGTCATTTGATCTCCTCCACGCCAGCCTCTCTCCTGCTGGCTATGCAAATCGTTTTGCATAGGACGTGATAACACGTTTTTTGCCGTTAGCAAATCGATTTGTAAAATCGGCGTCGCGATGCCATCATCCGGGCCGGTTCATGGACGGGGTGTTCGCATGGCAAGATCGACGATCGTGGAGTTGGCGAAGGCGGCAGGCGTGTCGCCGACCACGGTTTCCCATGCCTTCAGCGGACGGCGCTATGTCGACCCCGAGACGAAGGCCAGAATTGTGGCGCTGGCCGACAAGATGGGTTACCGGGCCAATCCCCGGGCCCGCAGACTGAGAACGGGCGGGGCGGGGATCATCGCGCTGGCATCGTCAATGCCCTTTGCGGTCGCTGCTGGCCCTGCGAGGCTGGGCTTCCTGATGGAGATCGCCGCCGCCGCTGCCGTTACGGCTCTTTCGCGGCATCTCGCTCTCTGCCTGGTGCCCCCTTTGGAGCCCGACTCCAATCTCGATTCGCTGGAGGTCGATGGCGCCATCATCGTCGAGCCAATGGTTGAAGACCGTCTGCTTGACTTCTTCTCGGCCCGCGGCGTGCCCGTTGTCTCGATCGGGCGAGCGCCGGGGAGGAAGGACATTCCGTCGGTGGATATCCAGAGCACTGCGACGGCCCGGCTGATGCTGGAGCACCTTGGCGCGAATAGCCGCCGCGTCGGTCTGATCACCGGCGAGCAGCGGCGCAATTCCTACATCGAGACCGAAGCCGCCTATGCCGCTTTCGCCGCGGAGAGAGGGTTTTCACCCGTTGCAATCCGGGTCGACGAAGGCGGTGGCGACTCCGAGGCGGCGGCGGCTGCTGAAACGCTCCTTCGGAGCAATCCGGATATCGACGCGTTATGCGTACCTGTCGACGCCTTCGCCACGGGCGTGCTCGATGCCGCCCGATCGCTCGACCGTTCCGTTCCGCATGGGCTGCGACTCGCCACGCGCTACGACGGGATGCGGGCAAAACTCTCGACGCCGCCATTGACAGCTGTCAACCTGCATCTGGATCAGGTCGCGGAAGCAGCGATCGACCTTCTGATCGCAGCGATGGAGGGCAAGGAGCCCCCACAGCATGCGATCGCCCCGCCGCTACTGGTCGTCCGGGAATCTTCGGCGGCGTGACTGCCCCTTATTTGCGCGCGGCCCCCGGCAGGCCGGCTCGGCTGCGGTCGGCCCTTTTTCGCGCGAATTGCAGGCCGGCGATGCCGGCAGTCAGAGCCAGGGCAATTCCCACCGGGATAGCGCTCGAAGGCTGATCGGCCTTTTTCAACACGGCAACGACATCATAGCCGACATCGAGGCCGATGCGTTTGGCGTAGGAGCCGAAGGCAACATTGCTGATCATCAAACTGTCGCCCGCCGGCGTGACCGTAAGTCCGATCGACCGCAACCGTTGAAGCGGTTCGCCGGGCTCGCCGAGCGGCACATTGACGGTCTTGCGAACCTCGTCGCCCATCAGGTCGAAGCCCTGGACCACGAAGTTGATCCGGCCCTTCGCCGGCGCCTCCTCGACGGCCCGCAGGAACTCGGAGGCCGGGAGCTCTTCGTAGGGCGGCGTGATCTGGTTAAGCCACCAATCGGGGCGGAACAGCGTGAAGCAGACGAGCAGCAGCACCGCGCTCTCCCACAGCCGGCTTTTCGTGACGAACCAGTTCATCGTCGCAGCCGAGAAGATGAGAATGGCGGCGAGCGATATGACGGCAATCCAGATCGTGTGCGCCCAGGTATCGACGCCGATGAGCAGGATCGCCGGATTGAAAATGAAGACGAACGGCAGGATCGCGGTGCGCAGCGAATAGAATGCGCCCTGAAAGCCCGTGGCGATAGGGTCTTCCTTGGAAATCGCCGCCGCGGCGAAGGAGGCCAGCCCGACGGGCGGCGTGATGTCGGCCATGATGCCGAAATAGAAGACGAAGAGGTGGACTGCGATCAGCGGTATGGCGAGGCCCGCCTGCGAGCCGAGTTCGACGACGACAGGTGCCATCAGCGTGGCCACCAGGATGTAGTTGGCGGTGGTCGGAATCCCCATTCCGAGCACCAGGCTGATCGCGGCGATGAGGACAAGCATCATGATGACGTTGCCGCCCGAGATGAACTCGACGAGTTCCGTCATCATCAGGCCGAGGCCCGTGAGTGTGATCGTTCCGACGACGATGCCGGCCGTGGCGGTGGCGACTGCGATGCCGATCATGTTGCGCGCGCCGAGCGCCAGCCCGTCGGTCAGGTCCCAGGCGGCGGCGCGGAGGGCAGTTGCAAGATGCTCGTTGCGGAAAATCGCCATCAGAGGCTTGCGGGTGGCGACGATGGCGATGATCGTCAGCGTCGCCCAGAAGGCCGAAAGCCCGGGCGAAAGCTGCTCGACCATAAGGCACCAGAGCAGGACGATGATGGGGATGAGGAAATCGAGCCCGGTTCGCGTCACATCCCAGGCCCGCGGCAGCTCCAGGATCGGCGTGTCGGGGTCGTCGAGCTCCAGGTCGGGATAGCGCGACGAATACCAGATCGTCGCGATATAGAGCGCCACCCCGGCAATCGCGAGCAGTAAAGGTGCGCCTGCTCCGAAGGCGGCCCGGATGGCAATGATCCCGTAATAGAGAAGGCAGATTGAAAGCACGCTGCCGGCAAGCCCGATGCCCATGCGGAGCCACCGTTCGCGCATCGGGGTCGGGCGCTGGGGGATCGGCTGCATGTTCAGCTTCACCGCCTCCAGATGCACCATGTAGAGAAGGGCGATATAGGAGAAGACCGCCGGCAGCAGGGCATGTTTGATGATTTCCGCGTAGGGAATGCCGACATATTCGACCATCAGGAATGCGGCGGCGCCCATGACGGGGGGCATGATCTGGCCGTTTATCGAGGCCGTGGCCTCGATCGCGCCGGCTTTCACTCCGGAAAGCCCGGTGCGCTTCATCAGCGGAATGGTGAAGATGCCGCCCGACACGACATTGGAGACCGATGAACCGGACACCACGCCGTTCAACGCCGATGAGACCACCGCCACCTTGGCCGGTCCGCCCCGCAAATGTCCGAGCAGCGCGATCGAGATCTGCATCATCCAATTGCCGGCACCGGCTTTCTCGAGCAGCGTTCCGAACAGGACGAAGAGAAAAACAAAACTCGTAGACACGCCCAGCGCAATGCCGAACACGCCCTCCGTCGTCAGCCACTGATGGTTGATGAACTTCACCAGAGAGGCACCGCGGTGTTGGATGACCTCGGGCATATACTGGCCGGCGAAGGTGAAGAAGATGAAGACGCCGGCGACGAATACCATCGGCAGGCCGAGCGCGCGGCGTGTGGCTTCGAGCAGAAGCAGGATGCCGGCGGTGCCGGTGACGAGATCGAGCGTCGAGGGCTGGCCGGGCCGGCCGGCAAGCGCGCCGTAAAAGAGGAACAGATAGGCGCCGGCGAAGGCGCCGAGCGCTGCGAGCACCCAATCGGCGAGCGGTACCCGGTCGCGGGGCGACCGTTTGAGCGCGGGGTAGGCAAGAAAGGTCAGGAACAGCGCGAAACTGAGATGGATGGCGCGGGCTTCGGTATCGTTGAGGATGCCGAAGCCAAAGACGAAGGGCAGTGGGGACGCGTACCAGAGCTGGAACAGCGACCAAGCCACAGCGGTGCAGAGCAATATCTGCCCCGTCAACCCTTTGGCGTTGCGTCCACCGGTATCCGCTTCGGCGACCAGCTGCTGGAGGTCGACATCGACCTGCTTTCCTTGAACTTCGCTCGTGACACCCTCCCATGCTTTTTTGCCGGCGGGCCTACAGCATGCGTCCTTTGGCCGTAGCCGATTGAAGGACAAGAACATGCGGCATTCAAGGGCTACAGCGACCTTCGCGTGTCTGATCAGACGCGCAGCGCTGCAAGCCCGCCGGTTGAGTCAGACGGCGAAGCTTACTTCAGCCAACCCTTTTCCTTGTAGTATTTTTCCGCGCCCGGATGCAGCGGCGCCGACAAGCCGTCCTTGATCATCTTGGCGGGCTCGAGATTGGCGAATGCCGGGTGCAGCGACTTGAACTCGTCGAAATTCTCGAAAACCGCCTTCGTCAGGGCGTACACGCTTTCCTCAGGAACATTGGCGGAGGTCACGAGCGTGGCCAGAACGCCGAAGGTCTGCGTGTCTTCCGGATTGCTGTTGTAAAGGCCGCCGGGGATGGTCGCCTTGGCATAATAGGGATTGTCGGCGACCAGCTTGTCGACGGCTTCGCCGGTCAGCGGCACCAGCTTTGCGCCGCAGGTGGTCGTCGGATCCTGAATATTGGCGGAGGGGTGCCCGACGCCGTAGAAGAAGCCGTCGATCTTGCCGTCGCAAAGCGCCGGTCCATGCTCGTCCGCCTTGAGTTCGGATGCGAGCGAGAAGTCGGCGAGCGTCCAGCCCATCGCGCCGAGCAGACGCTCCATGGAAGCGCGCGTTCCGGAACCCGGATTGCCGACATTGAAGCGCTTGCCCTTGAAGTCCTCGAACTTCGTTACGCCGGCATTCGGATGAGCCAGCACGGTGAACGGCTCCGGATGAATCGAAAAGACTGCCCGGAGGTCGGAATGCGCGCCGCCCTCCTTGAACGCCTCCTCGCCCTTGAAAGCGTTGAACTGGACATCGGACTGCGCCATGCCGAAGTCGAGTTCGCCTTCCTTGATCGTGTTCACGTTGAACGCCGATCCGCCGGTCGATTCGACCGAACAGCGGATGCCGTGCGTCTTGCGGTCCTTGTTCAGGAGCCGGCAGATGGCGCCGCCCGCGGCATAGTAGACGCCGGTGACGCCGCCAGTGCCGATCGTCACGAACTTCTGCTGCGCCATGGCGCTGCCCGAAAACAACAATGCTGCCGAGAGAGCGGCGATCTGCGCTCCGCGCAGGGTAATCCGTTCATGTTTCATCAATTTCTCCCATAATGCTTCGCGTGCCATTGCAGCCGTCCCGAGATTTATGCCTGCAGGTCCAGGCGTCTTGTCGGACGCGCAAAGGTCGCAGCGGCAGTTTGTAATACACGCAGAAGGCACGTGCGCGCATGTTACGATCGTTGCGCTTTATCAAGCAAGGGGAATACTTGGCAAATCGGTCGATCGAAAAAACGGTTGATCGAAGCGGCCGTCTCGTCTGACGGCGCCCGTGCCAGCGGCGACCGTCGCGCCCGATGGCGTTCGCTCGCGCCCCGGCCTCGCGTCCGGCATCGACATGCCGTCACGAATTTCCGGCCGGGAGCTGGCAACAAGCTGGCCCGCGGATGCTGACGATCGCGGAACCAAGAAAGGTGCCGGATGTTTCTCCCATCTAACGGGAGCAGCGCCATGGCAACTGTACGCTATGAAATCGTAGAGCATGACGGGGGCTGGGCCTATAAAGTCGACGACGTCTTCTCCGAGGCCTTTCCTACCCATGCCGATGCATTGGCCGCAGCCGAAATCGCGGCGCGTCACCACGAACTTCCCGGCTCGACCGAGGCCATCGAATTCCAGGACCCCGACGGCCGCTGGCATGAGCAAGTCGCCTCCGGCTTCGATCGCCCGCACACCAGGGTCGTCGATACCCCGGCGGCCCGGCGCGCGACAGATCGCCCGAGCACCGCCGAACCTCGCCGCCCTCTCCAGACCGCCGTAATACTCGCCGGCCTCGGCTTGGCGATCGCGTTCCTTCTTCGCAGGCATTGAGGCAGGTTGGCGCCGAACCTCCATCACCCTGGACAATGCGCTCTCCGCGGGGTGGCGGCACAGTGCGGCTAATGACGAGCTTGAAGGCGGATAGGCTCCAGACGCGAGGTTCTCTTGACTCGAGTGGTATAACACCTTAACAATTACCCCATGAGCACACTCGCCGTCCGTAAAAAACTTTCTGACGAAGTCCGGTCGAAACTGGAGGAGATGATCCGCGACGAGATCTATCCCCTGGGGGCGACGCTTCCCTCCGAACGGGACCTGATGGAAATGTTCGGGGTCGGGCGCCCCTCGATCCGCGAAGCGCTGTACGCTCTGGAGCGCATGGGCCTCGTGAAGATCAGCACGGGCGAGCGTGCGAAAGTCACGCGGCCGACGCCGGACCACTTCCTGGCTTCGCTAGCAGGCGCTGCCCGCATGCTGCTTGGCCGTCCGGAGGGCGTGGCCAATTTCGAGCAGGCGCGTCTGTTCCTGGAGGAGAGTTGCGCTAGGCACCTGGCGGCTCACGCGACAGCGGAGCAGATCGAGGCGATCGATGCCGCGCTGGCGCGTAACGAGTCCGCGATCGGCAAGGCTCGCGCCTTTGCCGCCACCGATGTCGCCTTTCACCGCACGCTGACCCAGATGGTCTCGAACCCGATTTTCGTCGCGGTTCATGACGCATTTGTGGACTGGCTGATCGCCCAGCGGCCTCTGCCGAGCAGGCCGGAGATTTCCAACCGGGAGAGTTTCGAAGAGCACGTGGCGATCGTGGAGGCCATCCGCGCGCGAGATGCGGAGCGTGCCGGACGGGTCATGCGCGAGCACCTGGAGAGTGCCGCGCGCAAATACAGGCAAACGCGCCCGTAGCATCGGGCCGGCAATGGGAGGAGCAATAATGAAAACGGGACTGATTTCGCTCGCGCTTGCGGGCGTGCTGATGGCGTCGCAAGCCACGGCGCAGGAAGCGCGCACGTTGCGGCTGGGAATGCAGGGTACGGCCGGGGACCCGCAATTCGAGGGCGTCACAGAGGCCGCGCGCGTCATCAAGGAGAAATCCGGCGGTCGGTTGACGCTGGAAATCTTCCCGAACTCGCAGCTCGGCACCTTCACCGAGATGATGGAGCAGGTGACGCTCGGCGAGCTCGACTTCACGCTGAATCCGTTCGGCGGCATGGATGCCTGGGTTCCCCGGGCAGTCCTGGCGAGCACCGCCTATGTCGTCGGCGACTTCGATCACCTTCAAAAGATCATCGCCTCCGACTGGGGTAAGGGAATCGTCGACGAGATGCGGACCGAGCACAAGTGGCGCATGGTCGACTCCTGGTACTTCGGAACGCGGCACACGACGGCAAAGAAACCGATCGAAAAGCCTGCAGATTTCGCCGGCATGAAGCTGCGCGTTCCGAACTCGGCGCCGCTTCTCACCTGGGCAAAGGCGATGGGCGCGAGCCCGACGCCGGTCGCATTCGCCGAAGTCTATCTTGCACTTCAGACCAATCAGGTGGACGGCCAGGAAAATCCCCTGCCCATCATCGACGCGATGAAGTTCACCGAGGTACAGTCCCATGTCTCCTTGACAGGGCATCTGGTGCAGGACCAGCTCATCCTCATGTCGGAAGACACGTGGAATGCGCTCGAGCCCGCCGACCAGAAGGTCGTGATGGAGGCATTCGAGGCGGGCGGCGCCCTCAACGACAAGCTGGTCAGCGACAAGGAAGCGAACCTCGTCAGCGATTTTCGCGAGCGCGGCATCACCGTGGTCGAGCCTGACAAGGCGCCATTCCAGGAAGCGATGAAGCCCGTCTACGCCGATCTCGACGCAAAGTTCGGTGCAGGTACGGTGCAGACGCTGCTCGACCTTCGTTAACCACCCTGCAGGCGCGGCCCGAGGCGGCCGCGCCCCATTTCGGGAAGTTCAGCAATGGCCCATCCAAGCCGCTGGCGAAGCTTTGCCCATATCGCAGAGACTCTGGCTGCTATCCTCCTGGTCTTCGCCTTCGTCGTGATTGCGCTGCAGATCGTCACCCGCTTCGTCTTCCATGATCCGATGTTCTGGACGGAGGAGGCTGCGCGCTATGCTTTCGTCTGGCTGGTGGCGCTTGGCGCAGCAGAAGGAGTAACCTCACGGACGCACATCACCATGGATATCGCGCCGCGATTGCTCCCGGAGCGGGCGCAGCTTTTCCTGCGGCTCGTTCTGGATGTCCTGGTGCTCGCCGCGCTGCTCTTCCTTGTTTACTACGGCACCTTCGGGGCCATGCGCGCCCACAAGGTGATGTCGATCGCGATCGGCGTACCGGAGTCGTGGCTTTACGGCGCCCTTCCCGTATTCGGACTGCTGTCGGCCATCCGGATCGCGCTTGTCATGGCTCGGGATGCCCGGCTGCTCTTTGGCAGCCGCCGTCCGTCGGCCGATGCATCTTGCGAAAGGTATCTCTAGATGGCGACGCTCTTCGGGGGATGGTTTGCCCTTCTGATCGTCGGCATGCCGGTGGGTTTCACGCTGATCGTGGCGGCGCTCGCCTATATGCTCTGGCAGGGAACGGGGCTGAATTTCGCCGGCCAGCGCATGATCGCCGGCCTCAACAGCTTTCCGCTTCTCGCGGTCCCTTTTTTCATCCTCACTGCGCAATTGATGAACCTTTCGGGCGTGACGGAGCGCATTTTCGACTTCGCCAAGGCACTCGTAGGTCATATCAGGGGCGGGCTCGGCCATGTGAACATCATGGCGAGCGTTATGTTCTCCGGCATGTCCGGTTCGGCCGTCGCCGATGCGGCCGGCCTGGGCCAGCTCGAGATCAAGGCTATGCGCGATGCGGGCTATGACGAGCAGTTTTCCGGCTCGGTCACGGCCGCATCCGCGATCATTGGCCCGCTCATTCCGCCCTCCATTCCCCTCGTGGTCTATGGCGTGATCGCCAATACCTCGATCGGTGGCCTTTTCCTCGGCGGCATCGTGCCAGGCCTTCTCTGCGCCGCTTCTCTCATGCTCATGGTCTATGTGATCGCCTGGCGCCGGAACTATGCGACCGAAAAGCGCGCCAGCCTTCGCCGGGTGTGGTCCACCTTCTGGCATGCGCTGCTCCCGCTCATCACGCCGTTCATCATCATAGGTGGCATCTTTGCCGGGATTTTCTCGCCGACCGAGGCTGCGGTGGTCGCGGCCAGCTATGCCCTCTTCCTCGGGGTTGTGGTCTATCGTGAAATTACGTTCGCCAAACTCGTGACCGTGCTGCGCGAGACTGTCAGCCATACGGCCGCCGTCGGTCTTCTCATCATGGGCGTGTCGCTGTTCGGCTATGTGATCGCGCGCGAACAGATACCCCAGCACGTCGCCGCGTTTTTCCTCAACTATGCAGATGACCCGCTGACGTTTCTGATCCTGGTCAACCTCATGCTGTTTGCGCTCGGGACCTTCATCGAGGCCCTTGCAATCCTGCTGCTGATCGTACCGGTGCTGGTCCCGACCGCACTGCAATTCGGGGTGGATCCCGTCCACTTCGGCGTAGTGGTCGTGTTCAACCTGATGATCGGCATTCTGACGCCGCCTATGGGCGTGGCGCTCTTCGTCGTCTCGAAGGTCGCCCACATACCCTTCGGCGTACTTGCACGCGGTATCCTGCCGCTGCTCGTGCCTCTCATCCTCGTCCTGGTGCTGATCACGGTCTTTCCGGCACTCGTCACCTTCGTACCCGATCAGCTCGGAGCCGCCCGATGATCATGCAAGCCAAGCCTCCCGAAGGCGTCTGGGGAGCAGTGCTTCTGCCGGTGGACCGACGAGGGGAAATCGAATGGTCCGCCTTGCAGGAGCAGCTGCGGGCGCTTCGCGGCAGCGGACTTCAAGGTATCTACACCAACGGCACTGCCGGGGAATTCCACAGCCAGACGGAGCACGAATTCGATCGGCTGAGCCAAATGGTCGCCGAATTCTGCCATGCCGTCGCCCTGCCGTTCCAGATCGGCGTTTCGCATTCGAATGCGCGTGTCGCACGCGAACGCCTGGCGCGCGTCGCATCTCTGCGACCCGATGCCGTTCAGGTCACCCTGCCGGACTGGTGGGCGCCGAGCTACGAGGAGGCGGAGGATTTCTTCGCCGGCCTGGCCGCAACGGCCCCAAAGGTTCCGCTGATCCTCTATAATCCGCCCCACGCCAAGCGCCGGCTGAACTTAGACGAGATCGCAAGACTGAAGGCCGGTCTCCCCATGCTCGTCGGCGCCAAACTGCCCGGCGGCAACGAATTCTGGTACGAGGAGCTTCGGCGCAAGCTGCCGGATCTCGCCGTCTTCATTCCCGGACATTTTATGGCGAGCGGATGTCTCGCGGGTGGCCGCGGCTCCTATTCCAACGTCGCCTGCCTGAGCCCCGCCGGCGCCGTCAGGTGGTGGCATCAGCTTCGGGAGGATCCGGCAGGCGCCCTGGCATTCGAGGCCCGCGTCGCCGGCTTCATGAGCGAGCATGTCCTGCCACTTGCTGCGCGCCATGGCTTGTCCAACGCGGCGCTCGACAAGGCGATGGCTGCCGCCGGCCGCTGGTGCCCCATCGGGCCTCAGCTACTCTGGCCCTACAGTTCCGCCCCCGATGCTGCGGTGATCGCGCTTGGCGCCGCTGCCCGCCGCCAATTGCCCGAGCTTTTTTCCACGAGCCAGTGAAAGCGAAATACGATGAAATTCGAAGGGATCTATTCCGCCCTCCTTACTCCGTTTTGCGAAGACGAAAGCATCGACCGGCAGGCCATCGGAGCGCTCGTCGATTTTCAGGTCCGGCTCGGCGTCGACGGTGTTTATGTCGGCGGCAGCTCGGGCGAAGCGATGCTCCAGTCGCTCGAGGAGCGCGCGGACTACCTCTCCGACGTCGCCGCCGCCGCGTCCGGACGTCTGAAGCTGATCGCCCATGTCGGCACGATCGCGACGAGAGATGCGCTCGGACTTTCGCAGCACGCGGCCGAATCGGGTTATCAGGCGGTCTCGGCCATCCCGCCCTTCTACTACGACTTCTCCCGGCCCGAAGTCATGGCGCATTACCGGGAGCTGGCGGATGCTTCGGCCTTGCCTCTGATCGTCTATAACTTCCCCGCCCGCACCAGCGGCTTCACCTTGCCGGAACTGGTCGAGCTTCTCTCGCATCCCAACATCATCGGCATCAAGCACACGTCGAGCGACATGTTCCAGCTCGAGCGCATCCGGCATGCAGTGCCCGACGCCATCGTCTACAACGGCTATGACGAAATGTGCCTGGCCGGCTTCGCGATGGGCGCACAGGGCGCGATAGGCACCACCTACAACTTCATGGGCGATGTGTTCGTCGCGCTCAAGGCCTGTGCAGCGGCAGGGCGGATCGAAGAGGCGCGGCGGCTCCAGGCCATGGCGAACCGTGTGATCCAGGTGCTGATCAAGGTCGGCGTCATGCCGGGGTCCAAGGCGCTGCTCGGCATCATGGGTCTTCCCGGGGGGGCTTCCAGACGCCCCTTCCGGAAGGTCGCAGAGGCGGATATCGCAGCTCTCCATGAGGCCGTGGCGCCCGTTCTCGCGTGGCGCAAGGATCGTATCGCGCCGAGCGGCTAAACCGGCCGTAATCGAGTTTCCGCCACCCAAAGGCCGCAATCATGTGCAGTGTGTGAACGACCCTTCGCATCCTGCGACGTAGCATTGCTCTTTGCGGCCAATCATCCAATTTCTTGTCAGCGGCGAGTTGGAAAGCCTACGCGTCGATCGCAGAATAAGCCTCGGGCGGACACGGAGTTTTGAGTGGACGGGTGGGGTCGGTCCAATAAATATGCGCGTGAAGACTGTCGAGGCTCGTGATGGAACGTAAACTCGCAGCAATCGTAGCCGGCGACATCGTCGGCTATACCCGCCTGATGTCCGAGGATGAATCCTCGACCTATGCCGCCCTGCGGGCGACTTTCAGCGGACTGATCATGCCTGCGGTCGAGAAGCATGGCGGCCGCACCTTCAAGACGACGGGCGACGGTTTTCTCGCGACGTTTCCGAGCGTCAACGAGGCGCTCGACGCCGCGATCGAAATCCAGAACGGATTTTCCGAGCAGCCCTTCGATATGCGCCTCGGCATCAATCTCGGCGACGTCATAGAAGCCGATGGCGACATGTTCGGCGACGGCGTGAACGTCGCGTCGCGGCTTGAAGCGATGGCCGAACCGGGCGGCATTTTCGTAAGCGAGGCGGTCGTCCGCAGCGCCGACCGAAACCGCAGCAAGCTTTTCTACAGTATCGGCCGGAGACAGGCGAAGAACATTCCCGAGCCGCTCGCCGTTTACGCGGTGCGGCTCGATGCGGGTGAAAAGAGCGGTGGCGGCTGGATCGGGCGGTTCGCCCGTGGCCGGCGTGCGGCATTGCCCTACGTTGTCGGTGCCGCGGCGCTCGTCCTCGTCGCTGCCGCAGCCCAGGCGCCGGAGGTGAGAGCCATCGGAGCGGACCTTGCTGGTAGCCTCGCGCGCCTGACGGGCGGCGAACTTGCTGACGCAAGGCCGACGGTTGCGGTGCTGCCCTTCGACAATATGAGCGGCGACGCCGGTCAGAGCTACTTCGCCGACGGGCTTACCGAGGACATAATCGCCAATCTCGCGCGAAACCCCGAGCTTCAGGTGATCGCCCGCAATTCGACCTTCGCCCTGCGCGGCCAGGCAGAGGACATCCGCCGGATCGGCGAAAGACTCGGTGCCGGCTATGTGGTGGAAGGCAGTGCCCGGCGCGCGGGCGACCAGCTTCGCGTGGTGGCGCAGCTGATCGATGCACGCAGCGGTGCGCATCTCTGGTCGCGCAGTTACGATCGCCGGGTCGAGGACATATTTGCGGTCCAGACCGAGCTGACCGCCGAGATCGTCTCGCATCTCGTTTCCTATGTGCGCGAGTCGGAAGTATCGAATGCGGCAGAACGGCCCACCGAGAATCTCCAGGCTTACGACCTCGTTCTCAAAGCCCGTGACCGCTACAAGCATGGTTCGAGGGATGGCGAGGCGCTGATGGCTGCCCGCGCGCTGCTTCATCAGGCCCTGGAGCTCGATCCCGGTTATGCCGCCGCGCGTGCCAATCTCGGGATGACCTACATCGTCGACTTCGTGCAGAAGCTCAGCGGCAGGGCGACGATGACCGACGTGGAAACCGGCCTCAGCGAGGCACGCCAGGCCGTTCGCCTCGATCCGAATCTGGCTGCGGCCTATCAGGTTCTCAGCTTCGGCCTCTCTGCCACCGGCGACTACCCCGGCGCCATGCAGGCGGCACAAAGGGCCGTCGAGCTCAATCCGAACGATCCGGACAGCCTGATGGCCCTGGCAAAGGCGCAGGTCCGGTTCGGCAGCTATGACGAGGCGGTGCGAAACGCCGAGCGGGCGCGGCGGCTGCATCCCATGGCGCCGGAATACTATACCTATGTCTACGGCCAGGCACTCTATGCTGCCGGTCGCCTCGATGAGGCCGACGAGGTCTTGCGGGAATGCCTGATCCGCGCGCCGCAGGAGTCGGATTGCCTGCTGATACAGACGGCGGTTCTGAGCCAGCGAGGAGACGTCCAGGAAGCGCAGCGCACAATGGAGCGCCTGACCGCAGTGGATCCGGAATTTTCCCTCGCAAGCGAGCGGTCCCTGCGTCGCTTCGGCGATTCCGCGCTGATGGAGCAATTCCTCTCTCGGCTTGCCGAGGCCAATGCTCCGGACGTGACGAGCGGATTGGTTCATCCGCGCACGCAATCACAGACCTAAGAGGCGCTTGCGCCGGAACTGTAGCTAATCGTTGGCCGGCCTCAAGCGCAAAATCCTGCCGGATGCGGCATCGATGAGGGCGAGCACCGAGCCATCGGAGGCCTGCAGAAGATCGCGCACCCGTGCCCCCAGCGAAAGAACTTCCTCGCCAGTCACTTTCTCCCCGTCCGTCTCCACCCTGACGATACCTCCCGCCGACAGGCCGGCGATCAGGAGATCGCCGCGCCAGTCCGTAAACAGGTCGCCGGTATAGAACATCATTCCGGAGGGCGAGATCACCGGTGTCCAGCTGTGGAGGGAGCCAGCGAGGTCGGGCCGGTTTGGCGGGTCGGGAATTCTTTTGCCCGAATAGTGTCTTCCCCAGCTTACTACGGGCCAGCCATAGTTGTTGCCGGCCTCGGGTATGTTCAACTCGTCTCCGCCCCTGGGCCCCATCTCGGCCGTCCAAAGCACGCCGGTCTCGGGATGAATGGCGGCGCTCTGGACGTTGCGGTGGCCATAGGACCAGACCTCGTCGGCGCCTTCCCGGCCCACGAAGGGGTTGTCGTCCGGTATTGAGCCATCGGGATTGAGGCGGACCACCGTGCCGAGATGGTTGCCCGGATCCTGGGCCTCCTGCATGTCGAAGCGCTCGCCGAGTGTGATGAAAAGCTTGCCGTCCGGCGCGAAGGCCAGTCTGGCGCCGAAATGGTTTTCTCCCGAAACCGCCGGTTCCTGCTGGAAGATTATCTCGAAATCTGAAAGCGCCGTGGCATCCTCGTTCAGCCGGCCGCGACCGACCGAGGTCCCCGCGCCGCCCTGCCTTTCCTCGGCAAAGGAAAGATAGATGGTCCTGTTCGTCGCGAAGTCCGGGTCGAGGGCGACATCGAGGAGTCCTCCCTGGCCTTGTGCGAATACATCCGGGACCCCTTCGATCGGTTCGCTTACCGCGCCTTCGTCCGAAACGAGGCGCAGCCGGCCGGGACGTTCCGTCACCAGCATATCGCCATCAGGCAGAAGCGCAGCACCCCAGGGGTGCTCAAGGCCGCCGGCGAAGATCTCGACATCGATGGGGCCGCTTTCGGTGTCGAGCAGACGCGGCGAATCCTGGGCGATCCCCGTCTCGGGTCGCGCAACAGCTATTGTCGCCGCCAATGCCAGGAAAACAGCTGCCCGTATCATGGCCGCCTCCGTTCGTTTCACGAACCGGACTGTTCACTCGAGCCTAATAGGGAAGCCGGGCCAAGGTTCCCGGTGGATCCGAAGGGCGCGTTCACATGTTTGCTGCCGCCCTGAAAGAAATTGTGGGCCGGAACACCGATCGAAGTCAGAACACGGCAAGATACCGCAGCAGCGACAGAATGCCGATAATGATGACGATGGCCTGGACGATCTGCTTGGTGCGCCCGTCGAGGGGAAGGCGGTTGACGAGATAAAGAACCAGAATGACGACGAGAAAGGTGATCAGGATGCTGATCAGTACCGACATATTGTCTGCCCCATTCGTTGAAAAACGCTGTCTTCTGTTTCAACTATGGGAGGCAGGGCAAAAGGCAAGTGGGGGCCGGCGCTCACCTGCCTCGCCTTCCCCGAAGAATGTTGCAGGCTCTGGATTCGTGCCCCCGCCATACCGATATTAAGCCATCATCAACAGAGTCACTTTGATTGGAGGATCAAAGGAAATGTCGCTGCGCTTCTCGGATCTCGCCATTGACGACGACGAAATCTCGATGTTGCGACGTGTTCACGTTTATGCCTGCTCCTCAAGGGAGCTGGAGCCGGAAAGCGAACACGGTGCGGAATTAGGAAAGATGCTGTTCCATCTCTACCAGCAGGGCGTACGGAGCGAACTCGCGCTCATGCAGATGTTGACGGCGGGCGAATCCCCGCCGGCACCGGAGGCGGGTTAAGCCAAGCGCGTCGCGTTTAATCGACTTGATTCGACACGCTTACGGCTTCCCGTGAGCGAGCCATGCCTCGACGCCACGCGCCGCAGCGCGGCCCGTGGCAAGACATGCGGTCAGGAGATAGCCGCCGGTCGGTGCTTCCCAGTCGAGCATCTCGCCGGCGGCGAAGAGGCCGGGGAGCGCCTTCAGCATGTAGCGTTCATCGATCGCATCGAGGCGGATACCGCCGGCCGACGAGATTGCTTCGGCGATCGGTCGTGTCCCGCGTACCGGAACGGGCACAGCCTTGATAAGTGCAGCGAGCTGCTCCGGAGCGGCCATGGCAGCATCCGGCAAAAGCTCCCGCAACAGCGCGGTCTTGACGGCGTCGAGCCCCGCGCCCTTGCGCAGACGGTTGGAGAAACTGGTCTTGCGATCCTGCCGCGCGAGATCCCGCGCAAGCCTTTCGGCCGTCCGTCCAGGCGCAAGGTCGAGCAGGAGCGCTGCCTTACCGTCGCGTTCCAGCCGGTCGCGCAGGCTCGCCGCATGGGCATAGATCAGACTGCCTTCGATGCCATCGCGGCTCACGACGAATTCGCCCGGGATCGTGCCCGCATCGGATGCGGCGGTGACGGCTTTCAGGGGTTGACCGGCAAAGCGCGCGCGGAAAATTTCGCTCCAGGCGACCTCGAAACCGCAATTGGCGGGGCGGAAATCGGCGATCGGCACATCTCTCGCCCGCAGCAACGGCACCCAGGCGGCGTCGGAGCCGAGCCGCGGCCAACTCGCGCCGCCAAGCGCCAGGAGAACCGCGTCGCAACGGACGACTTCTTTCCCAACCGGCGTTTCGAAGATGTAGCCGTTCTCGGCGAAACCCGTCCACCGATGGCGGGTGAGAAGCCGGACGCCTTGCGTTTCCAGCCTGCGGAGCCAGGCGCGCAGCAGCGGCGAGGCCTTCATGGCCCTAGGAAACACGCGGCCGGAGGAGCCGACGAAGGTCTCCGCACCCAGTCCGGCCGCCCAGGCGCGCACGTCCTGCGGGGTAAAAACGTCGAGTACCGGGCGCAGCCTTGCCGAAGCATCGCCGAAGCGCGTCGCAAAATCCTTGTAATCTTCGGAATGGGTGATGTTCAGGCCGGATTTTCCCGCGAGCAGGAATTTGCGCGCCGCGGTCGGCATCGCCTCATAGACGGTCACCGCATGGCCCGAGCGGGACAAGACTTCCGCGGCCATCAGACCGGCGGGGCCACCGCCGATAATTGCGACTTGTTTTCTTTCCATCTGTCCAACATCCAGGAGCTCCTCAGGCTCTCTTGGCCTGCGGCGCGCCGGGGCGCAAGCAGATTGAGGCGTTGTGCGCGGCACGCGGGCTCGACGGCCGGCGGCGATGTCCGCAAACCGCATGGGGAACGCGGCGGGCGCCGCGATCCCCGCGAGGGCGTCAGAGCGTCGCGCCGACCTTGCGCAGCTCGGCGAGAACCGGCGCCTTCGGCAGCCAAATCTTGTCGTATTCGGCGATGATCCGGCCGGCGTCGGCGACCGTCACATCCTTGATCGGGATGCCTGCGCCGTCGAACTTTTCGAGGAGAGCCGGCTCGTTGGCGACGGTTGCATCGATCTGCTCGTCAAGCGCTGCCTTGGTGAGGCGGGCGATGATCTCCCGATCTGCCTCGGGGAGGGTCTGCCACACGCGGCCTGAGGCCAGCGCCACGCAGGGCATGAAGATGGCGTTCATCTTCAGCATGGTCTTGGACACCTTGTCGAAGCGCTGGTTCCAGGAGAAGTCGAGGTCGGCTTCCAGACCGTCAACCTGGCCGTTCGACATGGCGTCGAAAACGGCCGGAGTCGGGATCGGCGTCGGTGCTGCGCCGAGGAGTTGGTAGAAATCGCGATACGCGGGCGTCGTATTGATGCGCAGCTTCATGCCGTTGATGTCGTCGAGTCCGGCGATCTCCTTGGCCGAGAAGACGACGCGCATGGTGGTAATGCCCCAGGCAAGACCGACCGTTCCAGTCTCGGCGGGGAGAACGTCGAGGAGCTTCATGGCGACCGGCTCACGCACGAGCTTGGCGACCTTGGCGGTCGAATCGACGACCCAGGGCGCGTTGATCGCGGCAACGGCGGGAATGCGCGAGCCGAGTTCGGCGGTCATGATCCAGCCGAGATCGAGCGCGCCGCTCTGCATCTGCTGCAGCATCGCCGCTTCGTTGCCGAGCTGGCCGGCCGGAAACACCGAGATCGACAGGCGGCCGTTTGTCTCGGCCTTGAGGGTTTCGCCAACCTTGAGGGCGGCATTGTTCCAGGGATGTCCCGGCGGAGTGACGATGCCGAGGCGCAGGGTGCGCGGTTCCTGGGCGCGGACGAGCGATGGCGTGGCGAGCGAAAGGGCTGCGCCGGCGGCGATGCCGCCAAGGAAGGTTCTGCGGGAGAATGTCATGGAAGGTCCTCTGGCTGGTTCGTTGTGGTTATCGGGCGATGAAGGTCGAGAGCGAGGGAATGAGCGACAGGAGCACGAGCATCAGGCAGGAAACGAAGAAGAATGGCAGCGTCACCAGGAACATCTTGCCGGGCTTGGCGCCGGTCACCGCGGCGGCCACGAAGAAGCAGAGCCCGACGGGCGGCGAGAGGAAGCCGAGGACGAGGTTGACGACCACGACGACGCCGAAATGGATGGGGTCGATGCCGTAGACCTCGGTGGCGATAGGCAGGAGGATGGGCACGGTCATGATGAGACCGGGCGCGCCGTCGATCACCGTGCCGATGACGAGCAGGATGACGTTGACGAGCAGCATGAAGGTGACCGGATCCGAGGCGACGGTCTGGACCCAGCCGGCAACCTGCTGCGGCACCATGCCGTATACGAGGACCCAGGAAAAGACCGCGGCGGCGGCAACAAGGAAGAGGACCACGGCCGAATAGATGCCGGCCCGCAGCATCATTCTCGGAAGATCGGAGAATTTGAGCTCGCCGATCCAGAAGCGGCCGACGAGCACCGCCGCTACCGCTCCGACGGCCGCGGCTTCCGTCGCATTGGCGAGGCCGGACAGGATCGAGCCGACGATGACAAACGGGATGAGGAGCGTCGGCAACGCGTCCAGCACGATGCGGACGCGTTCCTTGAGCTTCATGCGCTCGCCGCGAGGATAGTTGTAGACGAACCCCATCGCCGCGATGACGAGGCAGAAGGCTGCGGTCAACAGAACACCGGGCACAATTCCCGCGGCCAGCATGTCGCTTACCGGAACCTGCGCGAGCACGCTGTAGACGACGAACATGATCGATGGCGGAATGATCGGGCCGAGCATGCCCGCATAGGCGGTGATCCCGGCGGCGAAAGTCTTGTCGTAGCCCTTCTTCTCCATCTCCGGCACCATCATCTGCGCCATGACGGCAACCTGCGCCGTGGCCGAGCCGAGTATGGAGGAGACGAACATGTTGGCGAGCAGGTTGACATAGGCAAGCCCGCCGCGCATGGCGCCGACGAAGGCCATCGTCATATCGATGATGCGCCGGGTGATGCCGCCGCCGTTCATGATCTCACCGATCAGCACGAAGAGCGGAATGGAGATCAGGCCGTAATTGTCGACGCCGCCGAAGAGCTGCGTCGGAAAGCTCTGGAAGAGCAGGGGATTTCCGGAGGCGAAGATATAGACGATGCTGCCGAGGCAGAGGCAGACGCCGATCGGAACGCCGACGAGCATGAAGGCGAGAAAGACGGCGGTGGTGAGCATCAGTTCACTCCCTCGGCGCTCGAAAGTTCGCGCCGCTCACGCTGAGGCGACAGACCCAGGTCTTCGACGAGATTGGCGGCGCAATGAACGGTCATGGTCACGGCGAAGAGGGGAATAACGAGGCTGATCGCCCAGATCGGCCAATTCAGCGTCTGGCTGCGCTCGGTATAGAGAAAGTTGAAGCTCTCGGCCGCGAAGGCCTTCGCGTCGAAGCCGGCCCGGATGATGCCGGCGGGGTCCATCCACATCCAGCAGAATGCCGCAAGCGCAAGTGCGAACAGGAGGACGAGCAGCGTCGAAACGGCGCGCATCCAGCGCGCCGCCGCAGGCGGCAGATAATCCGTCAGCAGCGTCACGGCAAAATCGAGCCTGAGGCGCGTCAGCGCCGAGCCTCCGACGAAGGCGAGCCACACCATGGCGTAGACCGCCGATTCATCGACCCAGTAAAGCGGATGCCCGCCGTATCGGGTGACGACGTTGAGGAGGATGAGCGCGAGGAGCACGCACATCAATCCGGCAACAACCAATTTTTCCAGCGCGAGCAAGGCTTCGGAGAGTGCGAGGATGGCGCGCGCAAAAAGCGGCGGCGCGGCTGAATGCTTCATGACCGTTCCCTTATTTGCGTATAAAGTAGATTTTATACATTCTGCGAGTCAATATGCTTTTAAACGGTCTTCCTGTAGCAAGCCTCCATGGTCTCACATCTGAAGCATCGCACCCTCTCCGGGGCACTCATCGAGGAAATCCGGCAGGCGATTCTCTCCGGCCGCTATCCGGCCGGCAGTCAATTGCGGCAGGATGCGCTGGCCGAAACCTATGGCGTCAGCCGCATTCCGGTGCGTGAGGTCCTGTTCCAGCTCGAGGCCGAAGGCCTGGTCAGGATTGTGCCGCAGAAGGGGGCGATCGTCTCCGAACTGTCGCTGGCCGAGATCGACGACGTGTTCGAGCTGCGTGCGCTTCTGGAGCCGCGCCTCTTCCGCAAGTCGGCGCCGCTTCTCGACGGCGATGATTTCGCACGGGTGGAGGAGGTTCAAAACCGGTTCCTCAAGGCGACGGCCGCAGGAGAAATCGACTCCTACGGCCAGCTCAATGCCGAACTGCACATGGCGCTCTACCGGCGCGCCGACATGCCCCGGACGCAGCAGATCGTCGCCTCGCTGCTGCAGACGAGCGACCGCTACACGCGCGTTCAGCTCTCAAGCGTCGCAGCGATGACCCGGGCGATGGAAGAGCATGCCGAGCTGATCCGCCTCTGCCGCGCAGGCGCTTTCGAAGAGGCGGCGGGTTTCCTGGTCTTCCACCTCAAGGCTGTGCACGAGGACCTGCTGTTCCGCTTGAAGGGACGCGAGTAGAGCCCCGCCAGAGAAGGATGGTCAAGCCTCCGGCGCCGGACCTGTCGACTCGCGCAGGATCAGCTCGACCGGCCAGAGCTCGTGAATCTCCGTGGCGGGCCGTCCGGTCAGCAGCTGCAGGGTAAGGTCGGCCGAACGCGCGCCGGCGGCGCGCAGCGACGAGCGGCTCGTGGAGAGGGATGGGACCATATTGTCGGCCGTGAGATAGGGGAAGACATCGTCATGGGCGATGACGGATATGTCCTGCCCGACGACAAGGCCCAGCGAGCGCACGGCGCGATAGACGCCGAGCGCCGTCATCATCGAGCCCGCGACGAAAGCAGTCGGGCGAGGGGACTGTTCGAGGAAGGAACGGGCCGAGCGAAAG
This sequence comes from Sinorhizobium arboris LMG 14919, assembly GCF_000427465.1. Lineage (NCBI taxonomy): Bacteria > Pseudomonadati > Pseudomonadota > Alphaproteobacteria > Hyphomicrobiales > Rhizobiaceae > Sinorhizobium > Sinorhizobium arboris. Next base: position 910,364 of record NZ_ATYB01000008.1, on the reverse strand, counting down.
CCGATCTCGTCGGTGAACTGGCCATGCGTGACGAGGCGCGGATCGAAAGGCAGCCCGCGATGCTCCAGCGCCTCGCGATAGCCCTTGTCGCGGTGGAGCGTGAAAGTGAGGCCGTCGCGGCCGTTGATGAGTGCGATCCGCCTATGGCCGAGATCGAGAAGATGCGAGGTGGCGCGACGAATCGCGCCTTCGTTGTCGATGTCGAGCCAGGCGTGCGGCACGTCGGTCTCGGAGCGTCCGTGGACCAGGAAGGGAATACCGAGCTTGTGGAGCAGCAGGATGCGCTCGTCGTTCGGCTTAGGCGAATGGATGATCACGGCGTCGACCCGCCCGCTCGTCGCCAGGCGGCTATAGAGCTGGATCTCGGCTTTCATGTCCTGGTCGGCAACCGGGCTCACGAGAATGTCGATATCCTCGCTGTCCAGCCGTTCGGCCATGCCGCTCATGAATTCCGAGAACTGAAATTCGTTGCGGCCCATAACGACGCCGATCGCGCCTGCGCGGCCGGTGACGAGGCGCACGGCGTTGATGTTCGGCCGGTAACCGAGGCGCACGGCCTCCTCGGCAACGCGCTTGCGGGTCTTCTCGCTGACCTCCGGATAGCCGCTCAAAGCACGGCTGACCGTTGTTGGAGAGAGCCCCAACTGTTGGGCGAATTCCTTGAGCTTCACTGTTTTTCCCTGCGCCCCTTCTGCGTGTTGTCCGGGTATCGTTTCCCGAAAAAGTCACGCAGCAATTCGAAATGCTGCATGCGCTCGGCGCTGCAGACATTCGCGCCGGACTATACCCGGTTCGCCGGCAGTCACAATCCATGCCTTTGCGTCGCGCACACCGCCGGGACTTGATCGGGAAAGCTATCCGGGCGCGATCCAAATCGTTTTAAATTCCTGTGGACGAATTTTCCCGCAACCGGTTGACCGTCGGGCCGGGCTGTGGAGCCACGCGAAGCGCGTCTAGCTTAACGCTCGGAATATACAACGGAAAATCTGAGATGACCATGGCGGCTGCTTCCGGTGCAACCTCTGCTTGACAGCAGATGAGCCTTCTGACAGCTTCTGCGCACCCAAACCGTTTTCGAATTGCTGAGGAGCCAACGGGACCGGGGGGAATTTTGGAGGGACCAATGAACGTGAAGCCTTTTGTAAGGACGCTGATTTCCTGCGCCGCGATCGTCGGTGCAGTCGACCTTGCTGAGGCCGCCGAATTGTCTATGGCGGCCAATTCGACCGGCAAGAATCTGAGCTTTCTGCGGGAACAGATCGCCAAGTTCGAGAAGGAGACGGGGCACAAGGTCAATCTGGTGACGATGCCGGCTTCGAGCAGCGAGCAGTTCAGCCAGTACCGACTCTGGCTCGCCGCCGGCAACAAGGATGTCGACGTCTACCAGACGGACGTCATCTGGGCTCCGCAGCTCGCCGAGCAGTTCGTCGACCTGACCGAGGCGACGAAGGACGTGGTCGGCGCTCATTTCCCCTCGATCATCCAGTCGCAGACCGTCAACGGCAAACTGGTCGCTCTGCCCTTCTATACGGACGCCCCGGCGCTTTATTACCGGAAGGACCTGCTCGACAAACACGGCAAGTCGCCACCCAGGACCTGGGATGAACTGGCGGCGACCGCCAAGGACATTCAGGACAAGGAACGTGCCGCCGGCAATGCCGATATCTGGGGCTTCGTCTTCCAGGGCAATGCCTATGAGGGGCTCACCTGCAATGCGCTCGAGTGGATCAAGTCCTCGGGCGGCGGCCAGATCGTCGAACCCGACGGCACGATCTCCGTCAACAACGAAAAGGCTGCAGCGGCCGTCGAGCGGGTCAAGGAATGGATCGGCACGATCGCGCCCAAGGGCGTGCTTGCCTATCAGGAGGAGGAATCGCGCGGCGTCTGGCAGACCGGCAACGCCGTCTTCATGCGCAACTGGCCCTATGCCTACGCACTCGGCAACGGCGACGACAGTGCCGTCAAGGGGAAGTTCGAGGTCGCCCCGCTTCCGGCTGCAACCGACGGCGACCAGCCGTCTTCGACACTCGGCGGATGGAACCTCGCGGTTTCGAAATATTCCGACGAGCAGGAGGCTGCGATCGCCTTCGTCAAGTTCCTGGGTTCGCCCGAGACCCAGAAGGTGCGCGCGATCGAGCTTTCGAACCTGCCGACGATTGCGGCGCTGTACGACGACCCCGACATCGCGGCCGCCCAGCCGTTCATGCCGCATTGGAAGCCGATCTTCCAGAGCGCCGTGCCGCGCCCCTCGGCCGTGGCAAAGGTGAAGTACAACGAAGTGTCCTCCAAGTTCTGGAGCGCCGTGCACAACACCCTCTCGGGCAACGGTACGGCCGCGGAGAACCTCGAGCTTCTCGAAGTCGAGCTGACCGAACTCAAGGGCGACGCCTGGTAGGAAGTTGCGAGACCCGGATGGCAGCTCTGCCGTCCGGGTCAGGATCAAACGGCACGGGCGAATCCGCGCCAACCGGTAGGCTCACGTCATGACTGATCTTTCCCTCGCAGATCGGCCGGCTGCGCTCGCGCATGGCGGCAGGATAGGCTCGGACCTGCAGGCGCAACGGGTTCGTTCGGCCTGGCTTTTTCTCGCGCCCACCTTCCTCGTCCTGGCGCTCGTCGCCGGCTGGCCGCTCATCAGGACCATCTATTTCAGTTTCACCAACGCCACGCTGACCGATCTGTCGGGCGCCGAATTCGTCGGCTTCTCCAACTATCTCTCATGGATCACCCTGAAGAGCGGACGCACCATTTACCGGGGCCTGCTTGCGGACCCCGCCTGGTGGAATGCAGTCTGGAACACGCTCAAATTCACGGTTCTTTCCGTCAGCATCGAAACGGCGCTGGGCCTCATCGTCGCCTTGGTACTCAACGCGCAGTTTCCCGGGCGCGGACTTGTGCGTGCCGCCATCCTGATCCCCTGGGCGATCCCGACCATCGTCTCCGCGAAAATGTGGGCATGGATGCTCAACGATCAATTCGGCATCCTCAACGACATGCTGCTCGGCCTCGGCCTGATCGGCGAAAAGATCGCCTGGACCGCCAGCCCCGACACCGCCATGACCGCTGTTCTGATCGTGGACGTCTGGAAGACGACGCCCTTCATGGCGCTGCTGATCCTCGCCGGTCTGCAAATGGTGCCGGGCGATATTTATGAAGCAGCCAGAATCGACGGAGTCCACCCGGTACGCGTCTTCTGGCGGGTCACCTTGCCGCTGATCCGGCCGGCGCTGATGGTCGCGGTCATCTTCCGCATGCTCGACGCGCTGCGCATTTTCGACCTCATCTACGTGCTGACGCCCAACAACGCGCAAACGAAGACCATGTCGGTCATGGCGCGCGAAAACCTTTTCGATTTCGACAAGTTCGCCTATGGCGCGGCGGCTTCGACCATGCTGTTCCTGATCATCGCGACGGTCACGATCCTCTACATGTGGCTCGGGCGCCTCAACCTGAGCGGAGGAGAACGCTGATGGTTGCCACATTCGCCAAGCGGACCGCGTTCTACGCCCTCGTGGCCGTCATCATCGTCATCGCCGTCTTCCCCTTTTATTATGCGATCCTGACGAGCTTGAAGTCCGGGACGGCGCTGTTCCGCGTCGACTACTGGCCGACCGACTTTTCGCTCACCAATTATGCCGACATCTTTTCGCATGGAACATTCGTGCGCAACCTCGGCAATTCGCTCCTCGTCGCCACGCTGGTGGTCGCCATATCGCTGCTTCTTGCCGTTACTGCCGCCTATGCGCTCGCCCGCGTGCGTTTCCGCGGCCGGGGGCTGCTTCTGCTGACCATCCTGTCGGTTTCGATGTTCCCGCAGATCGCCGTTCTGGCAGGTCTCTTCGAGCTCATCCGCTTCGTCGGGATATTCAACACGCCATTGGCGCTCATCTTTTCCTATATGATCTTTACGCTGCCGTTCACCGTGTGGGTACTGACCACCTTCATGCGGGATCTGCCGATCGAGATCGAAGAGGCTGCGATCGTTGACGGCGCCTCTCCCTGGGTGGTGATCACCCGTGTGTTCATGCCGCTGATGTGGCCGGCACTGGTGACCACCGGCCTCCTCGCCTTCATTGCGGCCTGGAACGAGTTCCTCTTCGCGCTGACATTCACGTCGTCGAACACGCAGCGCACCGTGCCGGTCGCGATCGCCCTGCTTACGGGGGGGAGCCAGTTCGAGATTCCCTGGGGCAACATCATGGCGGCGTCCGTGATCGTCACCGTGCCTCTCGTGGTGCTCGTGCTCATCTTTCAGCGGCGGATCATTTCCGGCCTCACCGCCGGCGGCGTCAAGGGTTAACGTGGGAGACCAAAAATGGCAGAGCTTCAGTTGCGGGATATCCGCAAGTCTTTCGGCGCCTTCGAAGTCATCAAGGGCGTCAGCATGGACATCAAGGCGGGCGAGTTCATGGTCTTCGTCGGCCCTTCCGGCTGCGGCAAGTCCACCCTCCTGAGACTGATCGCAGGGCTGGAGGAAATCACCTCGGGAACGCTTGCCTTCGACGGCCAGATCGTCAACCAGCTGACGCCGTCGCGCCGCGGGATCGCCATGGTCTTTCAGTCCTATGCGCTCTATCCGCACATGACCGTCTACGAGAATATGGCCTTCGGTATGAAGCTTGCAGGCAAAGACAAGCAACAGTGCCGGAACCGGGTCGAGGCGGCGGCGGAAATGCTGCAGCTCACGCCATATCTCGAACGTCTGCCGCGGCAGCTCTCGGGCGGGCAGCGCCAGCGCGTGGCGATCGGCCGGGCGATCGTTCGCGATCCGAAGGTTTTTCTGTTCGACGAGCCGCTTTCGAACCTCGATGCGGCGCTGCGTGTCGCCACCCGCCTCGAAATCGCCAAGCTTCATCGCAGCATGCACAAGACGACGATGATCTATGTGACCCACGATCAGGTCGAGGCGATGACGCTTGCCGACCGGATCTGCGTCCTCAGGGACGGTCTCGTCGAGCAGATAGGCACGCCGCTGGAGCTTTACGAGACGCCGAATTCGGTCTTCGTCGCCGGCTTCATCGGTTCGCCGAAGATGAATTTCCTTTCCGGCGCCGTTGCGGAGCCATACAAGGCCGCCACGATCGGCATCCGCGCGGAACACCTGGAGATCGATGAACAAGGCGGTGAGTGGAGTGGGACCGTCATCCACTCGGAGATGCTCGGTTCCGACAGCTATATTTATCTCGACATCGGAACCGGCGAGCCGGTGATCGTCCGCGAGAGCGGCATTGCCAGGCATCAGCCCGGACAGGCGATCAGGATATCGCCGGCTGCCGGCCAGGTTCACCGTTTCGATGCTGGCGGCCGGGCGCTCGGGCGGATGGAAATGCGGGGTGCGGCCTGATGCATGTCGCCCAGGCGAGCGCAGAGGTTTTTGGGTGGCATGCACAAAAAATGACCTAAAGCCCATCGTAAGAATTCGGCCGGATGCAGCACGCTTCAGATTGGAGCCAGGTGAATTCCCGCGGGCCGCACGGATTTCATCCGGCCCGCGGAAAGCTTCGAACGAGGTCTGATCCGCGATCTCGGATCATTCCAAAGTCTAAAACGTTAGGGCAGGAAAGGGCGGGACCTCGCATGGTTTCCCGGCCCCACCCGGCGCCCACACTTCAAGTCACGGACAGTTGGCATCCGGCAGCGGGTGCCCCAACAACGAGGAGAATGACCTTGTCTATCAATGCCATCGTGTGGGGTGAGAACATCCACGAGCAGACGAATGCGGTGGTTCGGGAGATCTATCCGGACGGCATGCACAACACCATCGCGGCCGCACTCAATTCCGACCCGGGGATCGATGCGACGACGGCGACATTGCAGGAGCCGGAACACGGGTTGAGCGAGGCGCGGCTCGCCTCGACCGACGTGCTCCTGTGGTGGGGCCACAAGGATCATGGCGCCGTCGACGATGCCGTCGTCGAGCGTGTCGCCAAACGCGTATGGGAAGGCATGGGGCTCATCGTCCTTCATTCAGGCCACTTCTCCAAGGTGTTCAAGCGGCTGATGGGCACGCCCTGCGCACTCAAATGGCGCGAGGCGGGAGAGCGCGAGCGCGTCTGGGTGGTCAATCCGCGCCACCCGATCGCCGAAGGGCTCGGCGAGAATTTCGTCATCGAGAACGAGGAGATGTACGGCGAGCAGTTCTCGGTGCCGGAACCGCTGGAAACGGTGTTCATCTCCTGGTTTGCCGGCGGTGAAGTCTTCCGTTCCGGTCTGACCTGGCGACGCGGCGCGGGCAACATCTTCTACTTCCGCCCCGGCCACGAAACCTACCCGACCTATCACGACGCGACCGTACACAAGGTGCTGCGGAACGCGGTGAAATGGGCGTATAACCCGCAGGGCACGTACAAGGCGATCCACGATGCGCCGAACGTCCCGGTGGAGAAGGCACTGGAGCCGATCGTCGAGCGCGGCCCGAAACTGCATCGGGCCGGCGAGGCCGGATATCGATGAAGGGAAATCCCATGCGTTTGCTTATTCTCGGAACCGGCGGCATGGCCAACAGCCATGCGAAAGCCTTTGCTGAGATCGAAGGCGTCGAGATGGTCGGCGCCGTCGACGTGGACCCGTCCCGTGCCAAGGCCTTTGCCGCCACGCACGGCATCGAGAACACCTTCACCTCTCTCGACGAGGCGATCGCCTGGGGAGAGTTCGACGCGGCGACGAACGTGACGCCCGACAAGGCACATCACCCGACCACCCTGGCGCTCATTGCCGCCGGCAAGCATGTACTGTGCGAAAAGCCGCTGGCGGAAAATTACGAGAAGGCCGCAGAAATGGCGGCCGCTGCCGAGAGGGCCGGACTCGTCACCATGGTCAATCTCACCTATCGCAACGTCGCGCCGCTGCAGAAGGCGCGCGAACTGGTGGTTGCCGGCGAAATCGGCCGGGTGCGGCATCTGGAGGCCTCCTATCTTCAGAGCTGGCTGGTGTCGAGGGCTTGGGGAGATTGGGCAAGCGAGTCGAAATGGCTGTGGCGTCTTTCGACGAAACACGGCTCGAACGGCGTTCTCGGCGATGTCGGCATCCACATCCTCGACTTCGCCGGCTACGGGGCCGACAGCTCGGTCGAACGGGTCTTCGCCCGCCTGAAAGCCTTCGACAAGGCGCCCGGCAACCGCATCGGCGAGTACGACCTCGACGCCAATGACAGCTTCGCCATGACTGCGGAGTTCGAAAACGGCGCGATGGCGGTGATCCATGCTAGCCGCTGGGCGACGGGCCATCTCAACGAGCTGAGGCTCAGGCTGCATGGCGACAGGGGCGCTCTGGAAGTGATCCATACGCCGGACGGTTCGAGCCTGCGCGCCTGCATGGGGGCCGATGTCGAAAAGGCCGTTTGGCGGACCGTCGATGCCGGTGCCGTGCCCACCAACTACCAGCGCTTCGTCGAGGCGGTGAAGGCCGGCCGAAGCGTCGAGCCGAGTTTCCGCCATGCCGCGGACCTGCAGAAAGTGCTCGATCTCGCGATCGAGACGGAGCGCTCACGCCGCGAACTCAGCGTGCCGGACATCGACGCGGTGGTGGAAGAGCGCGCAGTGGGGTAGGGCGGTACCTCCGCGATCAGTCCTGAGATCAGGAATGGAGGCCGTTTACCGGGGCGGCCTCCGGCTCGCTGGACCGAGTACACCGGACGGAAAACCGCGACAGGTCTTTCTGACGGTCATGGCTTGGAATTCAGCCGCGAGGCAAGCGGCCTTTGCTGATTGGACTGTCCCCACGCTGCGAATCGGACCGGCAAGAGGCGGGCGCGGCGGCGCTGAAGCGCGTCGTAGTCGCCGTATTCACGCAACGCGCTTCAGTTTGCTATTTTCGTGCCGATCGTCAGCCAAAAGTGCCGCAACACCCTTGGTGACATGCATCAGGCGTGCGAGTGGTGACGATAGTCCCACACCGCCCAGGCTGCGATTGCGGCGACGAGCACGCCGAGAATGACGTGGGTCCACATCGCATTCACATTTCCCGTAAAGCCGAGCAGCCAGGGTGAAACAATCAACCACAGGCCGATCACCATATTGGCCCATTCCTCCCATTCGGCGAATGCCGAAAGGGTCGCGACCGCAAGGGCGCCGAGCACGATGCCGGCGATCCAGGCGTTCCATGTCGGCGCGGCTTCAGCCGCAAAGCCGATGACCCAGGGAGAGAGGAACAGGCACGCTGCCAAGATCAGATTTGCCCAATCCTGGCTTCTTCTTCCTGCCATCAGAGTGCTGGGCATGACAACCTCCACATGTGAAGTTTGACAAAGCGTCACCACTCGCGTGCAGCTTGGGTTGCAACTCCGTTCGCTTCAGATCGCACGGTCCTGTAACGCTTTGAATTGCTGCCGTAATTTTACTCGTAAACCGCGGGGCTTTCAAGGAATCCCTCAACTGCGAATTTTCCCGACGACGGCGGCCTTCACCGAGCAGGGATGGTTCTTGGAAACAGGGCAGTCATTCGTCTGCGCGCCTCGTCGGCCGTGATGGCATGGCTTCCTCCAATCGCCGTTCCGATGACCGGGACCGGGTTGGGGTATGGCGGAGTCCGGCACGACTGGCCGAACTGGGTCGTCGTGGAGAGTCGTTATTCGGCGGCAGACTCGACGGCAAGCCGGGGCAGCAGGAATACCCCGCGGATCCGGCCGGTTTTCCCATCCGCAGCCACCCGGGTTTCGCCGGCAGCGACGACGAAACTGGAGGACGAGTTCCGGCCTTTGACGCGCGCGACGTAGCTGAACCGGCCGCCGTTGCGTGCCGTATCGCAGATGATATCGGCGACGGCACGCTGACCTTCGCGCCGAACGTCGGCTACAACGGCAGCACGAGCTTCACCTATACGATTTCCGACGGCAGCGGCGGAACCGCCACCGCGACGGTCGACATAACGATAGACTCGGTCAACGACACTCCCAGTGCCGACCCGGTTGGCGACGTCGTGCGGGCGGACGGCGACAGCTTCACCCTGGATCTGTCGCCGTTCTTCACGGATCCCGACGGCGATCCGCTGAACTACGTCGTCACCGGCCTGCCCGCCGGCCTGACCTACGATCCGGCCACCGGGGTGATCTCAGGTCAGATCGACCGGGATGCCAGCCAGAACGGCCCAAATTCGGACGGCCTCTACACCGTCACGGTCACGGCCTATGACCGGCCCGGCGCGGCGGGCCTTTCCGCGACGACCAGCTTCGACATGTCGGTGTCGAATCCCGCTCCGACGGCCAAGGACGATGCGGCGACAACGAACGAGGACACTCCGGTCACGATATCCATCCTGGAGAACGACAGCGACCCGGACGGCGATCCGCTGAGCGTGACTTCGGCCAATGCCGGCAACGGCACGGTAAGGGTCAATGCCGATGGCACGCTCACCTACACGCCGGCCGCCAATTACAACGGCACGGACACGATCACCTACACGATCTCCGACGGCAATGGCGGCGTCTCTACCTCGCAAGTCACGGTGACTGTCGTGGCCGTCAACGATGCGCCGGTGGCAGAGGACATACCCGACGAGGCCGACGACGATGGCCAGACGAAGACCGGCACAGCGGCGGTCGATCTGTCGAGCTATTTTGAGGACGTAGACGCGGATGACCTGACCTTCAGCATCACCGGATTGCCGGGCGGGCTGTCCATCGATCCCGACACCGGGATCGTCAGCGGCACCATTGACAATGATGCAAGCCAAGGAGGACCGAACAACGACGGCGTCTATACTGTCGCGGTGACCGCTGACGACGGCAATGGCGGCACAGTCACGCAGACCTTCAAATGGGTGATCTCCAACATGCCGCCATCGGCGGTCAACGACACGCTACCCGGCACCGGTTCGGTCTCGGAAGATGCTGCAACGACGTCGGTCGCTAAGGCCGACGGCTTGCTGAGTAACGACAGCGACCCCGACGGAGACGCCTTCAGCGTGACGGCGGTTGGAGAGACGCCGGTGGCGCCGGGAAGCCCCGCGACGGTGACCGGATCGAACGGCGGCACCTTCGTGGTAAACGCGGACGGCAGCTACAGCTTTACGCCTGACGGCGCTTTCGAGGATCTCCAGGCCGGCGAAAGCCGCGTCACCAAGATCAACTACACGCTGACCGATACGGACGGCTTGTCGGATACGGCAACGCTCACGGTCATCGTTACGGGCGTCAATGATGCCCCGACGGCGGATGCGGACGGCCTGCCGGACGTGACCAAAGCCGACAGCACGTTGCTTTCCGGCGAGGATGCGCTCGACATGTCCGATTATTTCCAGGACGCCGAGGGGGACACGCTGACCTTCAGCGCCACGGGGCTTCCGGCCGGTCTGTCGATCGACGCCGCGACCGGGGAGATCACGGGCACGATCGCCAGCAACGCCTCGACGATGAGTCCCTATACCGTAACCATAACCGCCGATGACGGTCAGGGCGGCCAGGTCTCGGCTGAGTTCACCTTCACGGTGACCAACCCGGCGCCGACCGCGGAAAACGATGCGGCGACCACATCAGAGGATACGCCCGTCGACATTGCGGTGATTGGCAACGACACCGATCCGGACGGCGACGTCCTGTCCGTCGACACCATGGTGCCGCCCGCGGCGGGCAACGGAACGGTGACGATCAATGCCGACGGCACCTTGCACTATGTGCCCGATCCCGACTTCTACGGTACCGACACCATCACCTATCGCGTCACCGACGGGCAGGGGGGCTACAGCACCGGTTCGGTAACGGTAACCGTGACGGCGGTGAACGATCCGCCGGTGGTCGATCTCGACGCTTCCGGAACCGGGCTCGGCCATGGCGCGACCTTCACGGAGGGCGATGCGCCCGTTGCCATTGCCGACGGCGATGCGGCGGCCTTCGACGCCGAGGACGAGATCGTCAGGCTCGATGTGACCCTCGGCGGCTTCGCCGACGGCTCGGCGGAGGTGATCGGAATCGGTGCCGCGGACAGTGTCACCGTCGGCGTCGCGGGCAGCGGCACCGTCACCTTCGGCGACACGACCTTCGCCTACCGCTACGACCCGGCAACCGGCCTTGCCTTCACCAATGTTTCGGGCGCCGCGGTCCCGATGCCGGGCGAGGACGTGACCGCGCTGCTGCGGGCGATCACCTATCAAAGCACGACCGAAGACCCGACCGCCGGCGACCGGACGCTGACCTTCACCGCCAGGGACAAGCTGGATGCGGTCTCCGCCGCCGCGACGTCCACGATATCAGTGGCGCCGGTCAACGACGCGCCGGTTGCGGCCGACGACACCGTCGTCACCGACGAGGATGTCCCGGTCACCTTCGATCCCCGGCTCAACGATACGGATGTGGACGGCGATCCGCTGACGATCGGCGCGATCAACGGGCAGCCGATCGCATCCGGCGGCAGTGTGGCGGTTGAAAGCGGAACGGTCACGCTCAATGCGAACGGCACGCTGACCTTCACGCCGAGTGCCAATTTCGTCGGCACGCCGAGCTTCACCTATACCGTGAACGACGGCGCGGGCGGCACGGATACGGCCGTCGTTCTATTGACCGTCAACCCGGTGAACGACGCCCCCGTTGCCAACGACGATACTGCCTCGACGGTTGAGAACACACCCGTCTCCGGCAACGTTCTTCACAACCTGGCCGGCCGCGACACGGACATCGACGGCGACACCCTGGTCGTTGCCGCGGTGAACGGTTCCGGCGCGAATGTCGGCCCCCGGGGTCACCGGCTCCGGCGGCGGTACCTTCGTGATCGGCGCGGACGGAAACTTCACTTTCGACCCGGGAACGGACTTCGATGACCTGAAGGCGGGCGAAAGCCGCGCGACCAGCATCGAATATACCGTTTCCGACGGCAATGGCGGCACCGATACGGCGAGGCTGACGGTCGTCGTCGCCGGCGCCAACGATGCACCCACCGCGACATCGCTTTCGCCGCGCAGCGACCCCGATGGTGCGGCGGTTTCCGTCGCGGCCGCGGACGCTTTCAGCGATGCGGACGGCGATCCGCTGAGCTACGTCGTCACCGGCCTGCCGCCGGGGCTCAGCTACGACGCGAGCACCGGCCTGATCAGCGGATCGATCGACCGCGGCGCGTCCGGATCGACGGGAACCAGCGTCTACAGCGTTACGGTCACGGCAAGCGACGGTAACGGCGGCACGGTTTCGCGCAGCTTCGACTGGACGGTGACGAACCCGCAACCGACCGCCCGCGACGACGCCTTCACGGTAGACGAAGACTCGTCGCTCGCGGGCGGGAACGTGCTCGCCGACAACGGCTCCGGCCCCGACAGCGATCCGGACGGCGATCCGCTCACCGTTTCGCTGGTCACGGGCCCGGCCAACGGTACGCTGGCGCTGAACGCCGACGGCACCTTCAGCTACACGCCGACAGACGATTTCCATGGCACCGACAGCTTCGTCTACCGGATCGACGACGGCAATGGCGGAAGCTCCACCGCGACGGTGAGCATCGTCGTCAACCCGGTCAATGACGTGCCGTCCGGCGCGAACAAGACGGTGACGATCGCCGAGGACGCGAGCTATGGCTTCAGCCTCGCCGACTTTGGTTTCAGCGACGCCGATACAGGCGATGCGCTGTCGAGCGTGACGATCACCACTCTTCCAACCAATGGCATGCTTACCCTGGACGGAGTTGCCGTAGCCGCCGGCCAGGTCGTGAATGCCGGGGACATTTCCAAGCTTTCCTTCACGCCGGACGCCGATGAAACCGGTCGGGCCTACAGCACCTTCAGTTTTCAGGTGAGTGACGGCAGCGCCGCCGACCCGACTGCCAACACCTTCACCTTCAACGTCGATCCGGTGAACGATGCACCGGCCAACACGCTGCCGGCAAGCTTCGACGCCAAGGAAGACACGCCGCTGACGCTGACGGGATTGTCGGTAGCCGATGTCGATGCGGCAAACGGCCCGATCAGCGTGACGCTTTCCGTCGACTCCGGCCGCCTCTCGGCCTCGTCGGCAAGCGGCGTGACGGTCTCCGGATCGGGCACGGGCGCGATCGTGCTGCAGGGCACGCTCGCCGGCATCAACGCCTATCTCGCGGGCGCGTCGGCGCCCGTGTTCGAGCCCGTATCGAATTTCAATGGCCCGGTCATCCTGACGATGGCGACGGACGACCAGGGCAATACGGGTGCCGGCGGCGCGTTGATCGATACGGACAATGCCGTGATTTTCGTAGGCTCCGCCAATGATGCGCCGGAGACGGGCAATGCCGCGCATACGACGCCGGAAGACACTCCGGTTTCCGGCCGGGTCGTCGCGACCGATGTGGACGGCGACGCGCTGACCTTCACGTTGGCCAGCGGGCCGGCCAACGGCACCGTGGTGGTCAATCCGGACGGGAGCTATCTCTTCACGCCGGCGCCCGACTTCAGCGGCACCGACACGTTCGACATCCTCGTCGACGACGGTCACGGCGGCACCGCGACGGCGACCGTGACGGTCACCGTCACCCCGGTCAACGATGCGCCGGTGGGCCGGGATACGACCGTCTCCACGACCGAGGACACGCCGGCAAGCGGAAAGCTGCCGCCGGTGACGGATGTCGACGGCGATCGGCTGACCTATGGCGAAGGTTCTCCGCCGAGCCACGGCACCGTCACCATCGGCACGGACGGCAGCTATACCTACATACCGGATCCCGATTTCTCCGGAACCGACAGCTTCACCTATACCGTCACCGACGGAACGGAGACGGTCACCTACACGGTCACCGTCGCCGTCGAGGGCGTGAACGATGCGCCCGTCGCAGCGGACGGTGCCGGCGAGACGGAGAAGGACAGGCCGCTGACGGGCAACTTGCCGTCTGCAACCGACGTGGATGGGGACCCGCTGACCTATGGCGTGGGCAGTCAGCCGGACCACGGCACGGTCGAGATCGAGCCTGACGGGACGTTCACCTATACCCCCGCGCCGGGCTTCGTCGGCAGCGACAGCTTCACCTACACCGTCAGCGACGGGACTGTGACGGTGACCTACACGATGGCGATCACGGTCAGCGACGACAGTGAGCCGCCGCTTCTGGAACGCGATCCGCCCGACGAGCTTCCCTATGATAACGGCGTTGCCCTGCCTCCGGTCGCAATTTCCGTCGAGGGCGCCGTGCTGGATGCGGTCGAAGAAGGGAGCGCCACGGATGTGCAGGGCGTCGTCGATACGGCCGTCAATCAAACGCAGCTCCTGAACGGCACTGGTACCCTCGGCACCAACGGAATCGTCGGTGCTGCCGTTGAGCAGGTATCCGCCTGGACCAGCTTCGGTCAGCTTGACGACGTGGAACACATCCACATGGAAGGCGTAGGCTCGAGCATAATCACCGGTGACGGGAGCAGGGACGGTACCTGGTTCTCTGCCGAGGCCTTCAAGCGCGGCAACACGGTCTACATCCTTATTACGGATGCGCGGGGGGCGGCCGAGGAAATTCGCGTAACACGCGCGGACGGGCGCGCTTTGCCCGGCTGGCTCGCCATGACGCGCCAGGGCGTGGCTGTCGGCACACCGCCCGCGGGAATGCCGTCCATCGAGCTGCGCGTCCAGGCGAGCGTCGGCGACACGGTGCTGAGCGACGCGTTCCGCGTCGATCTGCTGACGGCCACCGTTCAGGACCATGTTGCCGTGAGACGCGCGGACCTCGGCGGCCCGCTGTTCTCGGATGCGCTCCAGGCGGAGACGACTCGTGCAAGCAACGATGCGGCGGCTCTCGCAAAAGCGCTGTCGTTACGCTTCGTGGATTAAAGGAGGCTGGCCGTAATGGATGCGCCCGTACCGGAATGTCGACAATTTATGCAGGGAGTAGTGCATTGACCGAATCCAATTCGGCCGCCAAGCAACGGAAACTCGAGCTCACGAGCAGGATCGTCACGGCGTATCTCAGCCGAAACACCATTCCCGCCGCTGACTTGAGACCGCTTATCGAGCAGGTCTACGCCTCGTTGAACGACCCGTTTGCGCCGCTCAACGACGATTTCCTCGCCGGCATGGGAGGCCTGATGCGTCCCGTCAGGACTTCGGCAGCGCCGGCCGTGCCGGCCGTGCCGGTCAAGCAGTCGATCACCGATGACTTCGTCATTTGCCTCGAGGACGGCAAGAAGTTCAAGTCGATGAAGCGGCATCTGATGGCCAAATACGGGCTCACCCCCGAACGCTACCGCGAGAAATGGGGCCTCCCCGACGATTATCCGATGACCGCGCCAAACTACTCGCAGAAGCGCTCGTACCTGGCGCGGGTGGCGGGTCTGGGCAGGAAATCCTGAGCGCGATCCTGTCGGATTGCGCGATAGCGCCATAGCGCCATAATGCCTTTGTACGCGCTCTATGCTTGCCACGGAGCGCGTACAGCGCCGTGTCCCCTAGAGTCTGTCAGGTTTATGTTGAAACGTATCCTGCATGCCTGAGGTAGGCGGCGCATTCGTGCGGGCTGAACGCTTTGAGGAGTTCGCCGACGCGCCTCCATGTGGCGTCGACGCTGCGCTCGTCGGATTTGCGCAGCAGGGTCTTGAGTTTGGCGAACATCATCTCGATCGGATTGAGATCGGGGCTGTAAGGCGGCAGAAAGAACAGATGGGCGCCGGTATCGCGGATGGCGTTGCGCGCCGGCTTGCCCTTGTGGCTGCCGAGATTGTCGAGGATGACGATATCGCCGGGATTGAGGGTTGGTGCCAAGCATTGCTCGACCCAGGCGGTGAAGGCAATGCCGTTGATCGGACCATCGAGCACGAAGGGCGCGACGATGCGGTCGTGGCGCAGCCCGGCGAGGAAGGTCAGCGTCTTCCAATGGCCATGCGGTATTCTGGCGAACAGCGGCTGGCCGCGCTGGCACCAGCCGCGGGTGCGCGTCATGTTGGTTTTGACCCAGGTTTCGTCGACGAACACCAGGCGGCGCGGATCAAGTCGATGTTGATGGGTCTTCCAGCGGCTTCGCAAGCGCGCCACCTTCGGCCTGTCCTGCTCGCTGGCGATCAGCGTTTTTTTTAAATGTCTTGCCTTCGCGGCGCAGGAAACGCCAAACGGTGTCATGGGAGACATCGATCCCGGCCGCCTTCAGATCGGCGGCAAGCGCCCGCACCGTCCAATCGGGCTTGGCCGCCAGCCGGCGGTGAACCTCATCGGCCGCCGCGCCCCGTAGCATGGGTTTGACATGGCCACCCATCTTCGCCGGCGCCAAACCGCGGCCGGACCGGTCGAGCTGGCCGATCCGCACCGCCGTCGCCGCTGATATTCCAAAGCGCAAGGCGGCCGTCCGCACCGTCATGCCTCCGGCCAATGCGTCGGCGACGCGCTGGCGTAAATCAAGAGAAAGAGGTCGCGCCATCATTGCTGGCCTCCTCACCAGCAATGATCTTGAACGTATGGCCCGCCCCATCCGCAAGGGTTTTTGAAAGTAGCTCTGTTCAGTCTGCGTCAACGTATCCGGTCTCGGGATCTTGTCCCGGCCAAGATGGAGATCCGCGCAGCCTGGTCCTCATAATCACACCGGCCTCGATCGGCCGTTCAATGGTTCAGGTTTCCAGGCTACCGTTCGACTGTCAGGCCATCTTCTTCTCACCACCCGCAGATTATCGCGACCATCAGATCAGCATCCGATGATCTCCTATTTCTACGCCGCAGCGATCGCCGGATCGAAGCTACGCTCCTTGCGCAGCATCGCCCAGACGATACGTGCGAGTTTGGCCGCCAGCGCGACGACGACGATGTTCTTGTGCGCCCGTTCCAGCAGACCACGGGCCCATCGGCCCAGCGGCGTATCCTGAGCCATGATGCGCGGCAGGACTGCGCGAGCACCATGGATCAGGTTTGCTCGCAGGTAGCGGTTGCCGCGCTTGGATATGCCGAGCAGCCGGGGCTTGCCTCCAGTGGTCGCCTGCCGGGGTGTGAGGCCGAGCCAGGCGGCAAGATCACGACCGCGCCCGAAGCTTGCCGCGTCGCCGACCGCGGCAACAAGTGCGGTGGCATTGATGACCCCGATACCGGGGATCGTCGAAAGGCGACGGGCCGCTTCGTCGTCACGCGCCATCCGCACGAACTCAGCATCGAAGGCGGCAATCCGTTCATCAAGGCTGCGCCACTCGGCGCGCAGGTCCTCGACCAGCAGCCGCATGCGCGACGACAGCCGGGAATCGTCCTCATCGGCGAAAAGCCCAAGCACATCTTCCAGCTTGCGCCGGCCCTGGGCAACGACGATGCCGCGCTCCAGCAACAATGCGCGTAGGTGGTTGATCAGCGCCGTGCGCTCCGCCACCAGGCGCGAGCGCGCCCGATGCAGCGCCTGGATGTCCGATTGCGCCTCGCTCTTCACCGGCACAAACCGCATCGTCGGCCGCGTTGCGGCTTCCGCGATCGCCTCGGCATCGTGGTCGTCGTTCTTGTTCGCCTTTACATAGGGCCGCACATATTCCGGCGCCATCAGCCGGATCGTGTGACCCCTGGCACCAAGTACCCGCCCAAGGTGATGTGCACCGCAGCAGGCTTCCATCGCCACAATGCAGGGCTCCATCTTGCCGACGAAGTCCGCAACACCATCACGCCGAAGGCGACGGCGCAGAACCACGGCGCCGGTCGCGTCGAGCCCGACGAGGCTGCAGACGTTCTTGCCAAGATCAATTCCGAGCACAAATATCGACATCGGTCCGTTCCTCTCTCGTTCCAAACAGAGCAATCCTAACGGATCGCGCTCCAGAGAGGGGCGGGCCATCCCATAATCACAATAACAGCAAAAAGGGAATCCCGATCCGATTCAGCTTAAGGCTGACCGACTCTAAGCGGCAGAGTTCTCTCAGCTCAGCATGCCGCGCAGAGTCAGAATGGGCGGGCAGCGGAGCGCGTGTTGCCCCTTGGTCCAACTTCTCTCGCCGGCCGCTTCGGCCGATAATCTGGAAAGCTCCA
This sequence comes from Sinorhizobium arboris LMG 14919, assembly GCF_000427465.1. NCBI lineage: Bacteria > Pseudomonadati > Pseudomonadota > Alphaproteobacteria > Hyphomicrobiales > Rhizobiaceae > Sinorhizobium > Sinorhizobium arboris. The sequence goes on along the minus strand of NZ_ATYB01000008.1, from coordinate 892,513 downwards.
ACGCGGCAGAAGCCGCATGTCTCCGGACGCACCAGCTTAATCAAGGAGTAAAGCATGAGCCTTCCAGATGCTGAAAAGCGTGAAAATGCCCAGGCTTCCATCTCTATAGATCGTCGGAGCCTCCTGCTGGGCGGCACGATCCTTGCTGCTGCGGCTGCAGCAAACGGGGCGGTAGCCGTTGGTAGCGCAAAGGCTCAGGAGCAACCGGCGGCAAGCAACGGCAAACCGCCGAACATTCTCGTCATCTTCGGCGACGATATCGGCATCCCGCAGATCAGCGCCTATACCATGGGCCTGATGGGGTATCGCACCCCGAACATCGACCGCATCGCGTCGGAAGGTGCCATCTTTACCGACGCCTACGGTCAGCAGAGCTGCACCGCAGGGCGGGCATCCTTCATCCTCGGACAGGAGCCGTTTCGCACGGGACTGCTGACGATCGGCATGCCCGGCGACCCCCACGGCATTCAGGACTGGATGCCGACGATTGCCGACGTCTTGAAGTCCAAGGGATACGCAACCGGCCAGTTCGGCAAGAACCACCTGGGCGACAGGGACGAGCACCTGCCGACAAACCACGGTTTCGACGAGTTCTTCGGCAACCTCTACCACCTGAATGCCGAAGAGGAACCGGAAGGCTACTTCTATCCGAAGGACCCCGAATTCCGGAAGAGCTTCGGGCCGCGCGGCGTCATCAAGTCCAGCGCGGATGGTAAGATCGAGGATACCGGCGCGCTCAACACCAAGCGCATGGAGACCGTCGACGAAGAGTTCCTTGCTGCCGCGAAGGACTTCATCGATCGCCAGGCCAAGGCCGACAAGCCGTTCTTCTGCTGGTTCAACTCGACGCGCATGCACGTCTTCACCCATCTGAAGCCGGAGTCCATGGGCAAGACGGGCAAGGGCATCCATGCGGACGGCATGGTGGAGCATGACGGCCATGTCGGTCAGCTGCTGCAGCAGCTCGACGATCTCGGCATCACCGAAAACACGATCGTGCTCTACACCACCGACAATGGTGCTGAGCTCGCCCTGTGGCCGGACGGCGCCATGACGATGTTCCACGGCGAAAAGGGCACGACCTGGGAAGGCGGCTTCCGCATTCCCATGATGGTGCGCTGGCCGGGGGTCGTGAAGCCGGGGACCCAGATCAACGATCCCGTGACGCTTATGGACTGGCTGCCGACCTTCGCGACCGCCGCGGGCATCCCCGACATCAAAGAGCAGATGAAGACGGGCTTCCAGTCCGGCGACAAGAACTTCAAGGTCCATCTCGACGGCTATGACCTGACGGCTCTCCTGAACGGTGAGGCAACGACGCCGCCTCGCGAAGCGGTCTACTATTTCGATCAGGGCGGAAACCTGAATGCGATCCGGTGGAACGACTGGAAGCTTAGCTTTGCAGTCAACAGTGAAGGCAACATCGCTACCGCAACCCGCGAGACGCCGAGTTGGGCCAATATCGCAAACCTGAGAATGGATCCCTATGAGCGGGGTACGAAAGAAGGGGGAGGGGCCATGGACTTCATCGCTCGGAACATGTGGCTCCTTGTCCCGATCCAGGGCAAGATCAAGGAGTTCTTCGAGGACTTCGACCAGTATCCCTATCAGGCGGGCAGCACGCTGAACGCCAGCGGCATCAGCTACACCTGGCTGAAACAGCAGGCAGCGCTGAAGCGGCTTGGCGAGCTGGAGAGCCTGGCGCCACGGTGATGAGGACCGGCCGAAGGGCGGCGCTCGGACAGGCGCAGCCCTCGCAGAAGCGTTGGAGCGCCCTTTGCGTCCATTCGGGCGCACGGCGCTCCACAGCGCCGCGCGTCCTATCCGACGCGCAAAAGTCGCTGTAGCACTTTGATCTGCTGCATGTTCTCGCCTTTCAATCGATTACGATTAAAGGAAACATGCAGTAGGGATCGCATGTCCCAGCCAGGTGCGGTCCCTGGGAAGGCGGGAGGTTCCTCCCGCCTTCCCTTTTTGCGCAATCCGGAAAATGCTCATTGCTGCTCGGGCGAGGTCGCCAGCAGCGAAGCCTCCGGAGACCGCACGAAGCCTGTGTAGCGCTCAAACTGAAACAGGACATCGTTGATGACCTGGCTGTGCGCCATGCCCATGATGTCATAGCCGCGACTGCCGTCCGAAAAGAAGGTGCGCGCCTCATAGCGGACATCAGCCATGGTCGCCTCATACGCGGTGAAGGCGGGAAGCTTGTGTTCCGACATCTGCACGCCATAGACGAAGTCGCGGTGGCCTTCGGCAGGAACCGTGAGCGTCAGCGTTCCCGTTTCGTCATCTCTGGCGACGGAAGCCGGCCGGGACCGGCGCGTCAGTTCCTTGGCCACCGCGTCCAGCGCCGGAAGAACGGAGACTTGCATGAATGTCTCCACGGCCGGCTTGTCCGGCGTGCTCAGGGTCATCGCCAGGCGCCGCTGCCAGGGCACGCCGGAGGCAGGATAGGCCCGCGGACCGACCGAGCCGGGCGAGTGTTTGCGCGCGAGATCCGCCCGCATGCCCACGAACAGCGACCACACGAGAATGAGCATCACGAGGCTGAACGGAAGCGCCGTGGAGATCGTGGCCGATTGGAGTGCCGTCAGTCCGCCGGTGGAGAGCAGAACGGCCGCTACGATGCCGCTGAGCGAACACCAGAAAACCCGCTGAAGAGCCGGTGTCGCCGTTTCTCCGCCCGACGCGATCGTGTCGATCACCAGCGAGCCCGAGTCGCTGGAGGTCACGAAGAAAATGCTGACGAGCAGAACCGCGAGCGTCGAGGTCACTGCCGACCAAGGCAGATACTCGAAGAACTGGAAAAGGGCGACAGACAGGTCCGCCTTCACGTCACGCGCCAGTTCGCCGTTGGCGATGGTCGTATCCACGTAGATCGCCGTATTTCCGAAAACGGTCATCCAGAGGAATGTGAACATGGCGGGCACGAAGAGGACGGCGGTGACGAATTCTCTTACGGTGCGTCCGCGGGAGATGCGTGCGATGAACATGCCGACGAAGGGCGACCAGGAAATCCACCATGCCCAATAGAACAAGGTCCAGCTGTCGATCCACGGGCGCGGCTCATAGGCATAGATGTTGAAGGTTCGCAGAACGAGGCCATCGAGATAAAGGCCGATATTCTGGACGAAGTCTCGCATCAGAGTGCTCGTCGGTCCGACGACGAGCACGAAAAGCATCAGCATTACCGCGAAGAGCAGATTGGTTTCGCTGAGAATACGCACACCCTTTTCGACGCCGGTGACGACTGAGACGGTAGCGATTGCCGTGACCACGGTAACCAGCAGGAGCTGGACGTAAATCGACTGGGGAACGCCCAGCAGATAGTGCAGGCCGGAGTTTATCTGAAGGACGCCGAATCCGAGCGAGGTCGCGAGCCCGAACATTGTCCCGCAGATCGCGAAAATATCCACGGCATGTCCGATCGGCCCGTGAATGCCTTCCTTGAGGAGTGGATAGAGGCCGGACCGGACGGTCAGCGGCAAATTGTATCGGTAGCCGAAATAGGCGAGCGACAGCCCGACGACCGAGTATATCGCCCAGGCGTGCACCCCCCAATGAAAGAAAGTCACGCTCATTGCCTCGCGCTGAGCGGCGATGGTCAGGGGTTCGGCTTCCGGCGGCGAGGCAAAATGCGTCATCGGCTCGCCGACGGCGAAATACATGAGGCCGATGCCCATGCCGGCGGCAAACAGCATCGCAATCCAGGACAGGTACTTGAATTCGGGTTCGGAATCGTCCGGTCCGAGCTTCAGCTCGCCGTAGCGGCTGAATGCCAGAAAGATCATCGAAAACAAAAAGATGGCGACTGCGAGCAGGTAGAGCCAGCCGAAGCTGGAGAGGATGGCAGACTGCATTCCGCTGAAAATCGATTCGGCTCTTTTCGGTGCGATCACACCTATTCCGACGAACAGGGCGATGACGGCCACCGACCCGATGAATACCGGCAAATTCAACTTGTAACGCTGCACCAAACGCCACCTCCCCTGATTTTGCGCGCAAGAGCGGGACGAGGACAGGATCTCCCCGAATCCCCGTTTGCCTACAGTAGCATACCTGATCGGAGACGGACGTTCTGATCAGAGCGCTTCAGTGCTTCGCGGGACGGAAACCGTTACTAACATCGACTGCAAGGGGCCTCGAATTCTTCAAGTCACCGCATGGTGGGGTTGAGAGGCAGCAGGGCGGGTTCGCGTCGGCCGGGCGCTTTCGCGCCCTGCCTCAACCAAAGCTGACGTGCTCTTTTCAGCCCGGGAAGGAACGCGTCCGACCGGGAAGATGCCTCCTCAGGGCCGTAAAGCGCACGCTGCCTGATCTGGTAAATCCGTTGCGTCCCGGCGTCGGCAAAACGGCCAAGCCAGGATTCGAGCGGCATCACTCCTGCCTTGCGCGACCACGCGTCGAGCGCGCGTGCGATCGCCTCGTCCGGACCGTTCCTGCACGCCTGCTCCACGTGCCGGAAGAACGCCGGCTCCGACTGCCGCTCTTTCGAGCGGCGCTCTTCCCACCGTGCCTGCAGCCTGGTCAATCGGTTGGCGGCCGCCCAGAGCACGAGTGCACTGATCAATACGCCGCCGCCGGTCACAGCCGGATGCAGCCAGTCGAAGGGAGGGGGTTGCGGCTCGTGCGCCGGAGGCGCAATGGCCGGGGAACGGGTGGTCGCGGCCGCAACGGTCACGCGGACGGCGGGCGCCGTTGCCGACTGTGTCGTCCCCGAGGCCGGGTCGAACCAGCTCAGGGTCACCGCAGGCAGGATATAGGTGCCGGGATCCTGGAAGAGGTAGCTGGCAACGTCCTTGCGCAGGCCGGCAACCGCCTGGCCGTTGCGGTCCGTCTCTTCAGAGAGCACAGGATCCTGGCGATAGAGGCGCACGCCTCGAGGCGCGGAAAATTCCGGTTCCGGGATCATCATGGCGCGAAGGCCCTCGGCGCGGACGCTGACCGTCCGGACCAGTGTGTCCCCCGCCTTAAGAGCTGCCGGTTCCTGGTCCAGCTCCTGGCTGATACCGACCTTTGCGGCAACGACGCCGGGGCTTTCGCCTGCGCTCCCCGGTGCGGCCTCGATCGTGAAGCGCAGCGGCGGAACCGTGACCTGGCCCCGGGCGGCCTGGGGGGGCACGGCCGCGTAGCCGAAAGTGATTACGGCAGGGGGCAAGGTGAATTCGCCCGCCGACTGGGGGGTGATCATATAGGTGCGCCTGATGCCGGAATAGGAGGTTCCGTCGATCGTTTCGTTGAGGTTGAGCGCCCGTCCGTCGTCAAGCGTCACGATGGCGCCCGGCAGGTCGATCGCGGGGAACTGCGGCGGTTGCAGGAAGTAGTTCGGAACAAGCACGTCCACGTCTACGAGGATTTGCTGACCGACATAGAGGGTTCCCGTGGACTGCAGCGCTGCCCGGGCGAACGGATCGGCGGAAAATGCCGGGCCCGCAGCGGCGAGCCAACAGAACAGGGCTGCAAGCAGCCGGTACGGACGAAACGCGGGGGTCGTCATTGCCGGTCCCCTTCCGATGCCTCGATCGCGAACTTGCGTGCCAGAAGGGCGGCCGGCGAAACCTGGATGTTGCGCATCCACATCTCGGCCGTCTGCGCGCCCGCCTGGACCTGGCCCTCCTTGCCATGCTTGGCCTTGTCGTCGAACTGGACCTCGTCCGGGTCCAGCCCGGCGGCCTCCTGCTGCCTTTCCTCTTCCTGCTTGTCCTTCTCCTTCTTGCGCCGTTCCGCCAGTGCCAGATTGGTCTTCGCCTCGGTCCAGCCGTCGCGCTGCTTGAGCGCTTGCCGGTATGCCGCGATTGCTTCGTCCGGCTTGTCCAAATGCATCAGGGCATTGCCCTGATTGAAATAGCTTTCCGGTTCGGTCGACTGAGCGAAAGCGTCGATCGCGTCCTGATAGCGGCCGGCTCGGTAGAGCGAAGCGCCGCGCCATTGCGGGTCGGTGAAGTGTTCTGACGCGGCAGCATAGTCGCCGCGAGAGAAGGCCCGCTGCCCTTGCTGGTCGGGCGTCAGCCAGATATCCATGAAATCCGCCGCGTCTGCCCGGCCGGGCATGGCGAAAGTGAGGAACAGCGCGACCGCCCCGAGCCAACGGACGTTTTGGCCCCGCCGGAAGGTGAACGCGACGAGGATCGCGACTGCGATGGTCAGGTACCAGCCCATGTCGCGCCACCGGGTAAGACCCTGCTCCGTTCGTTGTGCGAAGGACGTCTGTATACGCCGGACGATCCAGTCGACGTCGCCGTCGTCGAGAGTGACCGTCGCCACCTGCGCAGGGGAGGAGGACTGGAGTTCTTTGAGAGCGTCCACGTCGAGCCGCGCCTGAACGCGAGCGCCGGTGCCGTCGGTCAGATACGCCCCGCTCCCGATCTTCACCGGGCCGCCTTCCTCGGTGCCGATGCCCAGCACCATCAGGTCATTGCGGCCCTCGTATTGCGAGAAAGCGGCGAACGCACCCCGCTCGACCCCGTCCGTCAGGAACAGGATCGTGCCCGGTGCCTCCTCGTCTGCAAGGGCCCCCTCGGTGGCTTCGAGCGCCTTGGCGGTATCCTTGCCTTCGACGGGCATGAGCGCGGGCGACAGGGCTGCGAGATAAGTGGCCACGAGAGACGCATCCTCGGTCAGTGGCAGCACCATGTGGGCCGAGCCGGCATAGGCGAACAATGCCGTGCGGGCGCCTTTCCGTCTTGCCATGATATCGCGCACCTTGAGCTTGGCACGCTCGAGCCGCGTCGGCGAGATGTCGGTCGCGTTCATCGTCTGACCGAGGTCGACCGCGATCGCCAGCGGCGCCGTGTCTTCGACGAAGGGCGGACGCTCCCGTTCCCATGTCGGGCCGGCCGCGGCGAGGGCGGAGAGGGCAATCACACCGGCCACCAGATAGGCGGGCCGAAAGCCGCGCGACCGGCTGCGGTCGATCAGGAGGTGATCGAGCAGATTAGGAGCGATCAGGTGCTTCCAGCGGGAGCGCATATCCGATTGCCGCCGCATGAGCCACACGAGCAGTCCCGCCGCCAGAACGGCAAGCAGCCACCAGGGGCGAAGGAAGTGGAAATCGGCGATCATGCGTCTGCCTCGCTTTCGCGCCGGTGGGCGGCACGGATCGACAGCAGCCACATCAGACAGTGATAGCCGAGCACGAGGAGCACGGCGGCACCGAGCGGATAGTGGAACAGCTCGATGCGCGGCCGCCAGCTCAGCGTCTTCTGGTTCGCCGGCGTGATGCTGTCGAGCAGCGCGTAGATATCGGCAAGCGCTTGCTGGTCCTGGCCGAAGAAATAGCGGCCCCCGGTCGCCGAGGCGACCTTCTGCAGAGCTGCCGTGTCGAGCTTCTCCTCCCCTTCGGCATTGGGATCGCCGATGCCGATGGTGTGGATCCGGATGTGGTTCTGGCTCGCGATCTCGGCTGCCTTGTCGGGCGGCATCTTGCTTGCGGTGTCGTTGCCGTCGGTCAGAACGAGGAGCACCTTGTCGGGCGCCTGGCTCTCCTGGAACAGCTTGATCGAAAGTCCGATCGCATCGCCCAGCGCGGTGCGGGGGCCGGCCATGCCGGGCAAGGCACCGGTCAGCATGGTTCGGACGGTAGCATGGTCCATGGTAAAGGGAACGAGCGGGTAGGGAGCGTCGCCGAAGGCGATCAGGCCCAGGCGATCATGCGGACGACGGTCGACAAACTCCGCAACCACCGTCTTCACCGCGGCGACCCTTGCCTCGAGTTTGCCCTGCGGATCGCTGAAGTCGCGGGTGTCCATCGATTGTGAAAGGTCGAGGGCGAGCATGAGGTCGCGCTGGGGCTCGGTCTTCTCGATCGGCGGCTCGACGAATTGCGGGCGGGCGAGCGCCGTCAGAACCAGGAGCCAGCAGATCGGCGCGATGATTTTCTGAAGCAGGTCGGCGCGCGGCACCACCGAGCCTTCCGTCGGGCCGATGCCTGCTGCCTTGGTGATGTCCTCGAAAAACGGGATGCGCACGGCCGGCGTTTGCTCCCGGTATGGCGGCAGCAGCCACCAGACGAGAAAGGGCACGGGCAGAAGCATGAGCAGCCAGGGATGGTCAAGAACGTACATCGTGAGCCTCGATCCATTGGCGTGCCGCCGCGAGCCTCTGGCGCGCCCTGGCCTCATCCGTGGAGGCGAGCGCCGCCGGGCGGTATTCGCCCTCGGCAAAGAAGCGATAGGTTTCGGAGTCGATCCTCGCCGTGCCGGCATGTGCCTGGAGGAAGTCGGACCATGCTTTTCCGCTGAGGGAGGCGACCGTTTCCCTCTGCCAGGCCGCGAGCGCCGTGCGCTTGAGAAGCGCCGGCAGGCTCTGCAGGGCGTGTCTGCGCCCGGCCGGCTGGTCGATGGCTTTTTCCAGTCTCGAGAGTTCTGCAAGCGCCTCGCGCCGGTAACGGTTGCGCGCACGCTGGCGGAGCCAGCGCCAGAGGAAACCGCCGAGGACGAGCACGGCGGCCGCGAAGAGAACCGCCCAGCCCCATGTGGCCGGCATCATCGACACGGGCGGCGGCAAGGCGATGTCGGCCATCTGTCTCAAGGTGGCGGTGAGCATAGGGTCGGGCGCGGGGGTCGGATCCATCTATCGTCTCCTTTGCCGCCAGGCGAGCTGACCGAGAAGCGTGCGCAACTGCGGTGCCACTTCCTCGGCCGCGGAAACGGGCAGCATGGGCAGCCCCATTTCCTCCTGCCACGAAAGCAGTTCGCGGCCCCTGTTACGGGCGAAGCTGTCTACCGCGTCGCGAACATTGCTGCGGCCGAACTGCAGCTCGGCCTGGAGCGCGCCACCGCTGATGACCATCTCGCCCTGCCGGGGCAGGTCGAGGAGGAACGGATCGTAGACGAGTATGGCGATGACGTCGTTTGCGACCGACATCCGCAAGAGAAGGTCGCGTGTCGCCGGCCCGTGCCCGTCGAAATCGCTGACGACGATGATCAGATGGTCGTGCCGGGCCAAGGCCGCGACCTTGGCGAGGACCGCATTCAGCTGACCGGGCGACCTCTCGACATCGGAGCTTGCGCTCAGCGCGTTGTTCTGGACCGAAATCGCTTCGGCGAAGCGGATCACCGCTGCGCGGCTCCGGTGCGGCCGGACGGCCTCCTGTTTCGTGTCGTTGAAGACCACGCCGCCGACGCGGTCGCCGAGCGCTATCACGCGCCAGGCGCATAGCGCCGCGACCTCGGCAGCCGCTACCGATTTCATCGACCGGCGGCTCCCGAAGAACATGTTGGTGCGCTGGTCGACGATGATGAGGGCGGGGCGGTCCTTCTCTTCGTTGTAGACGCGCACGAATGGCTGCCCGGTGCGGGCGGTGACGCGCCAGTCTATCGTACGGACGTCGTCTCCCGGCATGTAGGTCCGAAGCTCCTCGAAGCTTAGGCCACGACCGCGCATGCGCGATTCATGGCGTCCGGCGAGGAAGCGGCGAACGGGGGCCTTGCGCAGGAACGTCAGGTCGGAGGCGATCGATTCCAGCGCGACGAGATTGTCGACGGAAACGTAGGCGCCGTCGGTATCGCCTGCGGCCCGGCGTACGATCTCCTTCGTTCTTCCGAATGCGGGCAGAGAAATTGCCATCGCAAGTCCTCCCAATCAGGCGGTCGCCACTTTCTCCACGATCCGGTCGACGGCCTGGTCCGCGGTGATGCCGCCGGCATGGGCTTCATAGGAGAGCACGAGCCGGTGCCGGAACACGTCGTGCACGATTGCCTGGACGTCGTCCGGAGTCACGAAATCGCGACCCTTCAACCAGGCGTGTGCACGCGAGACCTTGTCGAGCCCGATCACGCCACGCGGACTGGCGCCGACCTGAATCCATTTGGCGAGCTCCGGATCGATCCTGTCAGGATAGCGCGTCGCTATGACGAGCGCGACGATATAGTCCTCGACCGCTTTGGAGACGGCGACCTCGGTTATTTCGCTGCGCGCGGCGAGCACGACGTCCGCGGCGAGCCTCTGCGCCTCGGCGCTCCTGGCGTGCGGCGCCTTTTCCTCGGAACGGACGAGCTCCATAATCGCGATTTCCGAATTCGCATCCGGGTAGTCGACGCGGACATGCATCAGGAACCTGTCGAGCTGAGCCTCCGGCAGGGGATAGGTACCCTCCTGCTCGATGGGGTTCTGCGTTGCCATGACAAGGAAGAGCGGCGGCAGCGGATGGCTTTGCCCGCCGACCGTGACCTGCCGTTCTTCCATCGCCTCGAGCAATGCCGACTGAACCTTTGCCGGCGCGCGGTTGATCTCGTCGGCGAGGATCAGATTGGCGAAGACCGGCCCCTGCTGGAACTTGAACTCGCCCTTGCCGCCCTCGCTGAAATAGACTTCGGAGCCCGTGATGTCGGAGGGCAGCAGGTCGGGGGTGAACTGGATGCGCGACAGGCTCGCTTCGAGGTTCTTGGCCAGGCTCTTGATCGCCCTGGTCTTGGCAAGCCCGGGCAGACCCTCGACGAGAAGGTGGCCATTTGCGAGCAGGCCGAGCAGCAGACGCTCGATCATGGCTTCCTGACCGATGATCGATTGCCCGATCCTTTTGCCGAGCGCCTGGATGTCTTCCCGATTTCCCATCGTGCTTCCCTCTGTGCATTCGCGTATGCGTGTTGCGTATTCACCCGTTCCTTCGGTCCACGGCGCGACGATGCGGCGCACGTCAAGGCTACATCAGAACAAAATATCGCGCCAAGGCTGCGCAGCGCTCCCTGACGCGCGTTAACTTGCCAGCACCATGGCCAGGGCGACCACCACAGGTCCCATCAGCGGCAGCAATACGTTCGAGATCGCGTAGGTGACCGTATATCCGATCACCGGGATAGAATTCCCCGCCTGGGAAACGAGCGCGCTTATCGTCGGCGTGCTGCAATGCTGGCCGGCGATCACGCCCAGGAGAATGGGCGTTTCGATCTTCATCAGCTTCCAGCCGACCAACAACGATACGAAGGCCGGGATGAAGGAGACGAGCAGGCCCAGGACAGGCAGGATCAGGCCGTATTGCATGACGAGCTTTATGGCGTCGGGTCCGGCGCTGAGGCCGATCGCGGCGATGAACGCTGCCAGACCGAACTCTTTCGCGAAATCCGCTGCGGCGACCGGCAGGCTTGCACGCGCCGGGTTGCGCATGTTGAGCCAACCGAATGCAAGGCCGGAGATCAGGGCGCCGCCGCCCGAGCCGAGCGTCAGCTCCAGCGCGCCGATCGTGAGATTGAAATGGCCGATCAGGAGGCCGACGACGATGCCGAGCCCGAGAAAGATGAAATCGGTCCTCTCTCCCGGGGGAAGCGTCTTGCCGAGTTCGGCTGCAGCCCTGTCGACCGCCTTTTCGGGGCCGTAGAGCGTGATGACGTCCCCTTGCTGGAGGATCGTCCCGGAGAGGGCGGGGATGTGCTGTCCCATCCGCCGGACGCTCGAGATGAATATGCCGCGCTGCAACTCGGGCGCCGCCATTTGCCTCAATTGCCGTATCTGGCGGCCGAAAGCCTCCTTGCGCACGAGTACGACCTCGCGGGTCGCCAGAGCGAAACTCGTCTCCTGGGGAACCGGCACTTCTTCGCCCAGCCGGTCGCGAACCGCGATCACTGCGTTGCGGCGTCCGCGGACGAAGACGACGTCGTCCGGCTCCAGCAGGAAATCGGCCGTCGTTTCGAGAATTTCGCCGCCGCGCTTCACGCGTTCGAGAGCGACGGCAAAGTTCCGGCTTTTCTCGAATTCGCCGACGGTCCGGCCCGCGGCGGGACCGGACAGGAATGCGCGCCCGACGAATACGGGAAGGCCTTCCGCCTGGTCCTCGTCGTCTTCGGTCGATCCGAGCCTGCGTGCGAGCTTCTGCGCCTCCTGTCTGAGGTCGGCCTTCAGGATCAGCGGCGCGATCTGGGTCGTGAAAATGACGATGGCGATGAGGCCGAAGAGATAGGTGAGACTATAGGCGGTCGCGATGTTGGCCTGGAACTGATCTATGTCCCCAGGCGGCAGAGGAAGGTGCGAAATCGCTTCCGACGCTGTTCCGAGGACGGCCGACTCGGTTGCCGACCCCGCAAAAAGGCCGGCGGCGGTGCCCACGTCGAGTCGGAAGACGAGGATCGATATCGCCAGCAGCAGGAGGACACAGACCACCTCGATGATCGAGAAGACCCCATATCGCCATCCGCCGCGGATATTGGCGAAGAATTGCGGTCCGGCCGAGAAGCCGAGCGCGTAGATGAAAAGTGCGAAGGCGGCGTCCTTGAGGTCGGGGCCTATCCGCACGCCGAGCTGTCCAAGCGCCAGCGCGACGAAAAGCGTGCCGCAGACCCCGCCTAGCTGGACGGGACCCACCTTCAACCGACCTATGAGATAGCCCAGCGCGAGCGATATGAAGAGCGCTATGACCGGGTCAGTGAGAAACGACATGGACAAGTCCGTTGCGCATCGACGTTCGATGTAATCCTGGATCGGCGCGGGGATCGTATTTCCCGCGCCTGCTTTCACTCATCCGCGCGAAGGCGACGTTGCCGCCCGCACGCCTGCCGAAGCCTTTCAGCCCTTCTCGTATTCTTCGTGCAATTCATCAGCCATCCGCTTGAGGGCCTGCCCGATCGCGGCGTATTCGTACTCGTTGAGGTTTGCGAGGGAGGCGCGGCCGGCCGGTTGCTGCGTACCGAAGCCCGTTCCGGGCAGGAGGACGATGCCCGTCTCGTCGGCAATGCGGAACAGAAGTTCCCGGCCGTTGAACTTCTTCGTGACCCATTTGGCGAATTCCTTGCCGTAAAGCTTGCGGGCGATATCCTCGAGGTCCAGCAGGCTGTAGTAGTCGACGGCATTCGGGTCTGCCTCCAGGGACAAGCCGAGCTCGCGATAGAGGGCCGCCTCGCGTTTGCGGATGATGTTCTTCAGCGATGTCTTGTAGCTGTCGGCTTCGTCCATCAGCGCGAATAGGGAGAAGAGCACGAGCTGAACCTGCTGCGGCGTCGAGAGGCCGGCGGTGTGATTGAGGGCCACCGTGCGGCTGTCGGCGACGAGACGGTCGATGAATTTCAGAGAGCGCACATCCGGCAAGAGCGAGCCGTAACGACGGTCGAGCACCGCTTTCGCCTCCTCCGGCAGATCGGCAAGCTTGCGGTCGAGGATATTCTGAGCATGCGTGGCGACCACGCCGAGCCGCCATCCTGTCGCGCCGAAATACTTCGAATAGGAATAGACGAGGATCGTGTTCTGCGGGCAGGTCGCGAAGAGCGATCGGAAGTCATCCGCAAAGGTCCCGTAGACGTCGTCCGTGAGAATGATGAGGTCCGGCCGGTCGTTGGTGACGATGTCGGCGATCCGCTTCAGGCTCCTGTCGTCGAGTTTCACCGACGGGGGATTGCTGGGGTTTATGCAGAAGAAGACCTTGATCGCAGGATCCTTCAGCTTGTCGAGTTCTTCGTCGGGATATTGCCAGCCTTTTGCCGGATCCGCATTCAGCGCCACTTCCTCCAGCGCGTACTCATCGAGTTCCGGAATTTCGATGTAGGGCGTAAAGACCGGCATGCCGACCGCTACCTTGTCGCCCTTTTTGACAAGTTGGTTCTGTTTGAGCGTGTTGAAGATGTAGGTCATCGCTGCCGTTCCGCCTTCGACCGCGAACAGATCGATACTCGCCGGCGGCAGAAAGCCGCCGACCATCTCCTTGACGACGTAATGCTTCACGATTTCCTCGCTCATCTTGAGCATTCGCGGCGGAACCGGATAGTTGCAGCCGAGAATGCCTTCGACCATTTCATGGAGGAATTCGGAAGCGGAGAGCCCGAGCTGGTCGCGTACGTAGCTCAATGCGCGCGCCAGGAAAGCAACGCCCTCCATGTGATGGCTTTCCGAGGCGAACCGTTCGAACCGGGCCTCGATGCCCTCAATGTTGGGCAGTCCTCCGATACCTCTCTGGAGATAGGAGAAGGAAAGCTCCGACTCGGCGGTCGCGAACAGGCCGAGCTGAAAGAAAGCCCGGCGCGGAAGCGTCGCGAGAAAGTTGGGGTTGCCGCGGCCGGCATTCAGCATCAGGCGGTTCTGTCTGGCCGAGGCGAGCTTGATCAGTTCGTCCTTCAGCTCGAAGGGGCTCAGTTTCGAATAGCGGCTATAATCTGTCTTCATCGCGGTTCTCCCTCATGAGCGAGATCAGGCAAAGGCGACGACCAGCGGCCCGAGCAGCGTCAGGAAGACGTTCGCCAGGGCATAGGTGATTGCGAACGGGACCGTCGGAACGGAGTTGCCGGCCTTGTCGAGAACCTCGCCGAAGGCCGGATTGGCACTGCGGGAGCCGGACAGGGCGCCGGCAAAGATGGCCGTATTGTCATAGCGCAGCAGATATCTGCCCACCGCCATGGTCACGAGCAGCGGAAGGATGGTGACCACCACGCCGATCAGGAAGATCGACAGGCCGTGTTCGGCGATGGTGGTTACCGCCTGCTGCCCCGATTGCAGCCCGACCACTGCCACGAAGCCGGCCAGGCCGAGGTCCCGCAAAAGCGTCGAAGCGCCGGTCGGCATGTTGCCGATGGCCATATTCCGTGTCCTCAGCCAACCGAAGACGAGGCCCGAAAGAAGCGCGCCGCCGCCGCTTCCAAGCGTCAGCGGTATCGAGCCGAGGCGGATCACGATCAGACCGATGAGAAGGCCGAAGACCAGGCCGAGGCCGTGATAGACGAAGTCGGTCTTGTCGCTCGGAACGATGGTCGTGCCCACGCGCTTTGCGACGCGCGCGACGTCGTCGGTCGTGCCGTAGAGGGTCACCACGTCGCCGGCCGCAATCAGCGTGTCCTTGGCAAGGGGTAGCTTCTGCCCGCCACGCTTGACTTCGATTACGAAGATTCCATGCTTCAGTTCAGGACTGGTCTTCTCGCGAATGTCCGCCACCGTGTGGCCGACGAAATCGCGGTTTGAGATGACGACGTCGCGTGTGACGACGATGACGTCCATTCCTTCGGAGGACTGAAGCTCGGCACCGAGTATCGGCGCAGCCGAAACGACGGCATCGCGCCGGCCGACGACAAGCACGATGTCGCCCGGTTCAAGCTTCAGCCCCGGGTCGTTGCCGATGAGCTTTCCGCCGCGTTTGACCCGTTCGATCGAAATCGTTGCCGCCGGTCCCCGACCCTCGAGTTCGGAGATTGTCCGGCCGGCTGCCTTCTCGATGCTGAAAAGGCGACCGACCAGCATGGGCAGCGCAGGTTGTTCGCCGATGCCGTAGACGCTGGCACCGGCCAGCATCTCCGCTTCCGCCTTGATGGCTTCGTCGCGGATGCTGCGGCCCATAAACCATTCGAGGATGTTCACGCAGACGATGATCGCGCCGAAGGAGCCGAAAATGTAAGTGACGGCATAGCCGATGGCGACATTGGCCTGCAGCCGTTGCGCCTCCTCGGCGGCAAGGCCGAGCTTCCCGATGGCTGCGCCGGCCGTTCCGATGATCGCGGACTGGGTCAGGCCGCCGGCGGCAATACCCGCGGCAAGGCCTTTGTCGAGCCCGAACAGGCGGGCAAGAACGACGACGGTGAGGAGGCCGGTGATCGCCAGCACCGCAGCCATGATGATTTCGCGTATGGATTGCCGGCCGAGCGAACGAAAGAACTGGGGCCCGCTCTCGAAGCCGACAGCATAAATGAAAAGCGCGAACAGGACGGCCTTGACGCCGTTGTCGATGGTCACGCCGACTTGGCTGATCAGGACTGCAACGAGGAGCGAACCGGCCACGCCGCCAAGCTGGAACTTGCCGAACTGGAACTTGCCGATCCAATACCCGCCCGCGAGCGCCAGAAACAGCGCAATTTCGGGAGACTGGTGCAGAAGAGACTGGATGAATGTCACTGGTGCCCCCGTTGAAAACCATTTGAAAGAACACGAACGTGCAGACTGGGTGCGATGGCAATTTATACGAGTGAGAAGATCAATACACCTGAGGAGCGTCGAACTGACCCCGACACCGCTCCTTACAACAGGAGCAGCTTCTTCATCACGGAAAAGACCTCCTTGTAGGGCAGCTTCGTTGCGCCGGCGACGGCGAAGGGAATGAGCGCGGCTGCCGCCACCGGCACTACGGCCTCTCGGCTGACCAGAACGGTTTTGAGCTTCTGCGTCGCGTCGTAAAGCTTGCTCGGATCGGGGATATCTTCCTCCGGCTCGGGCGTCGGGTCCTCGAAGATGTTTCGGCCCACGGATTTGCGTTCGGCCGCCCGGTGGTAACGCGTCGCCCGCGCGTCGAGCAATGCCAGGCCCTTTTGCTTCAAGCGGGATAGCGGAGGGGTGAAGGCCGAAAGCGGGTAGGCGAAGAATGCGATGACGATCGCCAGCCAGCCGGTCATGACCATGCTGAACGTCGTCATCGAAAGCCCTTCCTGCAGGAGGTTTTTCGCGATCGCCGCGGCAATTGCCGAACTCATGCCGAAGACAAAGAAGACATAGGCGTTCGGGTATCGCGCGAGAAAGGCCATTCCCGCCTTGCCGTCCGGATGCGTCGCAACGAGTCGAAGCTCGAGCCTGGCGATGCGGCGCAGCAGTTGCGCCCAGACGAGGTGCCGCCACATGCCTCGCAGGAAGAGGAAGACGAAAAGGGGAAGGCTGACGCAGATCGACCACCAGCCGGCTGCAGTGATCCTGTTGCCTTCGGGCCGGTGCTCGACCGCCCAGGAAGACACGTCGACCGTGTGGAAGTTGAGGTAGGACAGGGCTGCGGCGAATATCGCAACCACGAGGCAGACGAGCTCCGCTCCGCGCGAATCGCGCTGGCGCAACGCATGCGACAGATCGAGCGTAGCCTGGTCCATCGCAGTCGGCGCGATGATCGGAGCGCGCACGAACTGCGCCAGTCGGGCTCTGAGACCGCGCTCGACCTGCTGCTCCGCCAGAATGAAAGCGCCAATGCCGATGAAGAACTTCGCCCATACTCCCGGGTCCGCAAGATAGGCATTCTGGCTGTGATCGAGGGAGAAGCTGCGCGGAATGCCGAGCAGGATGGGTACGCCCCAGGCCAGCGCGACGAAAAGGGTCGCCCTCATCCCCGACCGAAGCGTGTTCTCTCGAAGGAGCTTCAACTGCGCCTGCAGCTCGAAAAACGGTCCGCCATGCGAAGCACGAAAGTCGGCAAGCCCGGGAGAGGGAGATCCCGTTACCGCGTCATTGTCCGTCGACGGATGCGTAACGCCGTTCACGCTCATGACCACCATAGCTCATTGCCCAAGCATGGCCCCGGCATTCCCATGCCGGCGAGCCCACGATCTATCCATCAGCGATTTTCCGTATGAGCGATAGATGGACCAAGGGCCAACCCAAGCCCGCCGAATATTGGCCGACGATCGGCGGCGGATGTCCGCTGGCGGTTGGGAACCCCTAAATCCTGATGGCTTGCAATTGAGTGATGCAACCCGCACAACGTTGCATTGTCACCGGCTTGACATCAGTATTCCGTCATAATTGGCGGACCGGCTGGTTGAATGCATCGAGGACGGCCAGGGGGGCATAGTGCTGCGAATTCGACCGCGAGCGGTCATCCTTACGTTGTTCGTTCTGCTGGCGGGGGCCTTCGGAGGTCGTGCCGATCATCCGAAACGCGTGCTCCTGATCTATGAAAGCGAAAGCACGCTCCTCGCCGCCAGGCAACTGGCGTCGGGTTTCGGCGAATACATGGATGCGAACGCGGCTGAGCACATCGAATACTATACCGAATATCTCGATACTCTCCGATTTTCGTCGACGGATCATTCACGCCGTGTTGCAGAGTTTCTGGAGGCCAAATACGGGCAAATGGATCTGAACGTCGTGGTCACTGGCGGCCCGGGCGCCCTGCGGTTTGTGCTGGAGATGCGCGAGCGTCTTGCCAAGGGTGTCCCCGTGGTCTTCGGTGCGGTCACGGAGGGTTCGGTCGCCGAGAACCTGCCGGCCGATGTGAAGGGCGTCGTCAGCCGCTTCGATCTGGGCAAGACCGTCCAGCTGGCCAGCCGCCTTCAACCGAGGGCGCGCAAGGTGGTGGTCATGTATGGTTCGGCGCCCTTCGACCGGAAATGGGGCGAGACGGCGCTCGCCGTTCTGGGAGAGCGTTACGCCGGTCTTGATGTCGAATATGTGTCCGGCCTTTCGATCGATGGTTTTAGGAAGACCGCCGCCGGACTGTCCTCCGACGCAGCCCTGGTGATACTCACCGTGTTTCAGGACGCGGAGGGCACGAAATTCGTCCCGCGGGACGCGGCGAGGACGATCGCGGAAGCCTCAGGCGCGCCGGTCTACACGGTTTATAGTTCCTATTTCGGGAAAAATGTCGTGGGCGGCTATGTGGGCACCTTCCAGTCGGTCGGAGCGCAAATGGCGGCACTGGCGCTGGAGATGATGCGCGGCGATCTTTCGGCGCCCCGGACCACGCCCGCCCGGGAGACGGCGATCGTCGACTGGGGTGAAGTCCAGCGTCTCGGAATCGATGACGTTTTGATACCCGAAGATGCCGAAATCCTGAGTTATTCGCCGAGCGCCTGGGAGCGTTACCGGGTGCCCATCAGCGCGGCGCTGCTGGTGATCGCGGCACAGATGCTGACGATCGCCGCGCTTGTCTATCAAAACCAGCGGGGCCGCAGACTGGAAGCCACTCTTGCCTCCGAACGCGTGGAGCTTGCCCATCTCTCGAGGCGCTCTCAACTCGGCGAACTTTCCGGCGCCTTCGCGCATGAACTGACGCAACCGCTGACGTCCATTCTCGCCAACGCCGAGGCCGGGCAGAAGCTCGCCACGGAACCGGTCCCGGATATGGATGAGATTCGTGCAATTTTCGACGATATCGCGGCGGACGACAGACGGGCCTCCTCGGTCATTTCGCAATTGCGCAGCATGATGCTGAAGGGTGAAGCAACGCAGGAAATCCTGGACCTGAACGAGGCGGTCCGCCAGACCGTTGCTCTGGCCCGTGCAGAGATGGTGGCGCGGCGCACCGAGGTGGAGGTACAAGACGAGTTTACGAGCGTTCGGGTCAAGGCAAACCTCGTGCAGCTCCAGCAGGTGATCCTCAATCTGCTCGTAAATGCGGCCGACGCCATGGCAGACATCCCGCCGAGACAACGGCGGGTTGAAATCGCGGTCGACAGCGGCAAGAATGGATATTGTGAACTTTCCGTGGCGGACATGGGACCCGGCATCCCGGTCGAGATGCGGAGCGAAGTGTTCAAGCCCTTCGTGAGTTCGAAGAAGGGCGGACTTGGCCTCGGCCTCGCAATCTGTCGAAGCATCGTCGAGGCGCAGGGAGGAAAGTTATTCTTTGACGACGGTGTGAAGCGAGGGGCGAGGGCCGTTGTAATTCTACCTTCAGCCTAGAGGTGCATCATGGGGGAAAGCGCCGGCAAAATATTGCTGCTCGACGACGACGAGCTCGTGTTGCGGTCGCTGAGGAGGCTGCTCTCGGCTTCGGGTTACTTCGTGACCGTGTATCAGAGCGCTCGAGCATTCCTGGCATCCGACGATCTCGATACGGCCGATTGCATCATCCTCGACCTCAGCCTGCCGGACTCCGACGGTTTCCGCGTGCAGGAAGCGCTCGCCGCGGCAGGCGGAAGCCACTCGATCGTCTTTCTGACGGGCAGGGGCGATATCCCGGCAAGTGTGCGGGCGATGAAAGCGGGGGCCGTGGACTTCCTTACCAAGCCGGTCGAGGCCGATGCGCTGCTTGCCGCCGTGGACGTGGGGCGCCAGCTCTCACGCTCCCGGCGTAAAATGGAGGAGAAGAGGGCGAGCGTGCTGAAGCGGCTCGACAGCCTGACGGCGCGCGAAACGCAGGTCATGCATCTCGTCGTGGCCGGGCTCCTGAACAAGCAGATAGCTGCCGATCTCGGGACGGTGGAAAAGACGATCAAAGTTCACCGCGGTCGCATGATGGCGAAATTGGGCGTGCGAACGGTCGCCGACCTCGTTCGCCTCGTTGCGGTTGCAGAGCCGGCAGGTGAGGCATTGGGCCCAAGTCCAACTACGATCAGACAAGGCCATGATATATGAATGATGGATGAGCGAGAAACAGCGCATTGTTGCGATCGTGGACGATGACGAACTGGTTCGTCGCGCGCTCTGCCGTCTCGTGCTGTCGTTGTCCTTGAAACCGGTGGCATTTGCCTCCGGCGAGGCGTTTCTGCAGCATCTCGAAGATGCCAGGCCATCCTGCGTTCTCCTCGATTTTCACATGCCGAACATGAATGGCCTCGACATATTGCACGAGCTTGGCGCCCGTGGCTTCGAGGCTGCGGTCATCGTTATCACGGGCGCAGATGACGATAGCGTGCGGGAGAGCTGCATGCGGGCCGGCGCAGCAGGCTTCCTCAACAAGCCGCTCTCCCGCGACTCGCTCACCTCGGCAATCGAAGCGGTGAGAGGCAAAGACATGCGCCTCCTCCAAGGGTGAAGCGACCGCTTAACTTCCCACATTCGGTTGTGGCGACGCCCAAGAACCTTGGACGACCGGCACATGCTCTGAAACATTGAGCTTGTAGATCTGCCCGGCGCCGACCGTCGGATTGACCATCCCTTGCTGGTGCGTCGGCTTCGTAGAATGACGTCGCCCACTCGTCGAGTCCGACGCGGATACCGGCTTCCTGCTTGCGGGTCATCAGCTCGCCCATTGCCGCCCCTATTAAAGGAGAGCGGCCGTTTCGCGCTCGTCGGCTGGAGAGGAGCGCCGCTGCGGGACCCGGATTTACTCCGGATACACGATCTTCCAGTCGTTCTTGATGCTGACTACCGTCCAGCTGCGCGCGGACGCCTCGTCGAGGCCGCGCGCCAGCCGGCCGAAGTGGGACTGGCGGTCGTAGGCATTTTCGCGCTCTGCATCGTCGTGATGGACGAGAAGGCCGAACCGGCGTCCGGGACCGGCGGTCGTCCATTCCAGCATTTCGAAGTCCCCGTCGGAATTTCCAAAGGCGGCAATCGGGCGTCTGCCGATGAACTTGTTGATGCCGGCGGGCTTGCCGGGGCCGTCGTCGATGAAGTCGACCTCCGGCAGGCGCATGATCGCCGGTACGCCGTCGCGCAGCTCGTATTTCGTCTTGATGCTGGAGCCGACGACGTTTTCCGGCGGGATACCGTAAACGCGCTCGGTCCAGGGACGCATGAATTCCACGCCGCCGCCCGAGACGATGAAGACTTCGAACTGGTTGGTCTTCAAATAGTCGATCAGTTCGACCATCGGCTGGAAGATATGCGCGGTATAGGGCTTGCCCGACGCCGGGTGCCGGGCACTTGCGATCCAGTCGGAAACGATCTTTTCGAATTCCTCGGCGGACACGCCGGCGTGGGTGGCGGCGACGAGTTCGAGCAGCCCACGCTCGCCGCTGGCCGCGACACCGGCCATGTCTCCGGCGAGCACCGATTTGAAGGGTTCGGTCGTCTGCCATTCCGGATGCTGCGGCGCCAGCTGCTTGACGCGGTCAAGCGCGAAAGCGAGTTGCACATACATGGGCTGTTCGCCCCAAAGCGTACCGTCGTTGTCGAACACCGCAATGCGCGCCGCCGGCTCGACGAAATCGGAACTGCCCTCCGTCGTCGTCGCCGCCACGAAATCCATGATGCCTGCCTTCGCCTCACCATCGGCCCAAGAGGGCAGGATCGCGGAGTCTTCGGCCTGTGCCGGGCGTATCGAGGAGGCGGCAACGGCGAACGCGGCGATTTGCAATGCCGAACGGCGGCTGATCTCGAGCATGTTCTATCTCTCTGGACTGGCGTTGCCGGAGAAGGAAGGAGGTGGCTTGCGGGAGGACGCCGCCGGGAGGGCCTTATGAGTATGGCTCGCGGACCAAACGCAGCATCATGAGGCATTCCTTCGTCAGGCGACCGCCCACAATATCATCCGGCTGTTTTCGGAGCAGTGATAGTTGGACCAAAGGCCAACTTGCCGCTGTTCAATTCGCCGCGTAACTCGCAAGCAGTGCCAGTGGTGTAATAGTTTGGCCCAGGCCAGTAAGGGAAGTCCGCAGGTACTCGCGATGGTTGGCGTGCAGACAGGCTCGGACGGGATGCCAGCCATCGGTGGGCGCACGAGGCTCGCGTCTGGTTGCTTTCGCGGATGCGCAGTTGCAGGCAAGGAGAGATCATGGATTATCCTGGCTGTCCACGATCGGGAGTATACGGTTCGGTGCGTGGGGCGGGAAAGCAGGCTTTGAACGTCCGGCTTGCGGCGATTGCTGCTGTTGCGACTGCCGCGGCTTGCGGCGTTGCCCAGGCACAGGATTCCTCGGGCGCAGACCTCGCCAAGCAACTGTCGAACCCGATCGCCTCGCTGATCAGCGTGCCGTTCCAGTTGAACTACGATCGCGGCTTCGGCCCGGATGACGGGCATCGGGTCACGCTGAACGTCCAGCCCGTGATACCGGTGAGCCTCAACGAGGACTGGAACCTGATTTCGCGCACGATCTTGCCGGTGATCTCGCAGAGCGACATTGCCGGGCCTTCGGGGGATCAGTTCGGCCTCGGCGATACCGTGCAGAGCTTTTTCTTCTCCCCCAAAGAGCCGACCGCCGGCGGGATCATCTGGGGTGCCGGTCCCGTGTTCCTGATTCCGACAGGAACCGACGATCTTCTCGGCGGCGAGAAATGGGGCATCGGTCCCACCGCCGTCGTCTTGAAGCAGGACGGTCCCTGGACATATGGAGCGCTCGCAAACCACATCTGGTCCTTCGCCGGCGACGACGACAGGGCAGACGTCAATTCGACCTTCCTGCAGCCCTTCTTGTCCTACACGACGCCGGACGCCTGGACATTCGCGGTCAATACCGAAAGCACCTACGACTGGGAGAGCGACGAGTGGTCCGTCCCGATCAACTTCCAGGTGTCCAAGCTGGTCAAGGTCGGCGAGCAGCCGGTGAGCATTACTGCCGGCGCCCGCTATTGGGCGGCGGCACCCGATAACGGACCGCAGGGCTGGGGCGCGCGCCTCGCCGTCACGTTCCTGTTCCCGAAATGAGTGGTGTCCGCGCAGAGTTCTCCGGAAGCGCCTCGCGGCGAGTCCAATCCGCCTTGCTCAGCACCCATGCCGGGCTGCCGCAGAGCAAAGCACGAGATGAGATCGGGCGGTCGCTCGAGACAGTAACCTGAAGCGCAAAGCAGGGAGTGAGGCTATGCCGACTGAGTTGCTCAGACTGATCGCCCGTCCGATCGGTGTTGCGGGCCTGGCGATCTTGATGGCTGCCAGCCCAACCTCGGTTCCCCGA
This sequence comes from Sinorhizobium arboris LMG 14919, assembly GCF_000427465.1. Taxonomy (NCBI): domain Bacteria; kingdom Pseudomonadati; phylum Pseudomonadota; class Alphaproteobacteria; order Hyphomicrobiales; family Rhizobiaceae; genus Sinorhizobium; species Sinorhizobium arboris. The sequence goes on along the minus strand of NZ_ATYB01000008.1, from coordinate 869,360 downwards.
GGTCTTGCCCAGGGGGCCACCCAGGGCGAGGCGAGTGCGCCCAGCGAGGGCCAACCCGATCTCCTGACCGAGGAAGAGCTCGAAATCATGGTCGCGCGCATAGCGCTTTACCCGGACGAGCTCGTCGCCCTCGTCAGTTCGGCTTCGCTCTATCCGTTGCAGATCGTGGAGGCCGCCCGATTCATCGACGAGAAGAAGACGGCCAAGGACCTGCAGCCGAAGGATAGCTGGGACGACAGTGTGATATCGCTTCTCAACTATCCCGAGATCGTCAAGATGATGAGCGACGACCTCGACTGGACCCAGGCACTGGGAAGCGCGCTCGCCTACCAGCAGAAGGACGTGCTGATCGCGATCCAGACCTTGCGCGACAAGGCCGTAGCGGATGGCGTCATAAAGACCGACGAAAAAGTGAAAGTCGTCAACGAGGGCGACAAGATCGTCATCCAGGCGGCGGATCCGGAAAAGATCTATGTTCCGAGATACGAGCCGGAAATGCTCTATGAGCCGGGCTATGCCCCGGCGCCAGTTGCCTATTACCCCGATCCCTATCCGAATTACTATTATCCGTCGGCGCCCTACTTTGCCGCCGCGATCACCGGTGCCGCCATATGGGCGGCAGCGGTCGACTGGGACGACTGGGGCGTTTGGGGCGGACACTGGGACGGCGATGTCGACATCGATTGCGACAATTGCTTCAACGACATTGATATCGACCGGGACAAGTTCAAGATGAACGACGTCGACTGGAAGAACGTCGACCGGTCCAAAATCAAGTTCGACAGAAACCAGCTCGCCAATATCGATCGCGACAAGCTTAAGAACGATTTCAAGGCCAACCGCAACAACAACATCGCCAACCGCGCGAAGGATGTGCGCGGCGGCGGAGAAATCGCCCGCAGATCCGGCAAGGTTTCCGTCGACGACATCCGCAAAAGCAAGGTCGATGCGAGCCGCGCCCGGGCCGAACGCGAGCGGCCGGGAAATGTCCAGCGGCGCGTAGACGCACCGCGCCGGGATGGCGGGCCGGCGGCGAACCGCGCCCGCGCAAGCACCGGCAAGGCCGCGGGCGCCCGGTCGAACGTCCACCGCAAGGCGCATGCGCCGAAGCCCGGCGCGAACGTGCGCCATTCCTCAGGCGGCAAGCATTCGGCTCTCGGCAAGGTGGGCAGCAAGCACCAGACGCATATCTCGTCCAACCGTGGGCATCATTCCATGGGCGGCGGCCATCGGGGCGGCGGCGGGCACAAGATGGTGAAGCGTGGCGGCGGACGTCGGCGGTAATCAGATCGGGAGGCTACGATGACCAAATCCATTCGTGACGGGATCGCTCTCTCGCTCTTCGGGATGATCCTTCTCGGCGGCGTCGCGATTGCGCCGGTGGCCCTGGCACAGGAAGCGGGTGACGATGCGCCGCTTGCGGATTATGCGGCGGCAGAGGACCCGCCCGTCTTCGATACGCCGGAACTGGCGGTCGAGGCCTTCAAGCAGACCGTCAATGGCGGCGACTTTGACAAGCTCGCGGCCCTTCTCGGCCTGGACCCGGCCAGGACCAGGTCCAGCGAGGGGGTGATGGAGAGCTATGCCGACATTCGCGAAGGCGTGAAGGAGAAGGTCGTCGTTGAGGATGTGGAGGGCCGCAAGGTCATCGAGATCGGCGACGAACTGTGGCCGTTCCCCTTCCCGATCTCGAAGGGGGATGACGGCAAATGGGCGTTCGACACCTTTGTCGGACTGGAAGAGATCGCCAACCGTCGGGTCGGCGATAACGAGCTTGTGACGATTGCCACCATGCGTGCCTATGTCGGAGCGCAGGAGGAATATGCGCTTGTCGACCATGACGGCGACGGCGTCCTGGAATACGCACAGAAGCTGATCAGCGACGAAGGCGAGCAGAACGGCCTTTACTGGCCCGCGGAGGAGTTCGCCGGCGTGGCGAGCCCCGCCGCAGCGGCGCTGGCCGATGGCGATGCGGTGGACCGGGCCAAGGCCGGCCAGGGCTTTCAAGGCTACCGCTATCGCATCCTGACGGGCCAGGGCGACAATATTGCCGGGGGGAAATTCGACTACGTCATCAATGGCAACATGATCGCCGGTTTCGGCCTCGTGGCCTGGCCAGTGAAATACGGCGTCACCGGAGTGAAAACCTTCCTGGTCGATCGCAGCGGCGTCCTCTATGAGGCGGATCTCGGCGAGGACACCGAGAAGACCGCCGCCGCCATCCGTACGTTCAACCCGAACGACGACTGGGCGGTCGTCCAGGACTGAGGAAACGGCCAGGCTTCGAAAAGCCTGTCTGCCGGGCACGTGAATGCGGACAAGACTGCGAGCCTGGGGCAAGATGCCGGAGCGTTGGAAAGCGCTGCCGCGCACGGCAGCAGGAATTGGTAGCAGGAGAGATTGCCGATGAAGCCTTCTTTGAACAGCGTGGTCGACCTTGAACCCGCGGCGGAGATGGTCTGGGTTCCCGGTGCGACCTTCATGATGGGGTCGAACGACCATTACCCCGAGGAAGCGCCTGCGCACCCGGTAATCGTCGACGGGTTCTGGATCGACCAGACACCGGTAACGAACCGGCAGTTTCTCGAATTCGTGAATGCTACCGGGCATGTGACCTTTGCCGAAAGAAAGCCGCGCGCCGAAGACTATCCAGGCGCGCCCCCCTCCAATCTGAGGGCCGGCTCGCTCGTCTTCACGCCCCCGAAACGCCCGCTGCAGGGAACCGACATATCGCAATGGTGGGTCTTCACTTTGGGCGCCAACTGGCGGCACCCCCTGGGGCGCAAGAGCAGCATCGGAGCAATCCTGGATCATCCGGTCGTCCATGTCGCCTATAGCGACGCCAAAGCCTATGCCGAATGGGCCGGCAAGGATCTCCCGACCGAGGCCGAATGGGAGCTGGCGGCCCGCGGCGGTCTCGATGCGGCCGAGTTTGCCTGGGGCGACGAACTGGTGCCGGGCGGAAAGCATATGGCCAATACCTGGCAGGGCAGCTTTCCGATCGAGAATTCGATGGAGGACGGTTTCGCGCGGACGTCGCCGGTGAAAGTCTACCCGCCGAACGGCCATGGGCTTTATGACATGATCGGCAACGTCTGGGAGTGGACCACGGACTACTGGTCCGTACGTCATCCGGAAGCGGCCGCCATGCCTTGCTGCATTCCCAGCAATCCTCGCAACTCCGACGCCGATGCGAGCATCGATCCGGCGGCCAGAGTGAGAGTTCCGCGCCGGGTGCTCAAGGGTGGATCGCATCTCTGCGCGCCGAACTATTGCCGGCGGTACCGCCCTGCGGCAAGGCATGCCCAGGAGATCGATACGACGACCAGCCATGTCGGTTTCCGATGTGTCAGGCGCGTTCGAAGCTCATGAAAATAAGAGTGGGATGGATGGAAAGCCGTGCACAGTTTCCTCGTCCCGCTCTATCCAAAAGGGTTACGCTTAAAGGAAACATGCAGTAGGTTGCAGAGGGGATTGGTCGCGTTCCGGCGCGATTCGTTCTTGCTCGATAGTCGCTTCTGGGATGGCGTCGAACGGGCCGCACGCAGGCGGGCGTGGGCCGAGTGGAGTGGGGGGCGCGACGGCGTCCGAAATTTGTGAGGCGTGGTTTGAGTGACGTAAGCTCGCGCGGCGACGGGTCCCGTGTAGCCAAAGCCGGGGGATCGATCTTATCGGCGTTTCTCGCGCTCGCACTGTTGGCGGGCTGCGGGGGCCACCCAAAAGGCGTGATGACTCCGGTCGCTCTGGCGCAGCCATCGACGACTTCGCAGGTCGACATGCTTGTCGCGACCACACGCCAGCCCTCGGGAGATCCGGCTACACTGTTTTCGGGAGAACGCAGCCCGACGCTTTCGATGACCGATGTGGCAGTCTCGATACCGCCCGACTCGCGCCGCCAGCCGGGGACGGTGCAATGGCCGCGAAAGCTGCCTCCCAACCCCGAAACCGATTTCGCCGTCACGCGCGTGCGCGAACTGGCATCCGATGACGAGGCGCGCAGCTGGTTCCAGGTGCATAACGAGGAAGGCCATGTGCTTCTCTTCGTACACGGCTTCAACAACCGCTACGAGGATGCGGTCTTCCGGCTGGCGCAGATTGTTCACGATTCCGGTGCCCAGGCGACGCCGATCCTGTTTACCTGGCCGTCGCGGGCACGGGTCTTCGACTATAATTACGACAAGGAAAGCACCAATTACTCGCGAACCGCGCTCGAGGATACGCTGCGTACATTGGCGGAAGCCCCGAAGGTCAAGGACGTCACCATCCTTGCCCATTCCATGGGAACCTGGCTGACGATGGAGGCGCTGCGCCAGATGGGTATCCGCGACGGGAAGATCGCGCCGAAGATCGAGAACGTGGTCCTCGCTTCGCCGGATATCGATCTCGACGTCTTCGCCAAGCAATGGGTCGACATGGGCAAGGCGCGGCCGAAGTTCACCATCTTCGTCTCGCAGGACGACCGCGCGCTGGCGCTTTCGCGGCTGATCTCCGGGGACGTGTCGCGGCTCGGTGCGATCGATCCGACTGCGGAACCTTATCGGACGCAGCTGGAGGATGCCGGCATCACGGCCATCGACCTCACCAAGGTCCAGACGGACGACGGCCTGCACCACGGTAAGTTCGCCGAGAGCCCCGAAATCGTTCAACTGATCGGGCAACGGATCATCAAGGGCCAGACGCTGACAGACTCCGAGATCAGTCTGGGCGAGGGGATCACCGCCGTCGTTGCCGGTACTGCCAAGAACGTCGGCACCGTGGCGGCCGCCACGATCACCGCGCCGGTCACCATAATCGAGGGCCGCGGCGTGCCGCCCAAGAAGGTCTATTTGGATGAAACCCTCGACAGTGAAGAACGCTCGCAAGCCGGGGCGCCGTGAGACTTGCGATCAGGACCGGCCGCGCCGGCAGATATTTTTGGAGGATATTATGATGTCTTGCATTGTTCGCCATCTGGCATTTGCCGCCGGCTGCCTGCTGGGAAGCAGCGCCATGGCCGCCGATTTGTATTCGCCGCTGACACCGCAGATGCAGGAGACCACGACGGAGAGCGGCTGGACGTTTTCCTTCGCGCCATATTTCTGGGCCGCGGGCCTCTCGGGCGACCTTCAGCAGTTCGGACTGCCCGCCGTCGATGTCGATGCGAGTTTCAGCGACGTCTTCGACCACCTGGATTTCGCCTTGATGGCCACGGGAGAGGCGCGCAACGGCCCTTACAGCATCTTCGGCGACGCGATGTATATCAAGCTGTCCGGGCAGGGCGGGACGCCGAGGGGAGTCCTTGCTGACGACGTCGAGCTTGCGACCGAGACCTTTGCGGGCCTGCTAGGTGCCGGTTACGCGATATTCGACGACGGCGCCTCGCGGCTCGACATCGTCGGCGGCCTGCGCGTGTGGTCCGTCGAAAGCGAACTCTCCTTCAGCGGCGGCGTGCTCGACGGTCGGTCGAGAACGGACGATGCGACCTGGGTCGACGGGATGGCCGGCTTTCGCGGAACCTACTCGATCACTCCGGAAATCTATCTGACCGGATGGGGTTTGGCCGGAGCCGGCGGCGCGGACCTCGACTGGGATGTCGCCGCGGCGATCGGTTACCGGTTCAGCGACACGGTTTCGGCCCTTGCCGGCTACCGCGCACTCGGCGTTGACTACAGCAAGGACGGATTCGTCTTCGACGTCGTCGAGCAGGGGCCGATCCTCGGATTGTCGGTGCGGTTCTGAGTCGAAGGAAGCGCGGCCAGCGGCCATTGCATTGTCAGCTGAGGAGGCCAAGCCTCAACGGCAGCTTCCGCTGACGGGTATGCCGCCGTATCTCGGATTGCTCGGCTTGTGGGCTGGGGAAGGGCGGAATGTACCGGCACTTCGAACTCTCATCTCCGTGCTCGTCACAGAGATCCGGCAGCGCCGCGTCTGCCGCGCTCATCTTCGTGCCCATCAACCCTTCGTGGTCCTCAATCCGTCGAGCAGGGCACGGAAGCCTTCGACGGCTTTTTTCGAGGTCTCCTGCGGCTCGTCGGAATTGGCGATCCATAGCGCTGCGTGGCTGCTCGCGCCATTGATCAGACGGGCGGCCGCTTCGGTGTCGATGTCGATCACCACACCATCGGCCTTGAGCCGGTCCAGGCTTCCCGACAGCGCCGCAATGCAACCTTCTGTCATCGGCCATTGCGATATGTCCCCGAGCACGGCGGGGCCGTCACGGAACATGATGCGCTGGATCTCCGGCTCGAGTGCCATGCGGATATAGGCAACGCACTCGTCGACGAACCCCTGCCACGGCGTAGGCGCTTCCAATGAGACCTTGTTCAGGCGCGCCGTCATCTCGGCGTCGATCTCCCTGATCACCGCCTGCAGCAACCCCTTTTTGTCGCCGAAGTGATGATAGAGCGCGCCGCGGGTCAATCCGGCTTCGGCGGTGAAATCGTCCATGGACGATTCCGTAAAGCCGACGGTGCCGAAGGCGCGCCGCGCGGCCGCGATCAGCTTTGCGCGGGTCTCGGCGATCATTTCCTTGCGCGGCTTGTTCATTACGGCTCCCATTTCACATACGCGGCGTATTTTAATTGACATACGAGGCGTATGCAACTAACTAGATGACATACGCCGCGTATGTCATCTAGCCCCCGAATTTCCAAGGAGCGTATAATGTCCAATCCATACGGAGAAATATTCCGGGCGCCGGGAGCCAAGGGCTTTTCGGCAGCCGGCTTCTTCGCACGTCTTCCGATAGCGATGGCCCCGATCGGCATCGTCGCCATGCTGTCCCAGACCCACGGCGAATACTGGCTGGCTGGCGCGGTATCGGCAACTTTCGGCCTCACCAACGCGCTGGTTGCCCCGCAGATATCACGGCTGGTCGACCGCCTCGGACAGACGGCCGTGGTCGCGCCGGCGACCATCGTCTCGGTCGCGGCGTTTCTTGCACTGATCCTTGCAACCAACCGCGATTGGCCCGCATGGACACTGTTCGCCTCGGCATTCTTTGCCGCGGCGATGCCCAGCATACCTGCCCTTGTGCGTGCCCGCTGGACCGAAATCTTCCGCAACCGTCCGCAACTGAACACCGCCTTCGCCTTCGAGTCCTCGGCAGACGAACTGGTCTATATTGCCGGCGCGTCATTGTCGGTGGGTTTGGCGGTCGCTTTGTTTCCTGAAGCCGGCATGCTGATCAGCACGATATTCCTTGCCCTTGGAACCGCAGCATTCATTCTCCAGCGCTCGACGGAGCCGAAGGTGCGTCCAGTGGAGGCAGGCGTCCGGCAAACGTCGGCGATCCGTCAACGTCCGGTGCAGATCATCACCCTTGCCCTCATCTTCGTAGGTTCGATCTTCGCGACGGCGGAAGTGAGCGCCGTAGCGGTGACGAAAGAGCTCGGTCAGCCGCAGGCAGCCAGCCTCGTCATCGGCGTCTATGCGGTCGGATCGTTCGTGGTGGGCCTGGCGCTTGGCGCCATTAACCCCACGATGCCGCTGCATAGGCAGCTTTTGATCGCCGTAAGCGTCATAGCCATTACGTCCGTACCCCTCCTCTTCGCCGACACGGTGCCTCTGCTCGCATTGGCGGTTTTCGTCAGCGGCATTGCCATTTCACCGACCTTCATCACGGCCTTCGGCCTGATCGAGCGCCGGGTACCCGAATCGATGCTGACGGAAGGGATTACCTGGGTGATGACGGGGATCGGCATCGGCATGGCTCTAGGCGCTTTCGTCTCCGGCTGGGTTGTAGACAATTTCGGTGCGCAGAACGGCTTCTGGGTATCGGTGGCGGCCGGGGCGGCGACCGTCGTGACGATAGCGGCCGGTCAGCGTAGCCTTGCCGGAAGTAAAGCGCTGCCCGCTGCGGTTCCGCAGCCCGCGGAGTAGTGCAGCCTGCGTCGACCCATCGGCGGGTCGGAACAAACAGGCCGGCCGCCGGTTCATCCGTCGGCCGGTCAGGCCTTATGGGAGAGATCGATGGCATATGGATCACGCGTTGCTGCAAGCGGATTATGCGCCGGTCTCGCCGCGGTAGCGGTGCTTGTCGTCTCGGCCGAGCGCCGAAAGAAAAGGCCGTGGCGGCCGATCAACGCGACGAGCCACTGGATACACGGTGATCACGCCGGTTCGGTGTCGCGTTTCGACCTTGCTCACACCGGCACCGGCTTCGCGACGCATATGCTCGCCTCATTCTGGTGGGCGCTCCCGTTCTCGGCCATGATCGGGCGAAGCGGGCAGCCTTCGCCGCAACGGGTGATTGCTGCTGCTGTCGGCACGACTGCGCTCGCAGCAGTTGTCGATTACGGTCTGGTCCCGAAGCGCCTCACGCCCGGCTGGGAACTCGCCCTCCCGAAATCCGACCTGGCCATGGCCTATATCGCCTTTGGTTGCGGCCTTGCCCTGGGCGCCTTTCTGCATACGGCATTGCGGCCGGCGGCAGAGCCTCACCGCCTTCGTGGCCAGGAACATCGCACGGCCTGACCGGTTAGGCCGGGTAACAGCAGGATGTCGGTTCCGAAACGGGACGACACATGAGTGAGGAGGTTTCCAATGAGCAGCCGACCACCGCCAGTCCCTGCGGACAATCGCAGCGACAAGGGTACGGGAGAACCTGGAAGCGTGTCAGCCAAGTCGAAGAAGCCGGACGTGACCGAGGACCCCGACAAAAAGGGCCAGCAGGGGAATACGAAGGTCAATACGACCCATCAGGGCTACCAACAGGACAGATGAGGCAGAGGCATGTCCACTTCCAAGAAAACACCGGCAAGCATCCGCCAAGGCGGCCCGGGGGCATCGCACGAAAATGCGAAGGAACCGTTGCAAATACCGAAACCGCCAGCCGACTCCGAGCGCCGCACGCGCAGCAAGGTTTCCGGCGGTGGCGGCGAGCCTGACCGCCACCATAGCCACGACCCGAGGCGCAAGGGCGGGCATTGACCGATCACCGCTGCCTCGATGCCTGGGGGACGGCTCCGGGATGAACAATTCCGCATCGCAGGCGTTCTGTTTGACCCGAAACGGGTTGAGGAGTTCGCCATGCGACGCGGCTTGCGCCATTATCCGACGGTCGACCTGATCTTGCTTATCGCCGCCCTTGTGCTGGTTTCGGCGATCATGGTCGCATCCCTGTTCTTCGCCTAGATCGTATCGTCGAAAGGGTGAAATCCGAAGGATGTCGCCCAGAACCGCCGACCTCTTTTAGAGAGGCGCCCTGTTTCATTGACACGGTGAAACGCTCTAACCCATTGAAAGCACGCCCGGATGACGGCGCTGCGGAGGAGGCATACTCCGCAGCGACCAGCGGCGCCCCTGGGGAGGGGAGGAGGGAGGGACGCCGCCCGGATCGACCCGGCTTAGCGGAGGGACAGGAGCCGATCCGTTCTTCTGGACAAGTCGCTTTGGGCAAAGCGACGGCGCCTAACACGCTGCATCACGGATGGTTCCTAGAAAAAACTTCCGCCCGGCAATTCTTCAGACCGAATACCCCTCCCGCAGCCGCAGCGGCGTCCGTCGGTTCCCGATATACGCGCTGCGTCACTGAACAAGCGATGCAGCAACCGGAGAGAATGCCGGCCGCCTGCAGCCGCCCGTCTTCTCAGACGGGCGGCTGTGGCTCTTCGATTGCTGAGCGCATGGAGCAGCATGCGCGTTCAGGCGTTGAGCGATTTCGCGAAGGGCATGACGCGGATCCGCTTGCCGAGCGCCTTGGAGGCGGCGTTGGCGACCGCAGGGCCGATCGGCGGAACGCCCGGCTCGCCGATTCCCGAAGGCGCGTTGGCGGAGGCGACGATATGGACCTCCACCTTGGGCATCGCATCGATCCTGAGTGGCGTGTACATGTCGAAGTTACCCTGATCGACCTTTCCGCCGGTAAGCGTGATTTCCTCGCCCAGAATGGCACTCAGCCCGAAACCGATGCCGCCCTCGACCTGAGCGCGGACCTGATCCGGATTGATCGCCAGACCGCAATCGACGGCAGCAACGACCCGCTCGACCTTGATGCCGTCGCCATCGGTGGAAACCTCGGCGATCTGTGCCACAACCGAACCGAAACTCTCGGCGACGGCAACGCCCCGGAAGCGGCCCTCGGGCAGCGGCTTCTGCCATTCGGCCTTGTCCGCCGCAAGCCTGAGAACGGTCGCATGGCGCGACTGCGGCTCCAGCATCGACAGGCGGAACTCCAGCGGATCGCGTCCCGCAGCCTCTGCAACTTCGTCCAGGAAGGCTTCGGCTGCGAATGCGGTGTGCGTCGAGCCGACCGAGCGCCACCAGAGAACCGGCACGCGAACGTCGGTGGTCGTGAGCCCGACCGTCTGGTTTGGAATGGCATAGGGCAGGTTGTTCGCTCCCTCTACGGAGGTCGGGTCGACCCCGTTCTGGACCATGCCGTCCCATGCCGTTTTCGCCATGATCGACTGGCCGACGATGTGATCGCTCCAGGCGACGAGTTTGCCGCCTTCGTCGACCCCGGCTTTCAGGCGATGCACATAGGCGGGCCGGTACCGGCCGGCCCGCGTGTCGTCCTCCCGCGTCCATTGCACCTTGACCGGTGCACGGAAACCGAGGGCCTTCGCCACGTGGACGGCCTCTACCACCACGTCGCCGTCGAACACTGCGCGCCGCCCGAAGCTGCCGCCGGTCTTCATGACGTTGAGGCGGACCTTTTCGAGCGGCACTCCGGCAATCTCGCTGGCGAGTTGCTGGTATACGTCGGGAAGCTGGTGCCCGCCCCAGATCTCGATCGTGCCGTCTTCGTTCCTGCGCGCAACCGCATTCAGGGGCTCCAGGGCGGCATGCGCCAGATAGGGGAACTCGAATGTCGCCTCGACGACCTTGGCCGCCGATGTGAAGGCAGCCTCGGCATCGCCGTCCTTACGTGCGAATGCCGCCGGCGTCTTGCCGGCAAGGTCGCGATAGGTGGACATCAGCTCGGACGTTCCCCGCTTTTCGGCGTCCGTCTCGTCCCACTCGACCGTGACCGCCTCGCGGCCCTTGATCGCAGCCCACATATGCTCGCCTACAACCGCCACGCCGCGCGGCGTTTCCACCACGTCGACCACGCCCTTGACGGCGCGGGCGGCCGAAGCGTCGAAGGACTTCGCCTTGGCGCCGAAGAGAGGCGGGTGGATCATCACCGCCGTCAGCATTCCAGGAAGCTTTACGTCTATCGTGTATTGCTCGGTTCCGTTTGCCTTGCGTGCACTGTCGAAACGCTTCAGCTTGGCATTGCCGATGAGCTTCCAGTCGCCCGGCTCCTTGAGCTTGACGTCGCTCGGCACCGGCAGGGTGGCCGCTCTGGCCGCAAATGCGCCAAAACCGCCGCTTTTGCCCGAGGGATGGGCAAGGGTACCGTTCTCGACGGTAATCTCGGCCGCATCGACGCCCCATTCGGCCGCAGCGGCGGCGATCAGCATCGCCCGGGCGGCAGCACCCGCCTTGCGGTAGCGCTCCCACGAGGTCGTCATGGACGTCGAACCGCCTGTGCCCTGCATCGTGCCGCCAAAGGCGATATTGCCGTAGGCCGGTATGTTGCCGGCCGCGCCCTTGACGTCGATCGTCGACCAGTCGGCGTCGAGTTCTTCCGCGACCAGCGTGGCGAGGCCGTTATAGGAGCCCTGGCCCATCTCGAACTGGGACGAGAGCACGGTGACCTTTCCATCCGCGCCGATCGTCAGATAGGGAGAGAACGCGTGTGATCCGCTCTCGGTCTCCGCATCGCCCGCCAACGCCGGTGAAGCGGAGAGAACCCTGTATCCGACGGCAATGCCAGTGCCGGCCGCGAGGGCGCCGAGGAGGAACTGTCGCCGCGACGTTTCGACCCGGACGGTGGGAAGGGCGATCGATTGCATCAGTTTCGGTATCATGTCAGGCCTCCAGACGCTTCGCGGCTTCGTGAATGCCCGCGCGGATACGATGATAGGTGGCGCACCGACAGAGATTGCCGGACATGGCGGCGTCGATGTCGGCGTCCGTCGGTTTGGGATTGTTGGCCAGAAGGTCCGTAGCCGACATGATCTGGCCGGACTGGCAGTAGCCGCATTGGGGAACATCGAGATCGGCCCAGACGGCCTGGACCGTCTCTGCTACCTTCCCCTGCAGCCCCTCGATCGTCGTCACCTCGGCTCCTTCGATGTCGCCGATGAAGGTTTGACAGGACCGTGTTGGCGAACCGTCGATATAAACGGTGCAGGCGCCGCATTGCGCCATGCCGCAGCCGAATTTCGTGCCCGTCAATCCGACAAGGTCGCGGATCGCCCACAGAAGCGGCATATCCGCCTCGGCGTCGATCTTGTGTTCGACGCCGTTGATCTTAACAGTCACCATGGTGTTCTCCTCGCGTTTCGGCGCGTGAATGCGGGGTGCCGCTGCCACGTGCCGGACTGCCGCTGGCGCGGATATGGCAAGGCTTTCCGGCCACATTCCGCTCAAGCTCTTGGAATCGCTCGCGTTCATGACTCAGGCCGACCTGACCTAAGACCATGAACGAGACCCGGAGCTTAGAAGACCATCCCGCGGACTGATAGGTTCAATCCTGCCGAATTATTGCCCATTCCTGCCGGGATGACGGGATCGTGATCATCGCTGCCGCGCGCCGATTACTCAGCCTGCGGAGTTCCGCCTGGTCGAATCGCCGGAATTGAGAATTGCCCTGATGTCGCGCAGCGGCGGGTGGCCGAAGGCCCGGCGGTATTCCCGGTTGAACTGGGTCGGGCTTTCGTAGCCGACCCGCAGCGCAGCCGTCGCCGCATCGAGCGACTGGGAAAGCATCAGTTCCCGTGCGTGGTGCAGTCGCAGATGTTTCTGGAACTGCAGCGGGCTCATCGCAGTCATCGCACGAAAGTGGTGGTGCAGCGTGGAGACGCCCATATTGGCAATCTCGGCCAGCTCCTCCACCCGCAGCGGCTTGGTGTAGTTTTCCCTCAACCACGCGACGGCTTTGGCCACGCGGTTGCTGTTCGTGCCCGCGAGCGCGAAGCGCCGCAGCCGGGCCCCCTGCTCGCCGGTGAGAAGCCGATAAATGATCTCGTTCTGGATATGGCCGGCGAGGAAGGGAATGTCCGCCGGCGAATTCGCAAGCGAAATCAGCCGGAACAGGGCGTCGAAGAGCTCGCGGGTGGCGGTGCCGACGGCGACGCCCAGATCGCGTTCGGGAATGTCGGTCGGGTATATGTCGTGATCCGCTATGATGCGCCGCACTTTTTCCATGTCCAGGCGCAAGGCCGCGGCGACGTAGGGCTCCCCTTCGCTTGCCGCGCAGATCTGTGCGGTAACGGGAAGGCCTACGGCGGTCAGGAAGAAGCAGCCTTCATCGTAGACGAGCGTCTCGTTGCCAACGCGGACATTCTTGCTTCCCTTTATGATGAAGGAGAGGCTCGGCTCGTATACGCTCGAAAAGGGGCCGGCCGGCTCGACGATCCGATAGAGCGACAGGCCCGGGACGGGGTGTTTGAATGAGAGCCCATCCCAGGACAATTGTGACAGCTTGTCGAGGATCTGTGCGCGAAGTGCTGCGGTTTCCTCGCGCGAGTCCCTCTGCGGGAACATGATCGTGTTCATTCCTCTCCTGCCTCCGCTCGTCCGTTTCCATTATAAGATCGAATTCCAGGAGCATTATCACATTATTTTGATTTCGACAGAATCAGGCAATAATGGTCCGCCTGCGGGTGCTCGCGCAGGCGGGGCGATATCGGGTCACGCCGGGGCATCGCGGCCCGCGTCGACCGGTCTCGAAATTCATTCCGCCGCAAGCGGGACCGGGTAGCCCTCGCGGTCCTGGTCCGCACCGATCTGCGCGGCGGGCTCCGGGTCCGTTTTGCGTGTCTTCGGTTCCTTGCCGAAAAAGAGTGCGTAGCCGGCCGGCAGCACGAGGATGGTCAGAACGGTGGCGACCAGGATGCCGCCCATCATCGCATAGGCGAGCGGTCCCCAGAATACGCCGCGGGAGATCGGGATCAGAGCCAGCACCGCGGTGAGCGCCGTCAGCATGATCGGTCGGAAGCGGCGCACGGCCGCACCGACGATCGCCTCGCGGCGCTCCATCCCGGCGGCGATGTCCTGATCGATCTGGTCCACCAGAATGATAGAGTTGCGGATGATGATGCCGAGCAGCGCGATGACGCCCAGGATGGCGACGAAACCGAAGGGTGCACCGCTGACGAGCAGCGCCGCCGCCGCACCGATGATCCCGAGCGGACCGGTCGCGAGCACCAGCATCGCCTTGCCGAAGTGCTGGAGTTGCGCCATCAGGAGGATGACGATCACCACCAGCATGATCGGCGCCTTGGCGGCGATCGAGGCCTGGCTCTCGGCGCTATCTTCGGCACCGCCCTGGATCTCCACCTTGTAGCCGGGTGCCAGGCCGTCCCTCAGCCCCTTGAGCTCGTCGAAGAGCTTCATGGTCACATCGTTCGGCTGCACGCCGTCGGGCAGCGTCCCGCGGACGGTGATCGTGGGAAGCCGGTCCCGCCGCCACTCGATACCCTGTTCGATGACCGGCACGACCTTGGCGACCTGCGAGACGGGGACGAACCCACCGACATCGGTGGGCACATAGACCGACTGGACGGCAGAGAGCAGCTGACGGGTGCCGGCGGGTTCCCGCGCCACGATCGAGACCGTTTCTTCGCCGTCGCGGAAGCTGCCGAGGGGCACGCCGGACATTGCCGCCTGCAGCATCTGGCGGATGCGCTGCGAAGTGATGCCGAGGGCGCGGGCGCGGTCCTGGTCGATCACCAGCTTCATCGCGGGCACAGGCTCCAGCCAGTCGTCATGCACGGCGCCAAGCAGCGGGTTTTCCTGGAATTTCGCCCTTACCTGGTCGGCGATGCGGCGTACCACTTCGCGGTCGGGTCCCATCACTCGCATCTGCACCGGCCAGCCAGTCGGCGGGCCCAGGAACAATCGGTCCACCTTGCTGCGGATTGATGGGAAGTCCTCGGCAAGAATCGTGCGTAGCTTGGCGATCAGCCGCTCGCGGGCTGGCTCGTCCTTCGCCATGACGAGGAGCTGCGCGAAGTTGGGGTTGCGAAGCTGCTGATCGAGCGGCAGGAAGAAGCGCGGCGCGCCTTCGCCGATATAGGTGGCGATGAAGCGCTTGTCCTCATCATCCATCATGCGCTCCTCGAGCGCCTTCGCCTGTTTTTCGACCTCCTTGATGCTCGTTCCCTCAGGCAGCCAGAGATCGACGAGGATTTCCGGCCGCGAGGATTGCGGGAAGAAATTCTTCGGAATGAACTGGAATGCCCAGAGGCTGGCCGCGAAGATGGCGAGCGTCAACAGGAGCACGACGATGCGGTGGCGCACTGCCCAGCTGACGGTCGTCCTCAGGCGGCGATAGAAGCGCGTATCGAAAACGTCGTGATGAGTGCCGGCGTGGTGGCGCTGCTTCAGGATCATGTAGCCGAGCCAGGGAGTGAAATAGACTGCCACGAACCAGGAGACCACCAGGGCGATGCCGACGACGTAGAAGAGCGAGCGGACATACTCGCCAGCAGTCGATTCCGCGAAGCCGACAGGGATAAAGCCGGCGGTGGTGATCAGAGTGCCGGTGAGCATGGGAAAGGCGGTCGAGGAATAGGCGAAGCTCGCGGCATCGATCTTTTCCAGCCCCTCTTCGAGTTTCCGTTCCATCATCTCGACCACGATCATCGCGTCGTCGACAAGAAGGCCCAGCGCGATGATCAGCGCCCCAAGCGAGATGCGCTGCAGGTCGATCCCGAGTTCGTACATGATGGCAAAGGTGGCTGCGAGCACGAGCGGAATGGCGATCGCGATCACGAGACCGGAGCGCCAGCCGATCGACAGGAAAGAGACGACGAGGACGATGATCAGCGCCTCGACGAGCGCGTGACTGAACTCGCTGATCGCTTCAGTGACGACCTCCGGCTGATTGGAGACCTGATCGACCGATACGCCGTAGGGGAGCGCGGACTCGAAACGTTCATAGGTAGCGTCGACAGCCTTGCCGACATCGGTGACGTTGAAGCCCTTGGCCATGACGACGCCGATCTGAACGCTGTCGTGGCCGTTGAAACGGAATTTCCGCGAATAGGGATCTTCCAGCCCGGACGTCACCGTCGCAATGTCGCCGAGGCGGATGGTCCGGTCACCCGCCCTCAGCCGCAGCTCATTTATGTCGTCGACCTTGGTGACACCTCCTTCGACGGAGATGCGTACCGAGCGCGCACCCGTGTCGACCGAGCCCGCATAATCGACATTGTTCTGGCCCGCGACCGCATTGCGCAGGTCGTTGAATGTCAGGCCGCTCTCTGCGAGTGTCTTGGAAGAAACGTCAATATAGATTCTCTCGGGCTGGTCCCCGAGGATTACCACCTTCTCGACGCCTGATGTCGTCAGCAGCATGTCGCGGCCTTCGACCGCGAAGCGCTTGAGTTCCGGATAGCTGTAGCCGTCGCCGCTGATCGAATGCAGCGTGATGAAGGTGTCGCCGAACTCGTCGTTAAAATAGGGGCCCAGCACGCCGTCGGGGAGTTCGTTGGCGATGTCGCCCACCTTCTTGCGCACCTGGTAGAACGTGTCGGCGACCTCGTCTGCGTTGGTGTCGCCCTCGATCTGGACGGTGATGATGGCGCTGCCGGCGCGCGTATAGGAGCGGACGAAATCGAGATGCGGCGTTTCCTGCAGCTTGCGCTCGATCTTGTTGACGACCTGGTCTTCCATTTCCTGGATGGATGCCCCGGGCCATACGGCCTGCACCACCATGACGCGGAACGTGAATTCCGGATCCTCGCGTTGCCCCATGCGCAACAGCCCGAGCGCGCCCGTGACGATGATCAGCGCCAGGAGGAACCGCGCGATGCTCGGATGCCCGATCGCCCAGCGCGAAAGATTGAACGGTTTCTTATCGCCGGTGGAGGCATGCATGATCGTCGTCCCGTTCTATCGGTGGGTGGTTGAGCACTTCCAGGAAAGCGGGGTGCCGGTTTTCCGTTCGGAAGTGCATAGTTTCAAGGTGTTAGTGCGTTTCTCTGTTTCGACGAAGAGGCGCTCTAACGGAGGATTTCGGGCGTTTCCGCGCGGGCGGACTGCTGTTCGGCCGATTGCGGTTGGGCCGCCGGCAGTCTCACCTTCAGATCCTCGGCCATGAACTGTGTGCCTGCGGCAACGACGAGGTCGCCGGCGCCGAGGCCCTCGACGACGCGCACGCCGCTATCGGCGAAATCGGCGAGTTTGACCGGGCGTGCATGCACGGTCGAGAAGTCACGGTCGACAACCCAGACGATATTCTGGCCGTCCTTTTTCGACAGCGCGCTCAGGGGAATGGAAACGAGCGGCGTCGAGCTTGCTGCAGCCGCCTCGATCGTCGCCGTCATGCCGAGAAGCACGCGCTCGTCGTCCGGCAGGCTGACGCGTACGGCAAACGTGCGCGAACGCTGGTCGGCACTGCCGGAGACTTCGCGCACATGGCCGTCCAGCACGAGCATGTCGTTTGACCAGAAACGTGCCCGGACCGGTTTTCCGGATCTGAATTCGGCGATGTCTATTTCGGGCACTGCGATTTCGACTTCCTTCTCGCCGTCGACGGCGACGGTCAGCACGGGTGTTCCCGTTCCGACAACCTGCCCGATATCGGCGCTTACGGCCGTGACGATGCCGTTCTGATCGGCCTTGAGGTCCGTATAGATCACCTGGTTCTTTGCCTGGCCCAGGGAAGAGGCAGCGGCGTCTCGAGTCGAGACCGCCTGATCGTAAAGCAGCCTTGCCTGGTCGAGTTGAGCCTGGGACGAGAACGCTTTGCTGAAAAGCTGTTCGGCCCGGAGTTTCGCAAGCCCCGTCGTCTGCACCTGCTTTTCAGCGGCGAGAAGATTTGCCTCCGCGCTCCTGACCGCAAGCTGATAGTCGGTGGCGTCGACGCGGGCGAGAATGTCACCCGGCTTGACCCGGTCGCCGATATTGACGAGTCGTTCGGTGACCTTGCCGCCCACGCGAAAACCGAGGTTCATTTCCGTGCGCGCTCTGACCGAACCGGAATAATGAAGCTCCCGCGGCTCGCCGGTCGCGGCGATCTCCACGACCTTGACCGGGCGGATGATCTCCTTCGTCTCGACCGTCTCTTCCGAGCAGCCGGAGAGAGCGGCACCGAGCAGGATCGCGGTCAGGAGACGGGCGACGATCGGTCGGTTGAGGGCACTTCGTGAAAACATCGCTCTTACTCTCCTTGGCCGCCTTGCCCTGACTGCCATGGGCGGCGCGGCAGTTCTTGTGCATGTCGTTGCCGCAAAGCCGCTCCACGCTTCGGGAGGACGTGCATTATTTCCGCAGCGCCCGGATCGCGAACTCGATCAGTTGCTCGGGTGTGGCGCGGTTTTCCTTGGCAAGACACTGCGCGACGATCTGCGGATGGCAGAGGGTGACGACGCTGGCGCCGAAGCATCTGGCGGCGACCGCAGGGTCCAGATCGGCGAACTCTCCGGCATCGATTCCTTCGCGAATGATGCCTGCGAGGAGTTCGTCGAGACGGCTGATATGTTTCTCGATGACGTGCCAGTCGCGCTCGATCGCGACGACGACCATCTCATGGACTTTCTGCTCGTCGAGCATGGTCTCCACGGTCAGCTTGTGCTGGCCTTGCGCGTAGCGCCTCAGCCGTTCGGAGGCGCTGAGGGGCAGCTGCGCGATGTCGTAGGCCTGCTGGTAGCTTGTATCGAGCATCCGCGAGCAAAGGGCCTGGTGGATTTCAGTCTTCGACGCGAAGAAACGGTAGATGTTCGCCGGCGACATATCGAGCTCGCGCGCGATGTCGGCGACGTTCGTCTTGGCATAGCCGTAATAGCGGAACAGCCGCTCGGCGGCCTCAAGAATCCGCGTCACGTTTTCCTGCCGGGCGGCATCCAAGGCGTTATCTGCGAGATCGCTCATCCTGTCTCCTGATGATGAGTGACGAATTTTGAATTTCGTCAGTCATAATCCGATAGCGATGACTTGTCAATCGCAACGCTCCGATTGCCGGCTCGGCCGGCGTGTGAACGATGATCTTCATCCGCTGATATACTCATTGACTCATCATACCAGCTGCGCTAATCGGATGACGAAGATTGCTGAGGAGATGCATATGACCTCGATTGCCCTGTTCGGCGCCGGCGGGAAGATGGGCTGCCGTCTGGCCAAGAACCTCAAAGGCTCGCGTTTCGACGTACGCCATGTCGAAGTGAGCGAAGCGGGCAGGGCGCGCTTGTCCGAGGAGCTCGGGCTCTCGACCGTCCCTGCGGATGAGGCGCTCGATGGCGCCGAAGTGGTCATCCTGGCGGTACCGGACACCGCGATCGGCAAGGTCGCGTCCGCGATTGTGGGTAAACTGAAGCCCGGCACGATGGTCATCGTCCTCGACGCCGCAGCACCTTTCGCCGGTCATCTGCCGGAGCGCGACGACCTAACCTATTTCGTAACCCATCCCTGCCATCCGCCGATCTTCAACGACGAGACGGACCCGGCGGCCAAGCGCGATTTCTTCGGCGGCGTCGCCGCCAGGCAGCATATCGTGTCCGCGCTGATGCAGGGGCCGGAAGAGGCCTATGTGCTCGGCGAGGAGATCGCCAAGGTCATCTGGGCGCCGGTGATGCGCTCGCATCGGGTGACGGTCGAGCAGATCGCACTCCTGGAGCCCGGCCTTTCGGAAACGGTCTGCGCCTCGCTGCTGGTCGTCATGCGCGAGGCCATGGAGGAGTGCGTCAAGCGTGGCGTGCCGCGAGAAGCAGCGCGCGACTTCCTGCTCGGCCACATGAACGTACTTGGCGCGGTGATCTTCGAGGAGACGCCCGGCGTCTTTTCCGACGCCTGCAACAAAGCCATCGAATTCGGCAAGCCGATGCTCATGCGCGAAGACTGGAAACGCGTCTTCGAGCCGCAGGAGATCGCCGACAGCATCCGGCGCATCACCTGAGCGCGCGAATGGAATACGGGAGTCCTGAGGACGGCTCCGACTTTTTCAACCTGGGAGGAAATGCAGATGACACTGACACGCAGAATGACCATCGCCGCATTTGCGGCGGTCTTGGCGGCGGGTTCCGCCATTCCGGCCTACGCGGCCGATCTCATCGCGATTATCACCCCGTCGCACGACAATCCCTTCTTCAAGGCCGAAGCGGTGGGTGCCGAGGCCAAGGCGAAGGAGCTCGGCTACGAAACGCTGGTCCTCGTACATGACGACGATGCCAACAAGCAGTCGCAGCTGATCGACACCGCAATCGGCCGCGGCGCGAAAGCGATCATTCTCGACAATGCGGGCTCGGAAGCGTCCATTGCCGCGGTTCAGAAGGCGAAAGATGCGGGCGTGCCGTCCTTCCTGATCGACCGTGAGATCAACGCGACCGGCGTTGCCGTCTCGCAGATCGTCTCCAACAACTATCAAGGCGCGCAGCTCGGCGCCGAGGAGTTCGTGAAGCTGATGGGCGAATCCGGCAATTATGTCGAGCTGCTCGGCCGCGAAGCCGATCTCAACGCCGGCATCCGCTCGAAGGGCTACCACGACGTCATCGACGAATATCCCGAGATGAAGATGGTGGCGCAGCAATCGGCGAACTGGAGCCAGACCGAGGGCTACAGCAAGATGGAGACCATCCTTCAGGCGAACCCCGACATCAAGGGCGTGATCTCCGGCAACGACACGATGGCAATGGGCGCGATCGCCGCATTGCAGGCGGCCGGCCGCAAGGACGTGATCGTCGTCGGCTTCGACGGTTCGAACGACGTCCGCGACTCGATCAAGTCCGGCGGTATCAAGGCCACGGTCCTGCAGCCGGCCTATGCCCAGGCGCAGATGGCGGTGCAACAGGCTCACGAATACATCACCACCGGCAAGGCACCGGCGGAAGAAAAGCAGCTCATGGACTGCGTGCTGATCAACAGCGAAAACGCCGACCAGCTCGAGACCTTCGCGCTGGCCGATTGATCGGTTCCAAAGAGTTGGAGCGGGAGCGGGCGGCAACCGTCCGCACCTGCTCTACGGCGGGATGGGGAAAAGCGTGCGGTTTCCGCCCGCATCCCGCGTCGCAACTTATCAGGACCTACGCCTCGTGCTTTCCGAAAGTCGATTCGATTTCGGGCCGATGCTTAGGCAGGCGGCGGATACGCTGCGCGTCTGTCATGGAGTGAATTTCGATGCCGAAGTTTAAGGTCGCGGCCACGCTTGTGGCTGCGGGCGTGATGGCACTCTCGGGCTGCAAGATCATCAAGACGCCGACTGCCCAAGAGGCCGCGGAGGCTGCATCGGGCGGCTTCAATCCCGATCGCATGGTCGCCGAGATCTGGGACGCCAAGGTGCTTCCCTATCTCGACAAAAAGGCCGGTCCATTCACCGAGGTCGCGGCTCTTGCTCAGAGCGATCCGCAGGCGGCGGGTGCCAGATACGGCCACAAGGAAAAGCAGGGGAGCGCCCCTTGGACCTTTGCGGCGCGTCTTTCCGGCACCATCGTTACAGCCGAGACGAAGTCGCGTTCGGCCTATGTCGAGGTCGATGCAAACGACGACGGCAAGGCGGATGCGCGCGTGCAGATCGGCCCGGCGATCCGCGGTACGGCGATCCGTGACAGTCTCGACTTCGTCAACTTCAACGAATTCAAGAACCAGATCGAATGGGCGCAATTCGGCAAGGCCTTCAACACGCATATCAACGGGCTGGTGCTGGAAAAGCTGTCCCGAGATGGGCTCGTCGGCAAGAAGCTCGACGCTCTCGGCGCCTATCCGCTGCCCGCCAAGGGGCAATTGCCGATGTTCGTTCCGGCTCAGCTGACGGTGGGCGGATGATCATGCACCCAGGTGACGACGACAAATGCGTCCTGCGCCTCGAAGACGTGACGAAGGTCTATTCGGGCATCGTTGCGGTGCGCCATGCGAACCTTTCGCTCCGGCGAGGCGCCGTGAATGTGCTCGTCGGCGAAAACGGTGCCGGCAAGTCGACGCTGATGCGGATCATCGCCGGTGTCGAGAAGCCGTCGCTCGGCCGCATCCTGCTCGATGGCCAGGAGGTGGAATTCCATTCGCCCGCTGACGCGCAGCGCAATGGCATCGGCATGGTCTTTCAGGAACTCAATCTGTTCGGCAATCTCTCGGTTGCCGAGAACATCTTCGCGACCCGGGAACTGACACGGGGCATTCGCGGCATAGATCATCGCGCCCAGGTCGAGCGGGCCACCGGGTTCCTCGACAGGCTCGATGCGGGGATCGATGCCGAGACGCTCGTCGAAGATCTGCCGATCGGGCAGCAGCAGCTGGTGGAGATCGCAAAGGCGATCTCGCTCGACACCCGCATCCTTATTCTCGACGAACCGACATCGGCACTTTCGGCTGCGGAGGTGGACGTCCTTTTCAAGGTCATCCGCGAGCTGAAGGCACAAGGGGTGGCGATCGTCTACATCTCTCACCGGCTCGAAGAGCTGATGCGGATCGGCGACTACATCACCGTGCTCCGGGATGGGCAGATCACCGGCCAGGCCATGGTCAAGGACATCGACACCAAATGGATCGTCCGGTCGATGATTGGCTCGGATGCGAAGGACTTCGCCAAATCGGTCGACCACCGTCTCGGCGACGAGGCGTTCCGGGCCGAGGAGATCTGCCTGCCGCGCCGGACCGGCGGCCTCGCGGTCGATCATGTCTCGATCTCGGTGCGTGCCGGCGAGGTATTGGGGATATACGGACTGATGGGGGCGGGCCGCAGCGAGTTCTTCGAATGCGTCATGGGCCAGCACCCGCATTGCTCGGGGCGGGTCTTTGTCGACGGGACGGAGGTCGACGCCAGCGACACCTCCGGAAGGATCGGTGCGGGTTTGGCGCTCATACCGGAAGATCGCCAGCGCGAGGGCCTCGTCCAGGCACTTTCGATCGCCAGCAACCTGACGCTTGCGAGCCTCGACCGCTTCGTCCGTTTCGGCTTCCATATCGTCGGCGCGCGGGAGCAGGCCACGATTGCGGCGGCCATTCGCGACCTCTCCATCAAAGCCCCTAACCCGGATTTCGAAGTGACCTCCATGTCTGGCGGCAACCAACAGAAGGTCGTCATCGGCAAGGCCCTGATGACGAAGCCGAAGGTGCTGCTGATGGACGAGCCCAGCCGCGGCATCGATGTCGGCGCCAAGGCCGATGTCTTCCGCACGATGCGGCGGCTTGCCGGCGAGGGGCTCGCAATCCTCTTTTCCACCTCCGACCTCGAAGAGGTCATGGCGCTCTCCGACCGGATCGCCGTCATGAGCAACGGACGGCTGGTCGCAGTCGTTGACCGCGTTGAGGCGACGGAG
Source organism: Sinorhizobium arboris LMG 14919 (assembly GCF_000427465.1). Lineage (NCBI taxonomy): Bacteria > Pseudomonadati > Pseudomonadota > Alphaproteobacteria > Hyphomicrobiales > Rhizobiaceae > Sinorhizobium > Sinorhizobium arboris. The sequence continues at coordinate 846,135 of NZ_ATYB01000008.1, read as the reverse complement.
GAGATGATCGTGAAGGCTTCGGCCGAAGGTCATAAAACGACAAGGGAACACGCCTGATGACGACGACGGCAACGACGACCACCGACGCCACGGACGCCGCGAGCGGCTCGGTGCTGCTCACATTGATGAAACTCAGAACGTTCATCGCCCTCTTCGCGGTGATCGCCTTCTTCTCGGTTTTCGCACCGAACTTTCTTTCGACTGCGAATATCATCCTGATGTCGAAGCACGTGGCGCTGAATGCCTTTCTGGCCATGGGCATGACCTTCGTCATCATAACCGGCGGCATCGATCTTTCCGTCGGTTCGATCGTCGGGCTCTGCGGCATGGTCGCCGGCGGACTCATCCTCAATGGCATCGACCTGCAGTTCGGCTACACGGTCTATTTCAACGTCGTCGAGGTCTGCCTCATCACGCTCGCCGTCGGCATCGTCATCGGTGCGGTCAACGGATTGCTGATCACCAAGCTCAACGTCGCACCCTTCATCGCCACGCTCGGCACGCTCTATGTCGCGCGGGGCTTTGCGCTGCTCTCTTCGGGCGGCCAGACCTTTCCCAACCTCGTCGGCAAGCCGGAGCTCGCGACCACGGGGTTCGCCTTCCTCGGCTCCGGCCGGCTTCTCGGACTGCCGGTTTCGATCTGGATCCTCATCGTCGTGGCGCTCGCCGCCGCTTACGTCGCGCGGTACACGCCGATCGGCCGGCACATCTTCGCCGTCGGCGGCAACGAGCGCGCCGCCCGCATGTCCGGTATCCGGGTCGATCGGGTGAAGATGTTCGTTTACATGTTCTCCGGCTTCTGCGCCGCGATTGTCGGCCTGGTCATCTCGTCGGAGCTGATGGCCTCACACCCGGCGACGGGCAATTCCTTCGAGCTGAATGCCATCGCCGCAGCGGTTCTCGGAGGCACGTCGATGTCCGGTGGCCGCGGGACGATCGGCGGCACCATTATCGGCGCCTTCGTTATCGGCATCCTTTCTGACGGTCTCGTCATGATGGGCATTTCCTCTTTCTGGCAGATGGTCATCAAGGGGATCGTGATTATCGTCGCCGTCGTCGTGGATCAGGCGCAACGCCGACTGCAGCAGCAGGTCACGCTGATGCAGCTTGCGAAAAAGGGGTGAGGATTGGGGAGGGGCACTTTGAGCTTAGAGGGCGACCGCATGAGTGATCTCAAAGGCGCGCTGATCGGCTGCGGTTTCTTCGCGGTCAACCAGATGCATGGCTGGCGCGACGCCGAAGGGGCGCGCATCGTTGCCATCTGCGATCGCGATCCGGAGCGGCTGAAGGCGGTCGGCGACGCGTTCGGCATTCAGCGGCGCTACACCTCGGCCGAAGATCTTTTTGCCGATGGCGGCTTCGATTTCGTCGACATCGCCACGACGGCCGGAAGCCACCGGGCGTTGGTGGAAATGGCCGCGCGACACGGGATCGCGACGATCTGCCAGAAGCCGATCGCGCCCACCATGGAAGACGCCAAGGCAATGGTCTCCGCCTGCGCGAAATCAGGCGTGCCGTTCATGGTCCACGAGAATTTCCGCTGGCAGTCGCCGATAAGGGCGGTAAAGACGGCGATCGACAGCGGCGCGATCGGCGATGTGTTCTGGGGACGGGTAAGCTTCCGGTCCGGCTATGACGTCTTTTCCGGCCAACCCTATCTCGCCACGGGCAAGCGCTTCATCATCGAAGATCTCGGCATTCATGCGCTCGACGTCGCACGCTACATCTTCGGCGACGCAACGGCGGTGACCGCGCGCACACGCCGGGTCAATCCGGCGATTGCCGGCGAGGATGTCGCGACGATGCTCCTGGACCATGACGGAGGGATCACCTCGATCGTCGACTGCAGTTACGCGACCAGGTTGCCGGTCGAGCCCTTTCCCGAAACTCTCATCGAGGTGGACGGGAGCGAGGGCACCCTGCGGCTAACGCAGGGCTATCGCCTTGCGGTGCACTCGAAGGGCGGGACGGCGCTGACGAATGTGGAGCCGCCCGTCCTCTCCTGGGCGTCGCCTCCCTGGCACAACATTCAGGAAAGCGTTGCGCTTATCCAGCAGCATTGGGTCGAAACCTTGCAGTCCGGGCGCGAGCCCGATACGTCCGGCCGCGACAATCTCCAGACCTTCGCGCTTGTGGAGGCCTCCTATCTGAGCGCGGCCGAGAGCCGGACCGTTTCACTGGCGGAGGTTCTCGGATGATGGTTTCTCGTGCCTTTCTCCTCTGCGGCACCGACGAGAAGGAGCCGGAGACGCGCAGGATCGAGGCAGGCCGCTTGAGCGCCGAGGTCGTGGGCGGCAATCTGCGCGGCATCCGCTTTGCCGGGAAAGAAGTGCTCAGGGCCATCTCCTTTCTCGTTCGTGACCGGGATTGGGGCACCTGCGAGGCGACAATCGGCGATCTGACCGTCGAAGATGGCCACACGGGAACGACCATTCGTTATTCAGCCCGGTTCCGGTCGCCGGATGGGGCTCTCCTCGTTTGCAGCGCAACCATTGACCTGACGCCCGATCGCCTCGCCTTCGACGCGTGCTTCACGCCGGACCGCGATTTCGAAACGGCGCGCGCCGGCTTCGCAGTCCTGCATCCGATCGCCGATCTGGCCGGGCGGCCCGTCGATGTGGAGCATGGAGACGGCACGGTTGAACAGTCCGTCTTTCCTGAACTCATCGAGCCCTGGCAGCCATTCAAGGAGATCGCGGCGATCACGCACGACGTTTCGTCCGGCATCAGGGCCGAGTGCCGCTTCGCCGGCGACGTGTTCGAGATGGAGGATCAGCGGAACTGGACCGACGGCTCCTACAAGACCTACGTTCGCCCGCTGGAACTGCCCTGGCCCTATCTAATGAAGGCGGGAGAGACGGTACAGCAGAGCGTGACGCTTTCGATCCGCACGGCGGGGGAGGCGCCTGGAGCGGAAGAGCGAGGGCAGGAAGAGATCCGTCTCTCACTCAGGCGCGACGCCGGGCGATTACCCCAGATCGGCGTCGGTCTGCGGCCCGACACTGCAGCCGAAGAGCGGCACCATGCGGGTCTTCTGAAGCAGCTGGGCGCACGGCATCTCGTCTGTCACTTCGACCCGGACGCCGGTCACGGTACGGCCGCTCTTCGCCATTTCCGGGAGGTGGCGGATACGGCGGGCTGCGTGGTGATGCTCGAATGTTTCGTTCCGTGCAGGCGGCCCTTGGAAGAGGAACTCGGCGAGATCGCGCAGCTGGTGCGCCAAAGCGGCCTCACGCTCGCAAGCCTTGCCGTCTCCCCATCGGTCGACCGGCAGTCGACCCCGCCCGGCAGCATCTGGCCGGAATGCCCGCCGCTCGAACAAGTCTATGCGGCCGCTCGGAAGGCATTTCCGGGCGTGCCGATCGGCGGCGGCATGTTCAGCTATTTCACCGAACTCAACCGCAAGCGCGTGCCCGCCGAAGGGCTTTCCTACGTCACCCACTGCACCAATCCGATCGTCCATGCCGCCGACGACATAAGCGTGATGCAGACCTTCGAGGCACTCCGGGACGTAACCCGGTCCGTTCGCGCCATTTACGGCGCGAAGCCCTATCGCATCGGTCCTTCCACGATCGCCATGCGCCAGAACCCCTATGGCAATGCGACGAAGGACAATCGGTTAGGCAAACGGATCGCCATGGCGGCGAAGGACCCGCGACATAACGCTCTCTTCGGAGCGGCGTGGACGCTTGCCTACGCCGCGGCGGTCGCCGATGCGGAGCCCGAGCTACTGACGCTTTCGACGCTCGCCGGATCATTCGGACTGATCGCCGGCGCCGGGGAGCCGGTCGGAGCCGGTCGGACGAGACCGTTGTTTCATGTGCTGCACTGGCTCACGCAGCTTTCTGACGGCGCACGGATCGCGGTTGAAACATCCGCGCCCGAGCGCGTTGTCGGGCTTGGTTCGACATTGAACGGAACGACCACCTTGCTGCTTGCGAATCTCACACCCGATCCGCAACGGGTGACGCTTTCCGAGGTTGGCGCGCGCAGGCTTACGCTTGTCGACGAGACCTGGTTGCGCGATGGCGCGAAAGAACCGGAGGCGAAAGCGCACCAAGGCGACAGGCTCGACCTGCCCGCTTATGCGGCTGCCCGCATCGATGTGCTTTGAATCACGGCAGTCGGATCAAGGCTTGAGCGCGAGAGCGCGAATCCTGATGACTCCTTCCGCCGGCCCTCCTGTGATATCCTCCCGGCTTGTGCTTCCTCCTGGGGGGAGAGAACATGGAAGCCCTTTCAGCCCTGGCGCGAAACTGCATGGTTGCCGTATTGTGCGGTTGCGCGCTCTTCGTACCTTCGGTTGCTGCTGAGGACGCCGCCGATATCGCCACCGGTACACGGCTCGCCGAGTTGCTGCGTGCCGCCCGGAACGTCCTTTCCAACTACCAGTCGCTCATCAATGATCCTGCAATCGGAGACAAGAAGCTCGACGGCGAGCGTTTCACTGCCGAGACGATCGCCCTCTATGCGGAGCGCACCGGCCACAGGTTGACCTCGGATGACCTCGGCGAGCGCGATCGCAAGCTTCTGCAGGCGCAGATCGAGGCGATGCGGGAGGTCGTGAACGAAGAGCAGGACGACATAAACCGGCCCGGAATCGGGTTCAAGGGCTTCGTCCCGGCCATTTTCGCGCGCCTGATGAACGAGAAATTTGCCGTCAAGGCGGGCAATGAGGCGCTGGTCCGCGTTACGGCGCCGGAGGTGCTGGTCCGCAACCGCAAGTCGCTTCCCGACGCTTGGGAAGCGCGGGTCATCAAGGAGGTCTTTTCGGATCCGCAGAGGCCGAAGGGTGAACTCTATACGGAAGTGACGCAGGTGGACGGCCGTCCTGCCTTCCGGATGCTGCTGCCGGAATATTACACGGAGTCGTGCCTTTCCTGTCACGGTTCGCCGAAAGGCGAAATCGACGTCACCGGCTATCCGAAGGAAGGCGGCAAGGCCGGTGATCTGGGCGGTGCCATCAGCATCGTCTTGTTCAAATGAGCGCGCTCGGGCATGAGCTGCGGTCGGCAGAGGCCGGCGGGCCCGCGAAACGGCTCGACAGCCGGATCACCGATCTGCCGATCTCTGCCCGCGTGGCTGCGCTTACGGCGGCCGGCCTGATCAGCCTTGTTCTTTCATCCCTGTTTCTCACGCAGGCGCTTTATCGCAGCGCCGAGCGCATGGCCGAGACCAGGGAGCTTTTCGACCGGGCGGCATCGGCAGCCTCGGCCCATGTGGCATTTGGCGATCTCAGATACTGGTTGACGGACCTCTCCGTCAGTCTGCTGATGAATTCCCAGCGCAATGCCGACGAGGCACGCGAACGGTTGCAGGTGCAACTGGCCCGCCTTGCAAGGCACGCGCCCGAGGCGGTGGAGGAAATTCGCGCCGAGGTCGACGCCTATGTAGAGACGGCGATGCAGGCAGCCGACAGCTACACCCAGGACAACCGTATCGTCGGCAATGCTTTGCTGGCCGAAGCGCGCACCCACAGCGGGAAGGTCGATGCGGATCTTAACAGGCTCGTCGAACAGGTTAAGGCCGAGGCGGAAGCCGCCCGCAGCGAGGTTGTCGCGCAAACCGAGAAGACCGCCACGACCGCCGCCATCCTGGTGGGAGGCGTGTTGCTGATCGGCTCGCTGCTGACGCTTCTCGTCCTGCGCTCGATCGTCGGCCCTCTGCGGCGTCTCAATCGCGTCATCGGCGATCTGACGGAAGGGCGCTACGAGGTCGAGATCCCCGAGGGGGGCGGCGACGAACTCGGAGCAATGGCAAGGACGCTTTCGCTTTTCCGGGAAAGCGCGATCGAAAAGAAAAAGCTCGAAGACGAGGCGGAGCGGCAGCGGCGGACGATCGCGGCCGCGCTCGAGGTGATTTCGGACGGCTTCGTCCTCTACGACTCCGAAGACAGGATACTGGTCGCCAACAGCAAGTATTGCGAAATCTTCCCGAGCCACACACCGAATACGCTTCGCGGCAGGAGTTTCCGCGAGATCGTGGAGCAGAACCTGGAGATGGGCCAGGTGGACCTCGAAGGCAAGTCGCCGAAGGAGTGGCTCGACGAGCGGGTAAGGCTCCACGGGGATCCTGCCGGGCTCGTCGATGAGAAGCGGTTCGGCGATAAATGGGTTCGTATCAGCAAGCGCAAGATTCCGGACGGTGGGACGGTGGCCGTCTACACCGATATTACCGAGCTCAAGCAGCGGCAGGTTGAACTCGAGCGTGCGAAGAGCCGTGCAGAGTCGGCAAATGAGGCCAAGAGCCGGTTTCTCGCCTCCATGAGCCACGAGTTGCGCACGCCGCTTAACGCGATCATCGGCTACAGCGAGATGCTGATGGAGGAGGCACGCGACCACGGGGATGAGGAGCTTGTCCCGGACCTCGATAAAATAGCGTCTGCGGGCAGGCATCTTCTTTCGCTTATCAACGACATTCTCGACCTGTCGAAGATCGAGGCGAACAAAATGGAGGTTTTCCGCGAGACCTTCGGCGTTGCCGCATTGCTTCGCGACGTTGCCGCAACGGTCGCGCCGTTGATGGCCAAGAACGGAAACGAATTCACGCAGGACTTCGGGGCCGATCTCGGCGAGATGCATTCCGACCAGACCAAGCTGCGCCAGAACCTTTTCAACCTGCTCAGCAATGCCGCCAAGTTCACCACTGGCGGGCGGGTGACCCTGAAGGTATGGCGGGAGCAGAGAGCGGAGCGTGATTGGCTTGTATTCCAGGTCTCCGACACCGGTATCGGCATGACACCGGAGCAGCAGGAACGGCTTTTCAATGCCTTCACCCAGGCCGATGCTTCCACCACCCGAAACTACGGCGGCACGGGCCTCGGTCTGAGCATCACGCGCAGCTTCTGCCGCATGATAGGCGGGGTCGTCACCGTAAGGAGCGAGGTCGGCAAGGGTTCGGTGTTCACGATGGAGGTGCCGGCGCAGTGCGAGAGAGAGGCCGACAGACCACCGGCCGCACCGGCACCGCAGGTACGGTCAGGCCGCACCGCACTCATCATCGACGACGAGCCGGCTGCGCGCAGCCTTATTGCAAAGGCGCTGGCAGAAGCGGGCCTCGCTTCGATCGAAGCATCGAACGGACAGGAGGGATTGGTCGCCGCACGCGAGCATCGGCCAGACGCAATCATTCTCGACATCATCATGCCGCATCAGGACGGCTGGTCGGTCCTGCGCGCTTTGAAGAACGATCCCGAATTATGCACGATCCCGGTGATCCTGGCGACGATCCTTGCGGATCGCGAACTGGGTCTTTCGCTGGGCGCGGTCGAATATCTGACGAAGCCCATCGACACCGACAAACTGGTCCGGACGATCGAGGCATTCGGGGGCGGCAAGGACGACGTGCTGATCGTCGACGACGATCAGGCCTCCCGCGAGTTTCTCCGGCGCATTCTGGTCAAGAGAAAATGGACCGTACATGAGGCGAGCGACGGCATTCGCGGGCTGGAAATGATGAAGCGGCTTCTGCCGCGTCTCGTGCTGCTCGACCTTCTGATGCCGGAAATGGATGGATTCCAGACGCTGAGCGAAATGCAGAGGATTCCGGAGCTGCAGAACATTCCGGTGGTGGTGGTCACTTCGAAGGACCTCTCGGCAAACGAGCTGAAATGGTTGCGCGACCGGGCGGTCGCCGTCGTGAACAAGGGCGCAAACAGCAGGTCCCAACTGGTCGAGGCACTCGAGCGTCAGATCGGATCGGGCGCCTTGGCCGGCAACGCCCTCGCGAACGGCTGAGCACAGGCAGGAGGAGAGCCGCAAATGACGAGAATCCTTCTGGTGGAAGACAATGAGATGAACCGCGACATGCTTTCGCGGCGGCTGTCACGTCGCGGCTTCGACGTGCTGATTGCTGAGAACGGAAAGGCCGGCGTCGAACTTGCCAAGACGGAAATGCCGGACCTCATCCTCATGGATATGAGTCTGCCGGTGATGGATGGATGGGAAGCAACGCGGCGGATCAAGGCCAATCCGCTTACATCGGGAATACCGGTCATCGCGCTGACGGCGCACGCCATGGCGAGCGACCGGGAGATGGCCCTTGCCGCCGGCTGCGACGATTACGACAGCAAGCCGGTCGACTTGCCCCAACTCGTCCGTAAGATCGAGCAGTTGCTCGCGACATAGGTGGAAAGATGGCCACCGGCAACGACTTTCAGCGCCAGGCGATTGCCGCTCACGTGGACCAGCGGCTGGCCGGGCCGGCGCGGGCAATCCTGGGTTTCCAGGAGCTGCTCGTCGAGCAGGCGCGGGATCTGGGTCTGCATCACGTAAGGAGCGACCTGGATCGGATAGGCTCTGCAGCGAAGCAATTGAACGGCCTTATCGATCGCCTTCTCGATGGCACGGCCTGCGCTCTGGAGGAGGGGGAAGCGGAGGCCGAGGCAAGGCTCCGGCATGATCTGCGCACGCCGCTCAACGCCATCATCGGCTATTCCGAAATGATTCTCGAGGAGGCAAGGGATGCGCAGCAGCATGCGCTGGCCGAGGATCTCCAGGTGATACTTTCGGCGGCGGCGGAGCTCTTGAGGCAAGTCGACGCCATCGCCAGACTGTCGCGCGGCGAGACCGTCGACATGCTTCAGACGGTGGAACGCACCGGGATCGACGCGGCAGGGCTTGAGCAGCTTCTGTTCAAGGCGCAGGAGGTTGCATGGCCGGAACGGGGCGGCAGGATCCTTCTCGTCGACGACGTGGCCAGCAACCGCGATCTCCTGTCCCGGCGGCTGCGACGCGAGGGCCATTGCGTCGTCACCGCCGAATCCGGACTGTCCGCCCTCGCGAAATTGGCCGAAGACGAGTTCGACCTGATCCTGCTCGACATTCTCATGCCGGACATGAACGGCATCGAGATGCTGTCGCGACTGAAGTCCGAGGAGCGGTGGCAGCACGTTCCGGTCATCATGATATCGGGCCTGAGTGAAGTCACGGCGGTAGCCCGCTGCATCGAGGCCGGAGCCGACGACTACCTGACGAAACCCTTCAATCCGATACTCTTGCGAGCACGGATCAACTCCACGCTTGAGAAGAAGCGCTGGCTCGATCGGGAACGCCATTATCTCCAGCAGATAAAAACGGAAAAGATGCGGTCGGATTCGCTCATTCGAGCGATATTGCCAGACCAGATCGTTGCCCGGCTGCAGGATGGCGAAGAGATCATCGCGGACCGCTTCGAAGAGGTCTCCATTCTGTTTGCTGATATCGTCGGCTTTTCGCCCATTGCGGCAAAGCTCTCCCCGTCCGATCTGGTCAGGCGCCTCGACGGGATGTTCAGGAAGTTCGATCTGCTGACCGAGCAGCATCGCGTCGAGAAGATCAAGACCATCGGAGACGCCTATATGGCCGCCTGCGGGATCCCCGAGCCTGCACCGGATCACGCCGACAGGATCTTGGCTCTCGGAATGTCCATGCTGCGATCGCTGCAGGACACGGAAGCCGGGACCGACCGTTTTCGGATTCGGATCGGGATACATTCAGGCGCTGTCGTCGCCGGGCTCATCGGGCGGCTGCGATTTGTCTACGACGTGTGGGGGGAAACGGTGAACATCGCGAGCCGCCTCGAGTCCCAGGGGATTGCCGACTGCATACAGATCTCCGAGGCGACGAGGCGCGCTCTTCGTGGCGAATGGGCGCTTGAGCGGCGTTGCGCCTTGGACCTGCGAGGAATCGGCATGGTCGAGACCTATCTCGTTGGATAGCGTCAACTGGAGTGCAAGCAGATTGAAACAGTGTCCCTATGCTGTTTCCTTTAATCCCATAGGGTTAGAGGGCAAAAACATGCGGCAAATCAAAGTGCTGCAGCGATATTTGCGCATCTTGTCCGACGCGCAGCGCCGTGGCCTCGCGGGCAGCCTTTATTCCGCCCGTTTCTTCATTCTCTGTTAAGGAATACATTCCTCTGCGGAGATCGTGCTTATGGCCCTCGGCGCATCCCAACGTTTGCATGATGGCGTTGCGGCCGTCGAAACGATGACGCGTTTTGCACTGGCAGTGCTGGCGCTCGCCTCTGGCGTCTATACCTATCTCGGCGTCCGCAGCATTCTCGACGGCTCCCCGACGTCGGTCTTCTTCGCGGCGATCATCTACTCGGCTTCGGTTTCGGTCGGCATCTACGCCTTCTGGTCCTATATGGCACGCTTCTATCCGCACGTGACCACGCATATGGGCCGGGCCGCCATGCTCGGTGTGATGGCTTTGGGCGCGGCCATGATCATCGCCATGTCGAGCTGGCTCAATGCGGCGGCGCTGGCCGGTTCGGCCGCGCTCGAACAGCATCTCGCGGAAACGGTGGAGGACTACACGGCCGACCTCGATCAGGCGCATCAGAACGCGCTCGCGGCCCAGAGTCTGCTGCCCGACATCCAGCGCGCATCCGAACGCTTCGCCCAGCTTGCCGCCTCGGAGCGGCAGTCGGGAGCGCTCACCGGCACGACGGGATCCGGAAGCGTGGTCCAGCTGCTGTCGCAAATGTCGGCACAGATGAAGGATCTGGAAAATGGCATCAATGCCTCCCGGGAACAGGTGACGATGCTGTTCAACCAGGGCCAGAAGCGGCTCGAGACGATGCGCACGCTGGTCTCGGCCCCCGGTGCGATCGCGCCGCGTGCCGATCAGTTCTCCTCCGAAGTGGTGGCGCTCACAGGGGTGATTACGTCGCTCGGGCAGACATCGATCGCGCCTTCGATCCGCCGCGCCGCAGACGACCTGTCTCTCGGCTTCATCGCACCCGTGGCCGACGGCGGCAATGCCGATCTCGTCAACCGCCAGGATCAGGTCATGGAGACGGTGCGGGCCTCGGTTGCAGCACAATCCAAAGTCCTCTCCGAAGCGGCAGACGAAATCCTGGCGCGTGCGCCGGTGGACGAGCGACGCTTCGTCCCGCTGTCATCCGCAGAAGCCGTGTTGCGTTATGGGAACGATTTCATTCCCGCCTGGGCCGGGGCTATTTCCATCGACTTGCTGCCGGGTGTGCTGGTTTTCATTCTGGCGACCGTGCACGGAGCCATCCGAAGGCAGGAGGAGAAGCTACCCTTTGCCGAGCGCATTACGGCGGCCGAGCTTCTGCAGGCCTTGGAAGTGCAGCGCGCCGTGACGGCGAACGGGGTGCCACTCAGCGAAATGGCGGAAGCGGCGGGCAAAGCGGAGGAACCGAACAACATCACAAGCCTCGACCCGAGGACGCGTGCAAAGGACCGGTCGCATGAGGATCGATGAAACCGTTAAGGCGCTCATGCGACTCGACGACGGTGTGCTGATGCGCGGCGCCTTCATCGTGATGCTGATGGCCGCCGGGACCTTCCTGCTGATCGACTTGCGCGACCTGGCTGCCCAGAACGCCGAGCTGTCCGGCTTCGATCCGATGCTCGAGGATCGGCCGGTTCTGCTTCCTGCAGTGACCGAAGCTGCGCCGAACGGTCCGCCGGTCCAACCCGGAAGCTCTGACGAAGTACTGCGCCAACCGATGAAGTTCGATCTCCGACCCGGCGGCGTTCTGCTCGCCGAGGGCACGATCGACCTCGGCGCCGGTTCGCGCTTCGCCGAAGAGATCGAAGCGCGCGGCGAATATGTGAAAACCGTGACCTTCAACTCGCCGGGCGGTTCGGTGGACGATGCGCTCGCGATGTCGAAACTGATCCGCGAGAAGAAGCTCGATACCAAAGTGGCAGCAAAGGCGCTCTGCGCGTCCTCCTGCCCGATCGTCTTTGCCGGGGGCGTGGCGCGTGTGGCGGAAAAGGACGCGCTGATCGGCGTGCATCAGGTTTTCAGCGGCGGCGAGGAACGGCCGACACCGGCACAGGCCATGTCCTTCGCACAATCCACCACGGCCAGAGTCGTCCGCCATCTCGATACGATGGGAGTCGGCCCAAGCCTCTGGATCAACGCCCTCGAAACGCCGCCGGACCGGCTCTATTACCTTACTGAAAAGGAGATGGCTGATTTTCATCTGACCACGGAGCCGGTCGCGACAGCCAAGACGAAGGGCTAATCGAAGCCTCTCACGCCTTCGCAGAGATAGGACAGCATCTGGCTAGGCGAGGTTGCATTGGCCTGGGCCGGGGCGAGCCGAAGAAAAGCATCCTGGACAATATCCTCTGCAGCCTCTCGCGATCGGATGATCCGCGTGGCGTAGGCCACCAGCGCTGGGCGGTTGGCGATATAGACCTCGTGGCGCATTTCCATGCCGATTACCTGCGTCCGGTCGCCGCCGAGTTTGTGTTGGTCGTTCCACGATACCGCGCCATGCTCGATCACATCCGGCGCGCGGGGGGCACGCCGGCGGGCATTTTCAAGTGACGTCGAAGCAGCGGCGCGAGCCTCAAACGCCCGCAAGCTTCCTCAGGTCGTCGACTGCGCCGGGCGCGGCGGCAAGGACGATCGAGCCGCGGGTCAATCCCTCTCCCTCAGTGGGGAAGGGCAGGTACCAGCCGCCCGCTTCCCGGACGAGACAATAGCCGGCGAGGCAATCCCACGCGTGCATATAGGGCTCGTAATAGCCCACCAGACGGCCGGCCGCGACATAGGCCAGCATGAGCGCGCCGGAGCCGTTGCGAATGAACGTGCCGCCCGCATCCAGCAGGTTTTCGACCATCCTTCCGACGAAAGCCGGCTTAACGTAGTTATTGGCGCCGAGCCCGGTCACGTGGTTGCGTATGGTGCGCGATCCGTCGAGTGCGAGGGCCTTGCCGTTCAGCCTTGCGCCGAGCCCGAGTGCTGCCGCATAGAGTTCGCCGTGGCATGGTGCGGCGATGACGCCCACCACCGGCAGGCCGGCATGGACAAGGGCGATGGAGACGCACCAATTGGGCATGCCGTTGACGAATGGGCTTGTGCCGTCGATCGGATCGACAGCCCAGGTGAAGCCTGAGCTGCCGGAAACGAGGCCGTACTCCTCGCCGAGCACTCCATCTTCCGGGTAGGCCTCCGCGATCCGGTCGCGGATGAGATTTTCGACCTCGCGGTCGGCGATGGAAACGAGGTCCTGCGGATCGCGCTTTGTTTCGATGATCAGGGTTTCGCGGCGCGTGAAAAAGTCGAGCGCCATCGTGCCTGCCTCGCGCCCGATGGTTTCGGCCAATGCCAGGCGGGCTTCGAGCCCGGGGACGACGTGAGATGTCATAAGGAATTTCCTTGATTGAAAAATGCCGGTGGTGGCAAAGCTGCCGGTGTTATTTCCTTCATGTCAGCCGCTGATGACGGCTATGCCGCGCTCCTTGAAGGAGATTGCCACATTGGTTTGCGGCGCAAGTGCCCGCTCCACCGCCGGGTCGACCACGAACAGCGTCCCTGCGGCCGTCTTTACCTCGTACTCGACGTGGTCGCCGAGATAGGCCGTGTGGGTGATCTCGCCTGAAAAACTGCCGCCGGCCGAAGGCTCCAGCGCGATCGCGTTCGGACGGACCGCGAGCTTTGCCGGCCCGCGACGCATGCCGCGGCCGCTCACGCGATGCGTCAGTTGCTCCACGCGGATCGTGGCCTCGTGACCGTCGACGTCGATGACGTCGCAGGCAACGACGTTAGCCTCGCCCATGAAATCGGCGATAAAGGCGGAAGCCGGCGTCTCGTAGAGTTCGCGCGGCGCGCCCTCCTGGGCTATGTTCCCGTCCTTCATGACGATGATGCGGTCCGAGACGGCAAGCGCTTCGTCCTGATCGTGCGTGACATAAACAGCGGTGAAGCCCAGCCGCTGCTGCAGTTCCCGGATTTCGGTCCGGACGCGGCGCCTCAGTCTCGCATCGAGATTGGAAAGCGGTTCGTCCAGGAGAAGAACCTGCGGCTCCAGCACCAGCGCGCGTGCAACTGCGACGCGCTGTTGTTGTCCACCGGAGAGTTCGGCGGGCAGGCGTTGACCCATGCCGGGGAGACCGACGAGCGCCAATGCTTCTTCGGCTCTCTGCCGCGCCTCCTTGCGCTTCCTGCCGGAGGATTCCAAGCCGTAGGCGACATTGTCGAGGGCGCTCATGTGCGGGAACAGCGCATAGGACTGAAAGACCATCGAGACGTCGCGTTCGTTCGCGGGCAGCATCGTCACATCCTTGCCGCCGATCAGGATGCGGCCGGATGTCGGATGTTCGAGGCCGGCGAGCATCCGGAGCGTCGTTGTCTTGCCGCAGCCGGAAGGCCCGAGCAGGGTGACGAGCGTGCCTGGTTCGATGGTCAGCGACAGGTCGGGAATGGCTGTGAAGGCGCCGAACTGCTTGCGTATGTTCCGGAAGACGACGGAACCTGGAGCCACGATTGTCATGCGGTTTTCTCCTGGGGAAGGGGAACGGGCGCGCCGGCAACGGCCTGGACGCGGTTTTCGCGCCGAAGCCTGCGTTCGCCGACGAGGAGCTGGAAGCCGGCGATGACTGTTATCATCACCACGATCAGCATGGAGGAATAGGCGATCGCCACGCCGTATTCGCCGTTTTCGACCAGCCCGACGATGTAGGCCGTCGCCATGTTGTATTCGGCGCTGACCAGGAAGATAACGGCACTGATCGAAGTGATGGCGCGCACGAAGGAGTAGACGAGGGCGGCCGTGATCGCCGGTCGCAAAAGCGGCAGGATGACCTTGCGGATGGTGCGGAAGCTGTCGGCCCTGAGCGTGAGAGACGCTTCGTCGAGACTGCGGTCGAGCTGGCTCATCGCCGCCACCCCGCCGCGCACGCCGACCGGCATGTTGCGGAAGACGAAGCAGGCAACGAGGATCAGCGCGCTGCCGGTCATTTCGAGCGGCGGCAGGTTGAAGGCCATGATGTAGCTGATGCCGATGACTGTCCCCGGAATGGCGAAGCTCATCATCAAGGCGAACTCGAAGAGTTCCCGGCCGGCGAATCTCTGGCGCACGATCAGATAGGCGGTGAGGAGGCCGACGGCTGCTGTCAGCGGTGCCGATATGAGCGCGATCTCCATCGTGGTCCAGAAGGAGTTCCAGGCAACCCCTGTCCAGGCGATGCCGCCATCGCGAAATTCGACGGAGAAGGCCTTGATGTAATGGGTGAGCGTCAACGAGTTGTCGAGCCCCCAGGTCTTCACGAAGCCGCCGACGAGGATCATACCGTAAACGACGAGCGTGAAGAACGCCCAGGGGATGACCAGGGCATGGACGGCGATCGAAACCGTGCGGGGCAGGGCGGCGTGGGCGCCGCTGTCGCCCTTTCCGGTGACCGTCGCGAAGCTTTTGCCCGAAAGCCAGAAGCGCTGTGCCAGAAAGGCCGTGAGCGTAAAGCACAGGAGGATGATGGCGAGCACCGCGGCGCGGGAGGGGTCGTTCTGCGAGCCGACGACGGCGAAGAATATTTCCGTCGAAAGTACGCCGTGGCTGCCGCCCAGTACCAGCGGATTGCCGAAATCGGCCATGCTTTCGATGAAACCTATGAGGAACGCATTGGCGAGCCCCGGCTTCATCAGCGGCAGCGAGATGCGCCAGAATGTGCGCCAGCGGTCCGCCCTTAGCGTCTGCGATGCCTCCTCCATCGACGGGCTGACGCCCTCGACGACCCCGATCAGAACGAGGAAGGAAATAGGCGTGAAGGATAGAACCTGTGCGATCCAGATGCCGGTGAGGCCGTAGAGCCAGCGGCCGGGCTCGACGCCGATCAGCGTGGACAGGGCTTCGGTGATGACGCCGGAACGACCGAAGAGCAGAGTGAGCGCAAGGCCGACCACGAAGGGCGGCGTGATGATCGGCAGCACCGTCAAAAGCCTGAGGCTCCGTTTGTAACGGAAGCCGGTACGGGTGGCGACCAGTGCGAAGGCGAGCCCGAGGATTGTCGAGCCGCCCGCGGTCATCACCGCCAGCCAAAAGGTCCGCCAAGCGACGCCGCAGCGCCCGCCGCCGACGACGCAGTCGAGGCTCCAGATCGACGGATCCACGATATTGCGGGTGAAGCCTTGCGGATTGAAGGAGCCGTCGAAATCCTGGAACGCGCCCACCAGCATGCTCCCGACGGGGTAGAAGACGAAGACGGCGACGAGAAAGACAAGCAGCGAGATGGCCGAGACGACGAAGGCGTCGCCCTTCATCACGCCGCGTTCGGCGAGCCCGAAGGCGAAAAGGAGGACGAAGACGAGCGCCGCGAGCACCGCTCCCGCACCCATGGAGGGCTGGCCGTCCGCAAGCGCGCCGAACAGGACTTCGCTGATCGTCCAGTTCCAGCCGGAAAAGCCGATGGCGAGACCCTGAAGAGCCAGAACGGCGATGCCGCAGGCTCCTGTCCAGGCAAGGAAGCTTCCTCGCCGCGCCGGATCGCTGACGAATCGGGCCGCGGCGGCCGCCACAATGGCCAGAGCCGGAAGCATCAGCCACCATTTGCCAAGGGAAGCGATCTGAACGAAACCCGGCGCTGCGGCCGGCTCGTCAGGAAAGGTGGAAAGCCAGCCAAAGCCAAAGAAGCCGCCGTCGATCCTGTACCAGGGAAGGAGGACGAAGGCGGCAAGCCCGAGAGCCAGCGCCATATCCAGTCTGCGGTTGTGAGTTTTCATGGATAGGCTTGTCCGTGCCGCCGTGTCATGGATGAGTTGTCCCGAAGCAGGCGAAGCCGCTGCCGCCGGATAAGAGCGCGATGCGGCCGGAACAGATCATCCGACCGAGATTTTCCGGGTTCGAGCCGACAGTTTCCCGACGAATCGAACCCGTTCGGAGGGTGCGGAGCGCAATCAGTTGGCGGCTGCGCCGATCTCCCGATCCCAGCGCTCAAGAAGCTCCTTGCGCTTCGTTGGATCGCCATAGGTCTTGAAGTCGTAGTCGATCAGCTTGATGTCCTCGAACTTCGGCGCTTCCTCCGGCACCTCGGCCGTCTTGTTCGAAGGAAGCTGGAACGATTTGGCCTCCTTCATGCTGGACTGCACGTCGGCAGAGAGCGCCCAGTCATACCATTTCTTGGCGCTGTCGAGGTTCTTTGCGCCTTTGATGATCGACATCGAGCCGATCTCGTAGCCGGTGCCTTCGCAGGGCGCCACCGACTTCACGGGAAAGCCTTCGACCGTCTGCGCCACCGCATCATGCATGAACACGATGCCGATTGCGGTTTCTCCCCGCGCTGCGGCCTTCACCGGTGCGGACCCGGACTTCGTGTATTGCGACACGTTCGCGTTCAGCTTCTTCAGGTAGTCGAAAGCCTCGTCCTCGCCCATGATCTGTACGAGCGTCGCGAGCGCCGTATAGGCGGTGCCGGAAGAGTTGGGGTTGGCGATCTGGACTTCACCCTTGAAGGACGGATCGAGGAGGTCCGCCCAGCATTTCGGCTCCTTGAGGTTTTTCTGCTTGAAGATTTCGGTGTTGTAGCCCCAGCCGAGCGCGCCGGCATAGACACCGACCGTCCGGTAGCCGGCGCTCTCGGCCTGCTTGACGGCCCAGTCATGCAACTCGCCAAGCATCGGCGACTTGTATTCGAGCGTCAGCCCCTCCGCGGCGGCTTGCAGATGGGGATCGCCGGTACCGGCCCACCAGATGTCCGTCTTGGGGTTGCGCGCCTCGGCCCGGATCTTTGCGTAGGTTTCGCCCGACGACAGGCGGACCATATTGACGGAGATCCCGGTCTCCTTTTCGAAGGCGCCCTTCATCTGCTCGCAGATCACCACGTCGGCCGAGCAGATCAGATTGAGATTTCCATCGGCCTGCGCGGAAAAGGCAACAAACGTCACGCCCGCGGCGAGTGCTGCCGCAGCCAGTTTAACCAAACCCATCGGTTTCCTCCCAGATTGTGCCGGCGCCTCCATGCCGGGCGCTGTTGCAAGCGCGTGCAAATGCTGCACGATGATACTGAAGGTGTCAATGAAATTGTTCCAAATCCCGTGATGTGTTCGCGTTGCACGCAATTGCAAAATAGTGCAAATCTGCGTGCAGGATCGAAGTGAGGTTGCGATGCCGCAGAAACCCTTTGTCAGCGCCCAGGAAGTCGCAGAGCGGGCGGGCGTATCACGTTCGGCCGTCTCCCGCACCTTTACGCCCGGTGCGAGCGTCTCGCCCGAAACGAGGCGGAGAGTGGTAGAGGCTGCAGAAGCGCTCGGCTATCACGTCAATCATCTCGCGCGCGGGCTGATGCGCAACGAGAGTGGCATCGTCTGCCTCATCGTATCGGAGATGAGTACGCCCTATCGTGCCAACTTGATCCGGGCGATGACCCAGCAACTGCAGAACGCCGGCAAGATCGCCATGCTGATAAACACCGACCGCTCCGACAGCAGCGTCGATCTCGCCTTGCGCCAGGCGATCCGGTACCGCGCCGATGCATCGATCATTCTGTCCGGCATGCCCGACCGGTCGATTACGCAGCTCTGCCTGAAGAACGGCCAGCGCCTCGTCCTCATCAACCGCGACGACGACCAGCAGGGACCACTTCGCATCAACCTCGATGATGCGGAAGCCGCGGGGCGGGTCGTCACCGCCTTCGTGCGGGCGGGATGCCGGCGCCTTGCCTTTGCGAATTCGCAAGCCGGCACCCCGAGCCTGATGGCGCGCGAACACGGTTTCGTGGTGGCGGCGAAAGCGATGGGCCTCCCGGTTCTGGTCGAGCGCCACGGGCCCACGGGTTATGAGAGCGGCCGCGTTCTGGCGCAGCGGCTGCTGACGCTCGACGAGCGCCCCGACGCGGTCTTCTGTGCGACCGATCTCCTGGCCTGCGGCTTCATGGATGCCGCGCGCCACCAGTTCCGGGTCTCCATTCCCGATCAGCTCTGCGTCGTGGGTTTCGACGATATAGAACAGGCGGCCTGGTCCTCCTACGACCTGACCACTTTCGCGCAGCCGGTCGAGCTGATAGCCGGGGAGGCCGTGGCCTGGCTCGTCAATGAGAGCGGACAGGAGCCGGTTCGCCAGTCGGTCCGCTTCCAGCCTGATCTCGTCTGGCGCTCATCCGTTCGGGGAGGGTAGCCCCGGCACGCGCCTAGTACAAATGGTATGCAATGGCCTTTTATTGCGAATACCCCCAATTTGTTACTGGTTATGATAATACGTTTGTGTAATATCCCACGTGCACCGACACATCTTCTTGCATTGCTATGGCTTGTAATGGGCTGTGCGGGAGAACGTATTGCCGTGTCCGTGCTCTCTTATTGAGCTGGTGGGAAATGAATGGGCCCTGACCGACGCCGGTCAGGGCCTTGCCTTGCAAGATGATAACCGAAAACGATCCGGCGACTTCCAGAGCATCTCCGCTCCTCTCCGAACGCGATCCCGGGAGGCCAGTCACTGCCGGCGTCGCGCCAAGCCTCAAACGCCCTTTCCCGGTCCGGACGGGAAACGAAGGACTGCAGCGCCGCGCGTCTCATCGGACGCGCAAAGGTCGCTGTAACACTTTGGTTTGCTGCATGTTTTGCCCTTCGACCGATTGCGATTAGACTAAAGGAAACATGCAGTAGCACGCACGATACGGCGCCTCCACTTGCCCATCTGGGCTATCGCCGGTGAATATCGGGGATATCTGGAGCGCGACCAGGAAAAATGTGTAACGGCTTTCCGTCTGAAAATGCGTAGTCCAAAGTCCTGGAGCGCCGCGCTGTTTCATTGAGATAACGGGACGCTCTAGACGGTGGCTTCCAGAAATGCGCGCGCGAACCCCGGTTCCGTTACCTCGATCGCTCCTTCAGGGATCTTCAGCACCCTCTCTACGGCCATACCGTAGGTGCGCATCCAGCCATCCAGCGTTCGCGCCGCACCATCCAGGTCTCCGGCTTCGGTCTGCTGCAATGCGCGGTGCATTGTCTTGGCGACACCAAGCCGCAGATACAGCAACATCAGCGCAAGGGCCTCCGGATCGGGAGCATCGAGGCTCCCTTCCTTGTGACCTCGCCTCAGAAGTTCGGTTAGGAACGGGAGTGTCACGGCGCTGACCGCCGCGTCGATGCGATGGTAGAGGACGATGTTTTCCGGCTTGAAGAGTGCGTTGAACGTATTCTTCAATTGCGGCGCCATTTCCACTTTCAGGCGCCGCGAACCCGCGAAAAGCGCATTCAGCTGACCGACGGCATCGAGCGAGGGATCCTCGAAAACGGTTTTCAGTTCCTCCAGGCTCCGGCGAGCCATGCGCGCTGCGACCGCCTCGAGCAGCGCCTCCTTCGAAACGAAGTAGTGATAGAACGCCCCCTTGGAGACATTCGCCTCCCGGATGACGTCGTTGACAGTCGTGTTTTCGTATCCCTGCTCGAAGAAGAGGCGTTCAGCGCAGTCTATGAGCTCGTTCGTTCTGACGTCAGGCGATTTCTTAACTCGAACCATGGGTTTGTCCTGAACCGTAAGAGTACGTTCTACACGGGTTGGAGGGCTGCGCGAAGTCCCGTCCTCGATTGTAGACCGACGGTCGGTCTAATGCTATCATAAAGATAAATGCGGTGAGTTTCAGGAGTAATTCGTGCGGTTGATGCAGAAGATGAGGCGCTACGCGGTGGGTGTGGCGATCGCCGCCGCGGCCGGTGCAGCCGCCTTCTGGTATGCCTCCCGGGCACTACCCGTTTCCGTTGTGACGCCAAAGCGCGGGGATGCGGCGGAGATCGTCTATGCGAGCGGCGTCGTAGAGCCGCGCGTGTGGGCAAAGGTCACGTCGACGGTGCGCGAACGGATCGTCGAGCAGTGCAATTGCGAGGGCGATCGTGTGGAAAAGGACGATGTGCTCGCGCGCCTGGACGATACGGAGGCGCGAGCGATACTGAGCGAACTGCATGTGCGCCTGTCGCTTGCCCGGGAAGAATACCGCCGCAAGCTCGCCTTGGCGGAGAAAAACACGATAAGCGAGCAGGCGGTGGACAGGGCGCGCACCGACGTTGCTCAACTGGAGGCGTTGATCGCCGGCCAGGAGGCGCGGCTTGCTGCCTATGTGCTGCGCGCTCCGAATGCGGGGCGGGTGCTCCGGCAGGACGGAGAGATCGGCGAGGTTGCCGAGCCCGGGACCGTTCTCTTCTGGGTCGGAGAGGCGCGGCCGCTGATCGTGGAGGCAGAGGTGAACGAGGAGGATATTCCGCGCGTCGAAGTCGGGCAGAATGCCCTGTTGCGGTCGGACGCCTTTCCAGGGCGCGCGCTCGAGGCGGTTGTCGACAGCATTACGCCGAAGGGCGATCCTGTTACGAAGACCTACCGCGTTCGCCTTCGCCTGCCGCAAGACACACCGCTCAGGATCGGCATGTCGACCGATGTGAACATCGTAGTCCGGCTGTCGCGCAATGCACTGATCATTCCCGCGGCGGCCGTGAGCGGAACCAGGGTCGCGGTGGTCGAGGGCGGGAAGGCGACGCTGCGCGATGTCGAGACCGGCATCCGCGGCACGAACGGCGTGGAGGTCCTCTCGGGACTGGAGGATACCGCACGGATAGTCTCTCCCCTGCCTCCCGATTTCGCTGACGGGACGCGGGTGGACGTGGTGCAGACAGCGACGAATTGAACACCCATGCGCCTGATCCTCGATATCGCCTTGACGCACGTCGCCGGTCGCGGCCGCCAGACGCTGGTTGCGGTTATCGGTGTCGCCGTCGGCGTCGGTTTCTCGATCGCCATGGCGGCCCTGATGCAGGGCGGACAGGACGATTTCGTTCGTCAACTCGTCGACACCATGCCGCATGTCGACGTTACCGACGAGCAGCGCGCTGCGCGGCGGCAGCCGGCGGAAGATCTCTTCGATGCCGCGGCGATCTCGGGGCTCAGGCCGAGGGACGACCGACGCGGCATCATCAATCCAACGAAAGCGGCCTCCTGGTTGGAGGAGTGGATACCCGGCAGGCTTGCCGCGGTCCTCAACGTGCAAGGCGTCATCCGCTATTCCGGCCGCGAAGTCGGTGCCGTCGTGATCGGCATCGAGCCGGAGAAGGAAGTGAGGGTCTCGCCCATCGTCGAGGACTTCGAGGCCGGCAGCTTCGCTGCGCTTGCGGCGGGCGGCAATAACGTCGTGATCGGCGACACCATGGCCTCGAGATTGGGCGCCGGCCTCGGCGATACGATTACCGCCGTGTCTTCGGAAGGCCTTGCCCGCAATTTCAAAATTGTCGGCCTGTTTCATACCGGCACCACGGCGCGCGACGAAGGCGAGGCCTATGTCCTGCTGAAGAACGCCCAAATCCTGTCCAACAGGCCGAATGCAATCAACGAGATCCGCATCAAGCTGGACGACCCGGACGCCGCGCCCGCCATCGCGCGTCGGGTGGAGGCCGAGCTTGGCTACAAGGCGGTCGCCTGGCAGGAGGCGAACGAGTCCATTCTCGAAGCGCTCGTCGTGCGCAACGTCATCATGTACACGGTGGTCGCCGCGATCATGCTGGTTGCGGGTTTCGGCATCTTCAACATCGTCTCGACCATAACGCATGAGAAGGCGCGCGACATTGCCATCATGAAATCGCTGGGCTTTTCGGAAGCCGACATGCGGCGTCTGTTCGTGATCGAAGGGCTTGCGATCGGCATCGCAGGCTCGCTTCTGGGCTGGGCACTCGGATTTGCGATAACCTACGCGCTGTCCCTGGTGCGGTTCGAAATCGCGGCGACTGGCCAGGAGATGACCAGGTTGCCGATCGCCTGGAGCGTTCCACACTATGTGGTGGCGACGGCTTTCGCCCTGTCTTCGGCAGCGGTCGCCGGCTACCTGCCGGCCCGCCGCGCAGCTCGTGTCAATCCGGTGGACATCATAAGAGGCGCGACATGAGCCCCTTGATCGAAACCCGCGGCCTCACGCGCATCCTCAAAGAGACGGTTCCGGTGACGTTGGTGAAGGGCATCGACCTGTCCGTTGAGGAAGGCGAGTTCGTAGCCGTTACCGGTCCCTCGGGATCGGGAAAGTCGTCGCTGCTCTACCTGCTGGGACTGCTCGATCGGCCGACCCAGGGCACACTCCGCGTCCGTGGACGCGACACCGAACCTATGAGCGAGAAGGAGCGGGCGGAAACGCGCCTCGCCACCATGGGCTTCGTCTTCCAGTTCCATTTCCTTCTGCCGGAGTTTACCGCGCGCGAGAACGTCGAGATTCCCATGCGCAAGCTCGGCCGACTCGACCGCGGCGCGATGCGGGTGCGGGCGACGGAGCTGCTGACTTCGCTCGGCCTCGCCGACCATCTCGACAAGCGGCCGGATCAGCTCTCGGGCGGCCAGCGCCAGCGCGTGGCTGTCGCAAGGGCGCTTGCCAACGACCCGCCGCTGATCCTGGCAGACGAGCCGACCGGGAGTCTCGACAGCAGGAGTTCGGAGCAGGTATTCGAAATTCTCGACGAGCTCGTTCGCAAGCGCGGCAAGACGGTCGTCGCGGTGACGCACGACCTCGACATGGCCGCTCGCATGGATCGGCGAATCCATCTCGTGGATGGTGAGGTCAGCGAGGAAGAGTAGTTGCGCCTTGCGGGTGCTCAGCGCTGCTCGTCCATTTCGGCAAGTTTGCGAACGCGGCGCCGGAAATCCTCGTCGGTGGAGAACTCGGCAGCGAGGTAGGCTTCGACGAGATCTTTCGCCAACCACGCCCCGACGATCTGCGCGCCGATGCACATGACGTTGACGTCGTCATGCTCTACCGACTGATGGGCGGAATGCACGTCGTGGCAGACCGCTGCGCGGATCCCCTTCACCTTGTTCGCCGCGATAGAAGCGCCGACGCCGGTGCCGCAGACCATCAGCCCGCGATCCGCCTTGCCCTCGATGATCGAGGAAGTGACCGTCTTTGCGATATCGGGGAAGTCTACCGGCTTCGCATCGTATGAGCCTGCGTCGTATACCTCGTGGCCGAGAGAGATGACGTGGTCGACGATCGTTGCCTTGAGGTGGAAGCCAGCATGGTCGGAACCGATGACAATGCGCATATTCGTGTCTCCTGGAGAAAAGATCATTGGGCGATCAGGCGCGGCAGCCACAGCGTGAAGTCCTTCGCCAACGTAAGGATGACAAGCGTGGTGACCAGCGGAATGTAGAAAGGCACAAGTGCCCGCAGCAGCTGCCGGATGGACACGTCGGCGATATCCGACACGAGGAACAGCGAAAGACCCATCGGCGGCGTCAGCAGACCGAGCATCAGGTTGAAGATCGCCACTATGCCGAGTTGAACCGGGTCGACGCCGGCCAGCACAAGGGGCGGGGCGATGATGGGAACGAGAAGGAGCGTTGCGGTCGTCGAGTCGAGGAACATGCCTGCGACGAAAAAAATCAAATTCGCGATGATCAACAGCACGAGCGGATCCTTAGACCATCCAAGCAGCGTCGCCGCAAAGGTTTGGGGCACCTGCTCGACCGCCAGGATCCAGCCGAAAAGCGCCGCAGCAGCGACGATGATGAGGATCGCGCTGGAACTGCGCGCCGTGAGAACAGCAGAATGCCATAGATGGGCGAGCGTCAGCTCGCGGTAAAGCACGCCGCTGATGAAGATGACATAGACCGCCGTTATCGCGGCCGCCTCGGTCGGCGTGAAAGCACCGGCCGTCATGCCGCCGACCATGAGGGCCGGGGCAAGAATGGCCGGCAGCGCCGGCACCAGCGCGGCGACCAGTTCGCCGACCGTCGGCCAGCGTTCCGCGCGCGCATGGCCGTGGCGGACGGCGACGATCAGCACGGCGAGCATCAGCAGGGCGGTGCACAGCACGGCAGGCATGATGCCGGCCACGAGGAGCTGCACGATGGACACGCTCGTGACCGAGCCGTAGACGATGAGCGGTATGGAGGGCGGAAAGATTGGCCCGAGTGTTGCGGATGCGGCAGTTACCGCGCCGGCGAAGGATGGGTCGAACCCGCGTTTCTTCATCGCGTCGATCTCAATGCGGCCCAGGCCGCCGATGTCCGCCAGCGCCGCACCCGACATCCCGGAGAAGACGAGGCTTCCGAACACGTTGACCTGCGCCAGGCCGCCCGGCATTCGCCCGACGAGCGTATAGGCAAACCGGAAGATGCGATCGGTGATGCCGGAGAGATTCATCAGGTTGCCGACGAAGATGAAGAGGGGCACGGCGACCAGCGGAAACGAATCCAGTGCATAGGTGACCCGCTGCGCGAGCAGCCCGAACGGCAACCCCTCGACAAGAACATAGAGGATCGACGGCAGCAGAATGGCGTAGACCACCGGAAATCCGAGCATGAAGAGGCCGAGAAAGGCCGCAACGACCAGAAAGCCCATGGAACGACCTCTCAGACTGCGACGTTCTTGTCCGCCTGCGGCGGCTTGCGCAGATGGAGAAGATGGACGAACGCCGCTCCCACGAAACCGAAAAGCGCTGCGCCCAGAAATATCCAGAAAGGAATGCCGAGCGTCGGTGTGGCATTGGTCAGGTTTCGGGTGATATTCATAGCCGTGACCCAGCCGATGAACCCGGTGGCCCCGATCGCACCGATCGAAATCGCGAAATTCACGATCGCGCGCGCCTTCTTCGGCATGGCCGCCTTGAATTCGCCCATGACGATGTTCTCGCCATGCCTGACGACAAGGGGATAGGCGAGGAAAACGAGGCAGATCAACAGGAAGCGGGTCAGCTCTTCCGCGCCGATGAAAGGCAGTCTGAAGACACCGCGCATGACGACCTGGGCCGTCGGTACGATGACCAGCCCCGCCATCACGGCAACCACGACAATCGTCAGGACACGTTCGGGCAGACGCATCTTCCCCCCTCCGAATACGACTGAAAAATGCAGGCGCTGCAGGGACAATGGCTTGTCCCTGCAGCGCGGAGTTACTTCACCGCGTCGATCTGCTCGATGAGTGGCGCGAAATTCGGGAAGTCCTGCCGGATCTGCGCACTGACCTTCTCCCGAAAGGCCGCCACGTCAAGGCCTTCCGCCTCGGTGATGACGGTCATACCGCGGCCCTTGAGTTCCTTCACCAGATCAGCCTCGGATTCCGTCGCCATCTTCAACGATTTCTGAGCCTCCTCATCGAGAACCTTCGTCAGAGCCGCACGCTGCTCTTCGCTCAATCCCTGCCAGACTTCCTCATTGATGAAGACGGCGAGCACGGCTCGCATGTGACCCGTCATCGACAGATGCGATTGCACCTCGTTCAGATTGTTGGAGGCGATCATGGTCAGCGGATTCTCCTGGCCGACCACCACGCCGGTCATCAGCGCGGTCGGAAGTTCGGCAACCTCGACCGGAGTGGGGATCGCGCCGAAGCCCTTGACCATGGAAACCCACAGCTCGAGCGGGACCGCTCGGAAAGGCTTGCCGGCAAGGTCCGCCGGTGTCTTTACCGGGAAGTTGGAGGAGATGTGGCGGTCACCTCGATAGATGCGCCCGATGATCCGCACGCCCTGTGCGATGAGCTTCTCATTGATCGCCTGGAGGGCCGGCGACGCCTGCGGATCCGTTGCAGCGAGCGCATGTGCACCGTCGCGATAGATGAAAGGCGCGTTGAAGACCGCAACCTCAGGCACCAGCCGGGCGAGGGAGGCGAAATCATGATGGCCCATCGAGATCGAGCCCATGCGCACGCCATCCACCATTTCCGCGACCCCGCCGAGTTGGCTTGCGGGATAGACGGTGACAGTAATTTCGTCGCCGGTCGCGGCCGCAATGCCTTCCGCCGCCTGTGCCGCATAAACCGTCTGGATGTCTCCCTCGGCGCCCACATGCGCATAGCGCAGTTCGGTTGCCGAGGCGGCTCCGGCCAATAAAGCGGTTCCCAGAACGGCGCCGGCTATCCGGCCATGTTTCAGAAAGTTCAGCATGCTCTCCTCCTCCCTGGATAAAACTAGCTGTCTGCTTCCTTTTCCTCTTCCTGCGGCGCGCCCTTCCTGGTGAAGGCGGCTATGTAGCTTTTGCGCCGAAGCTCGTCGCCGATGGCGAAATGTTCGCGCAGCATCCTGTCCGCCTTGTCCGGATCGCGCGCGAGAATGGACAGGAAGACCTCCCGATGGGCCTCCACGAGATAGTCGGTGATGCCGGGCGCGTCGCTCGTTTCGGCGCGCCTCTGGACATGGCTGCGCTTCAGAAGTTCCGCTATCGAGCGGTAGACGGTGACAAGCGCGGGACTGCGGCTGGCCTCGACGATCGCCATATGAAAGGCGAAGTCCGCGGCACCGCCGTCTTCGGCATTGTGAAGCGTGTCCATCAACCGCGTCAGCAGGCCGCCGATGCGTGAGAGGTCGCTGTCCGTCGCGCGGATACAGGCAAGACGGATGGCCTGGCATTCGATCGCGACCCGGGCCTGCATGATGTCGTCGAGCATGTCTGGCTGCTGCGCCAGGCAGAACGTCAGGAAATCGCCGAAGACGCCCACGTCGGCCTTGCGCACGAAGGCGCCCTTGCCGTGCCGGATATCGAGAAAGCCGAGATTGGCGAGCGACCGCAAAGCCTCCCTCAGTACCGGCCGCGATACGCCGAGGGCCAGGCAAAGCTCCCTCTCGCCCAATAGCCTGTCGCCCACCTTGAGCGCACCGGACAACAGCTGCTCCCGGAAGAAGGAGAGCACCTTTTCCGTTCCCGCAATTTCGTCGGCACTATCGGACAGCACAGGGTTCATGGAAATGGTTCCAACTGGTATTACCAGTAATGGACCACATGCAGTCGTCGGTCAAGTGCGCTGCTTGAATTCTTGGAAATTTGTTGCGAATGGCCGGTCCGGCGGACCGGGCAGGGGCGTGGCTCACAACGATTTTGAGATGTGGCGACGCACCGGATCGGCGCCGGTATCGATGACTTCGAACACGATCGTCATGCTCGTTCGCTTGCAAGATGTTCACTACGGGACATGGTCGAACCGGAGCGTCGGGCGTGGCAGAGCGGGCCCATCTGCACGCCCTTCTCGAAACCGTTGCCGACCCTTGTTGAAGCGATCTTCCCTAAGCATCGCTCTAGGAGTGAGCGGTAATCCGGGCGTAGGCGCCGAGAATGAACCGTTCGGCGCGCAGCAGGTAGGTTTCCAGCATTTCAGAAGCTGCGATTGCGCGACCGGCCTCGAGTTCGGTCACGATCTGGAGATTCTGGTCGATGAAAGGGCCGTGCAGAAATTCGGGATCCTGCAGCAGGCCGAAGACGAGGCGCAGTTCCAGCGAGATCTGCGCATAGAAACTCGACAGCCGGGGGCTGTCGGCAAGCTCGACGATGGCTGCATGGAATGCGATGTCGGCGCTGCCGACACCGAGCCAGTCCTTCGATTCGCGGCATTGCCGGGCGTCCTCAACTGCCGCGCGCATGCGCTTCACCGCAGGGTGGCCCGGATGGGCCTGTGCCAGCGCCGGACATTCAATCAGGCGTCGCACCCGATAGATATCGATGATCGTCGACATGCCGGGCGTCGAGACGAAGACGCCGCGATTGGCTTCGTAGCGCAGCAGGCCCTCCTTGGTGAGAATGCGAAAGACCTCGCGGAGCGTATTGCGCGAGACCTGCAATTCTTCGCTGAGCGTCAGTTCGGACAGATGGCTTCCCGGCGTGAGCCTGCCGGAAATCACCTGTTCGCGGATACGGCCCGCAACGGTTTCGGCCAATGTCTGTACCGGCTCCGAGGAACGTGACGCGGGCATTGCGTCGCCCTCAGCAAAGCCGGAAGGCCTCCCCTCGTTCTTTAGCGGTCTGCGTGAAGCCAAGCAGTGGCCCCCCTGTGGTTCAGATTGCCGCTTCCCCGGTAAAGCGCTTCGGCAGCGCCCACAAGTGCAATTGGCATCCATGTGGAATTAAGCCGTGCAGAAATCAGCCATGCGCCTCCACGCGTTGTAGAGCAATACAGAAAAATTGTTCAACAGTATGGACAACATTGTCCTCCCTTGCTAGCGTTAATCATGGGGACAGGAGAACCGTTAATGCCGAGCATCGACCTTAACAGCGACCTGGGCGAAAGTTTCGGCGCCTGGACGATGGGCGACGATGCCGCCATGCTCGACATCGTCAGCAGCGCCAATGTCGCCTGCGGTTTTCATGCGGGCGACCCCGCCGGCATTCTGAAGACGCTGCGGGCCGCAGCCGGCCGCGGCGTGGCGGTCGGTGCGCATGTCGGCTACCGCGATCTTGCCGGCTTCGGTCGCCGCAACATGGATCCTACCAGCGAAGAACTGATCGCCGACGTCATCTACCAGATCGGTGCCTTGCAGGGCCTGGCCCGGGCCGCCGGCACGCGCGTCACCTATGTGAAGCCCCATGGCGCGCTCTACAACACGATCGCCGTCGACCGGCGTCAGGCCGCCGACGTCATCGCGGCAGTCCGCGCCATCGACCCGTCGCTGGTGCTGATGGCTCTGGCGGGCTCGCCCCTCGTCGAACAGGCCCGCGCCGCAGGGCTCACGGTCGTTGCCGAGGCCTTTGCCGATCGCGCCTACACGCCGGAAGGCAATCTCGTTTCTCGCCGCGAAAAGGGCGCCGTCCTGCATGATCCCGAGCTCGTGGCCATGCGCATGGTCCGTATGGTCAGAGAAGGGGTCGTCGAAGCGATCGATGGCACGCTGACGAAAATTGCCGCCCAGTCGATCTGCGTTCACGGCGACAGCCCGGGCGCCGTTGGCATGGCCAGGCGCCTGCGCGAGGCATTCGAACAGGCGGGCCTCGCCATCCGGCCGTTTACCAGGGCGTCCTGAACAGCCATGCAACCCGTAGCGCCTTCCTCCCGTAGAAATACATCGATGCGTATCCTTCCGGTGAGGGGCGACTGCATTCTCGTGGAGCTCGCCGAACTCGGCGAGGCGCTGTCGCTGTTCGAGGCGCTGGAAAACCACCCGGTCGCGGGCATCCGGGAATTCATCCCGGCGGCACGCACGCTGCTGATTTCCTTCGATCCGGCGGTGGTTTCCGAGGACCGGCTGGCGGAAGTCGTCGCGTCGCTGGCCGGCGGCGAACGCAAAGCGGCAGTCGGCCCGCTCGTCGAAATCCCGGTTCGTTATGACGGGGAGGACCTTCCCGAAGTCGCCGGCATTCTCGGCATGAGCGCCGACGAAGTCGTCCGCCTGCATTGCGAAAGCAATTACGTCGCCGCCCTGACCGGATTTGCGCCGGGCTTCGCCTATCTCACCGGCGGCGATCCGCGCCTGACGGTACCGCGCCGCAAGACGCCGCGCATGCAGGTGCCGGCCGGTGCGGTCGGCCTTGCCGGAGAATTCAGCGGCGTCTACCCCAAGGCCAGCCCCGGCGGCTGGCAGTTGATAGGCACGACCCCGCTGGCGATGTTCGACGTCGACCGTATGCCGGCCTCGCTGCTGCAACCCGGCAGCCGGGTACGCTTCCGAAACATGGCGGAGGAAAACGCCTACGAGATCAAACCGGCGGCAGGGATTTCCGCAAAGCCCAAGGCGCAGGCCCATGCGGGGACGGGACGGGCTGCCATCGAAATCGTCTCCACGGGCCTGCCGGTTCTGTTTCAGGATCTCGGCCGTCCCGGGCAGGCCAGGCAGGGCATCAGCGTCTCCGGCGCAGCGGACCGGACGAGCTTCAAGGCCGCCAACCGGCTGGTCGGCAACGCGGCCGGTGCTGCAGCGCTCGAAATAACGCTCGGTTCACTGCGCTTCCGGGTGCGCGGCCGGGGCGTGATGGCGCTGACGGGCGCAACGGCACCGATCGCCATCACCGGCGCCGACGGCAGGACGATTTCCGCTCCCCATCACAGCCCAATCGCGCTTGACGACGGGGATGTGGTCTCGCTGGGCGCACCGACGACGGGCATGCGCTCCTACCTGGCGTTGCGCGGCGGCTTTGATGTCGCGCCGGTGCTGGGGAGCGCCGCTCACGACACGCTGTCGCAGATCGGCCCGGCCGCGCTCGGCGCCGGCGATGTCGTCACCATCCTGCCGGCACGCGCCGGTTCGCTCGTCTCGTCGGAACTGCCGCAGCAACTCATGCCTGACATGGCCGGAACGGTCGTGCTCGACGTCGTGATGGGACCCCGTACGGACTGGTTCACCGAAAAGGCCGTCGAGAGCTTCCTGGCGCAGGAATGGTTCGTCACGCCGCAGTCGAGCCGCGTCGGCATCCGTCTGTCGGGCGAAGGGCTCGCGCGGCGAAACGACGGCGAACTTCCGAGCGAGGCCACCGTGCGCGGCGCCGTCCAGGTGCCGGCCAGCGGCCAGCCCGTTCTGTTCCTCGCCGATCATCCATTGACCGGGGGCTATCCCGTCATTGCCAATGTCGCCGGGTATCATCTCGATCTCACCGGTCAGGTACCTACCGGAGCGCGTATCCGGTTCAACGCGGTCAGCAGCTTCACCCCCCGCACCATTCCAGGAAAATCCGCATGAAGAAGGTTTTGATAGCAAATCGCGGCGAGATCGCGGTGCGGATCATTCGGGCCTGCAAGGATTACGGCCTGGCCTCAGTCGCCGTTTACGCCGATGCCGATGCCGATGCGCTCTTCGTGGCGCTGGCGGACGAAGCCTATGCGCTTTCGGGGGGCACCGCCAGGGACACCTATCTCGACATTGGCAAGCTGATTGCCGCCGCGAAACGTTCGGGCGCGGATGCCGTTCATCCGGGTTACGGCTTCCTGTCGGAGCGTGCCGAATTCGCACAGGCGGTCATCGATGCCGGCCTCACCTGGATCGGCCCCGATCCGCAGGTCATTGAAGCGCTCGGCGACAAGCTCAAGGCGCGCAGCATCGCCCGCAAGGTCGGCGCACCTCTGGTCGCCGGGTCCGACGGTGCGATCTCCGATAGCTCGGAAGCAGTGGCTTTCGCCAGGACGTTCGGTCTGCCTGTCGCCATCAAGGCGGCACATGGCGGCGGCGGTCGCGGATTGAAGATCGCCCGGGACCTCGCAGAGGTCGAAGAGCTGTTTGAATCGGCGACCCGCGAAGCGGTGGCCGCCTTCGGCCGTGGCGAATGCTATGTCGAACAGTTTCTCGATCGCCCGCGGCATGTGGAGGCGCAGGTGCTTGCGGACCGCCTCGGCAACGTTCTGGTCGTCGGCACCCGTGACTGCTCGCTGCAGCGGCGCAACCAGAAGCTCGTCGAGGAAGCGCCTGCGCCATTCCTTTCCGACGCGCAGCGCGACGAGATTCACACCGCGGCACGCGACATCTGTGCCGAGGCCGGCTATACCGGCGCCGGAACAGTGGAGTTCCTGCTCAGCGCCGACGGCGTAATTTCCTTCCTCGAGGTCAATACCCGCCTTCAGGTCGAACACCCCGTGACCGAGGAGACCACGGGTCTCGATCTCGTCGTGGAACAGTTCCGGATCGCCGAGGGCCTGCCGATCAGCATCACCGAGATGCCGCCGCCGCGCGGCCACGCAATCGAATTCCGCATCAACATGGAAGATCCCGGCCGCGGTTTCCTGCCGTCCGCCGGCTCGATTTCCCAATTCACCGCGCCGTCCGGCCCGGGCATACGCATCGATTCCGGCGTGGTCACCGGTTCGGCCGTTCCGCCGATGTTCGATTCCTTGTCGGCAAAACTGATCGTCTGGGGTGCAACCCGCGAACAGGCGATTGCACGCGCCCGTCGAGCGCTTGACGAGTTCGAAATCGAAGGCGTTCCATCGGTCCTGCCCTTTCACCGCACCGTCATCCGCCACGCCGACTTTGCCGAGGCGTTCCGTGTTCACACGCGCTGGATCGAGACGGATTTCGCTCAGACGCTGGAAGCCGCCAGCCGTCCCGCCCCGGCAGAGGGCACCGGTCTTTTGCGCGGCCATGTCGAGATAGGCGGTAAGCGTGTCGAGATCGGCATTCCCGGCGCCTTCCTGCGCCTGTTCGGCCCGATGCCCGCTTCGGGCAGTTCTGTCGCCGAAAGACGCGAGCAGCACGACGCCGGAGCCGTGCTGGCGCCCGTGCCCGGACTGCTCGCTCACTGGAATGTTTCGGACGGCGCCCTTGTGGAAAAGGGCGATGTGCTGGCAATGATGGACGTGATGAAGATGGAGACGTCCGTGACTGCGCCGGCCGCCGGCATCGTCACCATCCTCGCTGAAGCCGGTTCCACCCAGACATTGGGCGCCCTCATCGCCCGGATCGCCAGCGATGATGGCACAACCGGGACCAGCACTGCACAGGCCAAGTCGGAGACACGGACATGACGTCGTCCATGGACACTCGCCCGATGGAAAACTGCAGGCCGCTTCTGTCGGTCGAAGACCTGAGCGTCGAATTCGGCGAGAGCCGCGTCGTCGACGATCTGTCGTTCAAAGTCGAGGCCGGCGAGACGGTGGCGGTCGTCGGCGAATCCGGTTCCGGCAAATCGGTCACGTCGCTGTCGGCCATGCGGCTTGCAGACATGATGGGCGCCAGGTTCGCAGGCGGCCGCATCCTGTTCGGCGGCAGGGATCTGCTGAAGGCCTCGCAGAAGGAGATGCGCTCGATCCGCGGCAAGGAGATCGCCATGATCTTCCAGGAGCCGATGACCTCGCTCAATCCGGTCTTCACCATCGGCGATCAGATCTGCGAAGTGCTTGTCCTGCACGAGAAGATGGGCAAGTCCGCGGCCATGGCCGAGGCCAGGCGCCTGCTCGACATGGTGCGGCTGCCGGACGGCGCCGCTCTTCTCGGCCGCTATCCGCACCAGCTTTCCGGCGGGATGCGCCAGCGCGTGATGATCGCGATGGCGCTCGCCTGCCGCCCGAAACTGCTGATCGCCGACGAGCCGACCACCGCACTCGACGTCACGATTCAGGCGCAGATTCTGAACATCATGCGAGATCTGCAGAAAACGCTCGGCATGGGAATGGTGTTCATCACCCACGACATGGGCGTCGTCGCCGAGATGGCCGACCGCGTCGTGGTGATGTGGAAGGGCAGGAAGGTCGAAGAAGGCCCGGTCGGAGAGATTTTCGCCAATCCGCAGCATCCCTATACCCGCGCGCTGCTTGCCGCAGTCCCGCGCCTCGGCAGCATGTCCGGGGAAGAATTTCCGAAGCGCATGCCGCTGACCGTGCTGCAGGACGGCGAGCCGACGATCGTCGGCGAAGAGCGCGTCCAGAACACTGCGAAATACGACGAGAAGCCGCTGCTCTCGGTCAGGGACCTGTTCGTCCGCTTCGACATCCGCAAGAACCTGTTCGGCAGGGCGACGCACCGCCTGAGCGCCGTGCAGAAGGTAAGCTTCGACATTCACCCGGGAGAAACCCTGGCACTGGTCGGCGAATCCGGCTCCGGAAAATCGACCATCGGCCGTACGATCCAGCAACTGCAGAGCTCGCTGTCGGGCGAGATCTTCTTCAACGGCAAAGGCTATTCGTCCATGTCCGCGGCGGAGCGTTTCCGCATGCGGCAGGAAGTGCAGTATATCTTCCAGGACCCCTTCGCCTCGCTCGATCCGCGCAAGACGGTCGGCTTCTCGATCGCCGAGCCGATCAGCACGCATGGCCTTATCCTGGAGCGGAAGGCCGTGCGCCGCCGCGTCGACGAATTGCTGGAGCGCGTGGGCCTGAGTTCCGCGGTCGCCGAGCGCTATCCGCACGAATTTTCCGGCGGCCAGCGTCAGCGCGTCTGCATCGCCCGTGCGCTGGCTTCGGATCCGAAGCTGATAATCGCCGACGAGGCGCTGTCGGCCCTCGACGTGTCGATCCAGGCGCAGATCATCAACCTGTTCATGGATCTGCAGGCGGAACGGGGCCTCGCCTATCTGTTCATCAGCCACGACATGGCTGTCGTGGAGAAAATGAGCCACCGCGTCGCCGTGCTCTATCTCGGGCAGATCATGGAGATGGGCTCGCGCCGTCAGGTCTTCGAAACTCCGACGCATGCGTATACGCGCCGTCTCCTGTCCGCCGTGCCGGTCGCCGACCCGACCGCCGAGCGCAATACGGCATTGATCGAGGGCGAAATCCCCAATCCTGTCCGCCGCGTCGGCGACGAGCCGGCCATTCTTGCTCACGAGGAAATCAATCCGGGGCACTTCGTCGCGAAGAGCGCCTGAAACCTGCGAACCATCGCAACATCTGAAGAGGAACAGATAATGGGAACGATCAAAAGGGGAATAACGGCGACCTTCATGGCAATCGCTCTCGCCGGCGCGGCCTTTTCGCCGGCGCCGGCGCTTGCGGCCGGCAAGCTGACGGTATCCTCGCCGCAGGATCCGGGCAGCTGGGATCCGGTCGATACCTTTCTGGTACAGTGGGCAGCCGTTGCCACCAATATCTTCGACGGCCTGACCTATCGCGGACCCGACCTGAAGCTGGTCCCCGGTCTGGCGGAATCCTGGGAAGAACTGGACGAAGGCAAACGCATCCGTTTCAAGCTGCGCCAGGGCGTGAAGTTCCACAATGGCGAAGAGTTCAATGCAGAAGCCGTCAAGTTCACCTTCGATCGCCTGCTCGGCGAAGAGGGTGCCAAGGGACCGCAGCGTTCGAACTACACGGCGATCGAAAGCATCGAGATCGTCGATCCGTTCACGGTCGACATGAAGCTCAAGGCACCGGACCCGGTATTGCTCACCAAGCTCGCCGGCTATGGCGCGATGATCGTTCCGCCGAAATACATCCAGGAAAAGGGCGAGGACAACTTCAACATCAACCCGGTCGGAACGGGTGCCTTCAAGTTCGTCTCCTATGCGCCGAAAGTGAACATCAAGCTCGAAGCCAACCCGGACTATTGGGGCGGTGCACCGAAGCTTTCGGAACTCGAATACCGTTTCATCACCGAACCCTCGACCGCCGTCGCGGAACTGCAGGCCGGTCGCGTCGATCTCGTCATCCCGCCGACCATCCCGATCGGCATGCTTCCGGTCATTCAGGGCGACTCAAAGCTGGAAGTCCTCTCGGTTCCGGGCCCGACCGTCGATGCGTTGCGTTTCAACACGCGCGACGGCATTACTGCCGATCCTAAAGTGCGCAAGGCGTTGATCATGGCCGTCGACCGGGCAAGCATCGTGCAGTCGCTGCTGGCCGGCCAGGCGACGGAAATCGCGTCCTTCCAGGGAGAGTTGTCCTTCGGCTACGATCCGGAACTGAAGCCGCTGCCATTTGATCCGGAAGGTGCGAAGAAGCTCCTCGCCGAAGCGGGCGTCGCGCCGGGCACGGCGGTGCAGATCGACATCCGCGGCAATGACGCAACGATGAACGAAGTTGCGCAGATCGTTGCGAGCTATCTTCAGATCGTCGGCGTAAACGCGACGATCAAGCCCTACGAAACCAACGTTCTGCTGAACGACATCATTCCACAGGGCAAGACCGGCGCGATGTTCCAGCAGAAGTGGGGCGGCTGGACTTTCGACTACGACAACACCGCCTACTCGATGTACCACTCCGGCGAGCGCTGGAACCCCTACGACAAGGACGAGACCCTCGACAAGCTCCTGGAATCGCAGCGCCCGCTGACGGATCGCGCCGAGCGCGAAAGGATCCTACGCGAAATCGCGGCCTATGCCGCCGACCGTGCGCTGGAAATGCCGCTCTACAACACCAAGGCGATCTACGGCATCAGCAAGCGCGTCAAGGGGTTCGTACCGGCTCCCGACAACCGCATGAAGTTCACCGACGTCACGGTGGAATAATCTGAAGACCGGGCGCCGCCAAGATCTTCGGCGGCGCCCCAAATTCGTTTCGGGGACAAGAACGTGGCCGGCTTCCTTATCAAACGATTGCTTCAGGCGATTTTCGTCGTGATCGCCATCACCCTTCTCGTATCCTTCGCCATCCGCCTGACCGGCGATCCGGCGGTGACGATGTTCCAGGGCGGCGGCAGTATGACGGAGGACGATCTGGCCCGCATCCGCCAGGCGCTCGGCGTCGACAAACCGTTTCTGGAACAGTACCTCACTTTCCTCAAGGGGCTGGTGACGCTCGACATGGGCCGCAGCTTCTCGGGAAATGCACCGGTGACCGGCCTAATCGCCCAGGCATTGCCCGCAACGCTGCTGCTCGCGTTCATCTCGATCGCCGTTTCCATAGTCCTGTCCATCCCGCTCGGGATCAAGGCCGCGACGGCCCGCGGCAAGTGGGCCGACCAACTGATCCGCATCCTTTCGCTGGTCGGCCTCTCCTTCCCGAACTTTTGGCTGGCGACCATGCTGGTGCTGCTGTTTGCCATCACGTTCAACCTGCTGCCGCCAAGCGGCATGGCCGGTCTTTCCAGCTACATAATGCCGGCCGTCACCATGGGCGTGATCCTGACGGCGACGAATGTCCGCCTCGTGCGCACCTCGATGCTGGAAACGCTGCAGTCGCAATACATTATGGTTGCCCGTGCCAAGGGGCTCAGCGAAACCAAGGTCCTCTACAAGCATGCGTTGCGCAACTGCGCCATCCCGCTGATCACCTATTTCGGCATTCAGTTCGGCGGTCTGCTCGGCGGCATCGTCGTCATCGAGCGGGTGTTCAACTGGCCCGGCCTCGGCACGCTCGCATTCGATGCCGTCGGTGCGCGCGACTTTCCCGTTCTCCAAGGCGTGATCACCGTCCTTTCGCTGATGATCGTCGGCATCAATCTTCTGGTCGATATCGCTTACGGGCTGATCGATCCGCGAATTCGTACGGAGTAATTCGAGATGGCTGCCAAGACTTCCCGTCTGTCGCGCTACCGCAACCTGGAATTCCTTCTCGGGGCGCTCCTGACCCTCGTCATCTGCCTCGCCGTCCTGTTTTCCGACATGCTGTTTCCGGGCGGCGCCGACAAGATCGACCTGATGGCGCGCCTGGCAAAGCCGTTTGCCAGCGCCGCCCATCCGTTCGGCACCGATCCGCTCGGCCGCGACGTGATGGCGCGCGTGGCGGCGGGCGGCAAGATCTCGCTGCTGGTTGGCGTCACCTCGGTACTCGGCGCCGTCGTGCTCGGCGTTCTCGTCGGGCTCGTCGCCGGCTATTATCGCGGCTTCTGGGACATGCTGGTGATGCGTTTTGCCGACATACAGCTTGCCATGCCCTTCATTCTGCTTGCGATCACCTTCATCGCCATCGTCGGCGGCAGCCTGATGAATACCATTGTCCTGCTGATCGTCTCGCAATGGGTGCAATACGCCCGTCTGGTGCGCGGCTCCGTTCTGACGCTCCGCGAACGCGAGTTCGTTCTTTCGGCTCGCGCCATCGGCGTGAAGGACTGGCGGATCATCTTCCAGCACCTGCTGCCGAACCTTATCGGTCCCGTCATCGTGCTGATGACACTCAACGTCGCCAACAACATCCTGCTCGAAAGCAGCCTGACCTTTCTCGGCATGGGCGTCGACCCGACTATTCCGAGCTGGGGCGGAATGCTGGCGGACGGCCGCACCTATCTACAGACCGCCTGGTGGGTCAGCGTCTTCCCGGGGCTTGCAATCCTCTTCACCGTACTCGGTCTCAACCTGCTCGGCGATTGGCTGCGCGACAGTCTCGACCCGACCGGCAGAACATCGAGGTGAACCCATGACCGTGATCCTGGAAGCGACCTTCGAGCGGAGCCTCGAAGAACTCGTCGCCCGCGCCGTTCCGGGCCAGTCGTTCGAAGCCTGGACCTTCGACGATACCAAGAGCCGCCGCGCTGCCGAACAGGCACTGAGGGAAAAGGGCGTCACCGCCCGCATCCGCAGCGCCTACAAGCCGCTCCTGTTTGCCTTCCTCGAGGAGGTCGACCTCGCCGGGGTCTCGGCGATCGAGGTTCGCTATCCCGTGCATGGCAACGCCCCCGAGAATCGTTTCCGGCTCGAAGCCTATCCGCTGGCGGCCCTGGTTGGCGCGGCTGCGATCAACTTCATCCCTCGTGACGACGGTGGATTTTTCTACGACGTGACGTTGACGCGCGACGGCAGGACCGAAAGCCTCGAGGTTCTGGCCCCAAACCGGATCCATGTGGATCTCGTCGGCGAGATCAACGTGTCGCCGACAGGCTGGCTGCGCCCGGCCGGCGACAAAACCGGTACACGCCTGGAAACGGACTACGAGCGCCTGTTCGACCGCGCCATCCGGGCGATTGCGGGCTACGATTGGGGCGATGCGGAACCCTATTTCGAGGAGCTGAACATCAGCGTGGCCCATCCGGCCGAGGACGAGCCGCTCGACGTCGGCCACGAGGCCGTCAGTCTGCGCGAAGCGCTGCACGAAGATTTCTATTTCTCGCTTCTCGAATTTTTCCAGAAGAGATCCGGTCGTGTCTCCGGCGACCGGGGCCTGAAACCCGGACAGATCGTTCCCGAGATCGTCATGAGCGGTGGCGGAGAGATTTCGCTACGCGTCGAGGTCCGGCCGTTGACGAGCGGTTTCCCCGAGCGCAGGGAGCAGGCGATCGACACGGCGATCGAGCCCCCGCCGGCGCATCAGCTCGACGGTATGCTCGCGGAGATCGGCGGCGAGGCGCTTTCGGCGCGCTCGCGCTCGGGACGCAATCTGTCGGCGCGCTACATAAAAGGTGACGATGCGCCGGTAATGATCAGCGGCGGCCAGCATCCGAACGAGACGACCGGCATTGTCGGTGCGATCCGCGCCGCCCGTCGTCTGAGCCGTAGGCCGAATGCGCACTTCACCATCTCGCCGCTCGAAAATCCGGACGGCTATGCGCTGCACCAGCGTCTTTGCGTCGCCAACCCGAGGCACATGCATCATGCCGCCCGCTACACGGCGCTCGGCGACGATCTCGAATATCGCGGCGGGAAAGACGCCGGCGCCCATCTCGGCGAGAAGGAAATCCGCGTCAAGGCGGAAGAGCTGAGCGGTGCCAAGCTGCATGTGAACCTGCACGGCTATCCGTCGCACGAATGGACACGGCCGCTTTCGGGCTATGTACCGCGCAATTTTGCCATGTGGACTCTGCCGAAGGGCTTTTTCCTGGTGGTCCGGCACCATAAAGGCTGGCGCGAAGAGGCCGAGGCATTGCTGCAATACGTGACCCGGCACCTGGGCTCGATCCCCGGCCTTCTCGACTACAACGACCGGCAGATCGCGCTCTATGAGATTCATGCAGGCGAGACCGGCTTCCGGCTCATCAACGGTTTTCCGTGCTTGTCGTCGGAGGATGATCGCCACACCGTGCCGCTGACACTGATCACGGAATATCCGGACGAGACGATCTACTTGGACGACTTCATTAACGGCCACACGGCGCAGATGGAGACCGTCCTATCCGCTTACGATGCGTGGCAACAGATAGTCGTCCGGGGGAGAACGTCCTGACGCCCTGGAATGCTGCCGGGACATGCAACGAGACGAAGCGCCGGGCTGTGTCAGAGAGAAACGACGACATTGCCGATGGTTTTTCCGTTTTCGACCGCCTCGTGGGCCGCGGCGATGTCGTCCAGCGCGTATGTTTCGGCGATGTGATGCCTGAGAAGCCCGGATGCGAGCTGCCCCTGAAGAGCGCCGACGGTCTGCTCGCGCACTTCCGGCGACATCTCATAGACGATGAAGAACCGCACCGCAGCGCCGGCGAGTATCATCGGAAAGAACTCGAATGAGATCTCCGGCTTGCTGGAGCCGTAGATCACGCAAAGCCCGTCGCGCGCAATGATGTTCGGCAGCATCTCGACGTTTGCGGCGGCGTCCACCTCGATAATTCGGTCGACGCCGCGCCCGTTGGTGATGCCCCTTATCCGGTCGGCGACATCTTCCGTTTTGTAGTTGATCGTGTGGTCGGCTCCCAGCTTCCTGCAGATTTCGGCTTTCTCCGCCGTACTGATGGTCGTGACGATGCGCGCCGCGCCGTAAAGCCTGGCGAACTGGATCGCGTAAGCGCCGACGGCGCCCGCGCCTCCGGTGACCAGAACGGTTCTTCCCAATACGGATCCGTCCATGGTTACCGCGCGAAGTGCCGTCAGAGCTGGAATGCCGAGGCAGGCGCCCTCCTCGAAAGATAGGTTATCAGTCAGATGAACCGCCTGATCCTGTGGAAGGACTACATATTCTGCAGCCGTACCGTTCGACCGCCGCCAGGCGGCATTCCAGGTCCATACCCGCTCGCCGATGCGCTCCCCTGCCACCCCCGCTCCCACGGCATCGACAATGCCTGCGCCATCACTGTGCGGGATCATTCGCGGTGCAAGGAGCGGACGTCCTGCCCGCGCCTTGACATCGGACGGGTTGACGCCGGAGGCATGTATGCGGACGCGGACCTCTCCGGGGCCGGGGAGAGGCTCGGGAAGGCTGCCGACCTTGAGGACATCGCGGGCAGCGCCATTCTTCTCGTACCATGCAGCTCTCATTGTCGTTCCTTTCGGGCGGCCGCCTCCCGGCCTATCGCAGAAAAACGCCAGCGCGCTATCCCTAAACCTTAGAGTAAGGCCGGTACTCTCCATCACCCGCCGAAGTTTTGCTCTGTTCGCCACCGAAACATACAAATTTAAGGGTTGCTCGACACAGAATACCATTCAATCGTGACAGGACGCGGCGAGGGCCCGGTCCGGGCACGGCGTCGCGGAATAGTTGCG
Source organism: Sinorhizobium arboris LMG 14919 (assembly GCF_000427465.1). NCBI lineage: Bacteria > Pseudomonadati > Pseudomonadota > Alphaproteobacteria > Hyphomicrobiales > Rhizobiaceae > Sinorhizobium > Sinorhizobium arboris. The sequence continues at coordinate 805,032 of NZ_ATYB01000008.1, read as the reverse complement.
GCAGCGTATCAGCCGAACCGGCTGTCCTCAGTGAGTAATTGGACATGATCCTCAATCATCGGCTCACACGCATCACCGTCGGCATCCTGCTCCTGGCGCTTGCAATTGCCGTTCTGCTGCCCGGATTGACCGGCTACAGCAGTCTGGATGGGACGGTAAACGCACGCCTGGCCGTCATAAACGCGCCGATCGACGGCGAGATCGAGAAACCGGCGCCTCGAATCGGTACTCCGGTGGCAGAGGGCGAAACGCTCGCGACAATCCGTAACCCGCGGGTCAACAGGGCGATCCTGGCGTCGCTGCGCACCGATCATCGAACCGCGGTCGAGCGTGTCGCGGCGCTGCGGCGGGAGCGGGATGAACTCGTGCGTTTGAGGGATGACCTTGCGGGGCGGCTTGACATCTTCAGGAACGCGACCATCGCCAGCCTGGAGCGCGAGGTCCAGATCCTCCAGAAAAGGGTCGAGGTATCGCGCGCGCAGGACGCCGTGGCGAGGGTCGATCTCGACCGGCGGCAGGACCTGGAGGCCAAGGGGATCTTCACCCGCAAGATGGTGGAGGCGGCCGAAGCTGCCGGCGTGGCCGCCGGCGGCGAGCTCGAGATCAGCAATTTGACGGTGGAATTGCTGCAGCAACGCCTCGACGCCGTGCGTCAGGGCATATTCGTCATGGGCGACGGCCAGAACGACGTGCCCTATTCCCGGCAGCGCCAGGACGAGGTGATCGTTCGCATCCACGATCTCAACACGCGAATCGCAGAGAATGAGGCACGTGCAGAACAGACGGACCAACAGATAGCCGAGGAGGAGAGGCGGGTACTCAGTCTCGAGGCTGCGACGATCCCGTCGCCTTTCGATGGCGTCGTGTGGACCCGTAACGTCATCAGCGGCTCCAATGTCATTCTGAACAACGAGATGATGCGTATCCTCGATTGCCGCGAGCTGTTCGTCGATATTCTGGTTCCCGAGGTCGATTATGACGAGATCTATCCCGGCCGCGAGGCGGAGGTCCGGCTCTTCGGTCGCGGCGACGTCTTCCGGGGCCGCGTACAGGCGGTCAAGGGGTCGTCCGCCGTGGTGGAGAAGGACGCGCTGGCAGCCAACGAGCCGGAGACAGAGGAGCGAAATGCGCGCATCCGCGTTACGCTCGCGCCGTCGTCACTCAACACCGATTTTGCGAATTTCTGTCAGGTTGGCCGGACGGCGCAGGTGCGTTTCTCCAAGCGTAGTCTTCACCTCGCGCAGTGGGTTCAAAGCTTGTGGTTCAGTCTCTTCTAGCGCTGGCGCCGACGTTACTCGTGGTCGCCTTTTTTCTCCTCGGCCCGTTCAACTGGTCGCGCCACAGGAGCTGGTCGCGCGCTGTCACCTGCGCCCTCGTCGCTGCCATCGCGCTGCGTTACATGCTCTGGCGCTTCACCGAGACCGTCCTTCCTTATCCGAACGACGGCGCCAATTTCTATTGGGTCTGGTTCGTGTTCATCGTCGAGGTCCTCGCCTTTTCGGAGGTTGTGCTCTTCCTCATCCTGATGAGCCGCTACGTCGACCGCAGCGCCGAGGGGGATCGGCTGGAGCGGCAGTTTTTTGAGCGGGATGAACGGGAACTCCCCACGGTCGACGTCTTCATACCGACCTATAACGAGCCTCTCGACGTTCTCGAACGGACGATCGTCGGGGCACTTGCGCTCGATCATCCCAAGGACAAGCTGAAGGTTTATGTGCTTGATGACGGCCGGCGCGACTGGCTCAGGACCTTCTGCGAGGGGCGGGGGGCGATCCATGTGACGCGCAGCGACAACGCGCATGCCAAGGCCGGGAACATGAACAACGGATTGCGCGTCAGCTCAGGCGATTTCATCGCCGTCTTCGATGCCGATTTCGTGCCCTATCGCAGTTTTCTCCGGCGCACCCTGCCTTTCTTCATGGACGAGACGATCGGCATCGTGCAGACGCCGCAGCACTTCTTCAATGTCGATCCGATCCAGTCCAATCTCGGGCTGGAGAACCTATGGCCCGATGAGCAGCGCCTGTTTTTCGACGAGATCGCCCCGAGCCGCGACGGCTGGGACGTCAGTTTCTGCTGCGGCTCCTGTTCGATCGCAAGGCGCAAGGCGGTAGACGCCATCGGCGGTTTTCCGACCGAGTCGATCACCGAGGATCTACTGACGACGCTGTCGATGCTCAACAGGGGTTTCAAGACGCGCTATCTCAACGAGCGGCTCTCGATGGGGCTGGCGGCCGAGAATCTCACCGGCTATTTCGTCCAGCGCGAGCGCTGGTGTCAGGGCGGTATCCAGACGCTCTACCTGCACAACGGCCCCTTGCGCGGGCCGGGCCTCTCGCTCTTCCAGCGCGTCATGTTCTTGCCGATGTCCTGGCTCGTGCAATATCTGGTCCGCTTCATCGTGCTCCTCATTCCCATCGTCTATTTCTGGTTCGGCGCCCTGCCGCTCTATTTCACTGACGTCGCCGACTACGTCTCGAACCAGGTGCCCCTGCTGGCGGCCTATTTCCTGCTGATGTTCTGGCTCACCCCGACGCGCTACCTTCCGCTGGTCTCCACCGCCGTCGGTACCTTCTCGACTTTTCGTATGCTGCCGACCGTCCTTTCAAGCCTGGTCAGGCCCTTCGGCAAGCCCTTCAAGGTGACCCCGAAGGGCAGCAGTAACGAGGAGAACGTTTTCGACGCCTATACTTTCACCTGGATTGCCGGCTTCATCGTGGTCACCGCGCTGGGCCTCCTGATAAACATCGTTCCGGAGACGGCGCGAATAGAGGGTTCGTTCTCGGCGATCGCGGCGCTTTGGGCCGGTATCAACATCGTGGTGCTGATCATCGCCTCGCTCATCTGCTTCGAGAAGCCGCGGCGTCTGCTGCAGGCTTTCAAGCTCGACGAGCCGGTGGACGTGGACGGTGTCGAAGGCCGAATCGTTAGCCTTTCGCTGGACAAGGCGGTGGTGGCGGTTTCGACGGAAGCGCGGTTCAAAACGACCAAAGTCAGGCTGAGCATCGAAGGGTTTGAGCCGTTGGAGGCGGATCTGAAGCAGGTGACGCAGCGGCGTGGAGATATCACGCGGACCGGCGACAAGCAGCGCTACTATCTTCATCTTCACTACGACCTGCGCGGATTCGAGCGCGACAAGATGATCATCAAGCTCTATACGGGGCGCTATTCCCGCGATGTTCCCGACATCGACAAGATCGCCGTGTCCGTAAACCTGCTGTTGCGCGCCTTCGGCCGGACGCGGACCGCCTGATCCACATCGGGTCATGTGACAAAGGCAAACTTTCCGCTCGTTCGCGGCGCGGTAATCGTTAGCGACAAGCCTGAACGACCTGCGCGGCCTTCCGAGCAATCGACTGGAGGCGCTAAGAGGCGACCGGGCGGGACAGTACAGCATCCGCATTAACGGTCAGTGGCGGATCTGTTTCGAATGGCCGCAGGACGCCCAGGGCCCGTTGAATGTTGAAATCGTGGATTATCACTAAAGGAGGAGAAGCCATGGCAAGACCACCGATACATCCCGGCGAAATCCTCGCGGACGAGCTGGACGAGCTTGGAATCAACGCCAGTCAGCTCGCGCAGCAGATCAAGGTGCCGCCGAACCGCATCAGCGAGATCATTCGCGGCCGGTGCGGGATCACGGGCGATACCGCGCTTCGCTTGGGTCACTGGTTCCAGACCAGTCCCGAGTTCTGGCTGAACCTGCAGACGTCGTACGATCTGCGCGTGGCGGAGCAGATGGCAGGCGCGGAAATCGATGCCCTCCCGGTTCGGCCGCAGCAAATCGTCTGACGGTACGCAGCGGCCGGCGCTGTAGAACAGGCCTGTTGGATCAGCACGAGGGTTCCGTGCCGATCGGCGTGAGACGTTCTGCCGCCATATTCCCGCAGCCGGTTGCGCGCTGAGGTTGGAGTAACTGGCTGCCGTTTCGCTTGAGTACCGTTCCCCATATTGGTTCGGTTCCTCATCATCGCGATCTACCGGCCCTTCGGCGCGTAGAGCGCGCGGGACCGCTCGAGATGCCTTATCATCGCCTGCTCGGCTTCGTCGGGATTACCGCGACGGATGCAGTCGATGATCTCCTCGTGTTCCGCAAGGGTCACGTTCTCCCGACCGGTCCAGATCAGCATCTCCGTATGATACTCTTTGAGCCAGCCGAGCATCGCCTCGCTGACGGCGGTGTATATCGGATTGCCGGAAATCTGAGCGATACGGGTGTGGAACGCCATGTCGGCGGCGATGAAAGCATCCGAATCACTGAGTGCCGACTGCTGGCGTTCCAAGGTTTCCTCCAGAGCCGCAATGTCGGCGGCGTCGGCCCGGCTCGCCGCCTCCCGCGCCATGCCGCGTTCGAAGAATATGCGCGCGCTCTTCAGGTGTTCGAGCGAGTCCGAGGAAGCTGCAAGCATGATCTTGGCCGCGGCATCCACCTGCCGGAGCAGCGACCGCGCCGTTGGCTGCAGCACCTTGGCCCGCTCGCCATGCGAAATCTCGATGAGCCCCATATTGGCAAGCGCCTGCATCGCCTCGCGAATGGCCGGGCGGCCGACCTGGAAACGTTCCATAAGCATCCGTTCGGATGGCATTTCGTCTCCCGGTTGCAGTTCGCCGGTTTCGATCAACGCCTTCAATCGCGCAAACACCTCGTCGGATAATTTCCTGCGGACAATGGGTTCGGATTGCATGGCTATGTGAACTCCAGCAGCTTGCGGCTCATTTTCTATAGGCGGGTTTCGTTCGGCAGGCGAGATTTCTCTTGCCTGACTTAGATACTCATTATACCAGTTGACGTGAAGACGCTACCAGATCGAACAAGAGTGCTGCCGGTGATCCGCATTACCTGCCGCATAGAGACCCCGGGAGACGTCGAGGTCCTGGCGTCTGTTCCATCAACCGAGGGCATGACCGGCATCCGCGTCGTCGATATGAAGCTGCCGCCGGAGTTTGCGGCAGCGCATCCGGGTCCGCAATTCGGCGTCGCCGGCAGCCGGCGCCTGACGGGTGTCGAAGGCCGTCCGATCATCGGCACGATCGTCAAGCCGGCCCTGGGTTTGCGGCCCGAGGAAACGGCAACGCTTGTCGGCGATCTGCTATCCTCCGGCGGCGACTTCATCAAGGACGACGAAAAGCTGATGGGTTAGGCCTATTCGCCGGAAAGCCTCTCGCCGAGATAATCGAGCGCGGCGGTAACGCGGCGGCGCGCCTCTTCGGGCAACGGCAGAACCGGGCGGGGCGGGTCGACGTCGCAGAGGTCCAGCGCCCCGGCGATGACGTACATGACCCTGAAGGAACCGAATTCCTTGAAGAGCGTCCAGAGGGGATCGAACGCCGCCTGCAGGCGCCCGACGGTGGCGGCATCGCCTGCTTGCGCCGCCCGGGCCATCGCAAGAGTCTGGGATGGCAAGAGTCCCGCCGCTACGGAATACCAGGTATCGCCTCCGGCAAGCAGCGACGGCGCTCCGCCCCAGTCCCCGCTGTAGCCTATCGTGAATGCCGGCCCGGTCGTTGAGCGGAGGGAGGCGATCTCGGTTGCAAAGTCCCCGCCGGACGGAAACGGCATCTTCACGGCCTCGATGTTCGGGACCTTCGACAGGCGGGAGATCAGTTCCCGACTGAAGGTGAACTTGGTCGTGCCCGGATTGTTGTAGATACACAAGGGCAACCGTCCCGCCTCGGCGACGGCGGAGAAGTGTTCGAACACCTCGTTCTCGAAGAGCGGCGTATAGGAAACCGGAGCGAGGAGCAGGCCATCGGCGCCCGCGTCCCTTGCGTCGCGTGCGAGGGCCACTGCCTCGTCGGTCCGGATGGCGCCCACGCCGACGATCACCGGAATTTTTCCGCCGACGGCATCCATCGCCGATTCCACGGCGCGACGGCGCTCTTTTCTCGTCAGGAAAGCATAGGCTCCAGTGCTGCCGAGCAGGCCGATGGAGTCCGTCCCTGCTTCCGCGATGCGGTTGAGGAGGTGGCTGAGCGCCGCGGTGTCGATCCGGCCGGAAGCGTCGGCAGGCGTGATCGGGAATGCCGAAAGGCCCTGAAAAATTGACATGCGGCGAGATCCTTTCAGATGCGGGTGAGAAGAAGCTTTACTGCAGCCTTGCGGCCCTCGTTCATGGCGATTCCCATGATGAGCATGTTGCCCGGACCGGGACTGCCCGCCGTAATGACGTAGGCGGTGAGGACCGGGGCGAGGTGATGGGTGTCGGCCGGCATTTTGCCGTTGGGGGTCGGTTCGTGTGACCTGCATGATCAATAGCTGCTCAAGCGGTCTCGGGATAGACCGTCTTCTCCTTTATCGTGACGTCCTTCGTAACCGCGCGCGGCTTCGCGATGCGGGCGGCGAAGGCGGGCAGCACCAGCAGGGTCAGTGCCGTCGCGGTCAGCAAACCGCCGATCACGACGGTGGCAAGCGGCTTTTGGACTTCGGCGCCGGAGCCGGTGGCGATCGCCATTGGAACGAAGCCGACGATGGCGACCAGCGCCGTGGTCAGGACGGCCCGCAGACGGCTGGCGGCACCGGCGACGGCCGCCTCAAGCGGCGGATCGCCGGCGGTCAGCCGCTCGCCAATCGCCTGCATCAGCACCAAGCCATTGAGCGTTGCCACACCGGACACGGCGATAAAGCCCACGGCGGCCGACACCGAGAAGGGCATATCGCGTACCAGCAGAGCCAGTGCCCCGCCCACCAGCGCGAGAGGAACGCAGGCGAACACAAGACCGGCTTCCCTGATGCTTCCCAGAGCCATGAACAGCAACACGCCGATTAGCACGAAGATGGACGGAACCACGACCATCAGCCGCTGCTCGGCGCGCTTCAGGTTCTCGAACTGGCCGCCCCAAGCGAGACGAATGCCGGCAGGCAGATCGATGTCCGCCACGGACGCCTGTGCCTGTGCCACGAAACCTCCCAGGTCGCGGCCCCGGACGTTGGCTTGCACCACGATGCGGCGGCTGCCGTTCTCCCGGCTGATCTGGTTCGGCCCTTCCTTGACCTGGATGCGGGCGACCGACGACAGCGGTATCGTTGCCCCGGTCGTCGTCGTAATCGGCAATGCGGCCAAGCTGGCGGGATCGTTACGCACATCGTCCGCGAACCGGACCACCACGTCGAAGCGGCGATCGCCCTCGAAGATGCGCCCCGCTTCGCGGCCGCCGATTCCGATGGACGCCGCTTCGCTGACATCGGCAGCGGCAATCCCGTAGGAAGCCGCGGCCGACCGGTCGATCTGCACGGTGAGGGTCGGCAGTCCCGACACCTGCTCGACGCGCACATCCGCAGCCCCTTCGATCCGGCGCAGCCTGTCCGCGACTTGATCCGCAATCCCTTGAAGGATGGTGAAATCTTCACCGAAGACCATGACGGCAAGATCGGTGCGCACGCCCGAGATCAGTTCGTTGAAACGCAGTTCGATCGGCTGGCTGAACTCGAAGACATTCCCGATTCTTTCGCCGGCGACGGCTGCGATCCGTTCGACGAGAGCTTCCTTGTCGAGCGACGGGTCCGGCCATTCTTCGCGCGGCTTGAGCATGATCACGGCGTCGGAGATGTTCTGCGGCATGGGGTCTACCGCAGCCTCGGCGGTGCCGGTACGGGAAAACACCGTGCGGACTTCAGGCAGGGCGGTGATTGCCTGCTCCAGCGCCATCTGCATGCTCAACGACTGTTCGAGGGACGTGGATGACACTCTGAGCGCCTGCATGGCGATGTCCCCCTCGTCCAGCGTCGGCGTGAACTCTCGTCCCAGCGAACCGAAAACCGAGGTTCCGAGAACCAACGCCAGGAGAGCCGCACCGAGCACGATTGCAGGATGCGCGACGGCGGCGCCGATCGCCGGCTCGATCCGCTGCCTTGCGAAGCGGATGATCCGGGTTTCATGGTCGCCTTCGTCAGCCGCAGGAACGGATTTGGGCTCGCGTATGAACAGTGCCGCCATGGCCGGTACAAAGGTGAATGAGAAGATGAACGCACCCGCGAGAGCCAGCATGAACGTGGCGGCCATGGGCTGAAATGTCTTTCCCTCCACGCCTTCGAGCGTCAGAATCGGCGCGAATACCAGCAGGATGATGAGCTGTCCGAAGGCGGCGGGTCGGACCATCCTGCGAGCGGCCTGCATGGCGATATCGAGGCGTTCCGCAACGGTCAGCGGCCGTCCCAGTTCGTGGCTTCGCTTGCCGAGCATCAGAAGGGTTGCTTCGACCACGATCACCGCCCCATCGACCAGAATGCCGAAATCGAGCGCCCCCAGGCTCATCAGGTTGCCGCTGATCCCGAAGCGGTTCATGCCGATGACGGCAAGCAGGAAGGATAGCGGGATCACCAGCGCCGTGATCGCCGCCGCGCGGAAATTGCCGAGGAGCAGAAAGAGAACCGCGATGACCAGCAGTGCTCCTTCGGTCAGATTCTTGGCGACCGTCGTGATGGTGGCATTGACCAGGACGCTGCGGTCGAGCACGGGCTCCACGACGATGCCCGGCGGCAGCGTCCGGCTCACTTCCGTCAACCGCGCGGCGGCTGCCTGAGCGGTGGTGCGGCTGTTGCCGCCGGCAATCATCAGCGCGGTGCCGAGCACCGCTTCGTGTCCGTCGCGCGCCGCCGCACCCAGGCGCGGTGCCCTCCCGAGTTCGACGGTGGCGACATCGGCGACGCGGACGACCAGGCCGTTGCGATTGGCGACCGGCGCCAGGGCGAGGTCTTCCACCGTCGAGGCCAGCGCATCGGCGCGAACCACGATGCCCTCACCGCCGCGCTCGATAAAGCCGACGCCGGCCTGGACGTTGGCGCGCTCCAGCGCCTGGACCAGATCGCCGAGGCTGAGCTTATGGATGGCCAGCCTGGCGGGGTCGGGCCGTACGGCATATTCCTTGACATAGCCGCCGGTGGTGTCGACGCCGGCCAGGCCCGGTGTGGATCGCATCTGAGGGGCGACGATCCAATCCTGCACCGTGCGCAGATAGGTGGCGCGCTCTTCGAGCGTCGTCAGCCGCTGCCCTTCGGGCGTCAGATAGATCTCGCCCTTCTGCCAACCGGGTTGGCCGGGCTCGGCGAGGTTCGCGCTTTCGAACGGTGCGTAATCGACCGTCCACATGAGCACTTCGCCAAGTCCGGTGGTGACCGGCGACATCATGGGGACGGCGTCGGCGGGCAGGTCCTCCTCGACTTCACGCATCCGCTCCGCCACCTGCTGACGAGCGAAGTAGATGTCGGTCTGATCCGTGAAGACCGCGGTGATCTGGGAAAAGCCGTTGCGCGACAGCGAACGGGTATGGGTCAGGCCGGGAATGCCGGCCAGCGCCGTTTCCAGGGGATAGGTGACCAGCCGCTCGATCTGCTCGGGTGCGAGCGAGGGCGCCACCGTGTTGATCTGCACCTGCCGGTTGGTAATGTCCGGCACGGCGTCGATCGGCAGCCGCTTCAATTCGAACAGACCGTAAGCGGCCATTGCCGCCGCGGTTATGATCACGAACCAGCGCAGGCGCACCGAGGTTTCGATAATGAGCTTGAACATGGGCCGTCTTCCTGAATCATGATCCCGAAAGTGCGAAGCGGCTTCGGAAAATATCGTACGATAACAAAGGGATAGAGCCTTTTCGCGACTCTTGGGTTTTCGCGGCTCTTGGAGATGCGAGAAGGCGCTAGTGACCGTGCTCGGCCCCGCCCTTGGCGAATTCGGCCTTCAGAAGGAAGGCGTTGGTGCCGACGATGCGCTCCGAGCCGTCGAGCCCGTGCAGTATTTCGATCTCATCGCCGGCCCTGCGTCCGGCGAGCACCGGCTTTGCGCGGAAGCCTTTTTCCGTGGCGACGAATACGACGGATTGTCCCTCCAAGGTCTGTACCGCATCGGCGGGAACCGTCAGCCCGTCTTCCTTGTTGTCCGTCACGATGATGCCCGTGACCGGCGAGCCGGCCGGCGGGAGAGTGCCCGAGGCAGCGCATGCCCGGATGAACGTGGCGTTTCCCTGCTCCCGGACGTCGGCAGCCACTCCGATCACCGCCGCCTCGAAGCTGCCGGACGGGCCGGTGACTTCAATGCGGGATTCGGCGGTCACCTTTCCTGCCAGCACCGCTGGCGCCGTGAAGACGAGTTCGGTGCGGCTGGGATCCGAAACCTCGGCGACGATGCCTCCCGCGGCGACGTAGCCGCCGGGCGTGACATGAATCCTGCCGACGACACCGGAGATTGGGGAGAGGATGGCGACGCGGCCCTCTATGTCGGGCGAGCCGACCGCCTCCACCCGGGCCTCGGCCGCCTTTGCCGCCGCATCGGCGGCCACGGAGCGGGCACGGGCCACTTCGAGATTTTGCTGCGCGGACACGCCCCGGGCGGCCAGCTGCGACGCGCGTTCATATTCCAGCCGGGCGGCTTCGGCCGCGGCGACCGCAGCCACGGCATCGGCGCGCAGGCTGGCGGCTTCGCTGCTGATCACCACGGCCAGCGTCTGGCCGGCTTTGACCGACGCGCCCATCGTGACCTGCACATCCTCGACGCGGCCGCCCGGGATGGACGAGACCGTCGTGCGCGCGCCGAGGGCGTGTTCGACCCATCCCAGGAGGCGGGTCTCGTTGCCGCCGCCGCGGCCCACCGCGACGACGCCGATCCCCGCTGCCTCGGCCTGGCGCTCCGTCAGGACGACGACGTCGCCGGTTTCCTGCTCACCCGCGTGCTCGGCAGGCGCATCGGGATCATTGCCTTCGCCATGGCTGTCGTTGTCGGCGTGAGCGGTGCCTTCTGAGTGAGCGGCGCCTTCGGCCTTCCCCTCTGCATGAGCGGCGCCCTCGGCCTCGGTATGATCCTCGGCGAAGGCGTCATAATCCGTGTGCCGCGTCAGTTCGGAATAAGCAAAACCGGCGCCGAATGCGACGAGCAGGACCGCTCCGCACAGGAGCGTGATTTTCTTTGGTGACATCGATGCTTCCTCGAAATGGAGCATGGCCTTCGGGTGCGCAAGTTTGGTTTTGCCAAGTTCGGCTTTGCCAAGATCGGTTTTGCGTTGACGCGAGAGGCTTGCGTTTGCGGCTTCAATTCTCGCCGGGTTGCGATCGCATCCGAATGCGAAGCGGACTCGGCCCGCAACGGGCGTCACGCGGGTGGCGGCCGCAGATGGCAGCCGGCCGAACGACATGCGCGGAGAAGATTTACGAACGCGGACAAGTCCAGAGCGACCGTGCCGGTGGCACGATCCGTATGCGTCAGGCTTTGGGCGGACGCATCAGACCATCGGGCGTGTGCGCGGCGGTAGCGTCGCTGTCCGGCTGCAGATATGTCGAGAACGGACGGGCAGCCTGGGTTGCGGCATGCAGAAGCCCATGGGTCGCCTGACAATGCCCGTGACCGCAGCCCTTATAGCCGGCTTCGGAAGTAAATCCCTCGTCCCGGCTCTCGTCCTGAGAGGTCTCGACATATGAGTACGGGCTCACATTCCCGAACACGTGCACGGCCGAACCGATGAGCGGAATAACGGTCAAGGCCAGAAACGCCAGCGCCGCCATTACTGATTTCCGCCTGAACAAAATGCACACTTCAATCTTGATTTGATATTCCGAATGCCGGCCATCGTCTGCCCAAGGAGGTCAGTTCTTGGGCAGACGATATAAGGAAGACGGTTCCGGCAGGGTTTCCATTCCGTATCCCGCGTAGAATGTAGCGGGCACAGTTTGAGCCTACTCGTCGGCCTGTTTACAAATTTGCAAAGTTTGGCGCTGACTGCGGATGGAAAGCCCGCAACGCTTTCCGCGTCAGCCCAGCACGACGATTGCTTCGATCTCGAAGAGCATCGGGCTGATCGCGAGCCTCGGAACGGGGACCAGGGTCTGCGCCGGCAGGGACGCAGGTCCGCCTGACCTGGTCGGCGAAGTCGGACGTTCCGTAGGCATCCGTTCGGACGGCATTTCGTCTCCCGGTTGCAGTTCGCCGGCTTCGATCAAAGCCTTCAATCGCGCAAACACCTCGTCGGATAATTTCCTGCGGACAATGGGTTCGGATTGCATGCCCATGTGAACTCCAGCAGCTTACGGCTCATTCTCTATAGGCAGGTTTCCTTCGGCAGGCGAGATTCCTCTTGCCTGTACTTAGATACTCATTATACCAGTTGACGTGAAGACGCTACCAGATCGAACACAGAGTGCTGCCCGTGATCCGCATTACCTACCGCATCGAGACCCCGGGAGACGTCGAGGTCCTGGCGAGAAAGATCGCAAGCGACCAGTCGACGGGGACGTTCGTGCCGGTGCCGGGCGAAACCGAAGAGCTGAGGGCGCGGGCGGCCGCCCGTGTATTGGCCATTCACCACCTCGAACCCGCCGCTCGAGCCTCGCTGCCCGACGAGGCGGGAGACGCTACGCGCTTCAACCGGGCCGATGCGGAAATCGCGTTCCCCCTCGATGCGGTGGGCACGGACCTGTCAGCCTTGATGACCATTGCGATCGGCGGCGTCTATTCCATCAAGGGCATGACCGGCATCCGCGTCGTCGATATGAAGCTGCCGCCGGAGTTTGCGGCAGCGCATCCGGGTCCGCAATTCGGCGTCGCCGGCAGCCGGCGCCTGACGGGTGTCGAAGGCCGCCCGATCATAGGCACGATCGTCAAGCCGGCCCTGGGTTTGCGGCCCGAGGAAACGGCAGCGCTCGTCGGCGATCTGCTATCCTCCGGCGTCGACTTCATCAAGGACGACGAAAAGCTGATGAGCCCGGCCTATTCGCCGCTGAAAGAGCGGATCGCCGCCATCATGCCGAGGATCCTCGACCACGAGCAGAAGACGGGCAAGAAGGTCATGTATGCCTTCGGCATATCCCATGCGGATCCGGACGAGATGATGCGGAACCACGATCTGGTCGTCGGAGCCGGGGGCAATGCGGCGGTCGTCAACATCAATTCCATCGGCATGGGCGGCGTCGCCTTCCTGCGCAAGCGCTCCGGCCTGGTGCTCCATGCCCATCGCAACGGCTGGGACATTCTCACGCGCCATGGCGGCTTGGGGATGGAGTTTTCGGTCTGGCAGCAGTTCTGGCGTCTCCTCGGGGTGGATCAGTTCCAGATCAACGGCATCCGCGTCAAATACTGGGAGCCTGACGAGAGTTTCGTGAAGTCCTTCAAGGCGGTGAGCACGCCGCTGTTTGCCAAGGCGGATTGCCCGCTGCCGGTCGTGTGTTCGGGTCAATGGGGAGGGCAGGCGCCCGAGACCTATGCGCGCACTGGGCATACGACCGATCTGCTCTATCTCTGCGGCGGCGGCATCGTCAGCCATCCGGGCGGCGCCGGTGCCGGCGTCAGGGCCGTGCGCCAGGCCTGGGAGGCGGCAGTCGCCGGGATCCCATTGGCGGACTACGCCAGGGATCATCCGGAACTGGCGCAATCGCTCGACAAATTCGCCGACGGCAACGGCGCCTGATTTCGCTACCGGAGATCCCGATGCACATTCCTTTGCTCAGCTATTACGGCGACGACCTGACGGGCTCGACCGACGTGATGGAGGCGCTCTCTTCCCAGGGCGTCGAAACCGTGCTGTTTCTCAAGATCCCCGAGCCGTCGCTCTTCGATCGCTTCGGCCATTGCCGCGCCTTCGGACTCGCGGGCTCCAGCCGCAGCCAGACGCCGGGCTGGATGGCGGAAAACCTTCCGCCGGCATTTCTATGGCTGAAGTCGCTGCAGGCGGAGATCGCCCATTACAAGGTCTGCTCGACATTCGATTCGAGCCTCACCGTCGGCAATATAGGCAAGGCGATCGAGATCGGGCGGGATGTATTCGGCGCCGCACCGGTACCGATCGTCATCGGTGCGCCGCAGATCCGCCGTTACACTGCCTTCGGCAATCTGTTCGCCGCCTTTCGCGGCGAAACCTATCGCATTGACCGCCATCCGGTGATGAGCCGGCATCCGGTCACGCCAATGAGCGAAGCGGATATCCGTCTTCACCTTTCGTATCAGACAGCGCTCGACGCGGCTCTTGTCGATCTGGTGCAACTCGCGTCGCCGGACGTGGACGCGTTCGCCGACACGGCTTTCGCGGATCACCAACTCGTGTTTCTCGACGTCGCGGACGAGGGGAGCCAGGCCGTCGTCGGGCGGCAGCTCTGGCGCAAGCGAGCGGCGGAAGGGCAATTCGTCTGCGGCTCGTCCGGCGTCGAATATGCACTCGTTCGCGAATGGCGTCGCCTTGGTCTGATCGGCGAAGCGCCGGCATTCACGCCGCCTGGACCGGTCGACCGGATCGCGGTGGTTTCCGGCAGCGTCTCACCCACGACGGAGCGGCAAATCCGCCATGCGCTGGAGAACGGCTTCGAGGGGATCGCGCTCGATGCCGCCGCGTTCGCGGCGACGGACGCCGGCTCGGCCATCGAGGATGCGGTCGCGCGCGGGCTCGCCTGTCTGGAGAGGGGCTGGAGCGTGCTTCTCTATACTGCGCTCGGCCCTTCTGCCGATCGGGGCGATGCCATTCCCCTGGAGGATGGCTCCCGCCACCGCATCGGCGAACGGCTCGGATCGCTGCTGAGGGAACTGGTGACGCGCACCGGGCTCCGCCGGGCCGTCATCGCCGGGGGAGATACGTCGAGCCACGCCCTTGGCCGGCTTTCTGTCGACGCGCTGACATTGCGGCTGCCGCTTCCGCAATCGCCGGGATCGCCCCTCTGTACCGCGCATAGCGCCGATCCGAGGGTGGACGGCATGGAGGTCGCTCTGAAGGGCGGTCAGGTCGGGCTAGACGACTATTTTTCGATGATCCGGGACGGAGGGGCTTAGCGGGAGGAGGAAAAGTGCGTATCGGTTTCGTGTCCGGGAGTGTGCGCTTTCCAAGCCGACGCCCTCAACGCTCTCACAGCAGCTTGTCGAGCGTGATCGGCAGATCGCGAATGCGTTTTCCAGTCGCGTGAAAGATGGCATTCGCGATTGCCGCCGCCGCGCCCGTTATGCCGATTTCCCCGACCCCGTGTGCGCCGAGGGGTGTATGCTCGTCCGGAATGTCGTTGTAGATGACCTCGATATGCGGCACGTCGAGATGCACCGGGACATGATATTCGGCGAGTGACGGATTCATGATCCGCCCGCGGCGCGTGTCGAGCAGGGTTTCCTCCGCGAGAGCCATGCCGATCCCCATGACGATCCCGCCGCGAAGCTGGCTCACGGCCGTTTTCGGATTGAGAATCCGGCCGCAATCGAAGGAGCCGAGCCAGCGCGAGATACGCACTTCGCCAGATTCCTGATTGACGCGAGCTTCGCAGAATTGCGCGCCATAGGAGGCCATGGAGTACTTCATCACCTCGAACGGCATTCCCGAAGCCTCTTCCACCTCGATGAAATCACGACCCGCACGCTTCAGGATCGAGGCATAGGTTTCGCCCTTGTTTCCCTCGCCGGACAGGAAGAGCCCGCCGTCACGCGCCTCGATCTCTACGTTTGCGCCTGCCAGCGGCGAGCCGTTACCCGCGAGTTTGACGAGTTCTCGATGGGCCTTTTCGACCGCCATCTGCACCGCCGCGGCGATGCTGCCGGTCTGGCTGGAGCCGCCGGCGATGATCGGAGAATCCGGCAGGTCGGAGTCTCCATAGCGGAAGGAAACCATCTCGAGCGGCAGGCCGAGACGGTCGGCTGCGTGCTGTATCTGCACGGTCGCCGTTCCCATGCCCATTTCGTTCGCCGCCGCTTGCACGACTGCGCTTCCGTCGGCGGATATGCGAAGGCGAACCGCGGCGGGAAAGCGGAAGACCGGGTAATAGGCCGTCGCCACGCCCTGTCCGATCAGCCATTTTCCATCGCGCTGCGAGCACGGTTCGGCGGGCCGCCCGCTCCAGCCGAACTTTTCCGCGCCGCGCCGGTAGGCCTCGACGAGATGACGGCTCGAAAACTCCGTGCCTTTCGTCGGATCCTTTTCGGGCTCGTTCAAGCAGCGAAGGTCGACCGGATCGATCTTCATCGCGAAGGCGAGTTCGTCTATGGCCGATTCCAAAGCGAAAGTGCCGATCGATTCCCCCGGCGCGCGCATCCATGTATTGGCGACGGTATCGAGATTGACGACCTTCTGACCGACGGACATTGTTCGCGAGGCGTAGAGATGCCGCGGAGTCAATGAAAACTGTTCGGGAAACCTGGCGTGGGTCGTCGTCGCGGTCACCCCGGTGTGAATGATCGCCGCGAATTTTCCGTCCTCGCCGGCGCCGAGCGCGACGCGCTGTTCCGAAGGCGTGCGGCCACCGATGAGGCGGAAAACGTCTTCGCGCGAGAGCGCCATCTTGACCGGGCGATTGGCCACCTTAGCCGCCGCCGCACAGAGCGCCGTGTGGTTCCACAAGGCGGCTTTGCCGCCGAAGCCGCCGCCGACAAAAGGCGCGATCACGCGCACGTCGTCCCCGTTGAGGCCGAACATGCCCGCGAGTGCATGCTTGCAGCCGTTTACGAATTGGGTCGAGTCGAAAACGGTCAACCTGCCGTCTTCGCCCCAGGCGGCGATCGCCGCATGCGGTTCTATGGCGTTGTGGTTGTAGTGCGGTGTCCGGTAGAGGTTGTCGACCTTGAATGCTGCTGCCGCGAAAGCCTTCTCGGCGTTGCCGATCTCGAGTTCCGGATCTTCGCCCAGAACGGTGGGCGGCACGGTCGCTTCCGCCTTGAGGTCCTCGAAGGAGACGCGCGCTGCTTTCTCTTCATATTCGACGCGCAGGAGCGAAGCCGCATGCTCCGCCTGTTCAAGCGTCTCGGCAACGACAACCGCGACGGGCTGCCCATCCCAACTGATCTCGTCGTCCTGCAGAACAGCCAAGTCGCTGGCCGCGAAGCCCTTGTCCATGTGCCTTACGTCCATGAGTGGCGGCCGTTTCATCTTCGGGGCGTTTTCGGCAGTGACGATCGTTAGGACGCCTGGACTCCGCTCGGCATCGGAGGCGTCGATTTCGATAATCCGGCCCTTGGCGATCGTGCTGCAGACGGGAACGGCGTAAGCCAGATTTTCGATCTCGAATTCCGCGGCGAAGCGCGCTTCGCCTTTCACCTTCCGTTGCCCGTCGACGCGGCTGACGGGCGTGCCGAGGTAACCATGTTTGTGGATGAGCGGGTCCGGCGCTTTGTCGGGCATGAACTGGACGACGGTTTCCATAAGCTTCTGCAGGACGCTCATCTTACCCTCCCGCCAACTCGCTCAGCACGCCGACGATCGTGCGCTTCGCCAGCTCGATTTTGAACTCGTTATGGGCGAGACCTCTTGCCGGCGCGAGTTCGGCTTCCGCCGCCTGTCTGAAGCTCTCCGCGCCAGCGTTCGCTCCCGCCAGAACGCGCTCGGCTTCGGTAGCCCGCCACGGCTTGTGGGCCACGCCGCCGAGTGCCAGGCGGATGTTCCTGACCTTGCCGTCGTCGACCTCCAGAGCGGCGGCCACGCTGACCAGGGCAAAAGCATAGCTCGCGCGGTCGCGGACCTTCCTGTAAAGCGAGCGCCTGGCAAAGCTGAGCGGCGGGATCTCGACGCCGGTGATGAGTTCGCCGGGCTGCAGGTCGGTCTCGATATGGGGTGTATCCCCCGGCAAACTGTGGAAGTCCCCGAAGGCAATCGCGCGTTCGCCGCTCGGCCCGACGACGTTCACCTTCGCATCGAGAGCCGCCAGGGCGACGCACATATCGGACGGATGTGTGGCGATGCAGCTGTCCGATGCCCCGAGGATCGCGTGCATCCGATTGAAGCCTCCGATCGCATCGCATCCCGCTCCCGGTACACGCTTGTTGCAGCGGGCGGCGTGGTCGTAGAAATAGAGGCAACGCGTCCGCTGCATGAGGTTGCCCGCAACCGTCGCCATATTGCGGATCTGGCCCGATGCCCCGAACACGACCGCCTGAGCCAGAAGCGGATAGCGGTCCCGCACCACCGGATGGCTGGCGACCGCCGTGTTCCTCACCGTCGCACCGATAACAAGGCCGCCGTCCGGCCGCTCTTCAATTCGGTCCAGGGGCAGCCCGGTCACATCAACCAGCGCGTCCGGCTGTTCGATGTTCTCGCGCATCAGATCGACAAGGTTGGTGCCGCCGCCGAGGAGCTTCGCATTCGGCGTCTTGGAGAGGAGCTGCACCGCGCTTTCCAGATCAGCCGCCCTCGTATAGGCGAAGCTCTTCATTTCCCCACCTCGCGGTCAAAGGCGCTGTGGATCGCCTCGCAGATGCCGACATACGCCCCGCAACGGCAGAGATTGCCGCTCATGCGTTCCTTGATCTCAGCATCCGAGAACTCGATCGCGGCTGCGGCCACGTCCCCGGTCACGGCGCTCGGCAAGCCGTTCTGAAATTCTTGGAACATTCCGATCGCCGAACAGATCTGGCCGGGCGTGCAATACCCGCATTGGAAACCGTCATGCTCAATGAAGGCGGCCTGAAGCGGGTGAAGCTCGCCGTTGGCAATGCCTTCGATCGTGGTGATCTTCCGGCCTTCGAGCTGAACCGCCAGCGACAGGCAGGACAGAACGCGCTGGTCGTCCACCAGAACCGTGCAGGCCCCGCAGGCCCCCTGGTTGCATCCCTTCTTGGGCCCGGTAAGGCTCAAGTGCTCGCGCAGAACGTCCAGCAGGGAGGTGCGCGGGTCGATCGACAGCGAATGGTCGACGCCGTTGATCTTCAGCAGGATCAGCGCTGAGCCGGCAGGCGGGATGGGTGCCGCCTTCGGCGTTGGGTGGGGAGATGGCATGAGCACACCCTCTCGATTTGCATCGGCCGCCCATCTCGCGCCCGGAGCGGCGCAGGTCAGTCGCGCGAGGCGGCAGGGGTTGCCAGAACCCGGCAATCGGATGAATGTTCCGAAGATTATTCGCACGCGGCGAGACCGCGGTGGCCGGGCAGGGACAACGATTGTCGAGATGATCTATTTCACGGGCGACACGCATTACGGCGACCCGCGTGTGCTTCGCATCGACCGCCGTCCATTTTCCAACATGCCCGAGCATGATGCCGCCCTGATCGCCAATTGGAACGAAACCGTCTCGCCGCAGGACGACGTCTGGCACCTTGGCGACTTCGCGGCAAAGAGAGCCGGCCTTGCCGAAGATCTTCTGTCCAGGCTGAACGGCCGCAAGCATCTGATCGTGGGCAACAACGATCCGATCGACACGACCGGGGCGAGCGGCTGGCACAGCGTGCAGCATTATGCGGAGCTGGTGGTCGATGGGCGGCTGCTCGTCCTATGCCATTATCCGTTCCGGACCTGGAACCAGATGGGAAAGAAGTCGATCAATCTGCACGGGCACTCCCATGGCAGGTTGAAGCCGATGCCGCGGCAGTTCGATGTGGGAGTGGATGCGAGAGGCCTGCGTCCGGTCAGCCTGGCTGACATTCTCCCCCAATCCGCGCGGTAGAGCGTTTCTGCTTTGCGCTGCGGGAACGTGCGGGCTCGGTTGCTGTTCGAGGTGAGGGCCTGCGTCGAATGCGAGGTGATTCAATGCAAGGAGACCTGTTCGGAAACCCGCCCGGCAATCTGCCTGACGGCTTCCGCTACCAAGCGGGTATCGTTCCGCAGAAGCTCCAGGAGGCACTGCTGGAGGCGCTGCCGGGGCTCCCCTTCAAGCCTTTCGACTTTCACGGCTACGAGGGCAAGAGGCGCGTGGTTTCATTCGGTTGGAAGTACGATTTCGACACGGAATCGGTCCGGGAGATCGATGCCATTCCCCCGCTGCTTCTGCCGCTCAGGCAACTGGCGGCCGACTTTGCCGGACTGCCGGCGGAGCGACTTCAGCAGGCGCTGGTCACCGAATACGATGTCGGGGCCCCGATCGGCTGGCACAGGGACAAGCCGGTGTTCGGCGATGACGTCGGGGTATCGCTGCTCGCCTCCTGCACATTCAGGCTACGCCGAAAGCGGGCCGGCGGCTGGGAGCGGACCTCCGTCATTCTCGAGCCGGGCTCGGCATATCTTCTCTCCGGCACTGCGAGATCCGAATGGGAGCATTCCATCCCGCCGGTAGAGCGCCTGCGCTATTCGGTCACTTTCCGGGAGCTGCGCTCAGGGATTGCCGCCGGCGGCCGTGCGTGACTCTGTCGATATCAGCCGGTCAATGTGCCCCAGGACGGATCCCATTCGACGTCCTCGACGAGCTCGACATAGACGGGGATTGAGCCTTCGCTGTGGCTTGCCGCCAGCCTGAAGGCCGACTCAGCCTCCATTTCTTCTCCGGGAAAAATGACGTCATCCTCGGAGGGATCGGTGACCTTTCGCACATATCCCCGCACCGTATCGCCGGAGTGGTAGAGTTTCACGACCATGGCGCCCGGCACGGGCCTTGCCGGAAGCCGCTGATAGACGGGCATGGGAGACCTCCTGGATCCTTGATTGCGGCAAGGTTAATTCCCGCCGTCGTTCGGCCTTGCCTTGTCACCCTTCTTCTTCACAGTCGTCGCTGTCTTGGCATCCGGCTCCTGGCCGTAATAGGTGCCACCCAAATGGCCGCCGCCGCTCGTGTTTTCGGCCTGCTTTCGTGCATCCTTCTGGGCTTGCTCGACATTGGTCTTGCTCATTTTGGGAACTCCTCCGATATGGCTCGCTGTGTAACCACAGGCGCGCGCATCTGTTCCGGTCTGCGCTACGTCGCGCAAACATCAAAGCCGCTCGGAACAGATCGGCAATTGCGGCGTTTCCCGCTATCGGCGGAGATTCCCGATGCGAGCTTTGAGGGTGGCGATCGCCATCGTGGTGGTCATCTTTGTGGCTGCCGCTGCTTTCCTTTTATTTGCGTGGCGTTCGGAGATCCCCGAAGACACCGCGGCGGCAGAGGCGCGCTTTGCTCCGGAACTCGTCGCCAAGGGGGCGCAACTGGCGGCGCTCGGCAACTGTATCGCCTGCCACACGGTCCCGGGGAGACCGGCATTTGCCGGCGGTCTTGCATTGCCCACCCCGTTCGGCACGATCTATTCCACCAACATCACCCCTGATCGCGAAACGGGCATCGGCGGCTGGAGCGAGGCGGCCTTCGAGCGTGCCATGAGGGAAGGTGTCGACCGGGAGGGAAGGCACCTCTACCCCGCATTCCCCTATGAGCACTTCACGCGTGTTTCGGCAGAGGACAATCGCGCCCTCTATGCTTTTGTCATGACCCGTGTCGCAGTGAAAGCCGAAGCGCCGGAGAACGACCTTCCGTTTCCCCTGAGGTTCCGGCCCCTGCTTGCCGGCTGGAAACTGCTTTTCCTCGACAGCGGCGAACAGGAAACGGATCGCGGCCAGGGCGAGGCATGGAACCGCGGCCGCTATCTTGCCGAGGGCCTCGGCCATTGCGGCGCTTGCCACACGCCGCGCAACGCTCTCGGCGCCGAAGACGGTGAGCGGCATTTCGGCGGCGGTGAAGCGGAGGGCTGGCAGGCCTATGCGATCAACACGGAGTCGAAGGCTCCGATCCCCTGGGACGAGGGAAGCCTCGCCTTCTACCTTCGCAATGGCTGGCACGAATTCCATGGCGTTTCGCGCGGACCGATGGCTGAGGTGACGGGCAATCTCGGCTTCCTGCCGGACAGCGATATCGCGGCGATCGCTACTTATGTCATGTCGATCATGGGCGCTCCTGCGCCGGAACGCGCGCAAAGGGCGGCGCAGTTGCGCGAGCAGTTCGAAGGAGACCACCGGGAGCAGGCCGCGGACAGCCAGCGCTCCCCGGTCAGTGCGGCAGGCGGTCACCCCGGCGAGGCGATCTACCTTGCCGCCTGTGCAAGCTGTCACGAGAGCGGGCGGCGCCAGCCCTTCGGAGGGCTGAATTTCGAACTCAGCACCGCCGTCAATGCGCCGAACCCGCAAAATATCGTCAACGTGGTGCTGTTCGGCCTGCCGCCGGCCGACGGAGAGGCGAGCGCCGTGATGCCGGCTTTCCGCCATCTGCTCAACGATCAGCAGGTGGCCGACCTCCTTGCCTACATGCGCGAGCGGTTCTCGGAGGAACCACCCTGGGCGGGGCTCGTCGAGCAGACGGCCAGAACCCGTTCCGGGACCTACAAGGTGGCAGTCCGGCCCTCCGACGGCATTGAAAGGGCGCCGCACCATGTCGGCGCCGAGGAGGATTGAAGATGGTATCGCTTTCAGTCAACGGCAGCCCGCATCGGATCGAGGCAGACCCGGCGACGCCGCTGCTCTACGTGCTGCGTGACGAGCTGGCGCTCAACGGGGCCAAATACGGCTGCGGCCTTGGGCAGTGCGGCTCCTGCACCGTCGTCGTCGATGGCGAGGCGGTGCTTTCCTGCATGGTGCCGGTGATGCTGCTGGAAGGGCGGGAGATCACCACCATCGAGGGCCTGGGAACGATCGACGAGCCGGGGCCGCTGCAGGAGGCCTTTATCGAGCTGCAGGCGGCGCAATGCGGCTATTGCATTCCGGGCATGATGATGAGCGCCCACGCGCTTTTGCGCCGTAATGCGCAGCCAAGCGAAGAGGAGATCCGAGAGGCGCTGGCGATCAACCTCTGTCGTTGCGGCACCCATTTGCGGATTCTGGCGGCGATCCGGCGCGCCGGCGAATTGATGCGGGCCGCCTCGTTGCCTGCCACTGATCAAGGGAGCGCCGGCTGATGGGCATTCTTCAGGAAGAGATCACCCGCCGCAGCCTCATCGGCGGCGCCGGCGGGCTTGTCGTCAGTTTCTCGCTCGGCCGTGCATTTGCCCAGGAGCCGCTGCCGGCAATGCCGCCGGCTCCGCCCGTGTCGCTGCCGGGCAGCCTTGACGACGAGCGCTTGCTCGATTCGTGGATACGCATCGACCCCGACAATTCCGTGACGGTCTTCACCGGCAAGGTGGAACTCGGCCAGGGCATTCGAACGGCCCTGTTGCAGGTCGCCGCCGAGGAGCTCGAAGTCGATCCCGCGGAAATCCGGCTGATAACGGCCGACACCGGACGAACCCCGAATGAAGGCTTCACGGCCGGCAGCCAATCGATGCAAAACAGCGGTACCGCCATCAGGAACGCTGCGGCGCAGGTGCGGGC
Organism: Sinorhizobium arboris LMG 14919; assembly: GCF_000427465.1. NCBI lineage: Bacteria > Pseudomonadati > Pseudomonadota > Alphaproteobacteria > Hyphomicrobiales > Rhizobiaceae > Sinorhizobium > Sinorhizobium arboris. The sequence goes on along the minus strand of NZ_ATYB01000008.1, from coordinate 782,121 downwards.
CCTGCTTTTGGCCGAAGCCTCCAGGCGCTTCGGCACGGCAGCAACGGAACTCAGGGCGGAAAACAAGGCGGTGCTGGCAAAAGACGGACGGCGGGCGACCTATGGCGAGCTCGTTTCCGGACAGATGCTGCACGTGGAAGCTCAACCGCAATCGGCCTTGAAGCCGCCTGGTACTTTCCGCGTGATGGGCAAAACACTGCCGCGCGTCGACATTCCCGGTAAGGTAACCGGACAGCCGGCCTATGTTCATGATCTTCGCCTGGAAGGTATGCTGCATGCGCGCGTCGTGCGCCCTCCGAGCCCCGCTGCCCGGCTTGCGGAGGTGGATGCGAGCGCCGCCGAAGCGCTGCCGGGAGTCGTCTCGGTCGTGCGCGACGGCAATTTCCTGGCGGTGGTGGCCTCGAAAGAGTTCCAGGCGGTGAACGCCATGCGCGTGCTGTCGGCGGCCGCTCGGTGGCAGGAAAGCGAGACGCTCCCCGACCAGACCGACCTGCCGGCGGAACTGCAGAGGCTCGAGAGCGAGGTGGGAACGGTTGCCGAGGCCGGCATGCTTTCGTCTGATGGCAAGGTCTTCGAGGCGACGTTTAGCCGGCCCTATCAGATCCATGGCTCGATCGGTCCGTCCTGCGCCGTCGCGCGGATGAAGGCGGACGGGTCATTGGAGGTCTGGTCGCACACGCAGGGCGTCTTTCCCGATCGGGCGGCGATCGCCGAGATGCTGGCGATGCCCGAAGACAGGGTCCATGTCATCCATATGGAAGGTTCGGGCTGTTACGGTCACAATGGCGCCGATGACGCAGCGGCCGATGCGGCCCTTATCGCCAGCAAATTGCCGGGCAAGCCGATCCGGGTCCAGTGGATGCGGGAGCAGGAGCACAGCTGGGAACCCTATGGTCCTGCAATGCTCATGAAGGTCAGCGCCGCACTGGACGACCAGGGCAGGATCGCCAGCTGGGCCTATGACCTCTGGAGCAATACCCACTCCACCCGGCCGGGCGGAGCCGGTGCGCTCCTGGCGGCGCGCCACAAGGCCGAAGCCTTCCAGCCGAAGCCTGCCAAGCTCAATATCAGCCCGGCGGGCAACGGCGACCGGAATGCCAATCCGCTCTATGTGATCCCGAACAAGCGCGTGCTCTGGCATTTCCTGGCCGAGATGCCGCTTCGCGTATCGGCGCTTCGCGCGCTCGGGGCCTACGCCAATGTTTTCGCGATCGAAAGCACGATCGACGAACTGGCGTTGATGGCCGAAGCAGACCCGGTCGAATTCCGCCTCCGCCACATGGACGATGCGAGGGCCCGTGCCGTGATCGAGCTGGCCGCGGAGCGGTTCGGCTGGGACAAGGCGCAAATGCCCCGCAACCGCGGACGCGGCTTCGGCTTCGCCCGCTACAAGAACCTTGCCGCCTATCTGGCGGTGGCGATGGAGGTGGATGTCGAGCCCGAGACGGGCCGTGTTCATGTGATCCGCGCCGTTTCCGCCATCGACAGCGGCGAGATCGTCAACCCGGACGGCATCCGCAATCAGACCGAAGGCGGGATTCTGCAGGCGATCAGCTGGACGCTCTATGAGGCTGTGACCTTCGACCGGACCAGGATCACCAGCACCGATTGGTCCAGCTATCCCATCCTGCGTTTCGCCAGTGTGCCGGAGAGCGTGGAGGTCCATATCATCGAGCGTCCGGGGGAACCTTTCCTCGGCACCGGGGAGGCGGCCCAGGGCCCGGCCGCCGCAGCCGTCGCCAATGCGATCAAAAATGCGACCGGCAAGCGCCTTTACGATCTGCCTTTTACGAGGGACCGAATTCGAAGCGCCGTCGGGCGTGCGTGATCGCAGCAGCAGGTCCTCACGACAGCCGGTATTGCTGGAAGACCTGCAGGAAGAGTTCGCGCTCCGTCGTGATGTCGAGCTTTTCATAGATGCGCGCCCGGTGGTTCTTGACCGTGCCCGGGGCGATCCCGAGCCTGGAGGCGATGGTGGCGTTCGGATGTCCCTGCAGAATGAGGGCGACGAGTTCCCGCTCCCGTGCCGTCAGGTCCGGCCACAGGATCAGGGAGGCCTGGACGGCGCTCACCGGCGCCTCCCCCATGGCTTCGGGCGTGCTGGTTCGCCTCAGACTGGGGTCGCGCGTGCGCGTATCGGTTGCATGCAGTGCTTCGAAAACCGGAAAGCGGCTGCGCAGAGCGGCGACCTCGCCGTCGCTGAACATCGATGTGGAACGGTCGAGAAAAATGCCGAGGCACCAATCGTCCCCGTCTTCCAGCATGATGCCGACCTCGTCGCAGATTTCGGATTGCGCCAGGAACTCCGCTATGTAGCGGCCGCGTTTGGGTGCGCCGTCCGCCAGGCGCTTGAGGGGCACGATGCCGGCGCGCCGGTTCAGGCGCCAATAGGCATAGAAGGGATCGAACACATAATAGGTATCGAGGTAGCGAGCCACCATCTCGTCGGAGTAGCCTCGGTGCTTGACGAATTCGGGCTTGCGGGTGGCGGAATAGCGGGTGACCGTGATTAGGTTCTGCGGCACCACGGCTCCGACCATGTCGATCAGCCGGTCGACATGCCTGTCGGTGCCGGTGGCGCTGATCGCCTGCGCCAGGATATTCCAGAACCCTTCGCCGTTCATACGCTCGTCTAGCACGGTTCCCCCCTGCCGGTCATTGTGCCTTTTGGCACATTTCTCAGCCGAAATTTCGCATCTACGCTCCCTCCCTTGCTAAAGCCATGGAGGGCAGGACCTTGGAAAACCCAATCGTGATCGGCATCGACGCGGGCGGTACGATGACTGACACCATCCTTGTCGATCAAAACGGGCACTTCAAGATCGGCAAGGCCGCGACCACGCCGAAAAACGAGGCCGAAGGCTTCATTTCGTCCGCTGCCGATGCCGCAGACGCCTGGGGTATCTCCCTCGACAGTCTTTTTTCCGGTCTCGACGTGGTGCTCTATTCCGGTACCGGCATGCTCAACACCTTGCTCTCGCGCACCGGGCGCAAGCTTGGTCTGATCACCACTAAAGGCATGGAGGACATGGTGCTGATGGGCCGCGGCCTGCAGGCCTGGGCGGATTACTCTTATGCCGACCGGCTGCATGCCGTGACCCACGCCCACCCCGATCCGCTGGTGCCGCGCCGCCGCACTCATGGCGTTACCGAACGCGTCGACCATTTCGGCGATATCGTGCTGCCGCTCTACGAGCACGAGGCAGCCGCGGCGGCCCGTGCGCTGATCCGCGACAAGGTGGACGCGATCTGCATCATGACGATCTTCAGCCATGTCAATCCTGTGCACGAGAAGCGCATCGCCGAGATCTGCCGCCGAGAGGCCGCCGCCGCCGGGGCCGAGATCAACATCTATACCAGCCACGAGGTCCGACCGGTGATCCGGGAGCAGTCGCGGCTGAACTCGGTGCTGATCGAAGCCTATGCGACCTCGCGCGGCCGCAAGCAGCTCAAGGGTATCGAGGAGGCGTCGCAGAAATACGGTTTCAAATATGGCGTGCAGACGCTGCTCTCCTTCGGGGGGCTGACCTCGATCAACCATCCGCGCCTGCACGAGACGATGATCTCGGGCCCGATCGGCGGAATCCTCGGGGCGGCCTATGTCGGCAAGCTGATCGGCAACGATTCGCTGATCTGCTCGGACATGGGCGGGACTTCTTTCGATATGGGCGTCATCTCGCGCGGCCAGACCCGCATCGAGAACGAGCCGCTGATGGACCGCTTCAAGCTCAATGTGCCGACCCTTCATCTCGACACGATCGGGGCAGGCGCCGGCATGATCCTCAAGGTCGACCCGCTGACCAGGAAGGTGTCGCTCGGACCCGAAAGCGCAGGCGCAGACCCGGGCCCCATCTGCTTTGCCAAGGGTGGCACGGAGCCGACCATCGCCGATTGCGATGCGATCCTCGGCCGGTTGAACCCGTATTACTTCCTCGGGGGCAAGGTGGTGCTCGAGGTCGAGAAAGCACGCGCGGCCTTCAAGGAAAAATGCGCGGACGTGCTCGGCGTCGGCGTGGAGGAAGCGGCTGAAGGCATGATCGACATGCTGGAGCAGGACGCCAATAACGCGCTGCGACGCGTTATCTCGGGCCAGGGCATCCATCCTTCCGAGTTCACGCTTCTTTCCTATGGCGGTTCGGGCCCGCTGCATCTTTCCGGCTGCTCGAGGGGCATCGGCTTCAAGGACATCATCACGTTTCAGTTTGCCGCCGCTTTCTCCGCCTTCGGCTGTACGACGGCCGACTATATGCGCCGGCATTCGGTTTCGATCCAGATCGATATCGGCGCACGCGCCTCCGACGACAGGCTCGCTGCAGCCGGCGCGCAGGTCACCCAGGTGTGGCAAGACCTCGAAAAGGCCGCCGTCGACGAGATGCTGACCGACGGCCATGCGCGGGAGAAGATCAGAACTGTTCCCTTCTTCATGGCCCGTTACACCGGCCAATTGGAAGACGTCGAGGTACTGGCGCCGCTGTCGTCGGTCGGAACCGCAGACGACATGCGCGCGGTGCTTGCGCAGTTCGAGGACGTCTATGCCAAGGCCAATCACCGCGTGTCGAGATATGGCGAGGCGGGTGTCTCGCTGATGGAACTCGGCGTCATCGCCACCGCCGAGAAGATCAAGCCGGTGCTTGTCAGGCGGCCTCTCGGGACAGCCGATCCGCAATCCGCCCACAAGGGCGTGCGCGAAGCCTATATCGGCGGCCGCTGGCACAGGGCAGACCTCTACGAAATGGATCGGCTTGAGCCGGGGCACGAAGTGATCGGCCCCGCGATCATCGAACATCCGGCAACGACGCTGGTGGTGCATCCGAACGACCGCGTCTTCATCGATGAATGGACGCTGCTTCATTACAACCACGCCTGAGCTGAAGGATGACAAACATGCTGGACAAAACGGCAAATCCCCTGCAGCGGCGGCTGCTCGAATCCGAACGGCTGATGGAGGAGACCGGCTGCTATGACGGGATCACCGAACTTCGGCTGCGCAGGCAGGATCCGCTGAAATTCGAGACCCTCCACACGAAGCTGCGCGCCTATTGCGTCTCGGCTCGCGAAATGGCGCGCCGCATCTCCGCCTCGCCGGGGGTGCGGGAAGTCGGCGAAATGGTGGTGGCGATCTACACGCCGGAAGGCGACGCGATCGCGCTTTCGAACGGGATCATGGTGCATGTGCACACAATGAGCCGCTTCATCAAGTGGATGATCAGAAACGGCTACGAGCAGAATCCATGCATCCGCGACGGCGACATTTTCGCCAACAACGACGCCTTCATAGGCACAGTCCAGGTGCCCGACGTGATGGATGTGGTACCGATCTTCCACGAGGACACGCTAGTCGGCTGGGCGGGCGCGGTCTGCCATGAACTCGAGGCGGGTGGGATCACGCCCGGCGGCGATGTGTGCCTTGCGCAGGAACGCTTCACCGAGGGACTTTTCGTCTGTGCCGAAAAGATCGGCGAGAATGACGAGATCCGCCGCGACTACGTGATCCGTTGCGAGCGCAATCTGCGCATGCCGATCTACTGGGTGCTGGACGAGAAGGCCAAGGTCGCCGCCTGCATCGACATGCGCGAGAGCGTCAAACAACTGATCAACGAGGTCGGCCTCGAATACTGGCAGCGGCTTTCCAAGGAATTCATCGAAGAGGGCAGAAGAGCACAGCTTGCCCGGACACGGCAATTGACCGTGCCCGGCATCTATCGCGGCCACACCTTCTACGGCCATGTGACCGAAGGCAAGCCGGGGTTTCAGCCGCTTGCCGACCCGAACTGGCTCTACAATATCCCGATCGAGATGGAGATCACCAGCGAGGGCAAGATCAGGCTCGACTTTGATGGCACACAGCCCTGGGGCTACCATTCGATGAACTGCACGCCGGCCGGAATGGACGGCGGCATGTTCGTGACCCTCACCCAGCACATGAACTTCGAGGGGCTCGTCAATGACGGCGCATGGATGGCGACCGAGATCAATATTCCGCACGGCACCTGGACCAATCCGGACAACGAGATGGCGGCGACAGCCACGTCCTGGGCATTGCTGCTTCCGGCCTACGGCGTTTTCCAGCGGCTGCTCTCACGGGGTTTCATCGCCCGGGGCTTTGTCGAGGAAGCCTTTGTCGGTCAGGTGAACTCTCCGATGATCGAGATGGGGGGTATCAGCCAGTACGGCACCGGCTTCGGCATGGCGCATTTCGAATGCGCGGCCGCGGGCTCCGGAGCGCTGGCGATCAAGGACGGTCTCGACACTGCCTATGTCGGCTGGAACCCGGAATCGGACATGGGCAATATCGAGATCTGGGAACAGAATATGCCGATGGTTTATATCGGCCGCTCGATCGTGCCGAACTCCGGCGGCGCCGGAAAGTACCGCGGCGGCTGCGCCTTCATCTCGACATGGCTCATCAACAAGACTGATCACCTGCGCCTCGTTACATCTGAGCATTCCTCGCGGGTGTTCGACAATGGCGGCCTGTGCGGCGGCTATCCGGCACCGACCTGCGAGAAACATCACGCGGTCAGGAACTCCGATATTCACGAGCGCGCCGAACGCCGGGAGTCGCTCGCACATGCGCCGGGCACCGACCCGCTGGTCTCCGATTTCGAACGCATCTACAAAGGAGAGCAGGTCTTTGAGGAGGGTCCCTACATTACCCGGCCGCACAAGGCCGGAGACATCTTCAGCCATGCCTATAATGGCGGCGGCGGCTTCGGCGACGTGCTGGAGCGCGATCCGGTCAAGACGGCATGGGACGTGGAGAACGGGTTCCTGACGCGCCAAGCCGCAGAAAAAGTGTTCGGCATAATTCTCCGGGAGGATGCCGAAGGCTACCCGCAGGCCGACATCGAGGCGACGGCAGTCCGGCGCGAACAGATGCGCAAGGAACGGCTGAAGAAGGCGATTCCGGTATCCGAGTGGATCGCCCGGGAGCGACGGCGGGTGAAGGCTTCGGACTTCGCTCCCGAGGTCGCAAAGATGTACCGCAGCGCGATGAAGCTCTCGCTGCGCTTTTCCAAGGATTTCAAGGAATTCTGGGGCCTTGCCTCCGATTTCGCCATCGCCGGGGAGAATTGAGCCATGACCGGATACTCGAAGGAAGTCATCAACGACCTCGTCAACGGCACGCTCCCCTGGGCGCAGACGCGGCGGATCATGAGCGCCTACAAGGACGACGACCGGTTCTTCAAATATCTGGCAGTGCTGCAGGACCGCGTTTCCTGGAGCGATCCGATCCTGTTGCCGGTCGGCGATCGCCTCTTCATCTGCGACAGCGCCGAGGGGCGGGTCACCCGCTGCGAATGCGGCCATTCCTTCGGCGACTATCGCAGGAACTGGAAGCTGAACGCGGTAATCAACGTGCGCGATACCGAGGAGAGTTTGCGCGAAATCTACCCGAACAGCGATATCCCGGATCCGAGATGGATGGAGATCCGCGAGTTCTTCTGCCCCGAATGTGCGCATCTGCACGAAGTCGAAGCGGCAGCCCCCGGTTATCCGATCGTTCATGATTTCGAGCCGGACCTCGAAGGGTTCTATCGCGACTGGCTCGGCAAGCCTTTGAAGGATCTATCATGACGGGCAGGCTCAAGGGCCGCAGTGCGGTCATCACCGGCGGGTTGACGGGGCAGGGGCTGGCGATTGCGGAGGCGCTTGCCGCCGAGGGTGCCGATGTCGCCGTAGGATCGTTCGTCCGCGAGGCGGCCGGGCGGCAGGGCGATGCCGCGGCCTATCCGGACCCGCAGGTGATCGTCGAAGTCCGGCAGCGGCTCGCCGCTGCCGGAACGGCTGTTTACGCCGGCCATCTGGACGTTCGCGACAGCGACGCGATCGAGCAATTCGTGTCGGCGGCGCAAGCCGCATGCGGTCCGGCCGACATTCTCGTCAATGCAGCAGGGACGACCGCCGAGCAGCCGGTGGCGGGCCATCCTGACGAGTTATGGCTGAAGATCATCGACACCAATCTGAACGGCGCTTTCCGAATGACGCGCCGGCTGCTGCCCGGGATGATCGGGCGCGGATGGGGCCGGATCATCAATATCGGCTCGACGGCTGCCACCGTCGGCTGGAAGGACAATCCGGCCTATTGCGCCTCGAAGGCGGGGCTGCTCGGGCTCACCCGCTGCGTGGCGCTCGAAGGGGCGCCGCATGGCGTCAACTGCGTGATGATCAGTCCGACCTGGGTGGAAACGGAACTGATGCGCCGCAACGTTCAGCAGGTCGTCGAAAGGGAGGGCAGGGGGCGGACGATGGAGGCGGCGATGTCGGATATCGCCGCCCAGAACCCGCAGAACCGCATCATTCAACCCGACGAGATAGCGGCCCTTGCCGCCTTCCTCTGCGGCGAGGGCGCAAGGGGCATTACCATGGAGAACATACAGATCACGGGCGGCGCACTTTGGTGAGCCGCCTTTCTGGTCTTTTGACGTGAGTTTCGCAGTGCATACAGAACCTAAGAAGAGGGAACATGACAATGCTGAAACAGATCACTGCAATGACCGCTGGACTGCTCATGACCATCGGCGTCGCCACTGCCGCTGAACCGGAGAGTTGCAAGACCGTCCGCTTCTCCGATGTCGGCTGGACCGACATCACGTCGACGACGGCTGTCGCCTCAACCATTCTCGAAGCGCTCGGCTATGCCCCGCAGAGCAAGCTCCTGTCGATCCCCGTCACCTATGCGAGCATGAAGAACAAGGACATCGACGTCTATCTCGGGGATTGGCAGCCGAGCATGGAAGCCGACCGCAAGCCGTTCCTGGAGGACAAGTCGGTCGAGGTGATCGGTCCGAACCTCACCGGCGCGAAATATACGTTCGCCGTGCCGAAATACGTCGCCGACGCAGGCGTCAAAGACATTTCCGACCTTCAAAAGTTTCCCGACAAATTCGGCCGGAAGATCTACGGGATCGAACCCGGCAACAATGGCAACCGCATGATCCTCGACATGATCAACAAGGGCGACTTCGGGCTCACAGGCTGGGAGCTCGTGGAGTCCTCCGAGCAGGGCATGCTCGCCGAGGTCGCAAGAGCGACAAAGAACAGCCAGTGGATCGTCTTTCTCGGATGGGCTCCGCATCCGATGAACACGCGTTACCAGATCGATTATCTTTCGGGCGCCGACGCCTATTTCGGGCCGAATTACGGCGGTGCCGATATCTATACCAACATCCGGGCTGGATATGCGCAGGAATGCCCGAATGTCGCGAGGTTCGTGACCAACCTGCGCTTCACACTGGAGATGGAAAACGAGATCATGAACGGGATACTGAACGACGGCAAAGACCCGAAGAACGCCGCAGCCGATTGGCTGAAGGCTCATCCGGAGGCAGTCGCTCCGTGGCTTGAAGGGGTGACGACGTTTGATGGCGCACCGGCAAAGGAAGCGGTTGAAAGCGCGTTGAAAAGCTAGAGCGAGGCGCCATCGGGTTCACCATGCGAGCGCCGGCCGCGTGATCATGAGCCAGAAGATTGCGAGGACGGCGCCGAAGGCCGGGAAGCCGAAGACGAACCATAGGCGGAAGAGTTGATAATAGCGCTTCGGCAGCGGCTCGCCGGCCTTGCTTGCGGTCTCGGCGAGCCGGCGCATCTCCATCTGCATCCACACGACCGGAAGCCAGAATGCACCCGTGATCACGTAGAGGATAAGCGAAAACAGGATCCATCCTTCCGTGAGCGAATAACCGACGTTCCATGCAAGGGCGATCCCCGTGACGGGCTGCAGAACCACGGCGGTGGCAGTGAAAAGAAAATCGGCGATGACGACGATGCGGGCCACGGCCGCGATAGTTTCCGTGCGGCCGGTCCGATGCGCCAGAAGCATGAAGAAGGCGATCCCGGCACCGGTGCCGAGCAGCACGGAGGCGCCGATGATGTGCAGAAACTTCAGAACGAAGTACAGCATCAACGCTCCTCCAGGATTGCAAGGGCAGCGAGATGCAGCACCAGGATGGGCCAGATCTTCAGAAGCGGTCCAAGCGGCTCGCTCCACAATTCCGGGAGCAGGGCCGTTCCGGCGATCGCATAGAAAAGCGAGAGGCCGACCGCGCCATAAAGGCCGATGCGGCTGGTGCGGCGAAACGCAATTGCCATGCCGATCAGGATATCGGCGAGGGCTCCGGCGATGACGCTCGGCCCCGCAAGAACGCCGGCGCCTCCCCGTTCCATCAGGTCGACGCCGATTTCATATCCCGATGTGAGCGAGATGACGCCCGTCGTGATCCAGAAGAGGGAGAGGACGGCGAAGATGACGGGCTTGAGCAGATAGAGCTTGGCGAACCAGCGCTCCTGCACCGGGACGGGCGTTCTCGCCAGCGCGTCTGCGAGCGCCGACGGTTCTATTCCGGTCTTTTCGATCCACGGCCGGACGTCGCCAACGGCGCCGCGCACGATCTCTTTCTGAGCGGTGCTGCGGGTCGGCGGGCGCCAGCCCAGCGCCCCGGCGACGTCGCTGAGCTTGTAGGTGAGATTCGCGAGCGGAGCGGGCATGTTCACGACGCGGGCGGCCGGCCATCCGAACCAGTTCCTGTAGGTGCCCACCACGTCCTTGAACGACAGGGCCTCAGGCCCGGCAACCTCGAGGGTGAGCCGCGAAGGAGCATCCGGGTCGACGAACATCTCGACCGTGCGCACCACGTCCTCGAGGCGCACGACCTGAAGCAATCCGGTATTCGGCATGACCGGCAGCCAGGGCAGTGCGGCGAGGCCCCTGAAAAGAGCGCTGGCGCCGTAGGCTCCAGGTCCGAGCACGACGGAGGGGCGCAGGATGACCCAGTCGAGATCGCATGCCATCAGCGTTTCGTCGCCTTGAAGCTTGGTGCGCGAAAAGGGGGAGGGCTGGGCCCTGTCGACCCCTATTGCCGAGAAGTGGATGACGCGGCGCATGCCGGCCTGCTCGCAGGCCTTGAAGAGGGCGGCGGGGCCGCGCGCATGCACTGCTGCGGTGTCTTCACCGGGACCGTCCTGAAGCGTTCCCGCGCAGTTCACCACGGCATCGATGCCGACAAGATGCGGCAGCCAGGCCTCACCATCGGCAGCGCGGAGGTCGAGTTCCAGGACCTTGCCGGCAGTGCGGGGCCCTGGTGCCGAGCCCGGCCGGATCACGCGGACGATCTCGGCTCCACGACCATGGAGCGCCGCACAAATTGCGGAGCCGATCAGGCCGGATGCGCCGACCACAAGCACTCTCATCATTCGTCCTCACCATTTTCGGGCGGAGCCGCTAATTTACATTCGGCCGGCCCCACGTCCGACGCCAAAACAACCGCGGCAAGGAAGATGTTCCTTTTAACTTGAGCCCCCGGTTTCTATGCGGCACTCTCCCGCTGAAAGAGTCTTAGGACCCTCTCCGCGAAGGCTCTCGACAATCGCCGGCCTTACTCTATTTGGACCGAGCGGAGGCTGTACGCGTAAAGTGATCTGCAGCACTTTGATTTGCTGCATGTTTTTGTCATTGAATCAACTGGGATTCGAGGAAAGATGCAGTGGAGGAGAAAGCCGATTCGCTCGCTTGACATCGGGAGTGTCTGCGAGCGTGCCGGGTGTGTTTGAGTACAAGGGAGGAAAATATTATGCGGTTGATTTCCATTTCCACAACGGTTGCGGTCTTCGGCTTCGCTTTTCAGGCGCAGGCGGCAACGGAACTGCAGTGGTGGCACGCAATGACCGGTGCCAATAACGAAATGATCGAGGAACTCACCAAGGAGTTCAACGCGAGCCAGAACACCTACAAGGTGGTGCCTGTGTTCAAGGGCACCTATCCCGAGACGCTGAATGCCGGGATCGCGGCTTTCCGCTCGAAGCAGCCGCCTGCGATCATTCAGGTGTTCGATGCCGGCAGCGGTACGATGATGGCTGCCGAGGGCGCGATCGTGCCGGCAGCGGAGATCCTTCAAAAGGGTGGCTTCACCTTCGACAAGTCGCAGTACCTGCCCGGGATCGTCGCCTATTATTCGAAGCCGGACGGCACGATGCTGTCCTTTCCGTACAACTCCTCCTCGCCGATCCTGTATTACAACAAGGACGCTTTTCAGAAGGCAGGCTTGAATGCCGACAGCCCGCCGAAGACATGGCCGGAAGTCTTCGAAGCGGCGAAGAAGATCAAGACGAGCGGCGCGGCCCCTTGCGGGATGACGTCGACCTGGCTGACGTGGATTCAGACCGAGAACTTCGCCGCCTGGAACAACGTGCCGTACGGAACCAATGAAAACGGGCTCGGCGGCACCGATGTGAACCTGCAGATCAATGCGCCCCTTTACGTGGAACATTTCCAAGCGATTGCCGATCTCGCCAAGGACGGCGTCTTCCGCTATGGCGGACGCACCTCGGAGGCAAAACAGCTCTTCACATCAGGTGAATGTGCCATTCTGACCGAATCTTCGGGCGGACTCGGCGATATCGTCAAGAGCGGCGTGAACTACGGTATCGGCCAGCTGCCCTATTACGAGGGGCATGGTCCGCAGAACACGATTCCCGGTGGGGCGAGCCTCTGGGTATTCGGCGGCAAGTCCGACGAAGAATACAAGGGCGTAGCGGAGTTCTTCAACTTCCTTTCCCAGACCGAGATTCAGGCCAAGCTGCACCAGGTCTCGGGCTATATGCCCGTCACGATGGCCGCTTACGAGGAAACCAAGAAGTCGGGCTTCTACGAGAAGAACCCGGGGCGTGAAACGCCGATCCTGCAGATGATGGGCAAGGCGCCGACCGAGAATTCGAAGGGCGTCCGGCTGGTCAACCTGCCCCAGGTCAGAGACATCCTCAACGAAGAGTTCGAAGCGATGCTGTCGGGGCAACAGGATGCCAAGACGGCGCTCGACAAGGCGGTCGAACGCGGTGACGCCGCGATCGCAGCAGCAATCAGCAATTGATCGATGCAGGTGCCGCGCGCCGTCGTCCGATGGCGCCAGGCGTCCTGCGGTCATGCCACCCTGACGTGATCTCGGGCGATCCGACCCGAGATCATCGTGATCCAGGAGATTGCTCGTGCAGCGTGTCGTCTTTCCGAACAAAGTCCTCCCCTACCTGCTTGTCGCTCCGCAGATCGCGTTGACGATCGTCTTCTTCTTCTGGCCTGCCAGCCAGGCGCTCTACCAATCGGTGATCCGTGAAGACCCGTTCGGTTTGAAAAGCGGCTTCGTCGGGTTTGCCAATTTCAGCACCGTGCTTTCGGACGCCAGTTACCTGAACTCGCTGAAAGTGACGGTGATCTTCAGCGTCCTCACGGCTCTGCTGGCGATGGGCGTGGCCCTGCTTCTCGCCACCGCCGCCGACCGCGTGGTGCGCGGCCAGACCTTCTATCGCACCCTGCTGATCTGGCCCTATGCCGTCGCACCGGCCGTCGCCGGCATGCTGTGGCTCTTCATGTTCAATCCGGCGATGGGCACTTTCGCCTACATGCTGAGGCGCAACGGCTTTCACTGGGATCCGTTGCTGAACGGCAATCACGCCATGATCCTGATCGTCGTTGCCGCCGCCTGGAAACAGATCAGCTACAATTTTCTGTTCTTCGTCGCCGGGCTCCAGGCGATCCCGAAGTCGCTCATCGAAGCGGCGGCGATCGACGGAGCACGCGGCACCCGGCGTTTCTGGACGATCATCTTCCCGCTGCTGGCGCCGACCACCTTCTTCCTGCTGGTGGTAAACACCGTCTACGCCTTCTTCGATACGTTCGGCATCATCCATTCAGTGACCGGCGGAGGTCCGGCAAAGGCGACCGAAACACTGGTCTACAAGGTCTATAATGACGGTTTCGTCAACCTGAACCTCGGTTCGTCCGCCGCGCAGTCGGTGATCCTCATGGCGATCGTTATCGGCCTCACTGCCTTTCAGTTCCGGTTCGTCGAAAGGCGGGTCCACTATGGATGAGATCGCCAATGATTGAGAAGCGCCCCATCTCCAACCTGATCGGGCACCTGATGCTGATCATCGGCATCATCATCGTGGTGTTTCCGATCTATTACACCTTCGTCGCCTCGAGCATGAGCTCGGTCGAGATCATCCGCCCGCCGATGTCGCTTGTTCCCGGTACGCGGCTCACCGAGAATTACAGCGAAGCCTTGTCCGATGGCGTCGAGCGTATGGTCGGCGTCAGCCTCGAACGGCTGCTGTTCAACACATTCGTGGTGGCGATCGCGATCGCCGTCGGCAAAATCGTCATTTCCTTCCTCTCGGCCTTCGCCATCGTGTTCTTCCGTTTCCCGCTGCGCATGGCCTTTTTCTGGATGATCTTCATCACGTTGATGCTGCCGGTCGAGGTGCGGATCCTGCCGACTTACAAGGTGATCGTCGACCTCGGCCTGATCGACACCTATGCGGGCCTGACGCTGCCACTGATGGCGTCGGCGACGGCGACCTTCCTCTTCCGCCAGTTCTTTCTCACTATCCCGGGCGAACTCGTGGAAGCGGCCCGTATCGATAATGCCGGGCCGTTCCGCTTCATGCGGGATATCCTGCTCCCGCTTTCCAAGACCAATATCGCGGCGCTTTTCGTGATCCTCTTCATCTATGGATGGACGCAATATCTCTGGCCGCTGCTGGTCACGAATGACAGCCGAATGAACACGATCATCATCGGCCTCAGGAAGATGGTGGATTTCACCGATGCGTCGACCCCCTGGAACTATGTGATGGTGACCGCGATCCTCGCGATCATCCCGCCGGTCGCGGTGGTCGTCCTGATGCAGCGCTGGTTCGTCAAGGGCCTGGTCGAAACGGAGAAGTAATGGCAACAATCACTCTTACGGATGTCCACAAAACCTATCACGGCGACATCGCTGCGATCCGCGGCGTTTCGCTGGCGATTGCCGATGGCGAGTTCATCGTGCTCGTCGGACCTTCCGGCTGCGGAAAGTCGACGCTGCTGAGGATGGTCGCGGGGCTCGAAGGCATCACGTCCGGCGAGGTTGCCATCGGCGACCGTGTCGTCAATGGGCTGGAGCCCTCCGAGCGCGACATTGCCATGGTCTTTCAGAACTACGCGCTTTATCCGCATATGACTGTCCGTCAGAATCTCAGCTATGGCCTGAAGAACCGCAACACGCCGAAGGACGAGATCGAGCGGCGCATAGCCAAGGCGGCAAAATCCCTGGAAATAGAACCTTTCCTGGATCGAAAGCCGCGGCAGCTTTCAGGAGGACAGCGCCAGCGTGTGGCCATGGGGCGGGCGATCGTCCGGGAACCTGCCGCGTTCCTGTTCGATGAACCGCTTTCGAATCTCGACGCCAAACTCAGGGTCCAGATGCGCGTCGAAATCAAGCGCCTCCAGCGGGCGCTCGGCACGACCAGCGTTTACGTCACCCACGACCAGCTGGAAGCGATGACGCTCGCCGATCGCCTGGTGGTACTGAACGGCGGCAGGATCGAGCAGGTCGGTACGCCGATCGAGCTATACGAGAAGCCGGCGACGGCATTCGTCGCAACATTCATAGGCTCGCCGTCGATGAACCTTCTCGATCTCAACACCGCCAATGCTGCCTGGTCGGCTCCGGCGGCGCTCTTCGGGAAGCCGGGGCTTGCGACGATTGGAATCCGACCTGAGGACATCACCCTCGCCGGTGACACGGACGGCGGCGACCGCTTCAAGGCCCGGGTGCGCGTCGGCGCTGTCGAACTGGTCGGAGCCGAAAGTTATGTGCACGGCACCTTGGCGAACGGCGAGCCGCTTGTCTTCAGGGTTGCCGGCCGCTCCCGCATGGTGACCGACGAGGAGGTCGATGTCGCAGCGGCGCTGGAAAGCCTGCATTGGTTCGACGCCGCCGGCCGGCGCCTGTAGCGCGAGCGCGCTCCGCTCATCAAGTTTTTTGCGACCCGATGTCGGCGCGGGCTCTCCTCCGACGTCCTTTGGGCCGGCCACTTCGATGAAACAAGCAGGAGAACCGAGATGTTGAAGCTGTATGGAATGGGTCCGACGCGCTCTCTTCGCGCACTTTGGGCGCTTCGGGAGTTGGATGCGGAGTTCGAGTTCGTGCCGGTCAACCTCCCGGCCGGCGAGAACCGTCACCCAGACTTCCTGCGTCTCAATCCAGCCGGAAAGCTGCCGGTGCTGGTGGACGGTGACTTCGTCCTCACGGAATCCGCCGCGATCGTGATGTATCTGGCGGAGAAGTATGGTGCCAAAGGGCTGATGCCCGCCGACCTGAAAGAACGCGCGCAGGCATATCGCTGGTCTCTGTTTGCGGTTACCGAGCTTGAACAGCCGCTTTGGCGGATGGCCAAGCACACATTCCTGTATCCGGAAGACAAGCGTTTGCCCGGTGACATTGCTCTGGCCAGAGAAGAATTCGCGGCGATGGCGGCAGTGCTTGAGCGTCACATGGACGGGCGTGAATTCATCGTCGGCGACAGGATAACCATCGCTGATTGCGTCACCGCCTATGTTCTGGACTGGGGCAATGAAAACGGACTGATAGACGGCTTTCCGAGTCTAAAGGCATATCTCGAGCGGATGTATGCGCGTCCCAAGGCGCCGCAGCGGATCGCGGAGGCATTTGAGAGAATGCAGGCGGGCGCCTGACGTTCTCCGATACTCCCTCACTGCTGTGCGCCTAACAGGAGGCAAACGAGCATTTGTAGTCGACAAGCGACCATCGCCACCGCGGGCGGTGGTCGGCGGCTCCACGGTCTACCGCACCGAGCGCTGCTTCGTGAAGGAGGTGGGGGCAAACAAGATGTCCATGTGGTCGACATAAGGCCGGAAAATGTCGATACAACTGAACGTCAGCATTTGCGCTCCACGTCATTTCATTGGCCGAGTTCGGCCAGTTCGGTTGCTAACTGACGTAATGGAAGGACGTCGGTCTTCGCGTTGAACGGGTAAGCATCACGACCGGGATAGACGATGATACGGCGCTCTGGATTGATGTCTTCGCACGCGTGATGGAAGCCGCGCTCAACCTTCGGGCTGAGGCTTCTCTTGATCTCGATTGCCCACTGCTTTTGACGAGGCAGCGTTAGAACCAGATCGATTTCGGCGCCAGCCGAGCTGCGATAAAAACTCGGCTGAGAACCTTCAGGCATGGCCGAAATCAACGTTTCGATTACAAAGCCTTCCCAACTCGCTCCACTCACTGGATGGCCAAGGACGTCGTCCAGGGTTTCCAGTCCAAGTAGCGCGTGAAGGAGGCCGGAGTCTCGAACATAGACGCGCGGGGATTTGACCAGTCGTTTGCCGACATTGCTATGCCAGGGTTCAAGTCGCCGGACCAAGAGCAGGTCGACCATCAGGTCGAGATAAGAAGCGACTGTCTTGCCATCGACGCCAAGCGATCGCGCGAATTCCGCTGCATTCAACAGCCCCGATTGATGATGAGCCAGCATTGTCCAGAAACGTCGCAATGTCTCGGACGCAATTCGGGGACCAAGCATCGGAATGTCGCGCTCGAGGTATGTCCGAATGAAGTCCTGGCGCCAACGCAGACTGACCCGATTACTCGCTGCAAGCAGACTGTCCGGAAACCCTCCTCGGAGCCACAGATTTTGAAAGTCACTTTCTGCTATTTCGAGCCCATCAATCGGTGCGAGTTCGAGATACGCGATGCGGCCCGCGAGGCTTTCGCCAGACTGTTTCAAAAGATCGATCGATGCTGATCCGAGTAGGAGGAAGCGGCCGGTACGAATGCCTTTGCGCCGGCCGCGGTCGATCAGTCCCCGCAGGTTCTGGAATAGGTCCGGGATGCGGTGAACTTCATCCAGGATGACAAGTTGGTTTTCGAAATTTGAAAGGTACAGTTCGGGTTCAGCAAGCTTTGCCCGGTCGCCGTCGGATTCCAGGTCCAGATAGACCGCCGGCCGACCTTCGCCAATCTCAAGGGCGAGCGTGGTCTTCCCAACTTGTCTAGGTCCCAGAAGCGCAACAGCTGGATTGGTATCTAGCAGCTCGAGAAGCTGTGTGGCTTTTCTTCGGCGGATCATCCTCGCATTTATGGATATATGTTCCATAATTTCAAGGTTAATATCTTGGCAGTTCGTGGTCATCGCGGACAGGGCGCTGCCGGGTCTCCATGACAAGCACGGAGAAGAGGGGGAACTGGAGCGAGATGAGGAAAGATGCGTGCGGTTTTCCGCCCGCACCCCGGGTCTCAACCTATTGGAATCGATCACGTACAGGTTCTACGTCGACCAGACCTAAAACATCGTGATCTGGAGCGATGGGGACCTCAATCGGGCACCACCACGAGCTTGCCGACGAAGTTCTTCGCCATGAAGTCCGTCTGTGCCCGATGGAATTCCGATAGCGGATAGATGCCGCCGACGAGCGGCCGGATCTTCTTCTCCTCGATATAGCGGACGAGGCGGCGGAAGTCGGCGCGGCTCCCCTGGCTCGATCCGTGCAGTTCCAACTGCTTCAGATACATCGTCCTGAGATCGAGCTGCACGACCGGCCCCGCGATCGCGCCGGCAGTGGTGTAGCGGCCTTCCGGGCGCAGGATCTTCAGGAGGTCGTTGAAGAGGGGGCCGCCGACGAGGTCGGCGACCACATCGATCGGCCGGCCGCCGCTTGCCGCCTCCACCGCCTCGGCGAGGTCGCCTTGACCGCGGGTCACGACGGCCTGCGCGCCGATTTCCAGCATCGCCGCTTCCTTGCCCGGTCCGGCAACGGCAATCGGAACGGCGCCGCGGGCGCGGGCGAGCTGGACGATCGCGGAGCCGACGCCACCCGAGGCGCCGGTCACGAGCACGGTCTCGCCGGCGGCAAGCCGCGCCCGTTCCAGCATCCGCTCGCCGGTGAGATAGGCGCAGCAGAAGGTGGCAAGCTCGACATCGGTCAGGTCGGTCGCGACCACATGGGCGTTTTCGGCCGGAAGCGCCATATATTCGGCATAGCCGCCATCGCGGCCATGACCCATGTAGTCGATGTCGGCCAGACTGTCGTCGTCGCGGTTGTAGATCGAGAAGTCGACCATGACGCGCTCACCGATGCGCGCCGGGTCGACGCCCTCGCCCACGGCAACGATATGCCCGACCGTGTCCGTGCCCTGGATGCGCGGGAAGGTCAGCGTATTGCCGTGGCGGCGCCAGGTCGAGACGGCGGAAGGGTCGTCTTCCGTCCCATAGGCGCCTTCGCGCACCCAGACGTCCGTGTTGTTCATGCCGCAGGCTGCTACCTTGATCAACACCTCGCCCGCAGCCGGAGCCGGGACGGGTACGTCCCGGCTGTAGACGAGCTTCTCCAGGCCGCCGTGCCCCGTCAGAAGCACCGCGGTCATGGTCTTCGGAACCGAATGCATCATGGGCATTTTCCTCAGCGACCGAGTACGGACTGGATGGCGTCGGCTGCCGCCTTGACGACGATGTCAGCTTCGTCCCGCGTCAGGCAGAGCGGCGGCGCGAAGCCGAGAATGTCGCCCTGCGGCATGGCGCGGCCGATGACGCCGCGTTCGAGGAGCGCTGCTGCGACCTGCGGTCCGACCTTGCGGCCCGGATCGAAGAAGGCGCGATCGTCACGGTCGTCGACGAACTCGATCGCAGCCATCAGGCCGTCGCCGCGCACTTCGCCGACATGGCGATGATCGCCTACGGCTTTTTGCAGTTCGGCCCGGAAATAGGCACCCGTCGAACCGGCATTCTCGACGATGCCGAGTTCGTCGATCAGTTCCAGGTTCGCGATGCCGGCCGCAGCGCAGATAGGATGGGCCGAATAGGTCCAGCCATGGCCTATTGCGCCAAGCTCGTCGGAACCCTTCACCAGCACCTGCCAGAGCTTGTCGGAGACGATCGTGCCGGAAAGCGGCGCATAGGCCGAGGTCAAGCCCTTGGCGATGGTGATCAGGTCCGGCTTGATGCCGTAATGGTCGGAACCGAACATGGTGCCGAGACGACCGAAGCCGGTGACCACCTCGTCGGCGACGAGCAGGATATCGTATTTCTGAAGCACCGCCTGGATTTTCTCCCAATAGCCCTTCGGCGGCGGCACGATCCCCCCGGTGCCGAGAATCGGCTCGCCGATGAAGGCGGCAACGGTGTCGGGGCCTTCGGCGAGGATCATCTCCTCGAGCTTGTCTGCGCAATGTTGCGAGAACTGCTCTTCGCTCATCGAGCGATCGGGGCGGCGGAAGTAGTAAGGCGCTTCCGTGTGCAGGATCGGTGCCCGCGGCAGGTCGAAGGCGTTGTGGAAGAGATGAAGCCCGGTCAGCGAACCGGTCATCACGCCCGAGCCATGATAGCCGCGCCAGCGCGAGATGATCTTCTTCTTCTCCGGGCGGCCGAGAATATTGTTGTAATACCAGATCAGCTTGATGTTGGTTTCGTTGGCGTCGGAGCCCGAAAGCCCGAAATAGACGCGGCTCATACCTTCCGGCGCCCGGTCGATAATCATCTTGGAAAGCCGGATCGACGCTTCGGTGCCGTGGCCCACATAGGCGTGGTAGTAGGCGAGGTTCTTAGCCTGTTCGGCAATCGCGTCGGCGATCTTCTGGCGGCCGTAGCCGACATTGACGCAATAGAGGCCCGCAAAGGCATCGAGGCTCCGCTTGCCGGAAATATCGGTGATGTAGACGCCTTCGCCGCCGCCGATCACGCGGGTCGGGGTCTCGCCGCGCGCATGCATCCCCATATGGGTCGAGGGATGGAAGAAGTGGTCGCGGTCCCAGGCGGTGAGTTCGTTGCTTCTTTCGAGCATGGTCTTTCCTTTCATGAAATCCGGAGCATTTCGGCCGAACCGCGAAAACGCTCTATCCTGTTGTTTTCACGCAAATTCCAGACGCAAAACCGTTACACAGTATTGCCGGAATTGCTCAGGTCAGGCAGCGGTGTCGATGCAGAGATATTTGAGCTCGGTGAAGGCCTCCATGCCATGGCGGGAGCCTTCGCGGCCGAGACCCGATTGTTTCCAGCCGCCGAAGGGGATCGGCCCGCCGGTGATCTTCACCCGATTGATCGCCACCATACCGTATTCGAGGGCGCGGGCGAGCCGCATCTGACGGGCGCCGTTTTCGGTCACGACATAGGCGACGAGCCCGTATTCGGTGTCGTTCGCGCGCGCGACCACTTCGTCCTCGCTGTCGAATCCGGTCACGGCGGCGACCGGGCCGAAGGTCTCCTCGCGCATGATCAGCGCGTCGTCGGGCACATCCGTCAGAAGCGTCGGCTGAAAGAAGAGCGGCCCGGCGGCGTGGCGCTTGCCGCCGGCGGCAAGCCTGGCGCCCAGCGTCAATGCGTCGGCAATCTGTTCCTCGACCTTGGCGACGGCGCGCTCGTGCATCAGAGGCCCGATATCCATGTCCTGCTCCATCCCGGAGCCGACCTTCAAACGCTCAATCCGCGCGGCAAAGGCCTCCTGGAAAGCTTTGAGGACGGGCCGCTCGACGTAGATGCGGTTGGCGGCAAGGCAATCCTGTCCTGACGTCGCGAACTTCGCGGCGATCGCGATATCGGCGGCTTTCTCGACATTCGCGTCCGCAAAGACGATGAGGGGGGCATGCCCGCCGAGCTCCATGACCAGGCGCTTCATCGTCGGCGCGCATTGCGAGGCGATCAGCCGGCCGATTTCGGTGGAGCCGGTAAAGCTCATCGCGCGTATCCGTGTGTCCTCGCACATTCTCCCGACGATCGTTGCGGCCTTGCCGGTGACGACATTGAAGACGCCTGCGGGAAACCCGGCGCGCTCGCCGAGCTCAGCCAGGGCGAGAGCCGAAAGAGGAGTTTCGGAGGAGGGATGCGCCACCACGGTGCAGCCGGCGGCAAGGGCCGCGGCCGCCTTGCGGGTGATCATTGCGGAGGGGAAGTTCCAGGGCGTGACGACGCCGACAACGCCGAGCGCTTCGCGGCGCACGATCATTTCGGCGCCGGCAAGATGGCTCGTCACGCTTTCGGCATTGATGCGTTTGCCTTCCTCGGCATACCACTCGATGAAGGATGCGGCGTAATCGATCTCGCCGCGCGACTCGGCAAGCGGCTTGCCCTGTTCGAGGGTCATCAACAGGGCGAGATCCTCGCGGGCTTCCAGCATCAGATCGTGCCATTTGTGCAGGATGGCGGCGCGTGCCTGCGGCAGCATGTTGCGCCAGGGCCTGAACGCCTTTTCCGCCGCGTCGATCGCTTCGGAGGTCTGGGCGGTGTCGAGCGAGGCGACGAAGGCCAGGGCTGCGCCGCTTGCCGGGTCGCTCACCTCCACGCATGTACCGTCCCGCCCGGCAACCCAGCGGCCGCCGACATAGGCAAGCTCCCGCAGCAATTGGCGGTCGTTCAGGTTTTTCAACGCGTCGTGAAAGGCTGTGCGCGCAAATACGGCGGTCATATCGGTTCTCCTCGACTGTTGGGAGAAGAGTGCCATCGTTCCCCGGAGAGATTGTCCAATCGGCGGCGATGGCGAAGAGAGTTTGACCAAAGTGGGGGCAGCGGAGAGAGAGATTGTCTACAGCGCCGCGCGTCTTATCAGACGCGCAAAGGTCGCTGCAGACAATTTGATCTGCTGCATGTTTTTTCCCTTCGATCGATTAGGATTAAAGGAAACACGCAGTAGGGGCTGGGGTCGAAATTATCGACCATGATTTCATACTCTTGCGATGCGGCGGCGAAGAGGTGAGCCGAGACGATGAACAGCCAGGCGGAGGCTGATGCGCAGCAGAGCATCGCGAAGCTTTTCGGCTGCGTAACCGCCATCGGCGAAGACGTGGTGCAGCCAGGGGAAGCATCTGGACACTTCTGCAGCCAGGGCGACGGTTCCGGTGTCGATCAGGCATGGACCAGATTAAGTTGCTTGTCGCCAAGGATATGCCGCTTGCGACCCCTTGGTCTTCTATCGGCCGTCCGGCTCATGGCGAATAACCTCGCCATGAGAGGCGACATGGAACTTCTGCTTGTGGGTGACCCAGCCGCGGAACATGCCTTCCGTATTGTAAGGTGCGGCGATCGAGCCGTCCGCACCGACGGCGACGAGGCCGGCGCCGATATTGTGCGGCCTAAGGTCCCCCATGATGACCTTCGTAGATGCCGTCCTCACGTCCTCGCCCAGATGGGTCATGCGCGCGGCGACCTCGTGGCCCACGACATGGCGGATGAAGAACTCACCCTTGCCGGTGCCGGAGACGGCGCAGACGCCGTCACGGGCATAGGTGCCGGCGCCGACGACCGGGCTGTCGCCGACCCGCCCGTCGGGCTTGTTGCTATAGCCGCCGGTCGACGTGGCGGCGGCCAGATGGCCATGCTGGTCGAGCGCGACCGCGCCCACCGTACCGTGCTTTTCCGACTCGCTGGCAGAAGCCTGTGTGCCGGCGGCAATATGCGCCTTCATAGCAGCCAGTGCCCGCTTGCGCCGGCCGGTGGTGAAATAGGCCTGCTCCTCCACCGCCAATCCTCTGGCCTCGGCGAATCGATCTGCGGCGGGGCCGGCGAGCAGGACGGCATCGCCGTGTTCGAGGACGGCGCGTGCGGCAAGCACCGGATTGCGGATATGGCGCGAAGCGCAGACCGCGCCGGCGGCCAGCGTCGCTCCGTCCATAATCGAGGCATCTAGTTCATGGATGCCATTTTCGTTCAGCGCCGCACCGTGGCCGGCGTTGAAATGCGGGCTGTCCTCCATGACGACGACGGCGGCCTGCACGGCGTCAATTGCGCGACCGCCGCGTTCCAAAATGGCATAGCCCGCTTCCAGCGCGCGCCCGAGATCGCGCCGGGCCGCGATCCATTCGGCCTCGCTGAGGTCCAGCTTTGCCATCACGCCGCAGCCGCCATGGATAGCAAGGGCGAATTTCGTCATGAAGAACCTCCGATCCTATAGGGGCAGGCACCGCCGCCTATCCAGTTCCTGCCCATTGGACGCGGCTTACGCTCCAGGCTGCCGGACTCGCGATCGGTTGCCCTAATGCACTTGCGCCTCGCGTCACGAACCGTGACCAGCTTACGGGGGACTTCCACCCGCAGGAGCTTCCCATTACAGGCGCACATGAGAAAGGGCACCTGCGGTCGCCGGTGCCCCTTGAGGCAGATTACTCGGCTTCCTGCTTGGGTTGGACATCCATTGCCAGCGTATCCTCGTCCGAACGCGGATCGTAGGTCACCTTGTCGGCTTTGGCGCCCCAGGCGGATAGATTGGTCGCCAGAGGCAGGTCGGGTCGGTCGGTCGCTACGAGCATGTTCGCTTCCTCGAGCAGAGCCCGGCGCTTGGCTTCGTTCATTTCGATCGCGGCATCCTCGATCAGCTTGTCCATTTGTGAGTTCGAATAGCCGCGCACGTTGAAGGCTCCGAGCGACTTGGCCGCATCGTTGGTATGCATCAGCGACGAGAGCATGTAATTGGATTCGCCTGTCAGCGTGCCCCAGGAGGCCATGTATAGCGAATATTCGCCGCGCGTCTTGGCAGGGTTGAACACCGCGGCCGGCACACCCTGCACCTTGACCGTGACATTGATCGCGGCCAGGAGCTGCGCGACAGTCGGCCCGAGTTCGGTCGGCATGCGGTCGTTGGCATAACTGAGCGCAACCTCGAAGCCGTCGGGATAGCCGGCATCCGCCATCAACTTGAGAGCTGCCTCGAGGTCAAAGGCCGGTGCTGCGATATCCTGGTTGTAGCCGAAGATGTTGGGGCTGACGAGCTGTGTGGATACGACGCCCATGCCTTCCAGCGCAAATTCTACGATGGTCTCGCGGTCGAGCGCCAGATCGAAGGCTTTCCGCACCCTCGGATCGAGAAAGGGGTTCTTGTCGAGCTTTTTTCCGGCATTGTCCCACACCTGCGGGGAGTTTTCACGGAAGTCGAACTCCAAATAGGGAATGTAGATCGATTCCGTCTTGATCACCTGCAGCGCGGAATCGGACTCGATGCTGGCCAGATCGGTCGCCGGCACCTTGGAGATGAGGTCGACCTGGCCTGCCCTCAACTGGGCGACACGGGCTGCGTCGTTGGGGATTTCTTTGCGAACCACCTTGTCCCAGGGTTGGGGACCATCCCAGTAGCCGTGGAATTTCTCCAGCACCAGATCCTGCGTCGGCGCCCAACTCACGAACCTGTACGGGCCGGTGCCGATGGTCGCCCTGCCCATGTTGAATCCTTCGGCCGAGCTATCCTTGGTCGAGTAATCGGCCGCGGCCTTGTGGGAAACAATGAACAGGCGCACGAAATCGTTCGGCAGGGTGGGGGCGGGGCCATTGGTCTTCACGCGCACCGTATAGTCGTCGACGATCTCGACGCCGGCGACGCGCCTCACATAGATGGTCGATGGGTTTGGGCCGGTAACGTTCGGGATGCGTTCTATGGAAAACTTGACGTCCTCGGCGGTGAAATCGGAGCCGTCGTGGAACTTCACGCCCTGACGCAGCTTGAATTCCCAGGTCGTGTCGTCCAGCGTCTGCCAGCTTGTCGCCAGCGACGGCAGAATCTCCAGATTGTTCCCGGAGCGCAGCAAAGTGTCGAAGATGTGCTTGGTGGCTTCGGCATTGGCCGCGGTTGCGGTGAAATGCGGATCCATCGAAGCCGGACCGTTCTTCGTTGCGATCACCAGTTCGGCGGCGAGCGCAGCGGCGGGTGAGGACAGGATGGTGGCCACCAGGGCAGCCCGGAGCATGGATTTCATTATCATTCGCTTCCTCTCTCGTTAGACGCGGTATTGGCGTGCCTGCCGCTGTCCGGCTTGGACCGGACCGAAATGCCGATCACAGGCCTTCGTCCGGCTGTGCGCCATCGATTGTCTGCGGCCGCTGGCCCGATGCCGTGACCAGTTTGGTCATGATTTCAGAAAGGCTCAGCCGCTCGGCGGGACTTAGGCATTCAAGCATACGGCGCTCGTGCTCGATCATCATGCCCTTGGTGAACTCTACCGCCTCCTGCCCCTTCTCGGTCAGGCCGAGCGTGATGCGGCGCTGATCGTCCTGGTCGACTTGACGATCGATCAATCCCAGACGGAACAGCTTGTTGGCCGCGCGGCTCAACGTATTCTTCGGGAAGCCGGACGAGCGCACGATTTCGGTCAGCGTCGAGCTTCCGCCCAGATAGAGCGACCAGAGCACCACGAATTCGGGGCGCAACAGGCCTAGGTGCTGCTGGATATATCCGTAGACCGGGTTGTTGAAATGAAGCGCCAAATAGTTGAGGCGGAACGAGAACCAGCAGGGATTGTCCCACAGTTTCGCGTGCATGAGAGATTCGATTTTCGTGCCGGGCGAGGCCATGGGCTCTTCCCGGCCCGCCCGTCCCTCAAACAGCGCCTGACGCGTCGCCTCATCCATTTCGCTCTCCGGCGCAAAAACTGAAAATGATCTCGAATGGAACTTTATTTGGCAAGAAAGCCTTGCGTCAACAGCAATTTTTGATCCATAAAGAACTAAATCAACTGATGGATCCTTGCGAGGCAGTAAGGGCGGGCGACGCCCGAAGGCGTGGCCGACCAGTGAGAAGGACAGGAAATGCGCATTCAGGACATGCATTGGAGTCAGATCGAGGAGCGGGTGAAGGAGGACGATCGGTGCGTTCTGCCGATAGGCTCCATTGAGCAGCATGCCTATCTCAGCCTCGCTACCGATATGATCCTGGCCGAGCGCGTGTCCGTGGAAGCGGCCGAGCCGACGGGCGTGCCGGTATTCCCGTGCCTGCCCTACGGCATGGCCTCAGGCTTTGCCGATTTCCCCGGTACCGTGAGCTTGTCGCTCCGCACCTATATCGGTGTGCTCGAGGATATACTCGACAGCATCTATCGCTCCGGCTTCCGGCGCATCCTCATCGTCAACGGCCATGGTGGCAACACGCCGGTCAGTCCGGTGATCAGCGAGTGGATGAACCGCAACCGCGACACCTCGGTCAAGCTGCATGATTGGTGGCGCGCGCCGAAGACCATGGCCAAGGTGCTGGAGATCGATCCTGCCGCTTCGCATGCGAGCTGGATGGAGAATTTCCCCTGGACCCGCCTCGAAGGCGCGCCGATCCCCGATTTCCAGAAGGAACGGATTGATTTTGCTGCTACGGCGCGCGTCGACGCCGGCCGCAAGCGCGAGCGTCTCGCCGAAGGCAACTATCACGGTGTCTTCCAGCGGTCCGGTGCGGACATGCTGGCGCTCTGGCAGGTTGGCGTCACGGAAACTCGCCACGAGATCGAAAACGGCTGGCACTGAAGCTTTGGAGGCGCTCGGCACTCATTGCGGACGACAACCCAGGGGCAGACATGGCATCCTTTATTCTTCGCAGATTGGGACAAGCATTCTTAGTGCTGTTGGTCATGTCCATGCTCGTCTTCATGGGCGTTTACGTCATCGGCAATCCGGTCGACGTTCTGATCTCGCCCGATGTGACGCAGGAAATGCGCCAGCGGGTCATCGAACAATACGGGCTCGACTTGCCCTTGTGGGAGCAATATTTCCAATTCCTGCAGCGGCTGGTGACCGGGGATCTGGGGCGCTCCTTCGTTTTCAACATGCCGGTCGTCACGCTGATCGCCCAGCGCCTGCCGGCGACGCTGGAGCTGACTCTTATCGCGGTTCTGTTCGCCTCCTTCATAGGCATTCCGCTCGGGGTCTATGCCGGCTACAAGCCCGAAAGTCTCGTCGCCAAGGCCATCATGGCAGTGTCGATCCTTGGCTTCTCGGTGCCCACCTTCTGGATCGGCCTGATGTTGATCATGGTTTTTGCTGTGCAACTCGGCATCCTGCCTGCCGGCGGTCGAGGGCAGACCGGGGAATTGTTCGGCATACCGTTTTCCTTCCTCACTCTGGATGGCTGGTCGCATCTCATCTTGCCGGCTCTCAACCTGTCTCTGTTCAAGCTGTCGATGATGTGCCGGCTGGCAGCCTCAGGCACCCGCGAGGTGATGCTGACCGACACGATCAAGTTCGCGCGCGCGGCCGGTATTTCCGAGGGCACCATCCTGCGCCGCCATGTGCTCAAGCTCATCTCGATCCCCCTGGTGACGGTGTTCGGACTCGAACTTGGCTCGACACTGGCCTTCGCGCTGGTCACAGAAACGATCTTCAGTTGGCCCGGGCTCGGTAAGCTGATCGTCGACTCCATCACCTCGCTCGACCGGCCCGTCATGGTCGCCTATCTGATGCTGGTCTCGGCGCTTTTCGTGGTCATCAATCTGTGCGTGGATATCGCCTATGCGGCGCTCGATCCGCGCCTGCGCCAGGGAAGGCGTTGAAATGTCGATGGAATCCCATGCGGTGAAATCCGTCAGGCCGCTGGCCGAGTTCTGGTACGCCTTTCGCCGCAACAAGGTCGCGGTCGCCGCCCTTTCGGTGGTGGTCGCCATCATTCTCGCGGCGGTCTTTGCGCCACTCGTCGTGCCGCAAGATCCCTATGACCTGAAGTCGCTGGTGCTGCGCGACGCTCGCCGTCCGCCGGGCTATGTCGGCTCGAGCGGCATCGTGCATCTGCTCGGCACCGACAGCCAAGGGCGCGATCTGCTTTCCGGCATCGTCTACGGCCTGAGAATCTCCCTGCAGATGGGGCTAGTGGCTGGCGCCATCGCCTTCTCGATCGGTGCCGTGGTGGGGTGCTTCGCCGCCTATGTCGGCGGACGTACAGAATCCGCCATCATGCGCATCGTCGACATCCAGCTTTCCTTCCCGGCGATCCTGCTGGCCTTCGTCGTGGCCGCGATCCTCGGACAGGGAAAGTCACAGCTCATCCTTGCTCTGGTCTTTGCCCAATATGCCTATTTCGTGCGCACCGCCCATGGCGCTGCCGCCGCCGAGCGACAGAAGGACTATGTCCAGGCGGCCCTATCGGTGCCGATGAGCGGCTGGTTCGTCGTTACCCGCCATATCTTGCCGAACTCATTGCCGCCGCTCATCGTGGTTGCCACGGTGCAGATCGCCTCTGCCATTTCGCTGGAAGCGACCCTTTCCTTCTTGGGCGTCGGCCTGCCGCCGACGGAACCGTCGCTCGGCATGCTGATCGCCAACGGCTTCCAGTATCTGATGTCGGGACGCTATTGGATCGCAATCTATCCGGGCGTGGCGCTGATCATCCTGATCATGGCGATCAACCTAGTCGGCGACCAGATTCGGGATCAGCTCAATCCGAGGCTGCGCAAATGAGGCATCTTCTGAATGTCTGTAACCTGCGGACCTACTTCGAGACCGACCAGGGCACCGTAAAATCGGTGGATGACATCTCCTTCACGCTGAAGCGTGGCGAGGTCATGGGGCTGGTCGGCGAATCCGGCTCGGGCAAATCCGTTACGGGCTTCTCGGTGATCGGCCTGCTGGAGGAGACCGGCTGCATTCAACCGGGCAGTTCCATCCGTTTGAACGGGCGCGAACTCGTCGGGCTCGATGAGAAGGAACTGCGCAAGGTACGGGGCAAGGACATCTCGATGGTGTTCCAGGACCCTATGATGACGCTGAACCCGGTGGTCAGGATCATCGATCAGATCGGGATGGCGATCCGAGCGCATGAGCAGGTGTCGGACGCCGAAATACGCAGTCGCGCGGTCGAGGCTCTGGACAAGGTCAAGATCGTCGACCCCGAAGCCAAGGTGGACCAGTTTCCGCACGAGTTTTCCGGCGGCATGCGCCAGCGTGTGGCCATCGCCATCGCGCTCCTTCATAGGCCGCAGCTCGTGATCGCCGACGAGCCGACTACCGCGCTCGACGTTTCCGTTCAGGCCGAGATATTACGCATGGTGAAGGCGCTGGTGGCCGAGATGGGAACCTCCCTGATCTGGGTGAGCCACGATCTTGCTACAGTCTCCTCGATCGCCGACACCATCGCGGTGATGCGGCGCGGCAAGATCGTCGAGGCAGGGCCGGCACGGCAGGTCCTGCACAGTCCGCAGCACCCCTACACGCGAGGCCTGCTAGACGCGCTGCCGGCACATTCGAGGCCAGGCGAGCCGTTGGCATCTGCCGCTACCGAAGCAGCGGGCCCAATGGATTTGAGTGGGCTCGGCGGCGCTGCAATCGGTGCTGCACCCGACGCCGCCTTCGTGAAGGCGGAGGCAATCGACAAGATCTTCGCCCCGCGCATCGGTTTTCTGCGGGGTCTCGGCATACGGTGGGGCCTGTTGCGGGAGCCTAGCCCCGTTCATGCGGTGATATCGGCCGATCTCACCATCGCCCGTGGTGAAATCCTCGGTCTCGTCGGCGAATCCGGGTCCGGCAAATCCACGCTCGGGCGCATGTTGTGCGGCATTTATCCGCCGACCTCCGGCACGGTCAGCGTCGGCGGCAAGCCGGTGCGATCGGCGACGGGCAAACTCGGCACCCATGTGCAGATGATCTTTCAGGATCCTTTCGCCTCGCTTGATCCGCGCCGCACCATCTTCCAATCAGTCGCCGAAGGGCCTGTCGCACACGGCTTCTGCACGCGCGCCAATGCGCGCGATTACGTCAACAGATGGCTTCGCGCCGTCGCGTTCGACCCGGCGCTGGCGGACCGCTATCCCCACCAGTTCTCGGGCGGCCAGCGCCAGCGCATCGCCATAGCTCGGGCGTTGGCCATGCAGCCTGAGGTCATCATCTGCGATGAGCCCGTCGCCTCTCTCGATGTATCGATACAGGCGCAGGTCATCAATCTGTTGATGGAACTGCGCCGCAATCTCAACATCACGCTGCTATTCATCAGCCATGACCTGTCGGTCGTGCATCATCTGTGCGACCGCGTCGTGGTGATGCGCTACGGTGAGATCGTGGAACAGGGACCTGCGGCACAAGTCTTCACCACGCCCCTACATTCCTACACACAGATGCTGCTCGATGCCGTTCCGAAGTTGGAGACTCAGCCAAGCTGATCCCTGGCCGTTGTCGGATTCTCACTTCCATTCCGCCGAGCGCCAGTACGCGTACCGCTGAACAAAACTTAATTTCGACCAGGCTCGAGAGGCGTGCGGCTGCAGAGTCCGGCGGTGCAGAAACCCACTGCCGCCTATTCCTGCCCCGCCGACGCCTGCGGCAAGAGCGAACCGAACGGCAGCACCGTCTCCTCCTTGACCGTTTTGGTGACGATGTAGGTGAAATAGCGGTCGATGCCGAGCTCGCGCTCTAGCATGCCGTCCACCAGCCGCTGGTATGCATCGATGTCGGCGGTCATGACCTTGAGGATATAGTCGACCCCGCCGCCGACTGACCAGCAGGCGACGACCTCGGGGATCGCGGCGATGGCGCGCTCGAAGCGGTCGAAATCGGCCTGACGGTGATTGCCGAGAGTGACCTCCATCATGACGCTGGCGACCGGCGCCACGCGGCGCAGCGCCACGCGGGCATGGTAGCCGGTGACGATGCCGGCTCTTTCCAGCTTTCTGAGCCGCATCCAGCATGGCGTCGGAGACAGGCCGGCCTTCTCTGCGAGTGCCAGCTTGGTGATCCGCCCGTCGGCCTGGATCGCTTCGAGGATGCGCAGATCGATCGCATCGAGCTTCATAAAAGGGTCCTTCCGCAGGTACTGGTCATGCCGAAGCCGGGAAAAGACATTGGGTGCTCACTTTTGCATTGTCAATTGAGCTGATTTTGATCACTGTTAAAATCATGACAAATTGGACGCCCGACACGACACTTCTGCGCCGCCCCGCCTATCTCTCGCTGGCGGACCAGTTCGCCCGCGCGATACAGGAGGGCAGGCTCCAGAACGGCACGCGGTTGCCGACGCACCGCAAGCTCGCCGACGACCTGAAGTTGTCGGTGCAGACGGTGAGTCGCGCCTATGACGAGCTTATCCGGCGCGGGTTGATTTCCGGCGAGGTCGGACGCGGAAGTTTCGTACAGACGCGTCAGCGCGAACCGGAGCCGCCCTATCTGCCGGAACGCCTGGGCGAACTGATCGATCTTTCGATCCTGAAGCCCGTTTGCGAGCAGTACCATCTGGAAAAGATGCGGCAGGGCTTCGCCTGGCTCGCCGAGAATCTGCCGCCCAGTTCGGCCCTCTCGTTCCGGCCGAACATGGTTTTCCCACGCCACCGCAACGTCGCTGCCGAATGGCTCTTGCGCTGCGGCCTCGATGTTTCGCCGCTCAACGTCAACCTGACGAATGGCGCCACCTCGGCCATGACCGTGGCGCTGATGAGCGTCGCGCCGCCCGGTTCGACGGTCGCGACGGAGGCCATCAGCCATCATACGCTCGTGCCCCTTTCGACCTATCTCGGCATCCATCTTCAGGGCATCGCGATCGACGGCGACGGCATGATCCCGGATGCGCTGGACGAAGCCTGCCGCAAAGGCGTGATCCGCGCGGTCTTCCTGCAGCCCTCGGTGATCAACCCGACCGCGACCCTGATGAGTGCCGAGCGTCGGGCGGCGCTGGCGGAGGTGGCACGCCGGCATGACATCGCCATCATCGAGAACGACATTCTCGGACCCCTGGTAGAAGAGCGGTTGCCTCCGGTCGCCGCGCTGGCGCCGGAACGCACGCTTTATGTGACGAGTTTCACGAAAATCACCGTGCCGGGCCTGCGGATAGGCTATCTTGTGGCGCCTGACCGTTACGTGGCCGCAGTCGCCAACCGGCATCTGGTTTCGAACTGGATGGCGACCCCCGCGATCGCGGAGATCGCGACACAGTGGGTGAGCGACGGCACGGCGCTCGAGCTGGTGAACTGGCAACGCCGGGCATTGGCCGCTCGCCATGCGATCGCCAAGGAGATGCTGTCGAGCCTTGCCCACCAAAACCACCCGCAGAGCCTGCATGTCTGGCTGCCGCTGCCCGAGGGGCATCAGGAGGACGCCTTCGTTTCGCAGGCGCGCTTGCGCGGGGTGGCGATCGCGCCCGGTGCGTCCTTCCGGACAGCCGACAGCGGCTGGCGTCCGGCCGTCAGGATATCGCTCGGCTCGACTACGGAGCAGGAACTGAAGTCCGGGCTTGGCATCGTCGCCTCCCTGGCGCTCGGCGAGCCGGAGGCCTTGCTGCTCGTCATTTGAGGCGAATGCCCAGCTTTCGCGCATTTTCCGAATAATTGTCATGATATTATTATTCACATTGACATGATTTCGGAACCGGATCATCGTTAGGACATTAGCGCATGGCGCCCGGCAGCGCGCAGCGGTTTCGGAGCGGCGCCATTGCGCTTCAGGGGTCTCTAAAGGGAGAGGCGTGAATGTCCCAGCCGATCATTCGCATCGACAACATAGTCAAGCGATACGGTCCGCTGACCGTGCTCGACGGTCTGTCGATGGAGGTGATGCCGGGCGAGAAGCTGGCTCTGATCGGGCCATCCGGTTCGGGCAAGACGACCATTCTGCGCATTCTTATGACGCTGGAGACGATCAGCGAGGGCTTCATCCAGGTCGATGGCGAGCAGCTCTATCACATGAAGAAGGCGGGCAGCCTCGTAGCGGCCGACGAGCGGCATCTTCACAAGATGCGCGAGAAGATCGGCATGGTCTTCCAGCACTTCAACCTGTTTCCTCACAAATGCGTTCTCGACAACGTGACGCTGGCGCCGATGCTGACCAAGGGCGTGGTGCGTGCCGCTGCGGAAAAGCGCGCGATGGAATTGCTCGACATGGTCGGCATGGCCGACAAGGCCAGGAGCATGCCGGCACAGCTTTCGGGCGGGCAGAAGCAGCGTGTCGCGATTGCCCGGGCGCTGGCACTCTCTCCCAAGATCATGCTTTTCGACGAGGTGACCTCCGCGCTCGATCCCGAGCTCGTCGAGGAGGTCCTGAGCGTCATGCGCAAGCTCGCGGCCGAGACGGACATGACGATGCTGCTCGTAACCCACGAAATGGGTTTTGCCCATGATTTCGCGGACCGGGTGCTTTTCTTCGACCGCGGCAAGATCGTGGAGGAGGGAAAGCCTGAAGACATTTTCCGGCATCCAAAGCAGGAGCGCACACAGACGTTCCTGCGCAAGATCATAGCGGCAGGGCACCGCGTCTAAGCCTTACGGCCGACATTGCCTCAAGGAAAACATCGAGAGAACAGAGGAGTTGGGAACGATGAAACTGAGAGATTGGGTGGCAATGGCGGCAGGCGCCACGGCATTGATGGCAATTGCTGTGGCGACGCCAGCCGCGGCGGATGAGAACAAGCTCGAAGAGCTGAGGGAACAGGGGTTTGCGCGCATCGCCATCGCCAACGAACCGCCCTTTACCGCCGTCGGAGCCGACGGCAAGGTTTCCGGTGCAGCACCGGATGTCGCCCGCGAGATCTTCAAGCGGCTCGGCGTTGCGGATGTGGTCGCTTCCATTTCCGAGTATGGCGCGATGATCCCGGGCCTTCAGGCCGGCCGACACGACGCGATCACCGCCGGACTCTTTATGAAGCCGGAGCGCTGCGCCGCTGTCGCCTATTCTCAGCCGATCCTCTGCGATGCGGAGGCCTTCGCGCTGAAGAAAGGCAACCCGCTCGGTCTCAAAAGCTACAAGGACATCGCCGACAATCCGGATGCCAAGATCGGTGCGCCGGGCGGCGGTACCGAGGAGAAGCTGGCACTCGAAGCCGGCGTGCCGCGCGACCGTGTCATCGTGGTGCCGGACGGCCAGAGCGGGCTGAAAATGCTGCAGGACGGCCGCATCGACGTCTACTCGCTTCCGGTCCTTTCGATCAACGATCTCGTCTCCAAGGCAAATGACCCGAACATCGAGGTCGTTGCGCCCGTCGAGGGTGCGCCGGTCTATTGCGATGGGGCCGCCTTCAGGAAAGGCGACGAGGCGCTCCGGGACGCCTTCGATGTCGAGCTCGCCAAGCTGAAGGAGTCGGGTGAATTCGCAAAGATCATCGAGCCCTACGGCTTCTCGGCCAAGGCCGCGATGTCGACCACCCGCGAAAAGCTCTGCGCCGCGAAATAAGCCCTGGCTGGGGCTTCCCGCCGCCTTCCGTTCGCACCATGCGGAGGAAGGCGGCGTGGGCGGCGGCAACCAAGCCGAAACTCTGACTGGAACAACGAAACGATGATCGACTGGTCCGGCTATATCGGATTGATCCTCCAGGGCGCCTGGGTGACCGTGCAGCTGACCCTGATGGGCTCGGCGCTTGCCGTCGTGGTCGCCTTTGCGGCCGGGCTCGGGCGAGTCAGCCGGTTCATGGCCGTGCGGGCCCTTGCCACGACCTATATCGAGTTTTTCCGCGGCACTTCGATTTTCGTGCAGCTCTTCTGGGCCTATTTCGTTTTGCCTTTCGCCGGTATCACGCTGACGCCGCTGCAGGCAGGCGTTCTCGCGCTCGGCCTCAATGTGGGCGCCTACGGAGCGGAGGTCGTACGGGGTGCGGTGAAGGCGATCGGCCGCGAGCAGCGCGAGGCCTGCATCGCGCTCAATCTCACGCGCTTCCAGGCGATGCGCCACATCGTACTGCCCCAGGCGCTGCCTCTGATGCTGCCGACTTTCGGCAACAACGCCATCGAGCTCTTGAAGGGGACGGCGGTCGTCTCGCTGATCTCGCTTAGCGATATGACGTTTCAGGCCCAGGTGGTCCGCGCCCAGACCGGCAGCACCCTGATCCCCTTCGCGACCATCCTGCTGCTTTATTTCGTCATGGCCTGGCTGATCTCGCTCGGCATGCGGTGGCTCGAGAGGCGCGTTACGCGCGGCCTGGACGGTGTGAGGGTCTGACCATGGAATGGGATTGGGAATTCGTCCGCCAGATCATGCCGACCCTCATCGAGGGGTTGAAGATCACGATCCTCGCGACGGCGCTCGGTGCGGTCGTCGCCGCGGTGATCGGCCTCCTCTTCGCCATCCTGCGCATGACCGCGCCGCCCCCGATCGCGCGCGCCACGAGCTTTGCCGTCGAGTTCATCCGCGGCACGCCGCTGCTCGTCCAGCTCTACTTCATCTTTTATGTGCTTCCGGACATCGGAATCCGTCTGCCTGCCCTGGTCGCCGGCGTCATTGGCCTCGGCATCCATTACGGCACCTATGCCGCCGAGGTCTATCGTGCCGGCATCGAGAACGTGCCCCGCGGTCAGTGGGAGGCGGCCAAGGCGACGAACCTCACCGCCCGCCAGACCTGGATGCACGTCATCCTGCCGCAGGCGATTCCGCCGATGATACCCGCGCTCGCCAACTACCTGATCGCGATGTTCAAGGAAACGCCGCTGCTGTCGGCAATCACCGTGCTTGAACTGATGAACCAGGCGAAGAGCATCGCCAACAGCAATTACCGCTATATTGAACCGATGACGCTGGTCGGCGTGTTCTTCCTGATCATGAGCCTGATCTCCGTCTTCTTCCTGCGCTGGCTGGAAGAGCGCTATGCCCGGGCGGAGCAGCGCTGATGAGAGCCCCGGTCACGCTCTCGCTGGCGGCGCGGAGCCCGCGCCGCGACG
This sequence comes from Sinorhizobium arboris LMG 14919, assembly GCF_000427465.1. Lineage (NCBI taxonomy): Bacteria > Pseudomonadati > Pseudomonadota > Alphaproteobacteria > Hyphomicrobiales > Rhizobiaceae > Sinorhizobium > Sinorhizobium arboris. The sequence goes on along the minus strand of NZ_ATYB01000008.1, from coordinate 745,999 downwards.
AACGGCCGCTCGACAAGCGGATCGGCCTCGTCATCCTCGCCACGGACCATACGACGGAAGTCGATTTCCAGCGCATGGTCGCGTCGGACCGGATCGGCGTCTATGTCACGCGTATTCCCTACGCCAATCCGGTGACGCCGGAAAATCTGCGGGCGATGCAGCCGTCGCTCACCGCGGCGGCAGCCCTGATCCTGCCGGACGAAACGCTCGACGTCGTCATGTATTCCTGCACCTCGGCCTCCGTGGTCATCGGCGACAAGGAGGTTGCTGCGGCGATCAAGGCCGCAAAGCCGGAGGCGGCCGTGGTCACGCCGACGGCCGCGTCGGTCCAAGGCTTGCGTGCACTGGACGCAACCAGGATTTCGGTTCTCACCCCTTACACGATCGAGACCAGCCGGCCCATGGCCGACTATTTCGCCGATCTCGGCTTCGCGATCGACAGGTTCACCTGCCTGGGCCTCACCGACGATCGCGAAATGGCGCGGATCCGCCCGGAGGAGATCGTGGCCTTCGCAAAGGAAGCGGCGGCACCGGAATCGGATGCGCTCTTTGTTTCCTGCACAGCCGTTCGCGCCGCCGGCGTCGTCGCTCAAATTGAACAGGCGATCGGCAAGCCGGTCGTCAGCAGCAATTACGCCACCGCCTGGGCCTGCCTTCGTCTTTGCGGCGATCGGTCGGTGCGGCCGGAGCTTGGCCAGTTGATGGCACTGCCGCTTAGGGGAGAATGGTCGTGAGTGCTTCTCTTCCTGTGACGATAGACGATATCGAAGTGGCGGCACGGCGTATTTCAGGCCGTGTACTTACCACGCCGCTCGCAACATCCGGTTCGTTGAGCGAACTCTGCGGCGTGCCGGTCGGCCTGAAGCTCGAGCACCACCAGACGACGGGGAGCTTCAAGCTGCGCGGCGCCACCAATGCGGTGCTTTCGCTTTCTGCCGGCGACCGGGCGCTCGGCGTGATCGCCGCCTCGACCGGCAACCATGGCCGGGCACTTGCCCATGCGGCAAAGGCGGAGGGCTCGGTCGCGACCATCTGCATGTCGCATCTTGTGCCCGTGAACAAGGTCTCCGAAATCAGACGTCTTGGCGCCAATGTGCGGATCGTCGGCAAGTCCCAGGACGAGGCGCAGGAGGAGGTCGACCGGCTTGTCGCGGAACGGGGTCTTGTGACGGTACCGCCTTTCGACCATCCGGCGATCGTCGCCGGGCAGGGGACGCTCGGACTTGAGATCGTCGCACAGATGCCGGACGTTGCCATGGTGCTCGTGCCGGTCTCGGGCGGCGGGCTGGCCGCCGGGGTGGCGGCGGCCGTCAAGGCGCGCAGACCGGCGACGCGCGTGATCGGGCTGACGATGGAGCGCGGCGCGGCGATGAAGGCGAGCCTTGCGGCCGGCGGACCCGTGCTCGTCGAAGAACAGCCGAGCCTTGCGGATTCGCTCGGTGGTGGAATCGGCCTCGACAATCGCGTCACATTCCGCATGTGCCGGGATCTCCTCGACGACATCATCCTTCTGACGGAAGCCGAAATCGCCGCCGGCATGCGCCATGCCTATGCCGAGGAGCGCGAGATCGTCGAGGGGGCGGGCGCAGTCGGCATCGCGGCGCTTCTCGCCGGCAAGATCGAGGGGATCGACGGCCCGATCGCGGTCATCCTATCGGGTCGCAACGTCGACATGGATCTGCACCTGCGCGTGATGAACGGCGAAACGGACCCATTCCGCGAGGAGGAGGCATGACACGGATGAAGATTCTGACCGAGGCGGAATTGCGCGCCATCGTGCCGCTCGATCGCGAAGCGGTTGCCTGCGTCGAGGATGCGTTTCACGCCCTGGCCACCAGGGCAGTGGCGATGCCGCCAATTCTGAGGCTCGATATTCCGGAACATCGCGGCGAGGTGGACGTCAAGACGGCCTACGTGCCGGGGCTCGACGGTTTTGCGATCAAGATCAGCCCCGGCTTCTTTGACAATCCGAAGATCGGGCTGCCGAGCACCAACGGCATGATGGTGCTTCTGTCCAGCAAAACCGGGCTGGTTCAGGCACTGCTGCTCGACAACGGCTATCTCACCGACGTGCGGACGGCGGCCGCAGGAGCGGTTGCGGCAAGACATCTGTCACGGGAAGACTCCTCGGTGGCCGCGGTCTTCGGCGCCGGCATGCAGGCAAGGCTTCAGCTCGAAGCGCTCGCGCTCGCGCGTCCGATCCGGGAGGGGCGCGTCTGGGCCCGCGACGCGGCCAAGGCCGAAGCGGCCGCGCATGCGCTTGCCGGGAAGCTCGGGTTTCCGGTCAGGGCCGAAACCGATCCGAGAGCGGCCGTCACCGGCGCCGACATCATCATTACGACGACACCGTCCGAGGAACCGGTTCTCAAGGCCGAATGGCTCGAGCCGGGGCAGCACGTCACGGCGATGGGTTCGGACGCCGAGCACAAGAACGAGCTCGATCCGCATGCGATCGTGCGTGCCACCTACGTCGCCGACAGCCTCGGGCAGACGCGGCGTCTGGGCGAGCTGCATCACGCGATTGCCGCTGGTCTCGTATCGGCGGATGCCGCGTTCGCGGAACTGGGCCAGGTGATAGCCGGACTGAGGCCCGGACGCACGCGCGCCGACGAGATCACCATCGCGGACCTGACCGGCACCGGCATCCAGGACACCGCCATCGCCACGCTCGCCTTCGCGCGGGCGGCCGCGGCGGACGCAGGTAGCACATTCGAAAGTTGACCCGGATACCCGGAGAAACGGGACCGGAAGAACGAGGGAAGAGACATGACCCAACCCAACCTCAAATTCTCCCTTGGGGAATATGAAGCGCGGCTCGCAAAGACGCGACAGGCCATGGAGACGAAAGGCGTCGACCTCCTGATCGTGAGCGATCCTTCCAACATGGCCTGGCTCACCGGCTATGACGGCTGGTCCTTCTATGTGCATCAGGCGGTGATCGTGCCGCCTTCGGGCGAGCCGATCTGGTTCGGGCGCGGCCAGGATGCCAATGGGGCGAAGTTTACCGCCTATCTCGGCCATGAGAACATCGTCGGCTATCCCGACCATTACGTTCAGTCGACCGAACGTCACCCGATGGACTATCTCTCGGGGATTCTCGCCGATCGCGGCTTCGGCTCGCTGCGCATCGGTGTCGAAATGGACAATTACTGGTTCTCGGCGGCCGCCTTCGCCTCGCTGCAGAAACACCTGCCCAATGCGCGTTTCATCGACGCGACGGCGCTGGTGAACTGGCAGCGCGCCGTCAAGAGCGAGACGGAAATCAAGTATATGCGCAATGCGGCGCGGATCGTCGAAGCCATGCATCAGCGAATCTTCGACAAGATCGAAGTAGGTATGCGCAAATGCGACCTGGTTGCCGAGATTTACGATGCGGGAACGCGCGGCGTCGACGGCATCGGCGGCGACTATCCGGCGATCGTGCCGTTGCTCCCCTCCGGCGTGGAGGCCTCTGCCCCGCATCTGACCTGGGACGATCGGCCCATGAAGCGGGGAGAGGGCACCTTCTTCGAGATCGCCGGCTGCTACAATCGCTATCACGTGCCGCTGTCGCGCACGGTCTTCCTGGGCAAGCCGACCCAGGCCTTCCTGGATGCCGAGAAGGCGACGCTGGAGGGCATGGAGGCAGGACTCGCCGTCGCGAAGCCAGGCAACACCTGCGAGGACATCGCCAACGCCTTCTTCGCCGTGCTGAAGAAATACGGAATCGTCAAGGACAACCGCACAGGCTACCCCATCGGTCTTTCCTATCCGCCGGATTGGGGCGAGCGCACGATGAGCCTGCGTCCGGGCGATAAGACGGAACTGAAGCCGGGGATGACCTTTCACTTCATGACGGGGCTCTGGCTCGAGGACATGGGCTTTGAGACGACGGAGAGCATTCTCATCACCGAGAGCGGTGTCGAGTGCCTCGCCTCCGTGCCGCGCAAGCTGATGGTCAAGGATTGAAAGCATGAGGGAGCATCACTTGCGGCCATCGCCGATCAGCGCCACGGTCGATTTCGGGGCCGATGGCGTCCAGCACGGTTTTCTGCGCCTTCCCTATAGCCGCGACGATTCCGCCTGGGGGTCGGTGATGATTCCGATCACAGTGGTCAAGAATGGAGAGGGCCCAACAGCCCTCCTGACCGGCGGCAATCACGGCGACGAATATGAGGGGCCGATCGCGCTGTTCGATCTCGCGCGCAAGCTCGATGCGGCCGACGTGGAGGGAAGGGTGATCATCGTGCCGGCGATGAACTATCCTGCCTTCCAGGCCCAGACGCGGATATCGCCGATCGATAAGGGCAATATGAATCGGAGCTTCCCCGGGAGGCCGGATGGTACGGTCACCGAGAAGATCGCGGATTACTTCCAGCGTGTCCTGCTGCCGCTTGCCGACATCGTCCTTGATTTCCATTCGGGCGGAAAGACGCTCGACTTCCTGCCTTTCTGCGCCGCGCATATCCTGCCCGACAAAGTGCAGGAGGAAAAAGCCTTCGAATTCGTCCGGGCATTCGGTGCGCCCTATTCGATGAAGATGCTGGAGATCGACGCGGTCGGAATGTATGACACGGCGGCCGAGGAGATGGGCAAGATCTTCATCACGACGGAGCTCGGTGGCGGCGGTTCGGCCACCGCCCGGACTGCGGTGATAGCGAAGCGCGGTGTCCGGAACGTCCTGAAGCATGCCGGAATCCTGAAGGGCGAGGCCGAGGCGGAACCCACCAGATGGCTGGACATGCCGAGCGACGATTGCTTCGCGTTCGCGGAGGATGGAGGTCTCGTCGAGTTCCTGGCCGATCTCGGCGAGACGGTCGAACGCGGCGCAACGATCGCGCGGATTTATCCGGTCGGACGCACGGGCATGGAACCCGTCGAGGTCCGGGCCAAGATGAACGGCGTTCTGGTGGCCCGGCATTTCCCGGGGCTGATCAAGCCAGGAGACTGCTGCGGCGTCCTGGGCGTCGAGGTGTAGCCGGCCCCCGCGGCTTTCTTGTCCCTGTTGTTTGTTGCGACGAGACCCGCCGAGGCCGGCCTGCGCCGGAGGGCGGGTCTCTGCCTGTCGATAAGGCGAGAGCTTCCTCTGCCTGATAATTGGGCGGGGCGATGCCGGTCGGCTAATATTTGACCATGCCAGAAAGCGCGGCGAACCTGAGCCGCCCTGTTTTCCCGGATTCGCGCACGCTTTCCCCGGGTTCTGCCGATTGGCATGCCGCTTGCATCCACGGTTTTGAGCCCGGGCAAACCACCGGTGGCGCCCAATGTCGCGCGCCATGAGCAAGGTTGCTGGAGAGGATCGACGCGCCCGTTCGGGTGAGCGCGAAGCCTGCTCGCGGCTGTTCCCATGATCAACGACGCGTATCGCGCGAGGGTATCGCGCAAGGAGATACCATGTCCGCTCTTCACCAGACGCAATCAGCCTATAGCGGCGTGCCAGCACGCGCCCTGTGGATTTCAACCGGCGCATTCACGGTCTGTTTTGCAATATGGACCATTTTTTCGATCATCGGCGTGCGCATCAAGGATGAACTCGGCCTGAGCGAAGCCGAATTCGGGCTCCTGATCGGCATGCCGATCCTGACCGGCTCGCTGGTGCGCATCGTGCTGGGCATCTGGACCAGCCGCTATGGCGGCCGTCTCGTCTACACGCTCACTATGCTGGCGGCGGCACTCGCCACCTTCCTGCTTGCTTATGCCACGACCTATCCGCAGATGCTTCTCGCAGGGTCGGGAGTCGGCCTGGCCGGTGGCTCTTTTGCCGTGGGCGTGGCCTATGTTTCGCCCTTCTTTCCGCCGGAAAAACAGGGCACGGCTCTCGGGATTTTCGGTGCCGGCAATGTCGGTGCCGCGGTCACGAAATTCCTGGCGCCATTCGTTCTCGTCGCCTTCGGCTGGCAGGCGGTCGCGGAGATCTGGGCGGCCGCGCTTCTCGTCACGGCGGTTGTCTTCTGGTTCTCGACGGAAGATGATCCGCAATTCCGCGCCCGCCGCGATGTCCGCCAGCACAGGAAGAGCCTGCTCAGCGAATTCGAGCCGCTGAAGAACATCCAGGTCTGGCGCTTCTCGCTCTATTACTTCTTTGCCTTCGGCGGCTTCGTCGCACTTGCGCTGTGGCTACCCCGCTACCTCGTCGGCGTCTACGGCTTCGACATCGAGACGGCGGGAATGATCGCAGCCGCCTATTCCATTCCCGGCAGCATCTTTCGCGCCTATGGCGGCGCTCTGTCGGACAGGATCGGCGCGCGCAAGATCATGTACGCGATGTTTGCCGTGTCCGCCGTCGCGACGCTCATCCTCTCCGTACCCGCCGGGGCGGCGGGCGCAGCCGTGCCCATCGCCGTCACTCCGGCCGTTTTCGTAGGCGTCACCTTCGTGCTCGGTTTTGTCATGAGCCTCGGCAAGGCAGCGGTCTATAAGCATATTCCGGCCTATTATCCTGCGCATGTCGGCGCGGTAGGCGGTGTCGTGGGGATGATGGGTGGCCTTGGCGGCTTCGTGCTGCCGATCGCCTTCGGCTATCTCAAGGACGTGACGGGCCTCTGGTCGAGCTGCTTCATGCTGCTTTTCGTGATCGTCGCCGTTTCCATGGTCTGGATGAACGTCTCGATCCGGCAACTGAAGCGCCGCGTGGCAGGCATGCCGGCGGGCGCCTTTGCCGGGTGAGTCCTTCTGATTGAAATTGCCGCCGCGGTCGACAGCGGCCCACCCCCCTCGCGCGCGACGATCGGGCGCGATCTGACTTCCCTGCAGGGACCGCCAATTCCCTGCCCACTGCCCGGCCACCCAGTGCCGGGCTTTTTTTCTTGCGAGAGGTGTCAGCGCCGGGACGGACCCACAATGCTCTGGGAATCGATAAAGCGGCCCCGAATTTTGCGGATCGTGCTTGGCACGCCTGCTCTTTGGAAGGAAATTAGCCGGCCACGATGTTATCGTTCGCGATGATGGGCCTGCTGCGCGACCGATCGCGGCGGCTCGCCTCTGCTCGACGACGGGGAGATCGTGGAGCGGACATCGGGAGGAAGTGAAATGTTTGAAGGTGGATTGAATTTCGCTCTCGGCGAGGAGATCGATGCGCTGCGCGAGAGCGTACGCCGCTTCGCGGGCGAGCGAATCGGGCCGCTTGCCGATGACGCCGACCGCAACAATGCCTTTCCGATGCCGCTCTGGCGCGAGATGGGGGAACTCGGCCTGCTCGGCATCACCGCCGACGAAGCCTATGGCGGTGCAGGGCTCGGTTATCTGGCCCATTGCGTGGCGATGGAAGAAATCAGCCGTGCATCCGCGTCGGTAGGTCTGAGTTACGGCGCGCATTCCAATCTCTGCGTCAATCAGATCAACCGCAACGGCAACCCCACACAAAAGAAGAGATATCTGCCGAAGCTGATTTCGGGCGAGCATGTGGGGGCGCTTGCCATGTCGGAGCCGGGTGCCGGATCCGATGTCGTTTCGATGAAACTCAGGGCCGACAAGCGTGGCAGCCGTTATGTCCTGAACGGCAGCAAGATGTGGATCACCAACGGCCCGGACGCCGACGTCCTGGTCGTCTACGCCAAGACCGATGCGGCGGCCGGCCCGCGCGGCATCACCGCTTTTCTGGTCGAAAAGGCATTCCCCGGCTTCTCGACCGGTCAGAAGCTCGACAAGCTCGGTATGCGCGGTTCGAACACGTCGGAACTCGTCTTCACGGATTGCGAGGTGCCGGAGGAGAACGTGCTTGGCGCCGCAGGCGAGGGCGTGAAGGTGCTGATGTCCGGTCTTGACTACGAGCGGGTCGTGCTTTCGGCCGGACCTCTCGGCATCATGGCCGCTTGCCTCGATGTCGTCGTCCCCTATCTCCATGAGCGCAAGCAGTTCGGACAACCGATCGGCGAGTTCCAGTTGATGCAGGGAAAGCTTGCCGACATGTATGTGACGATGAATGCCGCCCGAGCCTATGTCTATGCTGTGGCAGCCGCCTGCGACCGCGGCGAGACTGCGCGCAAGGACGCGGCCGGCTGCATTCTCTATGCGGCCGAAAGGGCGACTGCCATGGCGCTCGAAGCGATCCAGGCGCTGGGCGGCAATGGCTACACCAACGATTATCCGGCAGGCCGGCTGCTGCGCGACGCCAAGCTGTATGAGATCGGCGCGGGCACGAGCGAGATCCGCCGCATGCTGATCGGGCGGGAGCTTTTCGCCGAAACGAAATAGGAGAGCGGCGGTGCCGCACGGCCGGGCAGAGTAACGCTTTGGGGGGAGCATGACAGTATTGCGTTCGCACATTTCGCCGTCCTCGGAGGAGTTCAAGGCGAACCGCGCGGCCATGGCGGAGGCCATCGCGACCATCGAGGACGCCGTGCGGCTTGCCGCTGCCGGCGGCGGAGAAAGGGCGCGCGAGCGCCACGTCAGTCGGGGGAAGCTTCTGCCGCGAGACCGGGTTGCCACCCTCATCGATCCGGGCACGCCTTTTCTGGAGGTCGGAGCCACCGCCGCCTACGGGATGTACAACGACGATGCGCCGGGCGCGGGATTGATCACCGGCATCGGCCGGATTTCCGGCCGCGAGTGCATGATCGTCTGCAACGATCCGACGGTCAAAGGCGGCACCTATTACCCGATGACGGTAAAGAAGCATTTGCGGGCGCAGGAGATCGCGGCGGAGAACCGGCTCCCTTGCATCTATCTTGTCGATTCCGGTGGCGCGAACCTGCCGAACCAGGACGAGGTCTTTCCGGATCGGGACCATTTCGGCCGCATCTTCTACAACCAGGCCAACATGTCGGCGGCGGGCATTCCTCAGATCGCGGTGGTCATGGGTTCCTGCACGGCGGGCGGCGCCTATGTGCCTGCGATGTCCGACGAAGCGATCATCGTCGAAAAGCAGGGCACCATCTTCCTCGCAGGTCCGCCGCTGGTTCGCGCGGCGACCGGCGAGGTCGTATCAGCGGAAGACTTGGGCGGAGCCGACGTCCACACGCGTCTTTCGGGGGTTGCAGACCATCTGGCGCGCGACGATGCCCATGCGCTGGCGCTGGCGCGCCGTGCCGTTTCGGCCTTGAACAAGAACAAGCCCTGGGCGATCGAGCGGCTCGGGCCGGAACCGCCGCTCTACGATCCGGAGGAGATTGCCGGCATCGTTCCCGCCGACCTCAAAACACCCTACGAAATCCGAGAGGTGATCGCCCGGCTCGTCGACGGTTCCCGTTTCGATGAGTTCAAGGCGCGCTTCGGCACCACGCTCGTCTGCGGTTTCGCCCATGTCCACGGCATCCCCGTCGGCATCGTCGCCAACAATGGCGTGCTCTTCTCGGAATCAGCCGTCAAGGGGGCGCATTTCGTGGAGCTTTGCGCCCAACGCGGAATTCCGCTCGTCTTCCTGCAGAACATCACCGGCTTCATGGTCGGGCGCAAATACGAGACGGAGGGAATTGCCAAGCACGGCGCCAAGCTGGTGACCGCTGTGGCTACCGTGAAGGTCCCCAAGATCACCATGCTGGTCGGCGGATCGTTCGGCGCAGGCAATTACGGCATGTGCGGACGGGCCTTCTCGCCACGGTTCCTCTGGACCTGGCCGAACAGCCGCATTTCGGTGATGGGCGGCGAACAGGCGGCAGGCGTTCTCTCGACGGTGCGCGGCGAAGCCCTGAAACGTTCGGGGAACCCGTGGAGCGAAGAGGAGGAGGCCCGCTTTCGCCAGCCGGTGCTCGACCTTTTCGAGCGTCAAAGCCATCCGCTCTATGCATCGGCAAGGCTTTGGGATGACGGCGTGGTCGATCCGCGCAAGAGTCGCGACGTGCTGGCGCTTTCGCTGTCTGCGGTTTTGAACGCGCCCATCGAGGAGACGCGCTTCGGATTGTTCAGGATGTGACGAGAGGCCACCAGATGAAGCGCGACAACATCAACGCCCTGAACGCACCACAGCCCCGCGGCGGTTATTCGCAGGCTGTCAGCATCGAGGATTTCCGGCGCGTCCTTTTCGTCAGCGGCCAAATTCCCGTGACGTCGAGGGACGTCGTGGCGGAAGGTTTCGAGGCGCAGGCCCGCCAGGTCTGGTTGAACGTCGATGCACAGTTGAAAGCGGCCGGCATGTCGAAGACCGACATCGTCAAGGTCACGACCTATCTGGCCGACAGGCAGCATGTCATCGAGAACCGTGAAATACGTAACGAATATCTCGGCTCCCTGGCACCGGCGATGACTGTGGTGATCGCCGGCATTTTCGATTCCGCCTGGCTCGTGGAAGTCGAAGTGGTCGCGGCACAATAGAAACGGAAAAGAAGGCGCATGTTTTCGAAACTCCTGATTGCCAATCGCGGGGAAATCGCCTGCCGCATCATACGCACCGCGCAGCGGCTCGGTATTCGCACCGTCGCCGTCTATTCCGATGCCGATGGCGATGCCTTGCATGTGGCCCTCGCCGACGAGGCGATCCGGATCGGGGCGGCGCCCGCCGCCGAAAGCTATCTCGCGATCGAACGGATTGTAGAGGCGGCAAGGAGCGTCGGCGCGCAGGCGATTCACCCCGGCTACGGCTTCCTTTCCGAGAACGCCGACTTTGCCGAAGCTGTCGAAAATGCCGGCATGGTCTTCATCGGGCCGACGCCGGCCGCGATCCGCGCCATGGGCCTCAAGGATGCGGCCAAGGCGCTCATGGAACGGGCTGGCGTACCGATCGTGCCCGGCTACCATGGGGAAGAGCAGGACGCATCCTTTCTTGCCGACAGGGCCCGGGAAATCGGCTATCCGGTACTGATCAAGGCGCGTGCGGGCGGCGGCGGCAAAGGCATGCGGCGCGTGGAGCGGCAGGAGGACTTCGGTCCGGCGCTGGAGGCGGCGCGCAGGGAGGCCGAAGCTGCCTTCGGCGACGGTTCGGTGCTTCTGGAAAGTTATCTGACGAAGCCGCGTCACATCGAAATGCAGGTCTTCGGAGACAGGCACGGCAATATCGTCCACCTTTTCGAGCGCGATTGCTCGCTGCAACGGCGCCACCAGAAGGTGATCGAGGAGGCCCCTGCGCCGGGCATGACTGCGGAGGTCCGCCGGGCGATGGGCGATGCGGCGGTCCGGGCGGCCCAGGCGATCGGCTATGTCGGCGCAGGCACGGTCGAATTCATCGCCGATGTGACGAACGGGCTCTGGCCGAACCACTTCTACTTCATGGAGATGAACACGCGGCTGCAGGTGGAGCATCCCGTTACGGAAGCGATCACCGGCATCGATCTTGTGGAGTGGCAGTTGCGCATCGCCGCCGGCGAGCCGTTGCCGAAGAACCAGGCGGACATTTCCATGAACGGCTGGGCCTTCGAGGCGCGTCTTTACGCGGAGGACCCGGCACGCGGCTTTCTGCCGGCAACCGGGCGGCTGGCGCATTTAAGCCTTCCCGACGACACTGCGCGGGTCGATTCCGGCGTCCGGCAGGGAGATACGATATCGCCCTATTACGATCCGCTGATTGCCAAGCTGATCGTGCATGGCCCGAACCGTTCGGCGGCGCTTGGCCGGTTGCAGGACGCCCTTAAGGAATGCCGCATCGGCGGTACGGTCACCAATCTGGACTTCCTCATCCGCCTGACGGCAGAGCAGGACTTCCGCTCGGGCCATCCGGATACGGGGCTGATCGACCGGGAGATCGAGCGCCTGACCGCGCCGTTCGTGCCGGGCGACGAGGCGCTGGCATTGGCGGCGATCATTTCGACAGGGGCACTCGAGCCGAACATGTCGACCGATCCTTGGTCTTCACTGGGCTCCTGGCAGATATGGGGCGATGCGCACCGCTCCGTGGCGATCGACCACGAGGGCGGCCGTGCAAGCGTAACGCTGGCCTCGCGCGGCCGCGACCAGTTCGCGGTGCGGGCCGGCGGGAGCACTCTGCCGGTCCTTGTGCTGGACCGCTTCGACGGTGGTGCCCGGCTCGAAGTCGCCGGGCAGAAGCGCCTGATCCGCTTCGTGCGAGGTCGCGAGGCCTTGACGCTCTTCCATAACGGGCGGAACCTGGTGTTCCATGTGCCGGACGGATTGACCGGCGGGCAAAGCAGCGAGATCGCCGACGACGAACTGGTCGCGCCAATGCCGGGTCTCGTGAAACTGGTTCGCGTCGGGCCGGGAGAGGCGGTCGCCAAGGGGCAGCCCCTCGTCGTCATGGAGGCGATGAAGATGGAGCTGACGCTCTCGGCCTCACGCGAGGGCACGATCGCGAATGTGCATGTGGCGGAAGGCGCCCAGGTCAGCGAAGGGACGGTGCTCGTGACGCTGATGGAGGAGGCTGCGCAATGACGGCGCCGGCAAAGGAGCAGGTCACGATTGTCGAGGTGGCGCCGCGCGACGGGCTGCAGAACGAGTCCCGGCTCGTCGCTACCGAGGACAAGGTCAGGCTCGTCGATCTGCTCTCCGACTGCGGTTACGAGCGCATCGAAGTGACGGGCTTCGTCAGTCCGCGCTGGGTGCCGCAAATGGCCGACGCGCCGGCCGTCATGGCCGGTATCGCGCGGCGTCCCGGCACGCGTTACGCGGCGTTGACGCCCAACATGCGCGGCTTCGAGGCGGCGCTCGCCGCACGCGCCGACGAGGTGGCTATTTTCGCCGCCGCCTCGGAAAGTTTCTCCGAGAAGAACATCAACTGCTCGATCTCCGAGAGCATAGAGCGTTTTCGGCCGGTCGCCGAGGCAAGCCGCCGCCAAGGCATTCCCCTGCGGGGCTATGTAAGCTGCGTCGTCGAATGCCCCTATGAGGGCATAATCGAGCCGGAAGCCGCCGCCCGCGTCGCGCGGCTGCTCGCCGATCTCGGCTGCTACGAGATCAGCCTCGGCGACACCATCGGGCGCGGCACGCCGGAGGCGGTCCATCGCATGCTGACGGCCGTGCTCGGCGAGATCGAGGCCGCGAAGCTCGCCGGGCATTTCCACGACACGTCCGGCCGGGCACTGGAGAACATCGGCGTGGCGCTGGAACGCGGCCTCAGGGTGTTCGACGCAGCCGCTGGCGGGCTCGGCGGCTGTCCCTATGCGCCGGGCGCAGCCGGCAATGTCGACACGCTTGCGGTGAACGCCTTTCTCGAGGCGCGGGGTTTTGCCACGGGGCTCGACGCGGAAAAGCTCGATCGGGCCGCAGCTTTTGCGCGATCGTTGAGGAGCGCAGCATGACTTTCGATACGATCCGTTTTGCCGTCGACCAGCGGGGCGTGGCCCGGGTGACGCTTGCCCGTTCGGAAAAGCACAACGCGCTCTCCGCCGCGATGATCGGCGAGCTGACGGCTGTGGCGGGCCGGATCGCAACAGATGCATCGGTCAGGGCCGTCATTCTCGATGCGGAAGGCAAGAGCTTTTGCGCCGGCGGCGATCTCGAATGGATGCGTGAGCAGTTTTCGGCAGACCGGACGACTCGGATCGCCGAGGCGACGCGGCTTGCGATGATGTTCAAGGCGCTGAACGATCTGCCGAAGCCGCTCATCGCACGCGTGCACGGGAACACCTTCGGCGGCGGCGTCGGACTGATCAGCGTCTGCGACACGGTGATCGCCTCCTCGAGCGCGCAATTCGGCCTGACGGAGACGCGCCTCGGGTTGATCCCGGCGACGATCAGTCCCTATGTCATCGCGCGGACGGGCGAGGCGAGGGCGCGCCCGCTGTTCATGTCGGCGCGCCTTTTCAGTGCGGAGGAGGCGAAGGCCGCCGGCTTCGTGACGACGGTCGTCGACGACAGTATGCTGGACGGGGCGGTCGAAGCCACGGTGACGGCTTATCTCGTCGCGGCTCCGGGCGCTGCCGGGCGGGCAAAGCGGCTGGCGCGGTCGCTGGGTCTTCCCATTACCGACGCCGTCATCGCCGCCACCATAGAGCAGCTTGCCGATAGCTGGGAAACCGACGAAGCGCAGGAGGGCGTGTCGGCCTTTTTCGAACGGCGGAATCCCTCGTGGCGGCAATGAGCCGCGTTTGCGCTTGAATTGATGGGAAATCGATCCTATTTTTATAAGGTTCCGATCAAAATAGGGTCGATTTCTCATGATGGCCGTCGATTTCCAGATACCTGCAGCCCGTTTCGGGGACGATCACTCCCCGTTCCTTTCGGCCCGGCTTGTGGCCGACCGGCTGGGTGTCACGCTTGCCGAACTCGCAAAGCTGATCGGTGTCGCCCGCAATACGCTGACGGCGAAATCCGGCGCCCGAAAGGTCGACAGCGCCCTGAGTAAGATCGTCCGCATTCTTGCCATGGCCTCCGAAATGGCGGGCGACGAAGCCCGCGCCGTCATATGGTTCAAGCACCAGCCTATCCCCGGCTGGGCCGGCAAGACCGCATTCGACCTCGTCGGCGAGGGCAAGGCCGACAAGGTGCTTGCCTATCTCGAATCGGTCCGCGCCGGCGTTTATGCTTAAGACGGGATGAGAAAAGACGTCCCGTCCGCGCTGCTGCCCGATCCCGATCCCGAGGCCGCGCCGCCGTTAGAGCCGATGGCGCTCTGGCGCGCCTTCGTGCCGCGCTGGGCACATATGCCGCTATCCGGCGCGGGCGCCGCTCGTTTCGGGGGGCGCTGGAACCCGGTCGGCCTGCCGGCGATCTATGCCGCGCGCGAACTGTCGACCGCCTGGGCGGAATATAATCAGGGCTTCGTGCAGCATCCGGCACTCATCGTGCAGCTCGAGTTGCGCGGGGCGCGGCTCGCGGACCTCACGGATGCCAGTTTTCTTGTGGAGCTTGGTGTGGACGAGGCGATCCATCGCTGTGAATGGCGTGATGCGCTCGACATGGGCGCCGTGCCGGAGACCCACAGGCTCCAGTCGGAGCTTCTGGCGCGCGACTATCACGGGGTGATCTATCCATCCTTCATGTCGCCCGGCGGCACCTGCGTCGCGCTCTGGCGCTGGAACGGTCCGGAAGAACCGCGCCTCGACGTCATCGATCCCGACGGCCGGCTGCCGAAATCGCCCGCCTCATGGGTTTGAGTCCCAAAAGTGCCCCTCATCCCGCCTGCCGGCCACCTTCTCCCCATAGGCGGGACGAGGGGCCGCGCGCTAGCCTAAGACCTTGCCGGGATTGAGAATGCCGTTGGGGTCGAGCGCCTTCTTGATGCGCCGCATGAGTTCGAGTTCCGCCGGACTGCGTGAGCGATCGAGAAAGTCGCGCTTCAGAAGGCCGATTCCGTGCTCGGCCGAAACGGATCCGCTATAGGTTCCGACAAGCCCGTAGACGAGGACGTCAACGGCGTGGGCCGTTTCTTCGGTTGCGCCCGGAACCGAGAAGGCAATGTGAAGGTTGCTGTCGCCGACATGGCCGAAGAAGGATACGTGCGCCGCGGGAAACCTGGCCTGGAGCGCCTTGCCGCATTCATCGGCGAAGCGGCCGATGTCGCCGATCGGCAGGCTGACATCGAAGTTGAGGAGCAGGGGCAGCCGGTCCAGGGCCTGGCCCTCGCGGATACGCCAGAACGTCTGCGCCTCCTTCTGCGATTGCGCGATCAGCGCATCGTAGATTACGCCCTCCTCCAGGGCCCGGCCCAGAAACGCTTCGAACTGCTCGCGCTCCGCTTCATGGCCTTGCAGGTCCTGCTCCAGAATGACGGCGAAAGGGGGAGTGGCTTCGAAGAGCCGGAGCCCCTCGGCCTCGCAGTTGAAACGGAAATAGCTCTCCCACATCGCCTCATAGGCGGAGAGGCCGGCGAGCTCCCTCTGCGCGCGCTTGAGCAAGGCGACGACTTCCCCGTAGCTTTCGAGCGCACAGAGCGCCGTCAGCCGCCCCGCGGGCAAGGGGCGCAGGCTGAGCACCGCCCGCGTGATGATGCCGAGCGTGCCTTCCGAACCGATGAAGAGCTGCCGGAGGTCGTAGCCCGTGTTGTTCTTGATCATCTTGTTCATAGACGAGATCACTGTCCCGTCGGCAAGAACGGCCTCGAGCCCCAGCACATTGCTCCGTGCCACACCGTTGCGGATGACCCGAATTCCGCCGGCATTGGTGGCCAGATTGCCGCCGATCTGGCAGGAGCCGCGGGCGCCAAGATCGATCGGCAACAGGAAACCCGCATCCTCGGCGGCGCGCTGCGCGACTTCGAGCGGCGTTCCGGCGAGAACCGTCATCGTGCCCGCCGCGGCATCGATCTCCTCGATGCCGGAAAGTCTCTCCAGAGAAACCACGATGTCGCCGGCCCGCGGATTGGCGCCGCCGGCAAGCCCTGTCAAGCCGCCCTGCGGGACCACCGTCTGGCGATGCGAATTGCAGATATCGAGAGCCGCGGCGACCTCGGCAACGCTTGCCGGGCGAACGACCGCCAGGGGCAAGGCTCGGCCCGTAAGGCTTGCATCGCTGCGGCAGCGTTCGGCGATGCGGTCGCCGGTGAGCACGGCATCGCCGAGTGCGTTTGTGAGTTCTTCGATAACGGACATGGGACGGTTTCTACCGCAGGATTCCTTTGATCGGAACCGGTTAATTCGGCGACGGATCAAACTCCTGCGGCAAGCAACCCTCGGCGCATGGAAGGGACGAATCCCGCGCGGCGACAGCGCAAGTCCGCCCACACTCACTCACGTGCCGGTCGCCGCGAGCGCGGGCACCTCCGCTTGTATCCGTAGGGCATTCTTTTGATCGCCCTTGCGGAAAAGCTTCCATCTCGTGGGCCGGAAGGCGACTCGGGTGTGGTCCGTGGAGGCGGCGCGTTCGGGCGGCAGCTCGATCTCGACCGGAGGGTGCGTGCGCCCGAGATCGAGTTCGAGATGCCGGGTGCCGGCCACTCGCCGGCTAGCCGTGACGAGACCGGCGAGGCAACCGCCGCAGCCGTCGATGAGTTCGACGTCGTGTGGGCGGAAATACAGGGTCGCGGCGCCGTCCTGTTCGTTTCCGGCGCGAAGGCCGATCGGACGGTCTTCGTGCCAGATCTCGCCATTGGCGAGGGTGACGTCGAGACAGTTGGACTGGCCGATGAAGCCATAGACGAAGGGCGAGACCGGATGGTCATAGATCTCGTCGGGTGTGCCGACCTGCTCGATCGCACCCTTGCTCATCACGACGACGCGGTCGGCAAGCTCGAGTGCTTCCTCCTGGTCATGCGTGACGAAGATCGTGGTGTGGCCGGTGCGGTCGTGGATTTCGCGCAGCCACCGCCTCAGTTCCTTGCGCACCTGCGCATCGAGCGCACCGAAGGGCTCGTCGAGAAGCAGAACGTTGGGCTCGACGGCCATGGCGCGGGCGAGCGCGACGCGTTGGCGCTGCCCGCCGGAAAGCTGGGCCGGGTAGCGTTTCTCCAGCCCAGAGAGTTGCACGAGCTCCAGCAGATCGAGCGCCCTGCGGCGGATTTCGGCAGCCGCTGGCCGGCGTTTGGCGGGTCGCACCTTCAGCCCGAAGGCGACATTGTCGAGCACCGTCATATGGCGGAAAAGCGCATAGTGCTGGAAAACGAAACCGATGTTGCGCTCCTGCACGGTCTTCTTCGACGCATCTTCATCGCCGAAGAAAATCGTGCCCTCCGTCGGACTTTCGAGCCCGGCGACGAGCCTGAGCAGCGTGGTCTTGCCGGAGCCGGAGGGACCGAGGAGCGCGATCAGTTCGCCGGACCGGATGTCGAGGGAAACGTCTTCGAGCGCGGGGAAGCGGCCGAATGCCTTGCGTATGTTCTGGACGCGGACTTCCATGGAGGTCTGGACCTTTCAATGCCTGCGGCTGGCAGCGATCTCGTCGCTGTAGCGAAGTTCAAGGGCAGTCTTCAAAACGAGCGTTACCAGCGCAAGGAGCGCAAGGAGCGCAGCCACCGCAAAGGCGGCGACGAAATTATACTCATTATAGAGGATTTCGACCTGCAACGGCATGGTGTTCGTCTGGCCGCGGATATGGCCGGAGACGACCGAAACCGCGCCGAACTCGCCCATGGCGCGGGCGTTGCAAAGAAGCACGCCGTAGAGCAGACCCCATTTTATGTTGGGAAGCGTCACATGCCAGAAGGTCTGCCAGCCGGTGGCGCCGAGCGACAGCGCCGCCTCCTCGTCAGCCGTCCCCTGTTCCTGCATCAGCGGGATCAGTTCACGCGCAACGAACGGGAAGGTCACGAACACGGTGGCGAGCACCAGGCCCGGAACGGCGAAGAGGATCTGTATGCCGTAGCTCTGCAGGATAGGGCCGAGCAGGCTGTGAGAGCTGAACAGCAGCACGAAGACGAGGCCCGAGATGACAGGCGAAACGGAGAAGGGCAGGTCGATGAGCGTCGTGAGGAATGCCTTGCCCTTGAACTCGAATTTCGCGATCGCCCAGGCGGCCGCCACCCCGAAGACGAGATTGAGCGGCACGGCGATCCCCGCGACCAGCAGCGTCAGGCGGATTGCGGAAAAGGTCTCCGGGTCGCTGAGCGCCGTGAAGAACTCCGCCGCACCTTTTCGGAAGGCCTCGATGAAGACCGTGGCGAGCGGCAGAAGCAGGAAAAGCGCCACGAAACCGAGAGCGACGATGGTCAGGATAAAGCGCGAAAGCCGAGTTTCCGACGTTGCGGCCGACACGAGCGTATTAGAGGCGAAACCGGCATCATGCGCCATAACCGTATCTCCGTCTGCTCCACGCCTGGATCACGTTGATGACCAGCAGCATGAGGAAGGAAAGCAGGAGCATCACCGCGGCGATCGCAGTCGCCGCGGGATAGTTGAATTCCTCCAGGCGGATGACGATCAGAAGCGGCGCGATCTCCGAGACGTATGGGAGATTGCCGGCAATGAAGATCACCGAACCATACTCGCCGACGCCACGGGCAAAGGCGAGTGCGAAGCCGGTCAATCCGGCGGGCAGGAGGCCCGGGAGCAGGACCCGGCTGATCGTTTGGAAGCGGGTGGCGCCCAGGGTCGCCGCCGCCTCTTCCACCTCCTTGTCGATCTCTTCCATGATCGGCTGCACGGTGCGCACGACAAAGGGGAGGCCGACGAAGATCAGCGCCACGACGATACCGGCGGGCGTGAAGGCGATCTTGATGCCGAGTGGTGCGAGCAGCGCGCCAATCCAGCCGTTCGGTGCATAAAGCGTCGTGAGCGCAATACCGGCGACTGCCGTCGGCAGGGCGAAGGGCAGATCGACCATCGCGTCGATCACGCGTTTGCCGGGGAAGCGATAGCGCACCAGGACCCAGGCGAGGAGCACGCCGAAGACGAGATTGACCACCGCTGCGACGAGGGCCGTGCCGAAGCTGATCGTCAATGCGTTGACCGTGCGCTCGTCAAGCGCCAGTTCCACGAATTTCGACCATCCGAGGCCGCTGGAGCGCCAAAGCAGCCCGGAGAGAGGAATGAGAACGATAAGAGTGAGCCATGCCAGCGTGACGCCGAGCGCCAATCCGAAACCCGGAATGACGCTCGGCTGCCGGAACTGCCACCGCGTGGTGCTGCGAGCGGCCATGGATATCATTGCCCCGGTCTGTAGATCTGGTCGAAGATGCCGCCGTCGCCGAAGAATTTCGGCTGTGCTTCCTTCCAGCCACCGAAGTCGTCGATCGTGACAAGCTTCAATTCGCTGAAGCGCTCGATGTCCTTGGGATCCGCGAACTCTGGCTTGAACGGCCGGTAATAGTGCTTGGCCGCGATCTTCTGTCCGACATCGCTGTAGAGATAGGCGAGATAGGCCTCCGCAACTTTGCGCGTGCCCTTGCTGTCGACATTGCCATCGACCAGCGCGACGGGGGGCTCCGCCTTGATCGAGATCGACGGCGTGACGATGTCGAAATTGTCGGGGCCCAGCTCTTCCAGCGACAGATAGGCTTCGTTTTCCCAGGCCAGCAACACATCGCCAAGGCCGCGCTGGACGAAAGTGGTCGTCGCACCGCGCGCGCCGGTGTCGAGAACCGGCACATGTTTGAAGAGCTGCGTTACATATTCCTGCGCCTTCGCATCGTCGCCGTTATTGGCGGCACGCGCCCAGGCCCAGGCGGCGAGGAAGTTCCATCGAGCGCCGCCCGAGGTCTTCGGGTTGGGCGTGATCACCTGCACGTCCTCCCGGACGAGGTCGCCCCAATCCTTGATGCCCTTGGGGTTGCCCTTGCGGACGAGGAAGACGATCGTCGAGGTGTAGGGGGAGCTGTTGTTTTCGAAACGGGACTTCCAATCGGCCGGGATCTTGCCGCTCTCTTTGGCGATCGCGTCGATATCCGCTTCGAGTGCCAGCGTCACGACGTCGGCCCCGAGGCCGTCGATGACCGAGCGTGCCTGCTTGCCCGAACCGCCGTGCGATGTCTGGATCGTCACGGCTTCGCCGGTGTCGGCCCGCCACTTTTCGGCAAAGGCCGCGTTGAATTCCTTGTACAGTTCCCGAGTTGGGTCGTAGGACACGTTCAGGATCGTCGTATCCGCATGCGCGAGGGTAATTGAACCAAGCTGCAGGCTTCCGACAACGAGCGCTAGTTTCATTATTCCGGCAAGACCATTCGAGCTCATTTCGACCTCCATCCTTTGCCAGATAAAGCTACCGATTTGGTAGACTACTTCAACGCAAACTTATGACGCTTCGAGGTGGTTTCTTGAAAAGTCCTATCGTTCTGCGAGCTGTTGAAGGAATGTCGTGCCCGTCATTGGTCCGGGCCCTTTCAGCCGATAAGATAGCACGGCATTTTAGAAATGCACTAAAATAGTGGACTAATAGCCCGGGCGGACTGAAGGGTCCCTCGTTCTCCCATGAGTGCGCCGCGGGCCGTCCGGTCAAAGGATGCGGCCGCGGGCGACGACCGGCCATGTTCCTTTCAGCGCACCGTCTTCGATCACGTGGACCGCGTCGACCATGTTGGTCACGACGCAGGCATGGTTCGGAACGATGCGGACCTTTTCGCCGACCTTGAGACCGATCGGACCGTCCGAGACGAGGCGGCCATGCTCCTCGGAGAGCTGGTCGATACGGAGGTCGTCGCGGCCGAGCACGTGGCCGTAGCCGGTAAGGCCAAGCAGGTCGGAGGTCAGCACCTTGCTGCCGGCATCGACGATAGCCCGGTTGTCGCTGGGAACCGAAACGACGGTGGCGAGGACCGTGAGGGCGCAGTCGTCCCAGGACGCCGCGCCGCGGGCAACCAGCGAGCGGTCGTTATAGATATACGTACCCGGACGGTGCTCGCTCGCTATCGGCGCTTCGGCCGCCTGCATCATGCCGGGCGTGCCCCCCGACGTAATGCATGGAACGTCGAGCCCCGTGGCTTCGATCAGCCGCTTCGCGTCGCTCATGAAGGCCTGAACGCGCCCGGCGCCATCGGCCGGCGGATAGGTCATCAATCCGCCGAAGCGAAGTCCCGGTGCCTCGGCTATGCGCCGGGCAAGGCGCGCCGCTTCGGACGGAGTCCCGACTCCGCAGCGATCGGCTCCGGTGTTGCATTCGACAAGCACCGTCAAAGGCTTGCCGGCTTCGGCGAAAAACGCGGCGAGCCCGTCGATGACGGTCGCGTTGTCGGCGACGACGCTAACCGTCACCTTTTCGCAGAGCCGTGCGAGCCGCGCGAGCTTCTCCTTGCCGAGGAGGTTGTAGGTGATCAGCACGTCCCTGATCCGGGCGCTGCCGTCGATCATGGCCTCCGCTTCCGTCACCTTCTGGCAGGTGATGCCGATCGCACCGGCGGCAAGCTGCAGTTCGGCCATCTGAGGAAGCTTGTGGGTCTTTATGTGGGGGCGCACGCGGAGACCGTGCCGGTCCGCATAGGCCTGAAACGCAAGAATGTTGCGCCGGGCGATATCGAGATCGACCAGCACGGCGGGGGTTTCGATCGGCAGGGTCATGCGGGCGTCGTTCCTCGTTCCGGATGGATCGGCCGCGAATGTAGCCGATCCTGCTTGACAAGTAATGGCCCAAGGCATTTGATGGGTCAATCCGTTATTGAGGACGTATGTCCAATATATCGGAATAAGCGAGTGGGAACAAAAGGGGAGAATTTTCAATGCTCAGGAAACTTACGGTAGCCGCGAGCTTCGTCGCGGCCGCGCTGGCCGCCATGCCAGCTCAAGCGCAGCAGGCCTCGAGCAAGCTCGATGAAGTCCTGAGTCGCGGCCATCTGATACTCGGCACCGGCAGCACAAACGCGCCGTGGCACTTCAAGAGCACCGAAGACAAGCTTCAGGGTTTCGACATCGATATGGGCCGCATCATCGCAAAGGCGCTGTTCGGCGATCCGGAAAAGATCGAATTCGTGAACCAATCGTCCGATGCCCGTATTCCGAACATCACTACCGGCAAGGTCGACATCACCTGCCAGTTCATGACGGTTACCGGGGAGCGCGCTCAGCAGATCGCCTTCACCATTCCGTATTATCGCGAAGGCGTCGGCCTGATGCTGAAGGC
The DNA here is from genome assembly GCF_000427465.1 of Sinorhizobium arboris LMG 14919. NCBI lineage: Bacteria > Pseudomonadati > Pseudomonadota > Alphaproteobacteria > Hyphomicrobiales > Rhizobiaceae > Sinorhizobium > Sinorhizobium arboris. Next base: position 723,778 of record NZ_ATYB01000008.1, on the reverse strand, counting down.
GGACGGCAAATATGCCGATTATGAAGCGCTGAAGGCTGCCGGGTCGTCGGTGACGATTTCCGTACTGCAGAACGTCTATGCCGAGGACATGGTCCATGCGGCCTTGCCGGAGGCGACCGTCGATCAGTATGACTCCGTCGACCTGATCTATCAGGCGCTCGAGTCCGGTCGCGCCGATGCCGCCGCGACCGACCAGTCGTCGCTCGCCTGGTACATGACCCAGAATTCGGGGCGCTACAGGGACGCAGGATACGGCTGGAACCCGCAAACCTATGCCTGCGGCGTCCGGCGCGGCGATCAGGATTGGCTGAACTTCGTCAACACTGCGCTGCACGAAGCGATGACCGGTGTCGAGTTCGATTTCTATGCCAAGTCCTTCAAGACCTGGTTCGGCAAGGACCTCGCGCCGCCGCAGATAGGCTTCCCCGTCGAGTACAAGTGAGCTCTGTCGACGGGCGACTCCGCCTTACCACACCGCGCTCCGTCAGGCGCGCAAGGGGCAAGGCGGCGCTGCCTTGCTCCATGAAATGGCTGCTCCCATGACCTATTCCTTGAACTTCGCCGCTGTATGGCGCTCGTTCGACCTGCTTCTCCAAGGGCTCGCGCTCAGTCTCGGCCTGGCGCTCGTCGCGATCCTTGCCGGCTGCGCGATCGGGATGATTACCGCTTTCGGGCTCGTTTCCAGGAATGCACTGCTGCGCAAGCCTGCCGGGCTCTACGTTACCGTAATCCGCAACACGCCAATCCTTGTCCTCGTCCTCTTCAGCTATTTTGCGCTTCCCGAGCTCGGGCTCCGGCTCGGCAAGATCGAGAGCTTCGTGCTGACGCTCGCAATCTATTCGGGAGCCTATCTAGCCGAAGTGTTTCGCGGCGGCCTCATCGCCATACCGCCCGGCCAGCGCGAGGCGGGGCTCGCGATCGGCCTTACGGAGATGCAGATCCGCACCTCGATCATCATTCCGCTGATGTTGCGCAGCGTCCTGCCATCGCTCAGCAGTACGATGATCTCGCTCTTCAAGGATACGTCGCTCGCGGCCGCGATCGCCGTTCCGGAACTCACTTTCGAGGCACGCAAGATCAACGTCGAGAGTTTCCGCGTCATCGAAACCTGGATCGTCGCAAGCTGCCTCTATGTCGCAACCTGTTCGCTGCTGGCCGCGCTGATGCGCGCCGTCGAGCGGCGTCTTGCCGTGCCAAGGTGACCGTTATGGAATTCTCCTTTCTCGATCAGCTCTGGCTCGCCCGCATTCCGCTCGTCAAGGGACTTGGCATTTCCGTCTCTATCTCCCTTCTCTCGATCGCCGTCGGCACGGTGCTGGGCGTTTTCGTCGGTCTGGCGCTTGTCTACGGATATCGGCCCGTCAGATGGATCGTGCGTGGCTATACCGATTTCATCCGCGGCACGCCGGTGCTCGTCCTGGTGCTCGCGAGCTATTACGTCCTGAGCACCATCGGCATCGACCTCGGGCCGTTCCAGGCCGGTGTTCTGGCGCTTGCCGTCTTCTGCAGTTCGCATGTCGGCGAACTGGTGCGCGGCGCACTGCAGTCGATCCCCAAAGGACAGACCGAAGCCGCCAAGGCGATTGGTTTGACCTTCGCGCAGACCTTTACCTATGTGCTCGGGCCGCAGGCGCTGCGGCAGGCGCTTCCGGCCTGGGTGAACACGGCCGCCGAGATGGTAAAGGCATCGACGCTGCTTTCGATCATCGGCGTCGGCGAGCTGCTCCTGCGGACGCAGGAAGTGATCTCCCGCACCTTCATGAGCCTCGAATTCTATTTCTTCGCCGGCTTTCTCTATTTCGCCATCAATTACGGCATCGAGCGCTTCGGCCGTTACGTCGAGCGCAAGACCGCCGTTCCATCGTGAGGTTTCGCAATCCGATGACCAATCTTCTTGAAATCCGCGATCTGCACAAGCGCTACGGCGCGGTCGAGGTGCTGAAGGGCGTCGACTGCTCGATGCGCCAGGGGGAGGTGATCAGCATTATCGGCTCCAGCGGCTCGGGCAAGACGACGATGCTTCGCTGCATCAACATGCTGGAGGAATTTCAGGGCGGCACGATTGCGATCGACGGCCAGGAAATCGGTTACGAGACAGTCGGCGGCGCCCGCCGGCGCAAGCCGGAGCGGGAGATTGCCCGCCAGCGCGCACTGACCGGCATGGCCTTCCAGCAGTTCAACCTGTTTCCCCATATGACCGCCGCGGCCAACGTCATGCTCGGGCTCGTCAAGGTGAAGAAGATGAGCCGCGACGAGGCAAGGCTGCTTGCCGAGAAGTGGCTCGACCGCGTCGGCCTGCTCTCGCGCAAGGATCATTATCCCGGGCAGCTTTCCGGCGGCCAGCAGCAGCGGGTGGCGATCGCCCGTGCCATTGCCATGAATCCCAAGCTGATGCTCTTCGATGAAGTGACCTCGGCGCTCGATCCGGAACTCGTCAACGAGGTGCTGCAGGTCATCAAGGGGCTCGCCGAGGATGGAATGAGCATGCTGATCGTTACCCACGAGATGCGCTTCGCCTACGAGGTCTCGTCCCGGGTGATCTTCATGAACCAGGGGCGCATCGGCGAAGAAGGGAATCCGCGCGAGATGTTCCTGAAACCGAGGACCGAGCGTCTCGCGGAGTTTCTGAAGACCTCGACGTTCAACTGACAAACCGACGAATTTGATGAAGAAGTGGAGTGAAGCGTGACGATCAAGCGTTATGGAACGGGCGAAACCGGTGCGGGCAAGCAGCCCTTGCCATTTGCACGCGCCGTGGAGGCGAACGGGTGGCTCTATGTTTCCGGTCAGGTCGCAATGGAGGCGGGCGAGATCGTCGGCGGCGGGATCGTCGCGGAGAGCCGCAAGGCGATCGAAAACATGATCGCAATCCTGCATGAAGCCGGCTATGGGCTCGAACATGTGGTGCGTGTCGGCGTCTGGCTCGACGATCCCAGGGACTTCTGGACCTTCAACGGCGTCTATGCGGAATATTTCGACGCGAACCCCCCGGCCAGGGCCTGCGTCCAGTCGCGCATGATGGTCGACTGCAAGGTGGAAGTTGACTGCGTCGCCTACAAGGCTAAATGAGGTCAGTTCTGAAGGGCCGGGATAGAAGCGGCAAGGAGGGCGCGGTGGCGGAGGCGGAAGACACGACCAATCGCAGGGCAAGGGGGCTCGACCGGGCTTTCGAGATCCTCGATTTCCTGCGTTTGCAGCGTCAGCCGTTGCGCCCCAACGAAATCGCGCAAGGGATCGGTGCGCCGCGGTCGTCGGTCTATGAGCTGGTCAACCTGCTCATCCGCCAGGGGATCATCGAATATCGCGGCGATGACGGCCGCGTCTTTCTCGGCCGCAAGCTCTATTTCCTCGGTGCGGCATACGCCGAACAGTTCGACCTGATGCGCGAAAGCGAGCATCTTCTGGCGCGGATCGCCGAGGAGACGCGCGAGACGGCGCAGATGTGCCAGCTCGAGGGCAACAAATATGCCGTCGTCCTGATGAACGAGGGGAGCCGCCCGTTCCGCATCTCCACCAATATCGGCGAGCCCGTCGCCATCCCGTGGACCGCGTCCGGCCGCCTACTCGTGGATCACATGAGCGACGAGGAAATACTGGCCTTTATACCGACGGAGGATTTCGTTCTGCCGGATGGCACGCGCCTCGATCCCTCCGAATTCATTGCCCAGGTCCGCAAGGCCAAGCAGGAAGGCTATTTCACCTTCAACAGTATCGTAGACAGCTTCACGCATTGCTTCGCCGTCCCGGTCTACGACGCGGAAGCCATCTGCATCGCAACGCTCTGCCTCGTCGCGCCGAAGGAGGACGGCCTGCGCAATCGCGAAGCCTATCTCCGCGTGCTGATCGAGGGGGCAGGCGAACTCTCCGAAAAGCTTGGCTATCGCAATGACCCCGCGGCGATGGCCCGGGCGGCTGGCGGTCTTTGAACGGAACCGAACCGGTCAAAGATTTTAGCGCGATCGATCGGATTGTAGGAGGGCGCTGACACCCCCTCTGCGTTGGCGGTGGTAGATCGGGCTTCGCCTCATCCCGGCAGCAGTGAGCGCCCGCTTTCCGGATCGAACAGATGCAGGGCCGTTTCATCGAAAGTGAGGACATGGGCCGATCCCACACTCAGCGCCGTACGTGGCGGCAGGCAAACGGTGATCCGCTGTTTTCCGACCGTGGCGGTGGTCACGAGTTCCGGTCCGGTGAGCTCCACGACCTCGACATGGGCGGTCAATTGAGGACCTTGTGAATCACCCGAAAGCCGCAAGGCTTCCGGCCGAATGCCGACCTTGACCGGCCGTCCCGCCGAGGCACTGCCCTTGAACGCGGCCGGCAGTGGGAGCATCTCCTCGCAGCCGTCGAGCTTCAGGCCGTTTGCGGTCATCTCGGCGTCGAGAGTGTTCATCGGGGGCGAGCCGACGAAGCCGGCGACATAGAGGGTTGCGGGGCGGTCGTAGATCTCTTCCGGCGTGGCGAGCTGCTCGATGCGGCCGTCGCGCATCACGGCGATGCGGGTTGCGAGCGTCATCGCCTCGATCTGGTCGTGGGTGACGTAGACGACCGTCGTTTTCAGCATCTGGTGCAGGCGTTTGAGTTCGGTGCGCATCTCCATCCGGAGCTTGGCATCGAGGTTCGACAGCGGTTCATCGAAGAGGAAGACCTGCGGATTGCGCACCAAGGCCCGCCCGATCGCGACGCGCTGACGCTGGCCGCCGGAAAGCTGACTCGGTTTTCGGTCGAGCAGGTTCTCGATCTGCAGCAGCCCTGCTGCGTCGCGCACCGCTTTGTCGCGCTCGGTCCGCGGCACCCCGCGCATTTCGAGGCCGAAGCCGATGTTCCGGGCGACGCTCAGGTTCGGATAGAGAGCATAGGATTGGAACACCATCGCGACGTCGCGATCCTTGGGATGGACTCCCAGGACCGAATGCTCGCCGATCAGGATGTCGCCGCCGCTCGGTTCGGCCAGCCCGGCGATGATGTTGAGGAGCGTGGACTTACCGCAGCCGGAGGAGCCGAGCAGCACGAGGAACTCGCCGCTTTCGAGTGCGATGTCGATGCCCTTCAGCGTTTCCACCTCGCCGTAGCGCTTATGAATGTTGCGGATTTCGAGAGCGCTCATCGCCTGGATTCCTCGAGGAAGGCCGAAAGGGGCTTGCCGTAGCGGCGCGGAAGGGTGGAGATCGCTTCCGAGGCGATCGTGACCCCGGTCTTGAGACAGGCTTCGAGCGGCATCTCGGCGGCGAGTGCCGCCAGGAAGCCCGCATTGAAGACGTCGCCGGCGCCGATCGTATCGACGACCTGAACCTGCGGCGCCGGTACGGAAAACATTCCGCCGTCCCGATCGATGGCGAGCGCCCCATTGGGGCCGCGCTTGACGACGACGATGGCGTCGTCGGGCATTTCGCACTTCAGGCTCAGCGCGGCTTCGGCCGGATCGGAACGCCCGGTCAGCGTGGTCGTCTCCACCTCGTTGAAGAGGGCGCAGTGACAGCGTTTCAGCCAGCCCAGCGTCTTCAGCCTGTTGGCCTCCGTCCAGCCCTCGAGCGGCCAGCCGGTGTCGAGCGCGAGGGCGATCCGGTGCGCATCCGCCCAGTCGAATAGCTCGTCATAGGCAAGGCTGAGCGCGTCCGTCAGGAAGGAACCGGAGAGCAGCGCATAGCCGCCGCGGAGTCGATCCCCGTCGAGCATCGAGCGCACTTCCGGAAAGCTGAACAGCGGCAGATGCCCGCGGGTGGTGAAGAAGGTGCGTTCCCCGTCGGGGTGGGTGATGCCGACGGAAAGCGTCGTGCCGACGGCTTCCACCGGCCAGCTGCGGGACCGCTCGCCGAATGCCTCCTTGAGCCAGGCGCCGAACTGGTCGTTGCCGACATTGGCGGCGATGACGTAGTCGACGCCAAGCGAATCCCAGGCGAGCGCGTTGTTGCCCGCGCAGCCGCCGACGCGCAGCTCGTCATGATCGACGATGACCTCGGTGCCGGGCTTCGGCCAGGGTTCGGCCGGGCCGAGTATAAGATCGACATTGACGTTGCCGATGGCTGCAAGCGGACGCATCGTCATTCGCTCCGGGTGACCTTGGAGGATCGCACCGGCGTGCCGGCATTTTCGACGCGGGCATCGGCAAAGGCGACCATCAGGGACTGGGCGACGGGCAGCATTGCGAAAATCGCGGCCATGCCCGCCGCCGGGTTGAAGCGGATCGTCGTGGCACCCGCGACCGGAGGTTCGCCCGATGCGTCGAAGACGACGACCGGCGACCCCGCTTCGACTGCCGAAATCGCCATGGCTTCGACCAGCGCGGCGGTTGGATCGGCTGCGCGGAAGAGAACGACACCGATGGAAGGACCCAGCATCTCCATAGGTCCGTGGCGCAACTGGCCGCCTTCGAGCGAAAAGCAGGGGAGCCGGGAGAGTTCCGTAAGCCCAAGGGCGATGGCTTCGGCGAGACCCTGCAGTTTGCGGCCGGAGGTGACGATCGCGCCGACATCGGCGAGCGTTGCGAGGGCACCGTCGATTGCCGGTGCCTCAGGAGCCGCAAGCGCGCGAAGTGCGTCTGCCGGATCGGCGCCGAGGGCGGCGAGGATCGCCAGGTGCAGCGCGAAGGTCACCGTCAGGCTGCGGGTGGCGGCGAAGGCCCGCTCCGTTCCGCCTGCTCCGACAAGCGATGGTGCGGCCTTGGCCAGGAAGGCATCCTCTTCGAGCGTCAGACCGAATGTCTCGCTTGTGCCGCCGTCCGTTTCCCGGAACCAGCGCAGCACTTCCGCGCTTTCGCCCGATTGCGACGTGACGAGAACGGTCTTGCCTTCGATCGAAAGCGGTTGGCCGAGCTGCTCGGAAAGCGGCAGCGCGACCGCGTCGATGCCGAGAGCGCGATAGAGCGGCTCCACTGCACGGCCGACTGCATGTGAGCCGCCCATGCCGAGCAGCAGAAGCCGGCCTGTCGATGTCAGCGATGCGGCGACCCGGCGTGCTGTGACTGCCGCTCCTTCATAGGAGGCGATCGCGTCGGCATGCTGGCGCGCCATCTCCCGATCGATTGCAAGGAGTCCGGCCGGGCGGTCATTCGATATGCTCATGGTCATCCCTTGACGCCGCCGCTGGTGAGCCCGGAAATCAGGGCCCTTTGCATGATGAGGCCGATCAGCACCGGAGGCAGGGCGGCAAGAACTCCGGCAGTTGCGATCAGCCCGTAGTCCGAAACACGACCGCCGGCGAGGTCCGCGATGGCGACCGTGAGGGTCTTGGCGCGCTGGTCGGAGGTGAAGAGCAGCGCGTAGAAGAATTCGTCCCAGGCAAGCAGGAAGGCGAAGAGCGCCGAGGTCGCCATGACGGGGGCGGCAAGCGGCAGCGTCAGGAGCCTCAGGATCTGATCCAGCCGCGCGCCGTCGATCATCGCGGCGCTTTCGATCTCCCGCGGAATGGAATCGAAGCCCGACTTCAGGAGCCACGTCGTGAAAGGAGCGAGGATGGTGAGATAGACCAGCGCCAGACCGTAGACCGAATTGAGCAGTCCGAGATAGGCAAGACCCATATAGAGCGGTACGGCGAGGGCGACGGGCGGCAGCATATAGGTGGCGATTACCGCATAGAGCGACCAGGAGACGGCCGGGGTGCGCGACACGGCCCAGGCGGCCGGTACAGCGACGACGATTGCGGCGAGCGTCGCCATGCCGGCGACCTTGAGGCTGTTCAGGAGCGACGCGATGAAGGCCGCACCGGCGCTGTTCTCGACCGCCGACAAAAGGGTGCGGTACCGCGAGAGGTCGATGTCGCTCGGCCACCAGGCCAGCGGCTTGGCGCTGAGGTCCGCGGCAGGCGAAATGCTCATGATCAACAGCCACGCGACCGGCGCGAGGATGACGAAGGCGAGAAGCAGGGCACTCGCATGGATGAATACGGAAAAGAGGGGGCTTTGGCGTTCCATCACGAAGCTCCGGCGGCTTTTCGGAGGAGCGCCGCATAGGCGGCGGCCAGAATGGTCACGAGCAGGGTGACGATGAGCGCCAGCGACGCGCCGGAGCCGGCCCGCTGGAAGGAAAACGCCTCCTGATAGACGAGGATCGACAGCGTGCGCGTGCTGTTCGCCGGTCCGCCGCGCGTCATCACCCAGACGATGTCGAAGACCTTGAATGCCTCGATGGTCCGCAGCACCAGCGCCACCAGCAGCGGGCCGGCGAGATAGGGCATGATGACGAAGCGGAAGCGGTTGAAGGGGCCGGCACCGTCGACGAGCGACGCGGCGGTGATATCGCGCGGCACCGCCTGCAGGGCCGCGAGTGCGATCAGCGCCACCAGCGGAAAGTTCTTCCAGCAATCCGCGACGATCAGCGCGGCAAGCGCCGTTCCCGGCTCGCCGAGCCAGGAGCGATAGCTGTCGAGGAGGCCGAGCTGCGTCAGCGCGGCATTGAGAGCGCCGTATTCCGGATTGTAGATGAGCCGCCAGAGCGTCGCGTTGACCACCGTCGGCAGTGCCCATGGCAGGATCATCAATGCACGAAGCGCCGTTCGCCCGCGAAATTGCTGGTTGAGAAGAAGTGCGGCAAGGACGCCGAGCACCATTTCTGCGGCAACCGAAATGACTGCGAACCAGGTCGTGGTGACGAGTGCCCGCTGAAAATTCGATCCGCCCAGCATCTTGATGTAGTTGGCCGTTCCTACGAAGCCGCCCTCGGTGCCGACGAGCTTCGCATCGGTGAAGGAGAGCCGAACGGTGTCGACGAGCGGCCAGCCGATGACGGCGGTCATCACCACGAGGAGCGGCAACATCAGAAGCCACGCGCGCGTCGAAATCCAGGTGCCGGTCAAGGATGGAAACCTCTTTTTCGGTTGCGGACGGCAAGGTTTCTCTCCCGCGCCGCGGACACGGCGCACAGGGATGAGGGAGGAGGGGCGGGTGCAATCCCCCGATGCGTTTCAGATGCCGTCGCGCCAGTGGACTTCCTCATTCCCGTGCTAGTCACAGGAATCCAGTCAGCCCAAGTCCTTGGGCTGACAGAACCCTCACGCAAATCAGGGACACGACCGTTCACGGCGGATCGGATCAGAGACCGCTATTCTCGGCGGCGCTCTTCAGCGCGTCTTCCGCAGATGTTTGGCCGAGCAGTGCTTCCTGGATCGCCTGCTGCAGTGCGGTCGAAAGCTCCTGATATTTCGGCGTCGTCGGGCGCGGATACATGGCGGCAAGTCCACGCTTGGCGGCGGCGATCAGCTCTTCCTGGCCCTTGGTCACCTCGGGGTCCTCATAGGAAGAGGCCCAGATCGGGAGGCTCAGCTTGGCATAGGCGTTCTGCGTTTCCTGCGAGGTCATGTGGACGATATATTTCCACGCCTCTTCGGGATGCTTGCTGGTCGTCGTGATGCCAAGCCCCATGGATCCGTTGACGGCCGAGACCTCGCTCTTGCCGGCGGCGCCCGGAGCCGGGACGACGCCGACCTTGCCGGCAACCTTGCTCTCCTTGGGATCGTTGGCGAGGTTGTACATATAGGTCCAGTTGAGCGCGAAGGCGGCTTCGCCGTTCTGGAAAACCTTGCGCACGTCCTCTTCGAGGAATTCCTTGGAGTTCGGGTTGGTGAGTCCCGACGTGTAGCTCGTCACCATGTAGTTCAGCGCATCGAGCCCGCCGCCGGCGGTGAAGGCCGGCTTGCCGCCGTCGAGGAATTTGCCACCATAGGCGCTGACCAGCGTCGTGTAGTCGCAGATAGCCGCCTCCGCCTGAGACCAGCTCCAGGCGATCGGGCTTTCGAGCAGCCCCTTGTCCTTGATGGTCTTGGCCTGCTCGGCAAGCTCCTCCCAGGTCTTCGGCGGTTCCGTGAAGCCGGCTTTCTCGAGGATTTCCTTGTTGTAGAAGAGATACTTGGTGTCGAGAATCCACGGCATTCCGTAGCGTTTGCCGTCATATTCCACCGTCGTCCAAGCGCCCGGCAGCACGCCCTTGTTCATCTCGTCGGTGATGCGGTCGGTGACGTCGAGAAGAACGTTGTTGGTCGCGTATTCCGCCGGCCAGATCACGTCGAAGAGGACGACGTCATAACCGCCGCCGGAGCCCTGCGCGAGCACCGTCTTGTCGTGCAGCCCTTCATAGGGGACGAATTCGAGATTGACCTTGATGTCCGGATTGGCCTTGGCAAAGGAGTCCGTCATGGCGCGGACATCGGCCTCGCTATAGGCGGCCTGCGCCATGAAAAGCGCGTTCAGCGTCGTCTCCGCCTGGGCGTGGCCGGCGAAACCGGCCCCCATGAGCGTCGCGCCGATCAAAGCGTTGCGTGTGGATTTCAACATTGTCGCCTCCAATAGCTGACCGTTGCAGTCTTCGCGGCGCGCTTGGCGCACGCCAAACAGGAATTCTGCCGCTTTTCGCGGCCGCCTTCGACAAATCAAACCGGAGCGTTCGCGGGCATTTCCGGGCCGCTATCGTTCCCCCGAGGTTCTCCGACCTCTTAATAAGTCAATTGTCTTGACTTATTTCTTGTTCAATAGTCCAGATGTGTCAAGAGGATTTGTTCATGAACGAGATCCGCCCGATCCGGGCCAAGAGCGGTACCAATCAGGAAGGTACGAGCGCGCACAACCGCCGTGTCATGATCGATGCCCTGCGGCTGAACGGGCACCTGTCGCGGGCCGAGCTGGCGCGTGCGACCGCACTCACCAAACAGGCCGTCTCCAACATCGTGGACGAGCTCGAAAACGACGGGCTCGTGGCGTCGCTTGCCGCAGTGCGCAAGGGGCGGGGACAGCCATCGACTCCCTATCGGCTGGTGCCGGAAGGCGCCTTTGCGATTGGTCTGCAGATCGACCGCCACGTGACGCGCACGGTTGCCGTGGACCTGATCGGCACAGTGCTCACCCGCAAGGATGCGAAACTGCCGGCCGGCGGTCCTGAGGTGGGTGTCGAGGCCATACTGTCTCTGATCGACAAGACACGGCAGGAGCTGGCGGCGATCGCGCCGGAATCGAGAGATCGTCTGGTGGGGCTGGGCGTTGCGATGCCGGGCCCGTTCGGAATTGATTCCGACGCCGACGATCCCTGGATGATGGCTGCCTGGCAGAGCTTTCCTTTGCTGGAACGGCTCTCGGCGGGGACGGCCCTCGACGTGCGGCTCCAGAACGACGCGGCGGCGGCTGCGACTGCGGAGAAATTGGTTGGTGCTGCCCATGGGCTGGACCATGCCCTCTGCGTCTATCTTGGGTACGGGCTCGGTGCGGGGCTCATTCTCGACGGCGAACTCTACCGTGGCGCTCATGGCAATGCCGGCGAGATCGGCATGATCCTGTGCCGGCCGCGCGGCGGGACCGACGACAGGAGGACGCCGCTCGAGCATCGCATATCGATCGCGTCGCTCTGCGACATTCTCGAGATCGACCCTGCCGATCCGAATCTCTATGGCCGCATCGATGCCGCCGCAGCTTTGCAGGATAGCCGTCTTGCTGACTGGGTCGAAGACGCGGCCTACGAACTGCAGGCGACGATCCAGATCCTCGAAACGGTCTTCGATCCCCAGACGATCATTCTGTGCGGCGGAATGCCCCCAGGGCTTGCCCGCCTTCTGATGGACGTCCTTCATCCGCTGCTGCCGTCGATTGCCGAACGGCGGCAGCGCAGCGCACCGCGGCTGCAACTGGGTTTCACGGATCCGTGGGCGGTTGCGATCGGTGCCGCCGCCGAGCCGATCAGCCGGACGTTCGACCCGCGCTTTTCGGCGATCCTGAAGACGCGGTCCGCCGGATCGCCGTGATTTCTACCGACGTGCCCATTCGCTCGCGGAAAAAGGATTGCTATTCTTACTTGAAATATTAGCGAGATAGCGCTTAAATGCGCCCAGTCGGCGGAACCACATTTAACTGCTGTACGATTATTTGATAGCCCTTGCAATATTTCGCAGGCGGCAGCGTTTTTATTCGCATACCAATTTTTATTATTTAAAATCAGAGGGATTGCGATATGTCTCTTCCCCATCTTCGGCGGCTTGAAGCCGAAGCCATTCATATCATTCGAGAAGTCGTTGCAACATTTTCCAACCCGGTCGTACTCTATTCGATCGGCAAGGACTCCTCGGTCTTGCTGCATCTGGCGATGAAGGCGTTCTACCCCGCCAAACCGCCTTTTCCATTTCTGCATGTAGACACCAGATGGAAGTTCCGGGAGATGATCGAGTTCCGCGACCGGATGGCGCGAGACCTCGGCTTCGACCTCCTCGTGCACGTCAATCAGGACGGGATCGATCAGGGCATCGGGCCCTTCACGCACGGCTCCAATGTTCATACCCACGTCATGAAGACGATGGCCCTCCGGCAGGCGCTGGAAAAATACGGCTTCGACGCGGCGCTTGCAGGCGCGCGGCGCGACGAGGAGAAGTCGAGGGCCAAGGAGCGCATTTTCTCCATCCGCAGCGCCCAGCACGGCTGGGATCCGAAGCGCCAGCGTCCTGAAATGTGGAAGACCTACAATACGCGTGTCGGCCAGGGCGAAACGATGCGTGTCTTCCCGCTTTCGAATTGGACCGAATTCGACATCTGGCAATACATCCTGCGCGAGGAAATTCCGATCGTGCCGCTTTATTTCGCGGCCCGCCGGCCGGTCGTCAGGCGCGAAGGCATGCTGATCATGGTCGATGACGACCGCATGCCCATCCATCCCGAAGAGGAGGTTACCGAACAGCTGGTGCGTTTCCGCACGCTTGGCTGCTACCCGCTGACCGGGGCGATCGAGTCCGAGGCCGCCACAGTCCCCGATATATTGCGGGAGATGCTGACGGTGCGCACGTCCGAACGGCAGAGCCGCCTCATCGACACGGATGAGGTCGGGGCGATGGAGAAAAAGAAGCGGGAGGGCTACTTCTGATGTCGTATCTTCAATCCATACCGCCGCATGACATTGAAGCGCATCTGGCCGAGCACGACCACAAGTCGATCCTGAGATTCATCACTTGCGGCTCGGTCGACGACGGCAAATCCACCCTTATCGGACGGCTGCTTTACGATGCGAAGCTGGTCTTCGAGGATCAACTCGCAAGCCTCGGGCGCGTCGGCTCTCCCGGTGCCGCCAACGGCAAGGAGATCGACCTCGCCTTGCTTCTCGACGGACTCGAGGCCGAGCGCGAGCAGGGCATCACCATCGACGTCGCCTATCGCTATTTCGCCACGTCCAAGCGCAAGTTCATCGTCGCCGACACGCCCGGCCACGAGGAATATACGCGCAACATGGTAACCGGCGCCTCGACGGCGGATCTCGCCATTATACTCATCGACAGCCGGCAGGGCATTCTCCAGCAAACCCGGCGCCATTCCTATATCGCGGCTCTGCTCGGCATCCGCCATGTCGTACTGGCCGTCAACAAGATCGATCTCGTCGATTTTCGCCAGCAGGTCTATGACGAGATCGTCGCCGACTACATGGCCTTCGCGAAAGAACTCGGTTTCGCCAGCATCCGGCCGATCCCGATCTCCGCGCGATATGGTGACAACGTCATCTCTGCTTCGGCCAATACGCCCTGGTACAGGGGCGCGGCGCTTCTCGACTATCTCGAAACGGTCGAACTCGACCCGATGGACAAGGCCAAGCCGTTCCGCTTCCCGGTACAGATGGTCGTGCGGCCGAATGCGGATTTTCGCGGCTATGCCGGGCAGATCTCTTCCGGCAGGATTTCCGTGGGCGATCCCGTCGTCGTCGCGAAGAGCGGGCAGCGCACATCGGTCAAGGCGATCGTGACCTATGACGGCGAGCTGCAAACGGCAGGGGAGGGCGAGGCGGTAACGCTGGTCCTCGCCGACGAGGTGGATGCGTCCCGCGGCAACATGCTCGTCGCCTCTGCCTCCCGGCCCTTCGTGGCGGACCAGTTTCAGGCGCATGTGATCTGGTTCGATACGAACCCGATGATGCCGGGACGAAGCTATATTCTGCGTACGGAGACCGACAGCGTCAGCGCGACAATCACCACGCTCAAGCATCAGGTCAACATCAACAGCTTCTTCCGTGAGGCCGCGAAGTCGCTGCAGATGAATGAAGTGGGCGTCTGCAATATCTCGACACAGGCGCCAATCGCCTTCGACGCCTATCGGGACAACCGGGCCACGGGCAATTTCATCATCATCGACCGGGTAACGAACGCTACAGTCGGCGCGGGGCTGATCGATTTTCCGCTCCGGCGCGCAGACAACGTCCACTGGCACGCGCTCGAGGTGAACAAGAGCGCCCGCAGCGCCATGAAAAACCAGCTCCCTGCCGTTCTCTGGTTCACCGGGCTTTCCGGCTCCGGGAAATCGACCATCGCCAACGAGCTCGACAGGATCCTCCACGCCCAGGGCAAACATACCTACCTGCTCGACGGCGACAATGTCCGTCACGGCCTCAACCGGGACCTCGGCTTCACCGAAGAGGACCGGGTCGAGAACATCCGCCGCGTGGCGGAGGTGGCCAAGCTCATGGCCGATGCCGGTCTGATCGTTCTCGTGTCCTTCATCTCGCCGTTCCGCGACGAGCGCCGGATGGCACGGGAATTGATGGAGAAGGGCGAGTTCATCGAGATATTCGTCGATACTCCGCTCGACGAGTGCGCGCGCCGCGATCCGAAAGGGCTTTACGAAAAGGCGCTCGCCGGCAAAATCGCGAATTTCACCGGCGTGTCCTCGCCCTATGAGGCCCCGGAAAACCCGGAACTTCATATACGCACCATCGGTCATGAACCAACCGAGCTGGCGCTCGCGATCGAGGAATTCCTCGACCGCAGGATGGAGGACAGATGACGCCCCTTTGCGAAATGCTCGAGCGCATGGCGCTCGACGCGGGTACGGCAATTCTCTCGGTCTACGATGCCGGTCCGGGGGTCTGCTACAAAGACGATCACTCGCCCGTCACCGAAGCCGACGAGCGGGCCGAGGCGATTATTCTCGAGAGGCTTGCAGCGGCGTTCCCGCAGATCCCCGTGGTAGCCGAGGAGTCAGTCTGCTCCGGCCGTGTCCCGGATATCAGCGGCGGCACGTTCTTTCTTGTCGATCCGCTCGACGGCACGAAGGAATTCATCAACCGGCGCAACGATTTCACGGTCAACATTGCCCTCATCGAGGGCAATGTGCCGGTTGCCGGCATCGTCTACGCGCCCGCGCTGCGCTGCGCCTATGTCGCCGATGGCGGCAGGGCGGAGAAGCTTCTGCTCGACGCGGCTTGGGAACTCGAGCACCGGCAGGCCATCCGGGCGCGGGTGCGGGGTGCGGAGCTGACGGCGGTTGCAAGCCGCTCGCACAACAGTTCCGAGACGGAAGCCTTCCTCGCCGGCCATGGCGTCATGAACTACGCTTCCGTAGGTTCGTCGCTCAAATTCTGCCTCTTGGCGGAAGGCAGGGCCGACGTCTATCCGCGTTTCGGCCGCACGATGGAGTGGGATACGGCCGCCGGCGACGCGGTGCTCAGAGCCGCGGGCGGCTCGGTTGTCCGCTTGGACGGCTCGCGCCTGCTCTATGGCAAGACGATGCAGGACGACGACAGCGACTTCGCAAATCCGCATTTCATCGCCTGGGCCGACATGCCTTTACTCCACCGGTCGGGTGCCGAGAGCCTCCAGGCGGCTCACGTGCTGTCGTAAACAGCGAAATGTCAGCCGAAAGCGATTGTCAAAGGGCCGGGTGAAGCATGGACGGGCAGGAGAAAATTCGCGCCGGCAAGCCCGTTTTCTGCCGGTACAGGGATCTCGACGGAGAGCGATTGAACGTGGAGTTCCAGGTCCACACGCGTTGGACCGACGGACAGGCGACTGCGCTTGAAATCCTGCAAACGGCCAGTGAACGCGGTCTCGCAGCGCTGGCGTTCACGGAGCACGTGCGCGAAGACACATCGTGGTTTCCCCAATTCCGGGACGAGATCCGTTCCGCTGCGCGTGGTTTCGACCATATGAGCGTCTATGTCGGCTGCGAGACGAAAGCTATGGATGACGACGGCAGGCTCGACGTGTCGCAGGATGTGCTGGATCAGTGCGACATCGTTCTGGGAGTCGTTCACAGGCTCCCGGACGGCCGCGGCAGCTATCTGGACTTCAAGCAGCTCTCCTATGAAGAGACCGCCGAGATCGAGTTCCGCCTGTCGATGGGGATGGTCAGGAACGCGCCCATCGACGTCCTGGCGCATCCGGGCGGAATGAGCCTGAGGCAGCACGGCCGCTTCCCGGAATCCTACTTCCGGGACATGATGAGGGCGACGCTCGAACGGCGGATCGCCATCGAGATCAATTCGTCTTACCTCGTCGATATGCCGGCATTTCTCGGGTTGTGCGAAGAGGTCAATCCGTTCGTTTCGATCGGCTCCGATGCGCATCGGCTGAACGAACTGGGCCATTGCAGAGATCAGCTACTGGAATTGGGAGCGGGGCGGTCATGAAGGTCTTTATCACTGGGGCAGGTGCCCTGCTCGGGCAGGGCATCATTCGCGCTTTGCGGCGCTCTGCTTTGAACGCAAGGATAATCGTGGGGGACCCAAGCCCGCTCTCGGCGGGGCTTTACTGGGGCGATGCCGCCTATCTCGTGCCAATGGCCAGGGACCCTTCATATCTGGACCGTCTTGGAGAGCTCCTGCATGCCGAACGGCCCGACATCCTGATCCCGGGCACCGACGTGGAACTCCCGGTCCTTGCGGCGAACAGGGAAACGATCGAGAGAACCTACGGAACCAAAGTGATCATCAGTTCGCCGCGGGTGGTGTCCATCGCCAACGACAAGTGGCTGACTTCCGAGTTCCTTCGCGAGCGGGGCCTGGGATATGTTCCCTCCTGTCTGCCGGGCGACGAAGACATGCTGATACGGGATTGCGGATTTCCGCTCATCGTCAAGCCGAGAGTCGGGGCACGTTCGATCGGATTCAGCGTCATTCGCAACCGCGAACAACTGGCGCGTGCGGTCGAAGAGCAGCCCGACATCGTCATCCAGAAATATGTCGGTTCCGAAACGAGCGAATATACCGCCGGGACGCTGACCTTCGGCGGGAAGTGCCGTGCGACGATCGTCATGCGCAGAGACCTGCGCGACGGCAATACCTACAGGGCATTTGCCGAGCCTTTCCCCGCACTGAACGAGGCGATGGCGGAAGCTGCCGACGCTCTCGGCGCCTATGGCCCGGCTAACTTCCAGTTTCGTCTGGACGACGGTGTTCCCCGCATTTTCGAGATTAATGCGCGGTTTTCCGGAACGACGGCCGTCAGGATCCATGCAGGTTTCAACGAGGTGGAGATGTGCATCCGCCATCTCCTCTTCGGCGAGCCGGTCGAGCAGCCCCCGATCACGCCGGTGACGATATTGCGGCACTGGTCCGAAACCGTAGTGAGACCCGGTGATCTGGTTACCGCCACAGCGAAGCTCGACGAAACGGTGTGAGGAATGCGGCTGACGGTTACCGGCGCGACCGGCTTCATCGGTGCCAGACTGATCGATCGCGCTCTGGAGAGAGGTTGCGAGGTCACTGCACTCGTGCGTGATCCCGAGCGGGCCGCAGTCAGAACGGGCGCGGGTCTCCGCGTCGAGAGATGGTCGGTCGGCGATCCCCTTCCTCCGCTGGGGCGATCCGACGCCGTTCTTCATCTTGCCGCCTACATTCCCGCCGATCTCAGCGATGCGCGTCAGGCCGCGCGCTGCTTCGAGATCAACACGAATGGGGCCATCCACGTCGCCATGGATGCGGCCTCGCAAGGCGTGAAGCGATTTGTCCAGTTCGGATCGGCCCAGGTCTATGCTCCTGGCCCAGGCCCCGCTTCGGAAGCGAGTCCGGCCTTTCCGGTGCACCGCGCGAGCTATTATCTGGCAAGCAAGCTCGCCGCCGAGATTTGTCTGATCGCCTTCGGGAAATCCGGCGCGATGCCGGTGACGGTGCTCCGCCTCGCTTCGGTTTACGGCCCCGGCATGCACGGCACCGGAATGGTGCCCACTTTCGTGCGCACGCTTGGAAGCGGGCGCTCCCTGATTATTCAGGACGGAGGGCAATACAGCGTCGACCTCGTTTATGTCGACGATGTCGTGACGCTGGCGCTTGATGCCGCGGAGCAGGCAGAGGGCGGCGGCGTCTTCAATGCGGGAAGCGGGCGTGCTTCCACGTCGCTGGAAGCCGCCCAGATCGTCGCCGATGCCGTCGGTGCGGAACGCCATCTCATTTCAGTTGAGGGCGGCAGCGTCGACGCGCAGCCGCGCGGCTTCAGGGCTCTCGACGTTTCCAAGGCCGCAAGCGAGCTGAACTATGCGCCGCTCTCCTTCCGTGAGGGGATCGAAGCATGGAGATCGATAACGGGTCTGACGGATTTCCAGGATGGGAGTACGACCGCGTAAGGGCATTTCGCCGCGCAACGCCCTCCACCCAGCACTTCCAGGCGAAGTCTCGCCGCTTTCCGCCTGGAAGTGTTTAGGTTCAAAAACTTGGAGCGTTCCGGTATTTCAACGAACACTGAAACGCTCTGGACGTGCAGCGCCGACGCCCCCTTCGGCGATCAGGCGAAGAGGAAATCGCTGCTCGAAAAGTTCGCGGCGCTAAGGGTGCCGTTGGGATCGTCCACCAGAATGGAGAAGGCTTGGCCGGTGGAGTCGTAGCCTTGTACCAGCACGTCGCCGCCGGTGGCGTCATAGGCGTAGACGGTGCCCGCGGCGCCTGAACTGGAGTACTGGGCGACCCCGAGCTTCTCGATGACGAGGATATCGACGCCGTCCTGGAAATCCATGATGGTGTCCTGGCCGCTGAGAACCGGGGCACCTTTGAAGACGAATCGGTCGGAATCGGCTCCGCCCCATAGAAAATCGGCACCCGCCTCGCCAACGAGAACGTCCCTGCCCGCGTCGCCGCGCAGGGTGTCGTTGCCGTCGCCGCCGAAAAGGCGGTCGTGGCCGTTGCCGCCGCTCAGCACATCGTCGCCCCGTTCGCCGGACATGAGGTCGTCGCCGTCATCCCCGAAGGCCACGTCGTTGCCGGCGCCTACGGCGATCCGGTCGTTGCCGCTGCCCCCGTGCGCCTCGTCGACGCCGCCCTCGGAGTCCAATATGTCGTCGCCGTCGCCGCCGTCGAGATAGTTGTTCCCGTCGCCGCCATCGACGATGTCATTGCCGATGCCCCCATAGACCCAATCATTGCCGGATTGGCCCTTGAGAGCGTCATTGCCTTCTTCACCATAGATCCTGTCGTCGCCGGCGCCTCCGGCGACCGCCTGCTGCGTGACCTGTCCGGTTGCGGGATTGACCCGGTTGTTGAAGCCGTCGTCTCCCGAGCCGGCATAGATGATGTCGTCACCGTCGCCTGCGTCGATGTATTCTTCGCCCGCGCCACCGAAAATCTTGTCGTGTCCCCGGCCGCCCAGGATCTGGTCATGACCGTCTCCGCCTTCGAGGGTGTCGCTGCCGTCACCGCCATCGAAGATGTCGTTCCCCAATCCCCCCTTGAACGTGTCGTGCCCAAGGCCGCCGTCGAACCGGTCGTCGCCATCGCCGCCTTCGGCATAGTCGTCGCCGAGGCCGCCGACGATGTAGTCGTTACCGTCGCCGCCGAAGATCTGGTCGTTGCCATCGCCGCCGTAGAGGTAATCGTCGCCCGCATAGCCCCAAATCTCATCATCGCTCAGGGTGCCGCGGATCGTGTCGGACAGATTGGTTCCCTTCAGAATCATTTCGATCTCCTCTAGCTGTGTGCCGGAGAGCGGGTAAATTGAGAATAGGGCGCAAAAGTGATCCTCAGCCTATAGTCGCGCCCTGCCGACAAGGTTACGTTCACTTTCCCAAGGAAAAGCTGTATACACTACTTATCTTAGAAATGCCAAAATACTTTCAACTGCGTGGGAAGATCTTTCGCAATCACTTGTGATTGCATGTGCCTGCGGAAAAACGCTGAAAACGCGACAGGAATAGATGGATTGGTTGTGGGCAATTCTTCACTTTAAGCCATTAGGAATTCTGAATATTTTGCAGCCACGGCGGCAATTGCGTACTCATTTTCGATGCGTTCCCGCGCGGTACGCGAATAGCGCGCATACTCCGCTTCCGGCAGGTCGAGAAAGGCGCGCATTGCATCGGCGAGCGCTTGCGGATCGCGTGGCGGTACGGCAATGCCGGCTTTTCCGGCAACTGCGGCCGCATCGCCGACGTCCGTCGTGACGATCGGCTTACCGTAACTCATGGCCTCCGCAATAACGTTCGGGAAGCCTTCGGTCCGCGATGAGAGAACCAGGAGGTCGATGCTTTGATAGAATGCGGGCATATCGTTGATCTCTCCCCGGAGATCGACGGCGTGAGCCGGAAGGCCGGCTTGCGCCATCAGCCCGGTAACGGCCGGATTGTCGCGAACCAGTCCGTTGCCGGCTGCGAAAAAGACTGCCTGCGGGTGAGTTTTCACCACTTGAGCGGCCGCTTTGAAGAACGTTCCGTGATCTTTCTGCGGGTGAAAGCGGCCCACAATGCCGATGCGCCGGGGCGTTCGCGGTTCGGGGGCCGCGAGATGCGGAAGTTCGAATCCGTTGGGAATCACCACCGCGTTCCGGTTTGAATAGCCATAGGCGCGATGCAGATCGAGAGCGCGCGCGCTGTTGTAGATTATTCCCGCCGGCCGGTGCGACAGCAGTTTCGCAGCCGCAATCGCGACTCGGGAACTGCGCGTAAGGGAGGTGGGATCGTCCAGGGATTGGCGGACGTTCCAGAAGACCGGAGCCCGATACCGCGCCATGCCCGCAGCCAGGGTGCCGGCGACCATCGCATGGTACATCCAGCAGAGGATCACGTCGGGCCGCTCCTTCCGGATCAGCCTGGAAAGCCGCAGGATCGCGCCCGGAAGCGCTGCAAGCGATTCGGCTCCCAGCGAAACATAGGCAGCTCGCGGATTGTCGGCGAGACGACGGTTCCTCTCGGAAACGCCGATGAGGGAAACCACGATGATGCGCTCGTCCGTCGCTCCGTGCAGCAGACGCGCCAGCATCGTTTCGGCGCCCGCACTCGCGGTGAAGTTGGTTATGACATGCATTATCATCGCAGCGCCTTTTGTCTGCCGCTCCGGCGATGCTCTCGGTGGCCGATCTGCGGCGCCATGAAAGCCTCTTCAATCGGCTAGATGCATGCCAGCGAACAGCATTGCGTTGATCATGTGGACGTCAAACGTCGTTTCCGCGAGCTCTCGCGACCGCTTTCCCATTTTCTCTGCCAGGTCCGGGTCCTGCGCAAAGGAGGCCATCGCGTCGGCGAGTGCGGCGACGTCGCGCGGTTTCACGGCCATGCCGTTGGCTCCCGGCCGCACGGTGTCGCGGCAGCCCGGCAGATCGGTCGTGATCACGGGCCGTCCCGTCGCCAGGGCCTCGAGAATGCTCCGCGGAATTCCTTCGCGGTAATAGGACGGCAGAACGAAAACGTTGCACGCCGCAAGATACGGCCTTACGTCCACTGTCGTGCCAAGATAGTCGAGGATCCCCTCGCGCACCCAGCCATCGATCTCCTCGCGGGAAATCGCCGTCGGGTTGCTGTCGAAATGGCCGAGCAGTTGAAATCTGGCATGCGGGAAAGCGCGTCGCACGATCCGCGCGGCTTCGACATATTCGACGACGCCCTTGTCGCGCAGCAGTCGCGCGACCATCAGGAAGGTCGGCCCGCCGCGGGGCGGCTTGGAGAAGGTGAAATGGTCGAGATCGACGCCTGACCCGGAAATCATCGTCGGCGAGAGATCGCCCCGCAGCATCCGGTAGCGGCGAATGTCGTTCGCATCCGCGTCGTTATAAACGAAGACGACGCGGGCACCCCGCAGCGCCACACGGTACAGCCGAACACAGAGGTGACGGATGGCCCGCGCCTTGAGTGAGCCCCCGGCGGCGTCCGAAAAAATGTGTCCGAGGCCTGTTACGAGGAAGCAGCGCTCTTTTATTCCAAGCGTCCTGGCCGCGATTCCGGCATAGATGATCGGCTTCATGGTGTAGGGAAGGATGATGTCCGGCTTCAGGCGGGCGAAGTGTCGCCGCAGCGCCCAGAACGTCCGCAGGTCCTCCAGGGGATTGAGGCCGGTGCGCGCCATCGGGATCTGGACGAAATCTACCCCGATGCGCGCAAGCTCCTGCTCGACCCGGGGGTCGCGTTCGGGGGCGAAGGCTATGACGTCGTGTCCGGCTGCGACCAATCGCTTCAGCAGTTCAAGCCGAAAGATCACGAGAGATGCCGTCAGGCTGGCGACGACGGCGATCACTCGCTTCTGCCGAGACGGGCAAACCGCTCCGCTGTGTTTCGCCGGACGTTGCGTGATGTGTTCGGTCTTGGTGCGAGAAGTCTTTTCAACAAGATTCACTGCTCGTCTCCCGGATGGCTCCACCTCTGAGCGGTGGTATTCAAACGTCTTGCTGCGTCGCCCGCCTATGCGGGCTGCGCCAGGACACTCTTCTCGTCTGCCGCAAAATCTGGCCACGACGCGGCCTGCGATCGGCGGTCTGCCTAGCCGCGACAGCCGTCAGATGCGAGCGCACCGATCGTGCGCGTCGTCCTCACCTCCCGGGCAAGCGGAGCTCCGCGCCATAGCCGGATCCTGACTTGCCCGCCTTGGCCTTGACGCGGCTCTTGGCTCGTGACGGCGTGCGCTTGCTGGCGGCCGCCCGCGTGTGTTCGGCCTCATGCTCATATCGCGGCAGCAACTCGCGCATGACCGCAACGACTGCGGCCTCGTTGCCCCGCTCCGAATGGCGCTGGAGGCGCGCGAAAGCGTCCCTCAGCGTCGGCAGGGGTATGGGCTCGGGGACTGCGCCGAGAACGCCCGGCACCGGCGAATCTATGCGCTTGTCGGTTTCGTCGAAAAGCTCCTCGAAGAGCTTTTCGCCCGGTCGGCAGCCGATGATCTTGATTTCGATCTCCCGGTCCGGGGTGAAGCCGGCAAGCCGGATCATCCTGCGGGCGATATCGATGATCTTGATCGGCTCGCCCATGTCCAGAACGAAGATTTCGCCCTGACCGAGCTGCTTCTCAAAGCCATAGGCGGAGGCCTGCAGGGTGAGTTCCACCGCTTCTCGGATCGTCATGAAGAAGCGCGTCATATTCGCGTCGGTCACGGTCAGCGGACCGCCGCGAGCCAATTGCCGTTTGAAGAGCGGGATCAGCGAACCACTGGAACCGAGCACGTTGCCGAAGCGGACCGTCATGAAGCGCGGGCCCAGACCCGTTTCGAGGCCGTTCAGGTCGAGCGCCTGGCAGTAGAGCTCGGCAAGACGCTTCGTCGCGCCCATGACGCTGGTCGAGTTGACGACCTTGTCGGTCGACACCTGGACCATTGCGAGCGTGCCGTATTTCTTAGCCGCATTCGCGACGTTCATTGTGCCGACGACGTTGGTGAGCACGCCCTCGCAGGGATTCATCTGCACCATGGGCACATGTTTCAGAGCCGCGGCATGAAAGACGAGTTCAGGCCGGTGCCGCTCGAATATCTCTTCCACGCGCTGACTGCGCCGGACACTGCAAAGATAGCTCCAACGCGGGACCTCCGGGAAGCTTTCGGTAAGCGTCATGTCGATCGCGTAAAGATTGTATTCGGTGTTGTCGATCATGACGATCTCCGCCGGATCGCAGGCGGCGACCTGGGTCGTCAGCTCGCTGCCGATCGAGCCGCCGGCTCCAGTGATGAGCACCCTGCGGCCGCGAACGAGCCGACCGATAGCCTCCCGGTCGAGGGCCGCCTGCGGTCGTTCCAGGAGATCGGTCAGTTCGATCGAGCGCAGCTCGTAGGGGTTGTCGCCTTTGGCGCGCTTCAGCTCCGTCATCTGGGAAAGGCGCGAAACGGCAATGCCCAGTCGTTCGGCGGATCTCAACAGGTCGTCGGATGCTTCCTCGCCGAAGCCTGCTGGGGCCTCCGTGAAGACGATGTGGCGCGGCTGTCTGCCCTGCTGCTGCAACTCCGCAACCACCTGCTCGAAGTCCTGAATACGGCCGGCGATCGGCACGCCGCGCAGGCTCATGCCGATCTGATCCTCGCTTCCGTCCAGGCAAGCGACGGGCGTATACGTCGCGTTGGGATCACGTGCGAGCGCCCGAAGGTAAAGATCGGCTGCATCGCCCGCACCGACGAGAAGCAGCGGAATTCGATTATTGTCGCCTTGTTCGTCCTTGTTGCGCCCGGACTTGAAAATGGGCCTTCTCAGCGCGAATTCCTCGGCGCGAAAGCTCAGCCGCGCAGCTGCGAGGAAGGCGATGAGCAGGAGGGACTGCATCGGGACGACAGTGCGGGGGATGTCGGTGAGTCTCGTCGAGAAAAACAGCAGCGAGACAAGAAGCAAGGAGGTCAGCAACACTGCCCGCAGGATGATGAAAAGGTCGGAAATGGAGCCATATCTCCAATTCCGGCTGTAAAGGCCGGAAAGCGGGAAGACGACCGCGCATATGACGAGGTATTGCGCGCCGGACCAGAGCAGCACCGAAGCGGTGCCCGGGCGTGCAGAAAGTTCTGCAATGCCGTAGCGCAGCAACAATGCCACGGCGAGTGCGACGCCGACCGATGCCAGGTCGGTAAGATAGAGGGCAGGATATTTCTGAACGCTGCGGACCGCTCCCCTTATCCTTCTGAAGCCGATATCAAGGGCGGCTCCGCTGATCGCCCAAAACATTCCGGCCGGTGCTCTGCTGCTCCTCTCCCCTCCCAACATAGACGGCAACATCAGGAAATGATTACGAACTGCCTTCGCGGCGGCGTGTATACGCTGCATGACGGCCCCTTCCTAATATTTATAAGCCCTATCGTTCCGCCGAACGACGAACGCACGACCCCAAAGCTCTTATGGTGGGCAAGAACAGTGCGTCTGTAAGTTTGTCTCTTCGACTTGCTCGAAAGGCTGGATAAATTGAGTTCAACAAAAATAGGCGCACACGCGATCGGTTTGATCGCGGCGCAAAATTCCTTGTCATATTCAAGTACGTTAATAAAAAAGCACGTCTTTAACGGGTTGTAAACAGGTTTCGAGTATTGTGTCGATTATCGTTTTTCTACTTTTCTTATGTATTTCGGGACGTTTGACTTTGGTCTGCAGCAGGGTCGATTCCCGGCCGAGATACGGTCGTCGCGGGTCGCCGGGCCTCGTCCAAGATCGTTCCGCCGAGCTTGGCGTGGGTTGGAGGCCGTCTTTCCGAGGCCCATTCCCAGGCGAGCGCTTCAATGCATTCCCCGTCGCCGCACAGCACGATGAATCCTCGTTTGGTATCGGCCTGAATCTGGCCCGTCAACCCGATATATTGCCCGGAGTTCTCGACCGGGATTGCGGCATCGATGCGAATTTTCTGACCGTTGCAGAATGTGAAGGCACCCGGATAGGGGGCACCGACCGCGCGGATCAGGCGCAATACGGACGCGGCGGGCTGACGCCAATCGATCAAGCCGTCCTCCGCCGTGCGCTTTGCGCAATAACTCGCCTTCGTCTGGTCCTGTACAATGCGCGCGGCGTTTCCCGCCTCGACTTGGGCCGCGGCCTCGACGACCATCTCAGCGAGATTTTCAGTGTGCTTTGTATAAAGGCTGCGCGCAGTTTCGTCGGGAACAAGGCGAAATTGCCGTTGTAATAGAATCGGTCCGGAATCGACCCCGTCGTCCAGCCAGAAAAGGGTCGAGCCTGTTTTCTCCTCACCCCGCAGGATGGTCCAGGGAATGACACCGCGACCCCGCAGGCGCGGCAAGGCTGCCGGATGAAAGCCGACGGTGCCCTCGCGCGCGATTTCCCGGAACGGCTGCCGGCAGACTTGCGACCAGCCGATGACGAGCGAGAGATCCGGGGCAGCCGCTGCTGCGGCCTCCAGCGTCTCAGGGGCATTGATGTCCGTCGTGTAATGGATCGCGGTCCCGGCGGCTCGCGCGAGCTCTCCGAGGTCCACAAAGTCGGCATGGCGCCCCGCTGCTTCCGGTGGCAGCGTTATCACCAGCACCGGAGTGCGCTTCGCCCTTATGAGCGCTTCCAAGGCGATCTTGGAACTTTCGACGGCGCCGACGAATACGATACGCATGGTCACACCACAAAGCTGATTATGAAATGACTGACGGCCGTCGAGCCGACGGCATAAAAATACAAGAACAATATCGGCCTATCGAACACAACTACGGTGCGGAAGTCCAGAGCGGATGAGGAAATGCGTGCAAGTTTGCGCCTGCATCGCGCTTTTCGGAGCCGATCGCGTTTAGGATTTTGGTGCGGCCCGAACGACGATCATCGTGATCCACGAGCTGCAACTCGAGTTTCGTCCAAAATGGCCATTGCCGAACACCAGCTAACGTTGCAAATTGCTGCGCCTCGGAAATTATGATACCTCTTGCCGGAGCGGGTGAAAGCCAGCAGGAATCCCGCGCATTAGATAAGATTTTTTGAATACTCGAAACGCATAGAACGTCGCCACCCTGGTGGCGGATTTTCAGGAGGGGCGACACCGGCCCCTGCAACGGAACGGTATTTCAGGTTCCGAAGATGTTCACTTTTGGTTGAATGGAAACGGGTTGTTGCGCCATGACCGTAAGTGCGAAAGAATTTTATTCGTTGACTGCCAACACGATCGACCTGGTATCGGAATCAGCCTTCTTTGCCAGATTGAAGATGCGCAACGGCACCTTCAAGCTGACCCAGCCGTCTCGATTTCGGGAATTGGAGGTCGCGTTTCGGCCCTTCATTGCCGAGCGCGCGGCTTCTCTCCAACAGGTCATGGATGTGGGTGTTTCCACCGGCTTGACGACGGTGGAACTGGCCAGGTTCCTCGAAAGTTGCGGCGCCACGGTCCGCATTACGGCAACTGATCTCTTCGTAGAGGCCCACATCGTCGAATTTGCTCCTGGGATCACCGTCTTCTGCGACCCGGAAGGATGGCCGCTACAATATGATCTGAGCGGCATCATCGTTCGTCCCTGGATCAGAAGGCTGGATTATGTGACGCTGGCATTCGCGCCGCTCCTGTTGGCGCGAGTGCTGTTGCAACCGCGTCTGCGCGCCCGAGTGCGGGCCGGCAAGAGCAGGCAGGTGCAAATGATCACACGATCATTGGCTGACAACGGCAAAATAAACTTCGTCGAAGACGATATCATGAGCCGGTCGGCGCACCTGGCCGGGCGGTTCGATTTTGTGAGAGCCGCAAATATTTTGAATACGAACTACTTTTCGCCGGACCAGATCCGGACGGCAATCGAGAACATCCACTCCTATCTTCGCGGCCCGGGCGCCTTGGTCGTGGTGACCCGTACGAACCGCGCACAGGAGAACGCCGGAACCTTGTTCGAATTGAAGGAGGACGGTTCCTTCGCCGCGCTGGAGCGGGTCGGTGGCGGATCGGAGATCGAAAAGCTTCTGCTGGACTTCCGGGCACCGTGAAGCGAGCCCGACGCGCCCGAACCGGAATGTCACCGTTTTCCGGAGCCGAAATCAAACCTCTAGAAAGGCTTTATGATGTCCTCGCAACCAGTTCGCATCGCATATATCGCAGGTTACGGACGCAGCGGGTCGACCATCCTGGACATTGCGTTAGGACAGCATGCCGCCGTGATGGGAGCGGGAGAGATAACCTCGCTCACACGGCACGTGTGGCGTCACAACGAATATTGTGCATGCGGCAATGCTATTCGCGACTGTTCCTTCTGGAACTCGGTTCTCCAGGAGTGGTCCATTGGCCAGGAGTCCGGGCTGATGGAGGAGTATTGCGCCCTCCAGCAAAAGTTCGAAGGGCTTTCGATGTTGACGAGATTGCTCAGCGGCTTCGGTCTCGGGAAACGATTTTCGCTTTACACGCTTCATACGAAACGCTTGTTCAGCGCGATGCAGGCCTGTTCGGGCCGGCAAATGATCGTCGATTCTTCGAAGCTGCCGGGGAGAGCGATGGCCGTTGCGCAGATCCCCGGGATCGATATGCGGGTCATTCATCTGGTGCGCGACGGGCGCGGTGTAGCTTGGTCCTTGCTGAAGGGCTATGAGCGCGACGCCAAATCGGGCCTGCAGAAGGAAATCAAGCCGAAGTCGGTCTTCAGAACAGCCGTGCGATGGAGCATGGTCAATCTTGCGGTGGAGTATCTCTCGCGGAAATTGGGCCCCGAGAGGGTCATGCGTGTCAGATACGAGGATTTCGCATCCGATCCTGTCACTGTGATGCAGAAAATCGGCGCGTTCCTCGAGCTCGATTTGAGCCGGATAGGCACATCGCTGCGCAATGGCGAGGCGATGGGGCCGGGACATCAGGTGGCAGGCAACCGGCTGCGCATGAACGCATCGATCGCGCTCAACAAGGACGAGGCCTGGCGAACGCGGATGCCGGCCGGTCAGCAGGT
Organism: Sinorhizobium arboris LMG 14919; assembly: GCF_000427465.1. Taxonomy (NCBI): domain Bacteria; kingdom Pseudomonadati; phylum Pseudomonadota; class Alphaproteobacteria; order Hyphomicrobiales; family Rhizobiaceae; genus Sinorhizobium; species Sinorhizobium arboris. The sequence continues at coordinate 695,558 of NZ_ATYB01000008.1, read as the reverse complement.
TTCCTTTCGGCGGCTGGGCGGCTGGATGCTCCGACGCTACGGCTATCTGTGAAGTCGGTGCCGTATCTCTGCGGGGGGTTCTGTTATGTTCGTCGGGCGCTTTCGCAAGAACCTCGAGGGTCCCGCTATGGCGCGGCTTGGCCGTGGCTTCGCATGGTGCTTTCAGCAGCATTCGAGAATACTGCCGCAGCCGGATGCTTCGGCAATCAAAGCGTTTCAGTTTCGGCCTGGCGGCGCGAGAGCATGACGGTGATCTTTCAGTCGCATGATGTAAGAGCACTGGGTTCCACGATAGCCCGTTGCCTGATCTTGGCGGGCTTGCTCTGCGGACCATGGGCCGGCATCTCGCGCGAAGCTCTGGCCGAGCCTCTTCCACCCAAGCTGCCCGACGGCAGACAACGCGCCTTTCCCACGGCCGAGGGCTTCGGCGCCGGCTCTCTCGGCGGACGAGGGGGCAAGGCAATCTACGTCGTCAACACGAATGAGGAAGGGCCGGGCTCCCTGCGCGCGTGCATCGAAGCGTCCGGACCGCGCGTTTGTATCCTGCGTACAGGGGGCACCATTGTTCTTCGCGAAAGATCGCTCGTCGTTCGTAATCCATTCCTGACAATTGCGGGAGAAACGGCGCCGGGGGGCGGGATCGCCATCCGGAACGGCGAGACGCAGATTCGTCCTTCGATAGAAATCGTGACCAATGACGTGATCATCAGGCACATTCGTCTTCGCCCCGGGCCGCATGCCGTGAAGGCTTGTTGTTCCGGAGGGCTTGGAATGTACTCCGAGGCGGCGAGAGACATCATGCTTGATCATATCTCCGCCAGCTGGGGATCGGATGAGACGATCGATTCGGAAGATGCGAGCAATTTTACCTGGCAGTGGGGTATCGCGAGCGAACCGCTCCTGCGGGGCGGCCCCGGGAAAGACAAGCGTGCACGCAACATGTTGTTCACGAAAGGCGGCAACGTCTCGGTCCATCACTCCCTCTTTGCTTTCGGCCAGTTCAGAAATCCGCTGATCAAAATGAAAATTCCCGGCGCGGTCGCGGATATCGTGAACAACGTGTTTTTCTCGCCTAAGTGGCAATATGTCCTGAGCCTCGGCGATGAATGGGCGCGTATTCAGGCCAATGTGGTCGGTAACTACAAGATCGCGGGGGAGAAGCTGCGAAACGACCACATGGTCCATCTCTTCGAAGAAAGCGGACGCGGTCACGCGATTTACCTGAAGGACAATTACGACGAACCCTACCGGACCGACCCCGGGCAGGATGAGAGCCTCGTTTTGGCGAAGGAGCAAAGGAGATTCGTTTCGGCGACAGCGTTTGCTGCCCCGGCGATCCGCGCCACCTCGCCTGAAACTGCTTACGAGGACGTTTTGGCAAGTGCCGGTGCCACAAAGCCGCAGCGCGATGCCGTCGACCGCCGCATCATAGAGGCGGTCAGGAACCGCAGCGGACGTTTGCTTGCGAGCGATCCGGAGGACGTCGGCGGTTGGCCGGAACTCGATGCCGGAGTGCCCTACCGGGATAGCGACATGGACGGCATTTCAGATGACTGGGAGGTCGAGCACGGCACCGACCCGACAGATGCCGGCGATGGACCTCAGGACAAGGATGGCGACGGCTGGACAAACCTCGAGGCGTTTCTCCATTTCATGGCGGGAGATGTCGCGGACGGGATGCCGGCCGTTCGCGATTGAAGCGGCCCCTGGCGTCACCTGTATTGCTTCATTTACTGACGCGCCCGGAGCGTTTCCGCTTTTCTCCGAATCGCGGAAATGCTCTGACCGTTTGCTTTACCGCAAGTCGGGGGACGGCAAACCGCTATGCACTTCTCCTGGAACCGCTCTAAGCGACATTCGACGGACGCGTGATCGAAGGTCTGGTTGCGGGAGTGTAAAGCGTGTTGACGTCTGCGTCCCCACGCTCCGGGAGTGCTCCATTGCCGCGAACTTGGTGCCAGCGGCTGACGGGGATACGCTTGGAGGTTATGACGAAGCCGCCATAGTGGTGACGTCTATGGATATCGGGATTGACCTGGTTAATCACCGTACCGATCAGATGCGCATGGTTCATCCGGAGCTGTGCGGCAGCTTCCAGCAGCTGCTCTTCAGTCGCCTTGCCCCAATTGGCCATGAGAATCACACCGTCGACAAAAGGCGCCAGCCACGTTGCATCCCCGGAGGCGAGCACCGGCGGAGCATGCAGCACGATGAAGTCATATCCGGTTTGCTTCAGGTCCATGATGAGTTCACAGAGCTTGTCGGAGTCCAGCGATCTGAATGGTTCCGTCATCACGTGCGTCGCGTCGATGAATCCAAAGCCGGGCAAGGTCGGGATGGACTGCACGACCTCGCCTATGACCGCCTGATTCCTGAGGTAGCGTTCGATCGTTTCCGGGGAACGCTCCATGCCTTTCAGGTAGGGAACATTGTGACGATTGAAATCAAGATTCACGAAGGCGGTCGGGCGGCCGTCCGCCGCTGCGGCCGTTGCGATTCCCCAGGCCGTCGACGCGTTTGCAACATCGTGAATACAGGAGGTTACCATCACAATGCGCCGCAGTTGCTTCGCGTCGGAAAAGCGGCAAGCCATGTAAACCGCCCGCTCCGCTTCGGCGGAGGTGAAGTTGCTCCAGTCCGGAATGCACGAGGATCGCTTTGCGCCCGGAGAGATTAGATGCTTCGGTACCTTCGGTACATAACCGAGATTGGGGATACGCAGCAGCTGCGCGACTCGTTGTCCGCTGCGGACACGTGTGTCGGTTGTCTCCAGCAACAGCGCGAGTACGCAGGCCAGCAGCGTGGAACCGGCGAATGCCGCCGGAATGATAAGGCCGGGCTTGGGAAACGACGGTGAATTGGGGAGTTCCGCTGTCGACACGATCCGCGCGCTGGGCTTCAGGGACTCGGCTTCGAGGTCGGACAGAATACGCTGGACTTCATCCTCAATCATGCTGCGGATACCGGCAATCTGTGATTCCGCATCGATCATCTGAGGATGATTTTTGCCGTACTTGGCGGCGAGTTCGGCCTTGCTCTGCAGCAGCCGGGCCTCTTCGTTGCGCAACGTGATCAAAAGCGGCTGCGTCATGCTTTGCCGAAGGAAAGCCACTGCACCGCCGGTGTTGAGTGCGCGCTCCTTGTCCGCGACCCGCTCGTCCTGTTTGAATTCGAGCGAGGCTTCGACATAGAGAGTGGCAATCGTGTTCGCGATTTGTTGGGCCAGCTTAGGGTCCTGGTTGGTTACAACAAGCCGCACGGCGAGGCTTTCGCCCGTCCGGCTTACCTGGAACTGGGACAGCAGTGCGGAGATCGCGTGATCCCGCTGTGTCCTTGTATCCGGCACGACTTGGTCGGAGGTCGAGGCACGGCGAATACCGATGAGATCCTTGATGCGGTCCACGACGCTCGGGGCGCCCGACTTCTCCCCGCCTGGCGCATACGGATTGAAGTTGGGATGATCGATGAGGTTCAACCGGTCCACAATACGGCCGGCGAACTTCCGCGACTGCAAGACGTCCATCTCTGTTTCAGCCGCCGACCGGTCGCGCTCGATGGATGTCAAAGCTGCATCGGTGGCAAAGGGTCGGACATCTTTGCGCTCCAGCACCACTTCCGAACTGGCCGTGTAGGACTTGGGGAGCGTGAATGATGCAATCGCAGATAGTAGCGTGCAGCCGATTATGATGAAAGCAAGAAGCCAGAACCGCCGCTTGACCACGGCCCAGAGATCGAAAAGGCCGACGGTTGCCCCGCTCTGCTGAGGGGCGAAATCCACAGTTTCTCGGTGATGAGCGCGGGCAGATAGGCCGCCATCGGGAACGAATGTCGTCATGGAAACCTGCAAATATCAAAAAATTTTCTGTATTTCGTTACTTTAGTAAAATGTTGAGTAAGGTGCAATAAATTAGTTCAACGGCGCCAAATCTACTTTGGCGGCACAAGCATGTCCTCTTTGACCGGTGTCCTCGGCAGGCCGAGGCCAAACTAAGTCGCAGAGGCCAAGTCAATGCGCTCCGATCAAAACGCGGGGAGCAGTCTCAACAGTAACCCGGTTTTTGCAGCTCGACCAGCAAAAACCGCGCCCTGCATGTTCTCATGTGCCCCCATTGGGGGTCGGAGCTCGGGTCATTGGATTCCTGTCCACTGCCGTCGAAAGAAACACCGGAGCAACAACTCCTCCGGGAAGATCGAACGCTCCGTTCCACCTGATGGGGTCGGCCTCCTCGCGGGTGGCCGATGTCGGCGAAACAGTCAATCCTGGTTGTAGTCAGTGCCGTCCCATTTGGTCGTCAGTCTCCCCGACGCTCCCTCGGCCTCATCGCGTCGGCGATTTCGCCGATCTTGGCTGTTCGCTCCGGGCCGACCTTCCCGGCGATCATGACCGCGGGTGACCGGAAGGGAACCCTGACCCGTTACCGCACCACGCAGCTGCGTAAGACCGACTCCGAAAGACAGCAGCATGGGCATGGTCCAATATCTCGCATACATATGCGGATTGAACAAAGCTATCACGAGAAATACCAGGACTGTCGTGACCACTGCCGCTAGTGCGCGTTTGTCCCCGCCGACCCTTAGGATCGCGAGTCCCAGCAGCATGCCGACACCGGAAAACATCAGCCAGCCGATGAGGGCGAGCAATCCGCCCTCGACCCAGAGGAGAAGATAGAGGTTGTGAACCGGAGCGCTTTGAACGCTTCTCTCACGGAATTGATCCGCACCGAGCCCCACGAGCTTTATCTGTTCCTCTGAAATGATATGGACCGCTTCCTCCATCAGTGCGGCTCTCGAAAGAAACGTCCCGGCTTCGGATATGTCACCGGAAGACAATGCGCCCAAAACGCGTGTTTGGAATGTCTTTGGCAGCATCTCCTTATTGCCGAACAGTGCCGCGCCGCCAACGACAATGGCCATTCCCAGTGCCAGACGCAGGAGCAGCCGCGGCGTCGAGATCATGGCAATGTAGACGGCAAGGCAAAGCGACGTTGAAAACAGCCCGCTGTTCGAACTTGTCAGGACGACGGTGACGATGACTATCGCGAGGGCCGGCAAGGCAAGATATGATTTTACGCGGCCCGAGGACCAGAAAAACAGCAGAATCGGCAGCGTCAGGGCGTTTATCGCCGCGGCCAGGTTGGGATTGCGCAACAGGGTGGCCAGGCGCTTGCCGCCAGTCACGACGCCCTTGCCCTCGCCGGGCACATACCCCACCGTATAGAACGTGATGATCCCATGAATATCGATGAGAATGACACTGGCCAGGAAGACGCCGGCGAGCCGATAGGCTTCCGTCGGGTCGTCACGGATGAGGATGACCATCAGGATCAGATAGGCGAAGAGATATTGCGCCATCACGATCAGCCCTCGCTGAGGACTGCCGTGGAACAGGCTGCCAAGCATCATGCCGACGAACAACAGGGTGAAGGCGAAGATCCAAATCGACGTCGTCTGTTCGAGCGGTCTGCTCCTGATCCGCCCGGTGATCAAAAGAAGAAACAGGCTGACGCAAAAAAAGAAATCGCTGAATGTGAAGAAGAGTTCGGAAAACCGTAATGTGGCGTAGGGCGCCAGAAAAACGGCCAAATAGGCGATGCTGCGTTCGATCGCCGCAAGGCGGAGATTCACTCTGTTGGGCTGGCTACCAAAATGAAGTTGATGTGCCGTTGTCATATCTGTCTCTGACACGACCGCCTCACGCCGTTTATCGGGGTGCCCGTCACGGGCTCGCACCTATCAGTTCGTCGTAGATCGACGTAATCGCATCTAGGTGGCGCTCGTAACTGAAACGGGTGCGTACTTCGCTGCGCGCCGTTTCCACGATGCGACCGCGAAGTTCAGCATCGCCGAACAGCGTCAGGCAGGCCCTGGCGAACTCATCCGGGTCGTCCGCGCGAACGAGCATGCCGGTCCGGCCATTTTCGACCACCTCCGGATTTCCACCGGAGTCGCTCGCGACGACCGGTGTGCCGAGCAGCATCGCTTCGACAAGGGTTCTTCCGAGCGGTTCGTTCACAGCCGTTACCAGGAGAGCGTCCAGTCCTGCGATCCAGGGCTCGCCCGGGTAACGAAATCCCATGAAATGAATGCAATCGGTAACCCCAAGCGCCTCGGCGCGCGATCTCGCAGCATCGTCGAGCCCGTTGAGCGCGTTGCCGAAAAACAGGCCCGCAACCTTGGTCTGGGGCGACAGCCGCCTCAGGGCCGCGACCGCTTCGACGAACAGGACCGGCCGCTTGCGGTCCACCAGGGTTCCGACATAACCGAGAAGTTTCGTCTCGGGCGAACTCCCGATGGCGTCGAGCACGTTGCGGCGGGCTTCTTCGCGTTCGTATCCCGCCATTTTGCTGACGTCGAAGGGACTGTGAACGACGCTGCATTTGCCCGCGGCCGAGAAAAACCCGGGCCGGGGAGATGCGAATTTCGATACGGCCACCAGCCGATTTGGAAGCCAGGGCGCGACGTGGCGCAGTCCGAACGACGTTGCGTCGCCGCGGTGGTGCCAGAGGTGCTTCGCACCCGCGGCCCGGGCAGCAAGGCCCCAGATGAGATGTGTGCGGCCATCATTCGTGTGCACGATCGAGGCATTGCTGGCTCTCAGGAATCGTGCAAGGGCCGGAACTGTGCGCATGACGTTGACGACTGCGGCGCCGTCGCGCGGAGCCGCCCGCTCCAGCCGGTTCACAACCGGAGCGGCCACGAAGTCGATCCCTTCCCGGCGGAACAGATCTGCGACCGGCCCATCGGGATGATGCAGCACGACCAGCGGTGCGAAACGGGACTTGGGGAGATTTCGTATCAAGCCGAGCGAGGACATGTGGCTTCCGCCGACCAGATCTCCGATGAATGGAAGACACACGACCGCCTGTCGCGCGCCGCTGCTTATGGTGGGCGTTTCCGGTTGCCGAAGATCAAGTGTGACAGAAGACGTCATATCTTAGATCCCAAAGGAACTGCTGAAAGGTCTGGAGGCCCGGGTCAGCCGGGCCGGATGTCATTTCTCGATGCTTCTGTTCCTGAGCCAGTCCGTCAGATCCCTTCCGACGAGGGCGCCAAGCTTTTCCGTTTCAGGCGCGAAGTAGTCCGTCATCCGCTCGCGCAGGTCACGGCTGAGCGGCGCATATTGAAGCTCGCCGGCAATCAGCGATCGCAGCTTCTTGAAGCCGGCATTCTGCCGGAACGGAGCAGCCACAGGCTTCAAGGGGCGCAGGAGCCGGCGCAGGTTGGGACTGACGACCGGTTCAGATTTGTCCTTCACCTTCTTTGCAAGCGGCTTCACCGGCACATCGGTTTCGACCCCGAGGAAGCTGCCGACGCGGGCGAGCTGCGCGCCGGCATCGACCTTCAGGTCCTCGTAGAGGAGCACGAGAAGCTGATCCACGGGGAAGCGGTCGAGATAACCCTGCAGCTGCTGGAAGTAGAGGCCGCCGTTCAGGAAGCGTCCGCCGGCCCCTTGTCGCGGGTCGAGGTACTGGGCGATATCACGCCCGACTTCGGCGCGGCGGTAAAGCATGCAGTAGTCGGAATAGGCCCGGTCTACCGGATTGCGAAGCTGCGCTATCAGCCGCGCCCGGGGCAGCTTTTCCTTTATTCTCTCTGCCGCTTCCGGCAGGTCCATGTAGGAGTTTGATTTTTCACCGCGCAGCCGCCGGTGTTCCTGTCCTGCGAAATGTTCGAGATACCATTCGTCGCCGCGGTCGTAATAACGGCTGAAGTAATGCAGTTCGGGATCCGGCATGAATATTCCGGCGTCCTGCTGCAGGGATTGCTGAAGCCAGGTCGTTGCGCTTTTCGTCGCACCGATGATCAGGAAGTCGATATCCCGCATTTCCATCTGTGGCCCTTTCGTCGATCGCCTCGCAGGCAATTGCGCCGAAATGATCGGCGCGCCGCCTTCCAAGGGGCAGCTGGGTCAACAGTTCCGAAATCGTTGCGCGAACGAGGTGTCGCTACGGCCGTCTGTCTGTGTGAATGTATAGGTTGATGTTCCGCGGCGAAGCAGCAGAATCTGCGCGAGAATCCGGTAAAGATGACCTCAGTTTAAGTGTTAATCCTAGCAATAGTTGAAATGAATAAAATCTGGAGAGGAATTTCACAGAAAAACATGCCGGAGGCAAGATGCTTCTTTAATTTTGGCGTTTCAAGGCTCAGGCCGCCGGGGTTCGGCGGTAGCTCAGCATCATCGTAGACAGCCAGATGGAGGCCATGACGATATGGGCGACGTTGGCTCCCATGGCGCCTATGGCCGGGATGAGGGCAAATGCGGTCGCATGAAAGCCGATTGCGGCGATTGTGACGCTGCGCAGGATCTCGTTTTCGCGTCCCATTGCGAGAAGTGCCGAGCGGATGACGGCGCCGCACAGGGTCATGGTGACCGCGATTGACTGCACCACGACGAGGGGCCCCGCAGCCGCGAAATCCGGCCCGGCGGCCCAGGTGAGCAGCGGCCCGATCAGAAGATAGAGGCCGCCGATGAGAAGCAGGCCGAAAGCGAGGAGGAGCCCCTGCATCTGCGCAACCGCCCGATGGAAGGCGCCGACCGCTTTGGTAGCCCAGGCACGGGCGAGCTCCGGATAGAGGACCGCCTGGACCTGCACCCCAGCCTGCTGCGCGATCCGGCCAATGCGCTTGGCGATATGATACAAGCCTGCGGAAGTCGGATCGGCGAGGTAGCCGACGAGAAGCGTGTCGAGTTCGTTGGCGCTCGAACGAATGGTGAGTGAGAGGTTCGCCGAGATCGCGAACTTCCAGAGCCCCGGAAATTTTGCCGTAATGCCGCGAAGCGGAGCGCTCATCAGGCCCGAAAGAATGCCATGCCGATGCAATTCCAACAGCGAGAGAACGAGGACGACCAGCGTCCCGGTGATTTGCGACGCCATCCATATCAGCGTGAATTCTAAAAGTCCGGCGCCGGTGGCGACGCCGATCGTGCAAAGAGCGACCCTCAGGAGGCTCGTGATAACCTGGCCGTAGGCGATCGCCATGAAGCGCCCGTAAAGGCGCAAAACGGCGGTCGGCATGCCGGAGACCTGGAACGGCAGGACCGCGCAGTAGAGGATGGCAAGGCTGGCTCCGTCCTCCGATATACCAAGCCAGGGCGCAGCCGTCAGAATGAGCAGGACGGCAAGCAGCCACCCCGCAAGTGCTGCGGAAAGATCGAGCAGCAGGCCGAACTTGAGCAGGGACCGAAGCTCAGTCGCGTCGTCGGCGTTTTCCGCGAGCGAATGCGCGCCATACTTGATGAGCGGTTGCCACGACTGAAAGCTTACGATCCTCTCGACAGCGCGCGTATAGGAGAAGCACAGTGCGAGGATGCCGTAGCCCGCCGGGCCGAGTGCCCTGGCCGTGAGGGCAAAGCCGATGAGACCGATAACCGAGCTCAGCATGTTTCCGGTGAGCAGGTGCGCGATGCTCTGCAAGCGCTCCAGCAGCGTTTTCTCTCGGCTGAGAATTTGCCGCAATCCGCCGATTTTTTTGAGGAGCTTCTTTCGGAACGCCACTGGAACCGCCTGTCGTTGAAGGGAACACAATAAGTATATGCAAATGTTCTGCTGGAGCCGACAGTCGTACGCCGCTCACGGCAGGGTCGGCCACTTGATTTCTCGCATAGACTCGCGTGAATTTCGTCAGAGAAAGAGGCGGCGAACAACCTTTCCGGCAGGCTCACGAGCTGTCCGCGTCTAATGCAAGGTGAACCGTTCTTTCCCCGACAAACTTCCTCTAGAGATGCAATGAATTTGGGTAACAGCTTGAATCGTTAAAAAATTTTATTCCCATACAGGAATGGCTCAAGGAGCAAATTCGGCAGCGGAGGGCCGAGAATATTTAAAAACCTTTGACGTGACAGCGCGTCGAAGAATATAGTCGCCCAATATTTTTTGGTAGAGTTTTCTTTTATTGCTTTTTGGAGGCTGTGGAATGGGGATTTCACCGGCCGTTTATGGGGCGATTTTGCCCCGTTGGAAGCTTGGCGCGTTCCTGCTGCTGATGGTTTTCTGGGTGCTTGCGTTGCCGCTGATCGGGACAATGCCCGCTCAGGCCGGTGATTACCGGCTGAACACCGGAGATGTTCTGACCTTCGATTTCCTCGACGATGCCGAGTTGCCGGTCACCGCGGCCATCTCCGGTTCCGGCGAAGCGCAATTTCCGCTTATCGGCGGGGTCAAAGTCGTCGGACTCACGGTGCCGGAGGCTCTGGAGAGGCTTCGCGGCGAGTACCGCAGGCGCGACGTTCTCGTCGATCCGAAAATTGCTCTCGATATTTCGACTTTCCGGCCGATTTTCGTTCTCGGTGAGGTCAAGACTCCGGGCTCGTTCCCCTTCTACAGCGGGCTGACGGTCGAACAGGCAATTGGTCTTGCGGGAGGCATTCAGGTGGTTGCGGCGAGCGCGTCCGACCGGATCATCGCACGCGCCCGCTTGCGCGCGGAGGTCGAAGCCGCCAATGCCGAGATCGTTCACGAGGCCATCTATGCGGCCAGGCTCGTGGCCCAGTTGAAATCGAGCGACAAGATCAATCTCGCCGATGTGCCTGAGGTCGCAAGGGACTATGTGACCGGCGTGCCGCTCGCTGGCGTGATAGAACTCGAGGAAAGGATCCTGAAGGCGGACTTGGCGGCCAACAAGTCGCAAGCGCAGATACTGACGGAGGGCATCGCCCAGTCCGAAGGTGGAATAGAGATACTGAACCAACTCATCCTGCAGCAAAAGGACGTGGTCCAGAACAGCAAGGAAGACGTGGAGCGTATCGCTACCTTGCGCAAGCGCGGGCTGAACACCGAAAGCGATCTGTCCCGCGCGGAAAACAATGCTTCGGCCGAGCAGGCGCAGCTTCTCCAGACCTTCGCCACGCTTGCGCGCTCGCGCCAGGAGCTGAGCGGGTTGAAGCTGGAACTGGCAAAGCTTGCAGCCGACCGCGAGAAGGACATCCTGACTCAGCTTCAAGCGCGTGAGATCGCTGTCAAAAAGCTCATTGCCGGAAAGCATTCCGCCGAAGAGCAAATACTCCTGATGGCCGCTGTGGCCGAAGACGAGTCCAAGAAGAAGCAGGTTTCATACACCTATGAGATTCGCCGAAACCCGGTTGGCGGTACGCCGATCAGCATAAAGGCATCGCCCCTGACGGAACTCGTTCCGGGCGACGTTCTCATGGTGGCTATTGCCGGAATGTAAGACTTAATTTCAGAGATTTCGAAAAACGCTCTACGCGCTCGCGCGCCAAGGGAATATCGAGTTGAAAACCTATAGAGAACCTGCAGCCGTCAGCCTCGGTTTGCCCGCTTCTTTGGGATATTACCGGCTCAAGCGTTTTCTCGACGCCCTGCTCGCCGGAACCCTTTTCGTACTGTGCCTGCCGCTGATGGCGGGCACCGCGGCCGTCGTGTGGGCGAGCCTGGGCTTGCCGCTGTTCTTCACTCAGGCGCGCGCCGGTGCGGGGATGCTTGTCTTCACGGTTGCCAAGTTCCGCACGATGACGGATGCGCGCGCACCCGACGGTACGCTTCTGCCGGATGAGTTGCGGCAGACTGCGTCTACCGCGCTGTTGCGGCGGCTGCGCGTCGACGAACTGCCGCAACTCATTGCGGTGCTTTCCGGCGACATGTCGATGGTAGGCCCGCGCCCGCTTCCCTTAGCGACTATCTCAGGCTTCGGCGAACTCGGCCGCATGCGCTGCCGCGTCGCTCCGGGCATGACCGGCTGGGCACAGGTGAACGGCAATACGCGGCTTTCGGACGAGGAGAAGATCGCTCTCGATCTCTGGTATGTCGCACATGCCAGTCTCTGGCTCGATGCGCGGATTCTTCTTTTGACGTTGAAGACGCTGGTCACCGGCGAGCGGGTTCATGCGAGGCACCTGCAGGAAGCCAAGGAGTTTCTCTCGCGGCGCCTCGGTGCAGAGATGCCGAAGGCGTGATGCGCTGGATGCGCACGCGCCAAGGCGCCAGATATTTTGATCAGGAGGTTTCATGGGTGGCGGGCAGATATCTTTCGGGCGCACTCTGGTCGTCGCCCCGCATCCCGATGACGAGGTGCTCGGCGCAGGCGGGACGATCGCGAGGCTGGCGACGGAGGGCGAGGAGGTCTTCGTCGCCGTCGTGACGGAGGGAAAGCCCCCCGCCTTCGAGCCGGAGGGAACTGCCCGAATACAGGCCGAAGCGAAGCAGGCGCATCGCGCCCTTGGCGTGAAGGAAACCATATGGTTGCGGCTGCCGGCGGCGCAGCTCGCGGAAACGGCGCATGCGACCGTCAATGCCGCCCTGTTCGAGCTTGTCCGCCGGTTGGCTCCGCAGACCGTATTGTTGCCCTTCGTCGGGGACATGCATATGGACCATCAATTGACCTTCACCTCGGCGCTGGTCGCCTGCCGGCCGCATCAGGCAGAGTTCCCGAAGCTCATCCTCGCCTACGAAACCCTGTCCGAGACCAACTGGAACGCGCCCTATCTGTCGCCGGCGTTCGTGCCGAATGTCTTCGTCGATATCAGCGACCATATCGAGGCCAAGCTCGACGCGATGGAGATGTTTGCTTCGCAAGTGCGCCAGCCGCCGCATGAACGCTCGATCGCAACTCTCAGAGCACTGGCGACCTTGCGCGGCGCGACAGTCATGCGGAAAGCGGCCGAAGGATTCGTTCTGATCCGTCACGTCGTTTAGCCGACGCGGCATCGGACGGATCATTCAGTCATTGCCTTAAGACCAATTCAATTGGAGGGACAGATGGGACGCTGGCCGGTGTACGACGAGGAGCAGATCGAGGATGTCGTGTCGATCCTCAGATCGGGCGAGGTGAATGCCTGGACGGGTCCGCACGTACGCAACTTCGAGGCTGCCTACGAGCAATTCCTGGGCGTCAAGCATGCGGTGGCTCTCGCCAATGGAACGGTGGCGCTGGATCTGGCGCTTTTCGCGCTTGGGTTGGAGCCCGGCGACGAGGTCATCGTGACGCCGCGCAGTTTCATCGCCTCGGCCTCCACCGTACCGATGGCGGGCGGAGTCGCCATTTTTGCCGATGTCGATCGCGACAGCCAGAACATCACCGCCGAAACCATAAGGGCCAAGCTGACGCCGAGAACCAGGGGCGTCGTCGTCGTGCATCTGGCCGGCTGGCCCTGCGACATGCCTGCCATCATGGCACTCGCCCGCGAGAAGGGTCTCTGGGTGATAGAGGATTGCGCTCAGGCGCACGGGGCCGAGATCGACGGCCGGCCGGTCGGCAGTTTCGGTGATGTCGCGGCTTTCTCCTTCTGTCAGGACAAGATCATCACTACAGGAGGCGAGGGCGGGCTTGTGGCAATGAACGACGACGAGCTTTGGAAGAAAGCTTGGAGCCGGAAGGACCACGGCAAGTCCTACGAGACCGTTTACAACAGGGAGCATCCTCCCGGCTTCCGCTGGCTGCACGAGTCCATAGGCACCAACTGGCGCATGATGTCGATCCAGGCGGTCATGGGGTCGCGTCAGCTGCAGCGTCTGGCGGAGTGGCGCAGCATAAGAGCGCATAATGCGGCCATTATCGCCAGAGCGGCCGGGGAGATCGAGGCTTTGCGCACGCCGTTGCCGCCCCGTGGAATTCAGCACGCCTGGTATCGGTTCTACACATTCGTGCGGCCGGAGCGTCTGCGGCCCGACTGGAACAGGGACCGGATCATTGCCGAGATCAACGGCGCCGGTGTTGCATGCTTCAGCGGCAGTTGCTCGGAAATCTACCGGGAAAAGGCCTTTACGGACATCGGCATGACCCCGGCGCAGAGATTGCCGGTCGCACGGGAACTCGGCGAGACGAGCCTGGCCTTCCTTGTCGACCCGGCGCTCGATACCGCAGCAATGGAGAAGACGGCGCATGTCCTGCGGGAGGTGTTTGCAAGGGCCAGCATCGGCAGGCCAGCCCTCGACACTGCGTCAGTTCAAAGCAGTTCTACGCGGTAGTGGGGGGCGCAGGCGCCGGATCAGACGTTTAGTCCGGTGTGGCCGACGAGACGCTTGGCGTCAATTGTCAGATCGGTCGAACAGAAACGCTCGACCTCTGCGACCTGCGCCCCGTCCAGATAGTCTCTGAAGCCGCCCGCCTTGCCACGCCGCATGCGCAGGCTTTCCACGTCGCTTCGATCGTAGTCATGAGCCGGAATGCCTTCTACCCGCTCTCTGTCCTGCATGGCCTCGAACCGCCCGGCATCGACCGCTGCCCGCAGCGCCCTCCGGTCGACGGGACAGCCGAGGAATTCGAGTACCGCCTTGGTTCGTTCTTCCGTGTCGGAGGAGAGACCCTCATAGCTCAGAACGAAGTGGGCGCGATTGGACAAGCCGCCTGCCCAGCGATTGAGGTAGTCGATCATCGCGGGCATGCCCTGGTCACGGTCCTTTATGAACTCCGTGAGGGTGCCGGCGAAGCGGTGCTTGTGCCGAGTTGCATGGAAATAGGCCGAAACGATCACATCGCGCGGATCTCTTACCATCATAATGACCGGGCGCCTGAGGAACAGGCTGGGGCGATAATCCAGGTGGCTGACGAGGATCGTTGGAATGGCGCCTTCCGCTTCGCGGAAGCGGTAGCCCGGCATTCCCCGCACCGGGTCGAGATCGAAATTCGGTACGATAGAGAACATGTTGTGAAGGTCTATCGGCTCCGGCACGCCGGAGGTGGCCGCGAAATAGTGGGAAAGAACGTAGCGGAACCAGGTGCGGCCCGATTTTGGATAGGAGATCAGGAAACTGTCAGCTCGCGCCGCATAGGCGGTGAGCCGTACCCGCTTCTCCACCCGACGCCATGCCCGCCTGAGAATGCTAGCCATCGTACGTCTCCATAAAACTCGAGATAACCACCGCTGAGCGTATGTTTCGGTTAGTGTAGTGTTGGTGCGATGATTGCGCGGTACAGAACAGTGTGTCAGGAATAATTCTACAACCCATTTCTCAATGGGACTTGGGCTGAAAACAGGAAATACTTACCGTTGGCAGCGGTCGTTCGTGTTGTGCGGTATTGATTCTTCGAAACAAATAAATAAACTTGCGGTGCCGGGGGAATTCCACGGCTGGCATTTTCAGGCATTCGTTTAAGCAATTTGAATATGAAATGAAAAACACGCATTCTGTCAATGCATAGGGCGTGAGGCGCGCCCGCAAACATTCCAATCAGCATTGGTCACGATCGCGAGTTTTGCATCGCGAAGGCGGAATGGAGCCACCAGATGACGTCCCTTTGGCGAAGAGAAACCGTCGCTGCCGCCGCAGCCACGAATCCGGTCCGTGACGCTCGCCAGCCTGCAGGGGAGGGGCATTTAGAGGAGAATGACACCTCGAATTCTCCCGCGCTTGAGGCACCGGACATTTCCGGAGCGCGTGCAACAATCGTGCTGCCGGGCCTTGGCGCTGGCGGCACGGAGCATGTGGTAAAACTGGTCGCCAACCATTGGGCCGGTCTGGGCTGCGCGGTGACGCTCGTCACTCTCGAGCCCCCGGATGCGAGACCTTACTACGAGCTGGATCCGAAGATCGAAATTGAACGTCTCGGTCTGCCGCCGCAAAGGACCGGGAAGATCGAGGGCGGCCTGCTCGTGCTTAAGAGGATCCATCGCCTGCGGTCCGCCATTCGCCGTTCGCAGCCCGATTTCGTCTTGAGCTTCCTGACCCGAACGAACGTGCTGACGTTGCTGGCGACGATCGGGCTGCCGGTTCCAGTGATCGTATCCGAACGCAACAATCCGGCGCTGCAGCCTTTCGGTGCGGTTTGGAAATGGGTTCAGCATCGGCTGTATCCGCGCGCCTTCGGCCTCGTGACGATGACCCGAGGGGCGCTCGACTACTTTCCGGAGAAGATGCGCAGCAGGGGATGGGTGATCGCCAATGCCGTCGATCTGCCGGGCGAATGGCAGAAGAGACGCGGCAACAATATCCTGACCGCGGTTGGCCGGCTCACGCGCCAGAAAGGTTTCGATCTCCTGATCGAGGCCTTTGCGCGGATCGCCTCCAGGCACCCCGAATGGAAGCTCGTCATCTGGGGCGAGGGCGATGACAGGAAATCGCTCGAGGCGCTGCGGGATGCGCTGGATTTGAGAGGCAGGGTGGAGCTGCCGGGCGTGACGCAAAGACCCGGACTATGGGTGGAGACGGCCGACGTCTTCGTATTGTCGTCCCGCTACGAGGGCTGGGGCATAGTCTTGCTCGAGGCAATGGCTGCGGGGCTTCCCGTGGTCTCCTTCGCATGCGAGTGGGGCCCGTCGGACATGGTGGAGCACGGCGAGGATGGTCTCCTCGTTCCCAGCAACGATGTGGATGCGCTTGCCGAAGCGCTGTCCAGCGTGCTCGGCGACGGCGAGCTCAGAAGCCGGCTTGCTGCAAATGCCGAGGCGAGCGCGAAGAGATATTTGCCGGATCGCATTCTTTCGCAATGGGACGCAGTCGCTTCGTCGGCCCTGAAACACTCCTCCCGCGAAAAGGCCGCCACCGTTGCGGCTGTCGAACCTGACCCGGCCTGAGGCCCAATCATATACCCGAGGGCTCATGCCGGCATGGGCGCGCCGGCGTCTGGCGCGGAGCACCGATCCCCTTTCGAAGCGCACGGGATTGCGGGGTGACGCGTAAGTGTTGATATGCCACTATTGTCGCCGAATGTTCGGGCGATGAGAGGGGCTATCGCATGAGTGCAGGTGCAAGGAGCGGCCGACGGAGCGCCGTCTTCGCAGCAGTTGTCGTCTTCCTTCTTCAATTTACCTTCGCTGCTGCCGTTCCCCTGGCGGCTCAGGAGCCGGCGACCGCGCCTCCTGCCAAGGTCCAGCAGCTCATCCGGCTGTTGGACGACCCCGAGGTTCGTCAATGGATCGAGACCAGGCAGGCGGCTTCCGAGCCTGTTGCCGTCGCGCCGCCCCAAAGCTTCGCTTCACGCTGGACGGCCGAAGCCAGGAGGCACATCACGGCGCTGATGAGCGCTGCTCCGCGTGTGCTGCCCGAATGGCGGGCGGCGAGGGAGCGCGTATCCGGCGACCTGGAGAGTCAGGGAGGCTTGCCGATCATATGGGCTTTTGCCCTGGTTCTGTTGATCGGCTACGGCGCGGAGTTCCTTCTGCGCAATGTCCTGCGGCGCAGTGCCGGACGCAACAACGCGCAAGCGGCGAGCGGATTGGCCGCCTTCGTTAGCATCGCTCCGCTTGTGGCCTTTGCGATTGCTGCTGTAGCTGCTTTCGTGGCCGCCGATTGGCCGCATAACCTTGGGGCTGCGGTCGCGCCGCTGCTGATAGCCTGGATCATGGCGCGCATACTGATCGCGGTTGCGTCGGCCGTTTTGACGCCTGCAATCCGGGGCGCCGCGACCACGGATCCGGCGAGGTTGTATGGGTCGCTTACTCCGGATGGTGCCCGTTACTGGCTCAGACGGTCCGTTCTCTTCATCTGTATCGTCGCTTCCGTATGGGCCATCGGCGACATGATGCGGGCGCTTGCGTTCCCCGAAGACGTCCGCGACCTAACATCCGCGGTCCTGGGGCTCGTCGTTCTCGGACTTGCGATCGACACGACGTTGCGACGGCCGGTCGCCGCGATGGCGCCCGCGCGCCGCGTCCTCCGCAATGCACTGGTCGTTTCCTTCCTGGTCTTGCTCTGGTTCTTCTGGGTTGCGGGCATGGAGGTGCTGTTCTGGCTCGGCGTCTATGTCCTCGGGCTGCCGCCTTTGCTTCGCTTCACCAGCGCAGCGACCAAGACGATGCTCGATGCCGCCGCCGCAGAGGACTTCCGCGTCCTGCGTAATGTTCTGATCGAGCGAGGGGCGAGACTCGTGATCATCGCGATCGCGGCAGTATGGCTCGCCATGGTCTTCCGCTTAGACGGCGCGCAGATGATGCAGGACGATGCAATCAACCGCATCTTCCGCGGCGTGCTGGCCGGCATCGTCATACTCCTGGCGGCCGATCTCGTCTGGCAGCTGGCGAAGGAATCCATCAACCTCCGCATGGCGCGCGCAAGCCTGGCCGTGCAGGATTCCGCGGAGCTCGCGCGCAACACGCGCCTGCGCACGCTGCTTCCGATCCTACGCAATTTTCTCGCGGCCTTCATCGCGGTCGTCGCCGGCATGATGGTGCTTTCGGGCCTCGGCGTTGAGGTCGGCCCGCTGATCGCCGGGGCCGGCGTTTTTGGCGTCGCCATCGGCTTCGGCTCTCAGACGCTCGTCAAGGACATCATCAGCGGCATCTTCTATATGATGGATGACGCTTTCCGGGTCGGCGAGTATATTCAAAGTGGCAGCTACAAGGGCACGGTGGAGTCTTTCAGCATCCGCTCCGTGAAGCTGCGGCATCACCGCGGACCGGTTTTTACCGTGCCCTTCGGTTCGCTCGGCGCGGTACAGAACATGAGCCGCGACTGGGTTATCGACAAGTTCCTGATCAATGTTTCCTACGACTCCGATGTCGCCAAGGTGAAAAAGGTGGTGAAGGGAGTCGGAGCCGCCTTGCTCGAGGACCCGGAGCTCGCGCCGATGATCATCGAAACGGTGAAGATGAAGGGCGTGGAGCAGTTTGGCGATTACGGCATAACCCTGAGCTTCGCCATGAAGACCATGCCGGGCCATCAGACCCAGGTCAGGCGCCGGGCCCAGGCCATGATCAAGGAGGCCTTCAAGACCCACGGCATCCAGTTTGCCTCGCCGACGGTTCAAGTGGCCGGCGACGACGCGCAATCGGCGCCGGCGGCGGCTGCCGCCACACGCGATGCGATCGCCAGGAAGAACGCGGCGCTCGCCCAAGGCGGGGAGGCCGCGGCGGAATAGCGGCGATTGCTGCCGCCGGACCGCCGCTGGGGCGAATAAGAGCCTGTTGACATCGGAATGGAACGCGGGGATAGCTCGCGCTGCATGAAGATCGCCTTTCACGCGCCGCTGAAGTCGCCTGACCACCCCGTCCCTTCCGGTGACAGGCAGATGGCGCGCATGCTGATCGAAGCGCTCCGGCTGGCAGGGCACGATATCGTCATCGCATCCCAATTGCGCACCTTCTCGCGCGAAGCGTCGGACCAGGCATTGTCTGCCTTGCGCAAGGAAGCGCAGCGGGAGATCGCCCGGCTGCGGCGACTTTGGCGGTGGAGAGGCGCGCCAGACGTCTGGTTCTGCTATCACCCTTATTACAAGGCTCCGGATCTCATCGGCCCCGCACTCTCGGCGGAGTTTTCCATTCCTTACGTCACCGCCGAGAGTTCCTATTCGTACCGGCGCAACCTGGGCGCCTGGAAACTCGCGCAAGATGAGGTCGCCGCCGGGGCAAGGCAGGCTGCGGTCAACATCTGTTTCACCCATCGTGACCGGGAGGGGCTCGAAGAGGCTATACCGGAGGTGCGTTCTGCGCTGCTCGCGCCGTTCATCGATGTGTCTCCGTTTCGCGACCTGCGAAGAACCGGGGCCGAAGGGAACCGGCTGCTCGCCGTCGCGATGATGCGTCCGGGCGACAAGATGGATAGCTACCGCATGCTTGCCCGCGCGCTCGCCCTCATCGCCGATGCGCCCTGGACGCTTACGGTGGTGGGCGACGGTCCTGCACGCGCCGAGGTCATGGACGCCTTCTCGGCCATTCCCGCAGAACGGCTGGATTGGCTTGGCGAAAGGGCGCCTCAGGCGATTCCCGAGATTCTTGCCGGCGGTGACCTCTATGCCTGGCCGGGCTGCGGAGAGGCCTACGGACTATCCTATCTGGAGGCGCAGGCTGCCGGCCTCCCTGTCGTGGCGCAGCACACGGCGGGTGTGCCGGAAGTGGTGCGTGACGGTGAAACGGGATATCTGACGGCGGCCGGCGACGTCGGCGCCCTGGCGTCGGCGGTTCGGCACTTCCTGGTGGACGGAGCCTCGCGCAGGCAGTTTGGCGACCGCGCGCGGCGCTTCGTTTTCGAGCACCGCTCGCTTCCTTCCGCCGCCGCACGTCTTGCCGAGATATTCACCGACTTCTTGGGGAGCAGGAAATGACGACGGAACCGATGTGGCAGACGCTCGTCGACAGGCTCGATCGCCTGCAGGAGGCAGGCGAATCTATCGATCTCTGGCTACGGGATGACGATGCCGTCGAACCGACGGCCGCTCTCCACCGGTTGCTTGACCTCACCGGGCGCTTTTCGGTGCCGGTGACCTTGGCCGTCATACCGGCAAATACCGACGAGCGCCTTTCGCGCTGCCTCGCCGGACGTCCGCATGTCGAAGTTGCCGTCCACGGATGGTCGCATCGAAACCATGCCCCGGCGACTGAAAAACGCCAGGAGCTCGGCGCTCACAGGCCGCGCGAGGCGGTCGCCGCCGACTTGCAGGCCGGATGGGCCCGCCTGCGCGCGCTTTATCCCGCCGGTCTGGTGCCGCTCCTCGTTCCGCCATGGAACCGGATCGATCCGGGTCTGGTCCCTCGACTGCGCGAGATCGGCTTTGCGGCGCTTTCGGTTTTCGGACCGGAGGACGGGGGGAAGTCCGCCGCGCTGCGTGTCCCGGGGCTGCAGCTCATAAACGCCCATGTGGACGTGCTGGATTGGCACGGCACCCGCGGCTGCCGCCCTCATGGCGATATCCTTCGCGACATCGATCGCCGGCTGGACGAAATCGAAAAGGGGGGCGGGACGGTGGGAATTCTCACCCATCACCTCGTTCACGACGAGAGCGTATGGGAATTCCTCTCCAGGCTTTTCGACATCACCGCCTCGCACGCGGCGTGCCGCTGGCGCAAGATCGCTGAGCTCTTGGATCGGTAGTCAGGCATGCAATGCCTTGCTAAGGAGCACGGCCGGTTGCCCGAAGTTCGGACCCCCGTAAGCTTGCGAGGACCAGTAACCGCCTGACAGATCATGCGTTCGTTTCGCCTTGCGCAATCTTCACTTCTGATGCGTATCCCACTCTTCGTCTTCAGCCGGTTAAAAGACCAGGGTCTGCGGTCCTATAGATCGATCACCTGACGGTCGCACGCGGCGAAGGCGCCCGAGAAGAAAGCCTGGACTTCCTGCTCCATGGCGGCGAGCGCCGCGTCGGTGCGCGACGGATCGTGGTGGAACATGGCGAGGCGCGCGACGCCGGCAGCTTTGGCGAGCTGTGATCCATGCATTCCGGTCGAGTGCCCATAGCCGCGAAAGGTCGGCATCTCGCTCTCCAGATAGGTGCAGTCATAGACCATCAGATCGGCTCCGGCGATGAACTCGAGAAGCGCGGGATCGAGAATGCCGGGTTCGTGTTCCGTGTCGTAGATGAGGGCGACCGCCCGTTCGCCCCATTCGATACGGTAGCCGACGCATCCGCCGGGATGCACGAGGCTCATGGTGCGGATGGAAACATCCTTTCGCGGCGACAGCGTTTCGCCCGGGCGGAAATCGACGGTGTCGAGGCTCGCCTGACAGATGCCCGTGCTGACAGGGAACCATGGCGGCCTCATGAATTCGTTGATCATTTCGGCCGTGGACATTTTGCCGTGGAGGTGGCCGGACCAGAAGCGGACAGCGGAACTGCAGCGGTAGATCGGCTTGAAATAGGGCAGGCCGATGATGTGATCATAGTGGGTATGGGTGAAAAAAACGTCGAATTCGGATACGCCTTCGGACATCAGCGACAGCCCGGCTTCGCGCAGGCCCGATCCTGCGTCGAAGATCAACACCTCTTTGCCGCAGCGAATTTCGATGCAGGGCGTATTTCCTCCGTAGTGCAGGAACTGCTCGCCGGATACCGGCAAGCTGCCTCGTACGCCCCAAAACTTCACTCGAAGTGTATCGTCCTGCATTCCGTTCCGGCTTTATCCTGCCTGCCGTAGCACTTTGCCCGGGCGCAGTGATTAGACAAGCACAAATCATGAGGGTCCTGCAATGCCATTGGTACGGTCGCGTGCGGATTGCATGGCACGAAGGGGAAACTATTCTTCGAAGAGAAGGTGCATTATCGATCATGATTTTGAGTCGATCCCACCTGAAATCATCGAGATCCAGGAGTTTGGCACCATGGTGCAGCCGGCCGACAGGGAATTTTACGCAAGCCTTCCTTTGTTCGAGGCCTTCGAGGGCGTCGCCGACGAGGCCAACTACCGGCCCTTGCCTGAGGGCTGGTTTCTCGCCCTGGCCGATATCGTCGATTCGACAGGAGCGATCGCTGAGGGGCGGTACAAGAGCGTGAACATGGCGGGTGCGAGCGTTATCTCGGCACTCATGAACGGGCTCGACGAGAAGAATCTCGCCTTCGTCTTCGGCGGCGACGGGGCACTCGCTGCCGTGCCCGGAGGGTTGGCCGCGAAGGCGAAAGAGATACTCGCCGCGGCAAAGACATGGGTGGCGGAAGAGCTGGACCTCGAGCTTCGCGCCGCGATCGTCCCGGTCTCCGATGTGCGCGCCAACGGGTTCGACATGCGTGTCGCGCGCTTCAAGGCGAGCAACGAAGTCTCCTACGCCATGTTTTCCGGCGGCGGAGCCAGCTGGGCGGAAACGGAAATGAAGGCGGGCCGCTACCAGATCGCGGCCGCTGCGCCTGGGACGAGACCCGACCTGACCGGATTGTCCTGCCGCTGGGACCCGATCGTCTCGCGCCATGGGGCGATCGTATCGATCATCGCGGTGCCCGGAGCGCGCGGCGTCGGTCCTGAGTTCCAGACACTGATCGGCGATATCGTGCACCTGGCTGAGGGCGAGGAGCGGGGCGGGCATCCGGTGCCGGAAAATGGTCCCGAGCCGCATCTTTCCATGCGCGGCATTACGGTGGAATCGCGCGCCGCCGCTCCGCGGGGCCGGCGCTTCCTGACCTGGTCCTTCGTTGCCGCGCAGAGCCTTGCACTGTTTCTCTGTTTCAGGCTCGGCATCAATTTCGCACGGTTCGACGTCAAGCGATATAGGCGCGACCTCGCCAGCAACTCCGACTTCCGCAAGTTCGACGACGGGCTGAAGATGACGATCGACGTCAGCATCGATCGCCTGTGCCGCATCGAGGAACGCCTGCAGCAGGGAGCGGCAGCGGGCATCTGCCGCTATGGCCTCCACCGGCAAGATTCGGCACTGATGACATGCATCGTTCCGACACCGATGAGCAGAGACCACATGCACTTCATCGACGGTGCGGCGGGCGGCTACGCGGTGGCCGCACGGAACCTGAAGGCCGCGCTTTCCGGAGGGGACCTGTCACTTGAAGGGGACATGCCCAAGGCAGTCAAGCCTTGACGATGTGCTCTGCTGCAAGGCCGTGGCGCGCGAAAACATTGCGCGTGTCGACGATCAGCGGTGACCAGCCGGCAAGCGCGGCATAGTCGACGGCATCGTGGTCGGTCGCGATAAGCACGGCGTCGAAGCGGCGCACGCTCGCTTCGTCGAAAACGACCGACCGCCGGCCTTTCAATGCCAGGTGTTCGCGGGTCGAGGGAATTTCTTCCACATGAGGATCGTAGAAGGCGGCCTTGCCGCCGCGTTCCTCGATGAGTTCTATCAGCTTCAGGGAGGGGCTTTCGCGAATGTCCGGAACATTCTTCTTATAGGCAAGCCCGATGACGAGGACCGCCGAGCGGCTGAGCGCCTTGCCTTCCCGCCGGTCGAGGGCCTCGGCGAGCCTGGCGACGACGTGACGGGGCATTGCCGAATTGATCTCGCCGGCGAGCTCGATGAAGCGTGTCGGCAGCTCGTACTCGCGGGATTTCCATGTCAGATAAAAGGGATCGATCGGAATGCAATGCCCGCCGAGTCCTGGCCCCGGATAAAACGGCATGTAGCCGAACGGCTTCGTCTTGGCGGCTTCGATGACCTCCCAGACATCTATGCCCATCGCCTCGTAGACGACCTTGAGCTCGTTGACGAGCGCGATGTTGACGGCGCGGAAGATATTCTCGGTCAGTTTCACCGCCTCTGCGGTCGCGTTGGACGAGACCGGTACCACCGTCGTGACCACGGCGGCGTAGAACCGCTCCATCAGCGCTGCGGCCATTGGGCCGTCTCCGGCCACGACCTTGGGAATGCTCGTGGTCTCGTAGGCGCGATTGCCCGGATCTTCCCGCTCCGGCGAGAAGCCGACGAAGAAGTCGGTGCCGGACTTGAGCCCCGTTTCCTCCAGGATGGAGCGCACGATACCGTCGGTGGTGCCGGGATAGGTGGTCGACTCCAGAACGACGAGCTGACCCGGCCGCAAGCGGTCAGCGATCGCGCGTGACGTATTCTCCACGAAGGAGAGGTCGGGATCGCGGTGCCTGGTGAGCGGCGTCGGCACGCAGATGATGATGACGTCGCAAAGGCCAAGGTCCGAAAAGTCGGTCGTCGAGCGGAAGCGCCCGGCGCCGGCTTCGCGGGCAAGCGC
The DNA here is from genome assembly GCF_000427465.1 of Sinorhizobium arboris LMG 14919. Taxonomy (NCBI): domain Bacteria; kingdom Pseudomonadati; phylum Pseudomonadota; class Alphaproteobacteria; order Hyphomicrobiales; family Rhizobiaceae; genus Sinorhizobium; species Sinorhizobium arboris. The sequence continues at coordinate 671,309 of NZ_ATYB01000008.1, read as the reverse complement.
CGCGTCCGAAACTGCTTCGATATAGGAGCTCCCGGCGTCGAGCGCGACGATCTTGCCCGGGTCTATGTCGAAACCGGTGACATGGAAGCCGGAGCGCGCGATTGCAACGGCAAGCGGCAGGCCGACATAGCCGAGGCCGATGACGCCGACGTGAGCGGTGCGGCCGGAAATCGATTCGAGCAGCCTGTCGTGATGCGGAGAGGTCAAGATTGGCTTCCAGTTCTGTTGCCGGGAGGGCCGTTTCAGCGATCCGGCTGCGGACCCCGGTGCCGTTTTGTTGGCGGGAAAGCCACCGCAAGTCAAGCGCTCTGCGGCGCCGCACGCCCGACGGCCTGCGTCGTTTTGTCTGGCCGGGCAGGCATGCGGTCATGAGGGACCCCAGCAATTTCAGGGTGCAATGTGCAGGGCCGTTGCGTGTACGATCCGGCAACGATCAAAAATCGCTCGTGGTCTCTGGAAAATGTGTTCTGCGGTGAATATCTGCAGGAGCGCAGCGGTGACCCGATCGCTGCACGAACGGCCGCGGGAGGCGGCGGGAGCCTTCTTTCACCGACGGGTACCCACTTCAGTGCTGCCGCGAGCGAGCGATCGCTGCTTCGCGGTCGACGCTGGCGGAGACCGTTGCCGCGACGATGAGGATATGGCATGAGCCCGATCAACGACAACGTTTCCCAAATCCTCCTGGACAAGGTCGCTGACTGGCTCATGCGAACCTCGCTCAGCGACGAAACGCTCGAAACCATCGTGCGCGGGTTCTGCGAGCGGCTGGCGGCGGCAGGCCTGCCGCTCATGCGCGTCCATCTGTCTTTCTCGATGCTCCATCCGCTTTACGACGCCCTAGGCTTTACCTGGTGGCGAGGGCAGGGCGTAGAGGTGAGTGGCCTGCGCCACGAGGAATTGGCGCTTAATCCCGAGCGATTCCTGCGCAGCCCCTATTATTACCTGCTCAGCAACAATCTCGACCATGTCAGGCGCCGAATCGATCCGTCCTTGCCGTCGGAGTTCCCGATTTTCGACGAGCTGAAGGAGCAGGGAGCGACCGACTACATAGCCTTCATGCAGCCCCTTGGGGCAGAATCCGAACACGGCATGGTCGGCTCCTGGACGACGGACCGCCAGGGCGGCTTCAACGACGACGTCATCGCCGCCCTTCTGAGGCTTCAGAACCATCTGGCGATCGCCGCCAAGGTGGCGGTACTTGGCAAGCTCGCCGACAACATGCTGACCACCTATCTTGGCGCCAATGCCGGGCGCCGCGTGATGAGCGGCCAGGTCCGGCGCGGCGACGGCGAGACGGTACGCGCGGTTCTCGTCATGGCGGATATGCGCCAGTCGACGATGCTTGCCGAAAAGGAAGGCCGGCAGGCCTATATCGAGTCGTTGAACGGTTTCTTCGACGCGATCGCCACGCCCTTCAACCGCAACGGCGGGCAGATCCTGAGCTTCATCGGCGACGGCTTCATCGGCGTCTATCCCTGCGGCCGACACAAGGAGCCGTCGGAGATGGCCAGCCGCGAGGCATTCGCCGCCGTGGGCGCGGCGACGGCGCGCATGGCGGCCCTCAACGCGGAACGCAGGAGGCAGGGCCGCGAGCCGATCGGCTACGGCATCGCCCTGCATGTCGGGAACGTCATGTTCGGCAATGTCGGCCTGCGCGACCGGCTGACCTTCTCGGTGTTCGGCTCCGCGGTGAACGAGGTTCAGCGGCTGCAGAACCTGACGAAGAAATACGCCCACAGCGTCGTCGCGAGCGAGGCCTTCGTGAATTATTGCGGCGGGGAATGGCAAACGCTCGGGCAGGAGAAACTGCGCGGGGTTCGTCAGAAGTTCACGGTCCTCTACCCGCGGGATACCGCCCTTGCTGCAATCGCGCAGGAGCGGGCATATGATGCAACCGAGGATGGACTTTCCGAGGCTGAACATGTCATGTTGCTCTACCGCAACAAGAAACGGCCGCCTGGCCCACGCGGTCTGATCGACAAGATGCTTCAATGAGGGGACCGATGTTTCGTATAGCTCTGCTGGCGGCGGCGATTGCCTCGCCGGGTGTTACTTATGCCCAGTCGGCGGATGAGCCGCCAGCTTACGAACGGAAATTGTTCGACGGTTTCGAGGGTACGGATTTTGCACCCGAAGGCGGGCTCTACTACCGGGAGAATTTCGAGCAGAGCGCCGGCACATACGAGTTCCAGAGCGCAGTCAAGCACTCCGGCAATGGCGGATTGAAGCTCAGCATCGTCCCCAGATGCCCAGCCGATCACGATGGCTGCAGCGAGCGCGCGGAGATTTGGGAAAAGACCGAGCTGCGTGTGCCCTACGACAAGGGGGTATGGTACGGTTTCTCGGTAAAGTTCGACGATCCGGTGCCGAGCGACGACCACCGCTATCTCATCGCGCAGTGGAAGCGGGAGATCGATCCCGGTGCCGAGGGCGACTTCAGCCCCTTCCTGGCGCTGCGCATGAACTTCGGAAAGCTCTTCGCCACGGTCGAAACCAACCATCTGCCTCCGGTCTCCGCCGGCCTTGATGGCGTACCGGCGCGTTGCGCGCCAGGCCAGGCGCCGGTCTGGCTCCGTCCGGAAGTCAACCAGATGCGCATGCTGGTGGCGACCGACGGCAACTGGAAGCCGGAAGACGGTACCCTCTTCAATTCATGCACGGACGGGATCACCATAACCAACCATGGCAATCCCTTGCCGGACCCGAAGTCCGGCTGGATCGATTTCGTCGTCTTCACGAGACCTGGTCCCGACGGCTCGGGCCACATAGAGCTCTTTGCCAACGGCCAGCCGATCATCACCGTCAAGGGCCATGTGGGCCATGCGGACAAGGGTCTCGGTGAGAACCAGTACTTCAAGTTCGGACCTTATCGGGCCGCCGACACGACCGATTGGACGCTCTATTACGACGATTTCCGGCGTTCCCCGCGCTGCGAGGACGTCCTGACCAACGGCAGCTGCCCGTTTTCGTAAGGCCGCTTCGACGCTTCCGGACCTTTCGGCTGGCATGCTGGACAGCCCGTTTAACCTAGGCTACTGTTTTTCAGTGGCAAAAAGTTGCAGTGCGCCCGGCGGGGCGAGCAAACTTCGCTGTTAGGCTACTGCATGTTTCCGTCGATCCTAGCCGATCAAAAGGCAAAGGCATGCAGCGCTAAAGGGGGGCAGCGAGCTTTGCGCGTCCGATCAGACGCGGCGCTGCAGGAAATGGCTGCATGATTTTATTTGGGGGCGGCCTCGAGTTGGGATCGTGCAGGAGGGGTATTGAGGGAAGCGTGCTGCGATGACGTCAGGAGCGGACCTGCTGCGAGTTGAGGGTCTGCGGATCACATTCTCGGTGCTCGGCGGCGAGGTCGAAGCCGTCCGGGGAGCAAATTTCAGAATCCTGCCCGGGCGGGTTACAGCCCTCGTCGGCGAGTCGGGCTCAGGCAAGTCGGCGATCAGCCAGGCGATCATGGGCATCCTGCCGAGCGTGGCAAGTGTCGGCGGCCGGGTGCTGTTCAACGATCCCGAAGCCGAGGCGAAGCCCGTCGACCTGCTTTCGCTGGATACGGACGGGCGCGATATCCAGCAGATCCGCGGCGCACGCATCAGCAAGATATTCCAGGAGCCGATGACATCGCTGTCGCCGCTTCACACGATCGGCAACCAGATCTCCGAAGTGCTGAAGATCCATACGGACGTCGACAAGGCGGGGCGCCGCGAGAGGGCGGAGGAACTGCTCGGCTATGTCGGCTTTTCCAATCCGAAGCGGGCATACGACATGTATCCCTTCGAACTTTCCGGCGGCATGCGACAGCGCGCGATGATCGCGATGGCGCTGATCTGTCGTCCGGCACTGCTCATCGCGGACGAACCGACGACGGCACTCGACGTGACGGTTCAGGCGCAGATATTGCAGCTCCTGCGCGAGCTTCAAAGCAAGCTCAACATGGCCATGCTTCTGATCACCCACGATCTTGGGGTCGTGGCCAACATGGCCGACGAGGTGGTCGTTATCTACCATGGCGAGATCGTCGAGGCCGGACCTGTGGATGCGATCTTCCGCAATCCTCGGCATCCCTACCTCAAGGGTTTGATGGCTGCCGTGCCGCACTTCGACATGAAACCCGGCGAGCGGCTGAAGGCGTTGCGCGAGGTGCCGGTCAAGGCCGGCGCGATCGTCGGCGACCGCGAAGTCAGGAAAGCCGCGGGTCCCAATGTCCTCGTGTCCGTCCGCAACCTTTCGAAGACGTTTTCCACGCGCAGCTCCGGCTGGTTCGGCAGCGGCACCGCATATCGGCATCGCGCTGTCGACAATGTCAGCTTCGACATCCGCCGCGGCGAATGCCTGGGGCTCGTCGGCGAGAGCGGCTGCGGCAAGACGACCGTGAGCAAGATCCTGATGCGGGCTGTGACGCCTGATAAGGGGACGATCACCTTTGACGACGGGGACGGCGCGCTCGACGTTCTGAAGCTCGACGGTGGGGAACTCAAAGCTTTGCGGGCGAAGATCCAAATGGTCTTCCAGGATCCCGTCTCCTCGCTTTCGCCGCGCATGACGGTGAAGAACATCCTCAGCGAGCCGCTGGAGATTCACGGTCGAGGGACGCCGAAGTCACGCGAGGAACACGTTCGCGCCCTGTTGCAGTCGGTCGGGCTCGACCAGCGCTTCATCAATCGCTATCCCCACAGCTTCTCCGGCGGCCAAAGGCAGCGCATCGGAATTGCCCGGGCGCTCGCGCTCGTGCCGCAGCTTCTGATCTGCGATGAACCCGTTTCTGCGCTCGATGTTTCGGTGCAGGCGCAGATCCTGAATCTTCTCAAGGACTTGCAGAAAGAGCTCGGCCTGACGATGCTGTTCATCTCGCACAATCTCGCGGTGGTCGACTACATGGCCGACCGGATCGCGGTCATGTGCGCGGGCCGGATCGTGGAGCTGGCACCGCGTGAGGTGCTGATGCGCAATCCGGTCCACCCCTACACGAAGTCGCTCCTCGCCGCAGTTCCCTATCCCGACCTCGACCGTAAGCTCGACTTCGATTCCCTTCAGGCGAGCGGTGGATCGGACCAGCAGCGCTGGGGTGCGCAATTCTCCGACGGCGGCGAGAACGAAGCTCTTATTCCCGCCGATCTCGGTGGCGGGCATTATGTCCTCGCCCGCAGATCGGTGGATGCCAGGGAGTTACGCCGATGATCACCCGAAGAACTGCGCTCGGTATTCTCGCTTCGGCTGCATTTCCGAAAGCAATGCTTGCGGCGGCGGCGGGACCCGACGCGCTCGCCGCCCTCGTCCAGGAAGGCAAGCTTCCGCCCGTCGGCGAACGATTGCCGAAGACGCCGCGGGTGATCGATGTCGCAGCGATGGGACGCAAACCCGGCCGCCACGGCGGCACGATCCGCAGCCTGATCGGCAGTGCGAAGGACATTCGCCTGATGACGATCTACGGTTATACCCGCCTGGTCGGCTACGACGAGAAGCTCAATCTCCTGCCCGACATTCTCGAAAGCTACGAGACGGTCGAGGACCGCATCTTCACCTTCCATCTGCGCGAGGGCCACAAGTGGTCGGACGGCTCGCCGTTGACGGCCGAGGACTTCCGCTACTGCTTCGAAGACGTGCTCCTTAACGAGGATCTTACCCCGGCCGGCCTGCCGCCGGCGATGGTCATGGACGGACAGGCGGCGAAGTTCGAAATCGTAGACGAGCGAACGGTTCGCTATTCCTGGCCGAGGCCGAATCCGGTTTTCCTGCAGGAACTCGCCGCACCGCAGCCACTGGTCGTCGTCATGCCTTCGGCCTATCTTAAGCAATTCCACACGAAATATCAGGACGAGGACAAGCTGAAGGCGTTCCTGAAGGAGCAGCGGGTCAAAAAGTGGAGCCAGCTCCACATGCGCATGGCGCGCTCCTACCGGCCCGAGAATCCGGATCTGCCGACCCTCGACCCGTGGCGCAACACCACGCCCCTGCCGGCCGAACAATTCGTCTTCGAACGCAACCCCTACTACCACCGGGTGGACGAAAACGGCTTGCAGTTGCCTTATATCGACCGCTTCGTGCTCAGCGTCAGCTCGTCCTCGCTCATTCCGGCAAAGACCGGCACGGGCGAAAGCGACCTGCAGGCATATGGGATCGATTTCGTCGATTATACCTATCTCAAAGATGCGGAGAAACGGCACCCGGTCGAGGTGAAGCTCTGGAAGAAAACGTCGGGATCACGCCTGGCGCTGCTGCCGAACCTCAACTCTGCCGACCCGGTGTGGCGGCCGCTGCTCAGAGACGTGCGCGTCCGTCGTGCGCTGTCGCTTGCAATCGACCGTCGCGAAATCAACATGGCGGCCTTCTATGGGCTGACGAAGGAAAGCGCCGACACGGTGCTGCCGGAAAGTCCTCTCTTCCGGCCCGAATTCGCAAGTGCCTGGATCGCCCATGATCCGGAGCAGGCGAATGCACTGCTCGACGCGGCTGGATTGGCCAAGCGCGGCAGCGACGGAATCCGTATCCTTCCCGACGGCCGAAAGGCGCAGATCGTCGTAGAGACGGCCGGCGAAAGCACGCTCGATACCGATGTGCTGCAGCTCATAACCGATTACTGGCGCGAGATCGGCATTTCGCTCTTCATTCGCACCTCGCAGCGCGATACCTTCCGCAGCCGCGCGGTCGGCGGCGAGATCATCATGTCGATGTGGTTCGGCATCGACAACGGCGTGCCGACCGCGGACATGAGCCCCGCCCAGCTTGCACCGACGACAGACGACCAGCTGCAGTGGCCCGTCTGGGGATTGAACTATATGTCGCATGGCGAAATGGGCGAGGCGCCCGACCTTCCCCCGGTCGTCGAGCTCCTGGACCTGCTCAAGCGCTGGAGGCATTCCGCGGACGATGCCGAGCGGGCTGACATCTGGAGACAGATGTTGTCCATCTACACGGACCAGGTCTTCTCGATCGGGCTGGTCAACAGCTCGCTGCAGCCGATCCTCGTCACGAAGAAGCTGCGCAATTTCCCCGATGAGGGATTGTACGGTTTCGATCCGACGAGCTATCTCGGCGCCTACAAGCCCGACACCTTCTGGTTGGAACAGGACGACTGAGATGCTGCGATACATTCTCTGGCGCATCGCAGTCATGGTCCCGACGCTCCTCATCATCTCCGCGCTCGTCTTCACCATCATCGAGCTGCCCCCGGGCGACTATTTCGAAAGCTACATTGCTGAGATCAGGGCGCAGGGCGAAGGCGTCAACATGGAACAGATCGAGGCGCTGCGTAAGCAGTATGGCTTCGACCAGCCGCCGATCCTGCGCTATGTCCATTGGGTCGCGGGGATGCTCCAGGGCGATTTCGGCTATTCCTTCGAATATGAATTGCCGGTGAGCGAGGTCGTCGGCGAGCGCCTATGGCTCACGGTTCTGGTCTCCTTCGTCACCATCATCTTCACCTGGGTCATCGCCTTTCCGATCGGCATCTATGCTGCCACGCACCAGTACAGCTGGGGCGACTACGGCCTGTCGCTGATCGGCCTCATCGGCATCGCAGTCCCGAATTTCATGCTGGCCCTGGTCCTCATGTATTTCGCCAACATATGGTTTGGAACTTCGATCGGCCATTTGATGGACCAGAAGTATCTTTCCGAACCGATGAGTTGGGAAAAGGCGAAGTCGATACTGGAGCATATCTGGATCCCGGTCATCATCGTCGGCGCGGCCGGTACTGCCGGCATGATCCGGCGCCTCAGGGCCAATCTGCTTGACGAACTCCAGAAGCAATATGTCGTGACCGCCCGCGCCAAGGGGCTTTCGCCCACGCGGACCCTGCTCAAATATCCGCTGCGCATGGCGCTCAATTTCTTCATTTCGGACATCGGGTCGATCCTGCCGGCGATCATTTCGGGCGCGGAAATCACGGCGATCGTGCTGTCCCTCGAAACCACCGGACCGATGCTGATCAAGGCGCTGCAGAGCCAGGACATGTATCTCGCCGGGTCGTTCCTGATGTTCCTCGCGTTCCTCACCGTGATCGGAGTGCTGGTTTCCGATCTGGCGCTCGCCGTCCTCGATCCTCGAATTCGTCTGCAAGGCAGGAGCACAAAGTGACGTCACCGATCCCGGCGCCCGGCGAGCCCCTTCCGCACTACGTTTCGACCGCGCCCTTCGACCCCTATTCCGTGGAGGTCATGACCGAGGAGCAGGTGCGGGTGAACCAGGCATCGCAGCTGCGCCTGATGTGGTGGAAGTTCAAGCGCCACAAGATCGCGCTCGTCTCGGGCATCTTCCTCGCGGTGCTCTACGGCATGATCCTGATCTGCGAGTTTCTCGCGCCCTACGACCTGCACACGCGCAATGTCGATTTCATCTATGCGCCGCCGCAGAGCGTTCGCTTTTTCCACGAGGGTGAGTTCGTCGGCCCCTTCGTCTATGGGCGGACGATGACGCTTGACATGGATACGCTGAAGCGCAACTACGCGGACGATACGTCGGTCGTCGAGCCGATCCGGTTCTTCTGCCGCGGCGACGACTACCGTTTCTGGGGGTTGTTCGAAGGCAATCTGCATCTGGTTTGCCCGGCGGAGGGAGGGCAGCTTTTCCTCCTGGGCACGGACCGTCTCGGCCGCGACGTGCTGTCGCGGATCATCTACGGCGCGCGGATATCGCTGACGATCGGACTTCTCGGCATCACCGTCAGCTTCGTTCTCGGCATCGTCATCGGCGGGCTTGCCGGATATCATGGCGGGATCTTCGACCTTGTGGTCCAGAGACTGATCGAAGTCCTGCAGTCGATACCGAGCATTCCGCTCTGGCTCTCTCTGGCGGCGATCATGCCGGCGACATGGAGCCCGCTTCTCATCTATCTTGGCATCACCGTCATTCTCGGCCTGCTCGACTGGACCGGCCTGGCGCGCGCCGTGCGCTCGAAGCTGCTTGCACTCCGGGAGGAGGATTATGTCCTTGCCGCGCAGTTGATGGGCGCCAAAAGCGGACGCATCATAGGGCGCCACCTCGTTCCGGGTTTCATGTCCCATCTCATCGCCACGGCAACGATCTCCATACCCGGTATGATCCTCGGAGAAACGGCATTGAGCTTCCTCGGCCTCGGGCTACGTCCTCCGATAACCAGCTGGGGCATCCTGCTCACCGAGGCAAAGAGCGTCAGCGTCATTGCCTTCTATCCGTGGCTGCTTTTCCCCACGATCCCTGTCATTCTTGTGATATTGGCGTTCAACTTCCTGGGAGACGGGTTGCGCGACGCCGCCGATCCCTACAAATAAGCCCCGGTATCGCTGTTGGCTGCAAGCGATCGCTGCAATAGACTTCGACGGTTCTATCTTTGAGCGAAAGGTTTTTCGTATGACACGGCGCTTCGAGGATGCCCGCATCCTCATGTACAGCCACGATACCTTCGGGCTCGGCCATCTCAGACGCTGTCGCGCCATCGCCCATGCACTGGTGGAAGACTACAGCGGACTGCAGATACTGATCATATCCGGTGCGACCATCGCCGGCGCCTTCGATTATCGCGCCCGCGTCGACTTCGTGAAGATCCCGAGCGTCATAAAGCTCCGAAACGGCGAATATACCTCGCTGGACCGCCACATCGAGCTGCACGAGACGCTGAAAATGCGGCAGTCGATCATCCGTTCGACAGCGGAAACCTTCCGGCCGGATATTTTCGTCGTCGACAAGGAGCCGATGGGTCTGCGCGGCGAGGTGGAGGATACGCTCGCCTACCTGAAGACGCACGGCACCAGGCTGGTGCTTGGCCTACGCGAAATCATGGACGCGCCGCACCTCCTCGAAGAGGAATGGAAGCGGCGCGACACAATGCGCAAGATCGAACAATTCTACGATTCGATCTGGGTCTACGGGCCGCCGGACTTCTACGATCCGCTGGTCGGGCTCGATGTGCCGGGAGCCGTGCGCGACCGCATGAACTTCGTAGGTTTTCTGCAAAGGAGCGTTCCTCACGACGGGCTGCCCGGCCACAAGCCGGAAGGCGATTACATTCTGGTCACCACCGGCGGCGGCGGCGACGGAGCGGACCTCATCCATGACGTAATCCACGCCTATCAGGACGATCCCGAACTCACGCATAACGCGCTCGTCGTCCTCGGCCCCTATATGCCTGCAAAGCAGCGCAACAAGCTGATCAAGAAGGGAGGCAAGATCCCCTTCATCAAGATCATCGAGTTCGACAATCGCATGGAGGAGCTGATCGCCGGCGCCAAGGGCGTCGTATCGATGGGCGGTTACAACACCTATTGCGAGATCCTTTCCTTCGATAAGCCGGCTCTCATCGTGCCGCGCCTTCAGCCGCGGGAAGAACAGTTGATCCGTGCCCAGCGTGCCTCCGCACTCGGGCTCGTCGACATGCTGCTTCCTCAGGAGGCGGAAGAACCGCTACGCCTTGCTGCCGCCCTGAAGGCGCTGCCGCAGCGCGCGCCGCCGTCGCTCCGCGCCAATGGCCTGAGGCTGGAAGGGCTCGTCCACATATCCGACATCGTCGGCGAATGGCTCGATCACAGATCGATCGAGCATTTGGCCGTCGTGAAAAGATCGAACTGAAGACACGTGTCGCCGAAACCGAAGATTGCCGTCGTGCTGAAGGGTTATCCACGCCTTTCGGAAACGTTCATCGCCCAGGAACTGCTGGGCCTCGAAAAAGCAGGGCATGAGCTCGTCCTCATCGCCCTGCGCCGTCCGACCGACAGGAAACGCCATCCCGTCCATGACGAAATACGCGCGGCCGTCCATTACCTGCCTGAATATCTCCATGAGGAGCCGTGGCGCGTTTTCCGCGCCTTGGTGAAGACCGTCCCGAAGCCAGGCTTCCGGCGGGTGCTCGGGCAGTTCCTCCGGGACCTCGCGCGAGACGTTTCACGCAACCGCTTCCGCCGTCTTGGCCAGGCGCTGGTGCTTGTCACCGAATGGCCGGAAGACGCCGCGTGGCTTCATGCCCACTTCATTCACACGCCGGCCTCGGTAACGGACTATGCCAGCATGATCACCGGCATACCCTGGACTTGCTCCGCCCATGCAAAGGACATCTGGACCTCCGAGGATTGGGAGCTTTCGAGCAAGCTCGACCGGGCCCGCTGGACGGTGACCTGCACCCGAAGCGGCTATGAGCATCTGCGGGACCTGTCGAAGGACCAGACCCGGGTCCATCTGAGCTATCACGGCCTCGATCTCGATCGATTCCCGGGCTTCGAAGGCGAGCATTCCCGGCGCGACGGCTCGGATCCCGACGATCCGGTGCGCATCGTCAGCGTCGGGCGCGCCGTTCCCAAGAAGGGATACGACGTCCTCCTGAAGGCGCTGTCGTTGTTGCCTGCGGATCTCAACTGGCGCTTCGAGCATATCGGTGCGGGAGAGCTCACCGGCGGGCTCCGGAAGCTTGCCGCAAAGCTTGGCCTGGAGGATCGCATCCGCTGGCACGGGGCACTCGATCAGAAGGATGTTTTGGGCCGGTACCGCGAGGCCGACATCTTCGCGCTGGCCTGCCGGGTGGCGGCCAATGGTGACCGCGACGGCCTGCCGAATGTGCTCGTGGAGGCGTCGAGCCAGCGGCTTGCCTGTGTCTCGACTGCAGTCTCCGGCATTCCTGAATTGCTTGAAGATGGCAAAAACGGCCTGGTGGTGCCACCGGAAAGCCCGGAGCCTCTTGCCGCGGCACTCGAGCGGCTGATCCGCGACCCGGAGCTGCGCCGGCGGTTTGGCGCCGCGGGGGAACGGCGCGTGCGCAGCGAGTTCGACCACCACTCCAGCGTCCGTCAGTTGGTCGCGCTCTTCGAAAGCGAATGGAGAAGAAGTCCTTGAGGCCTCGCGTCTTTTTCTATGTGCAGCATCTTCTCGGTATAGGGCATCTGGCCCGCGCGAGCCGCATTGCCGGAGCGCTGGCCGAGCGGGATTTCGAGGTCACGATGGTGACCGGCGGCACGCCGGTGCCGGGCTTTCCGGGGGAAGGTGTGCAAACCGTCGCACTGCCGGCGGTGACCGCCGGCGACAAAGGATTTTCCGGGCTTGTCGACCGCGGCGGAAACCCGGTCACGGCCGCTTTGCAGGAGCACCGAAGGGATCTGCTCATCGAGGCCTTCCGTCGCACGGAACCGGACGTCGTCATCATCGAGGCCTTCCCCTTCGGGCGTCGTCAGATGCGGTTCGAACTGCTGCCGCTGCTCGCCGAAATTGCGGCGAGCGACCGGCCACCGCTCGTGGCGACATCGCTGCGCGACATTCTGCAGGAGAGGGTCAAGCCCGGAAGGGCCGAGGAGACCGTCGAACTCGTTAAAAACCATTTCGATCTCGTACTCGTTCACGGCGACCCCGGATTCGCCCGTATCGAGGAGACATTTCCCCTTGCGGGCGAAATCCGCGACAAGGTCGTCTATACGGGCCTCGTCGCCCCGCCGCCGCCGAATGAAGCGGCCGAGAAATTCGACATCGTGGTATCGGCGGGCGGAGGCGCTGTCGGCAGGGAGCTGATCGGCGCGGCGCTCGAGGCCGCGAAACTTCTGCCGAATGCACTTCGCTGGTGTCTGCTAACCGGCCCGAACCTGCCGCAGGCGGATTTCGATACATTCGCGGCCGCTGCTCCGGAGGGCGTCAGTCTCTTTCGTTTCCGGCAGGATTTCGGTGGGTTGCTCGGCGGTGCCCGCCTTTCCGTCTCGCAGGCCGGCTACAACACCGTGTGCGACATTCTGCGTGCCGGCTGCGCGTGCCTCCTCATCCCATTTACCGCCGGTGGCGAAACCGAACAGAGCACGCGGGCGGCACGGCTCGAACAGCTCGATCTCGCCGGCGTGCTGCCGGAGGAGGGGATCACGTCCGAGCTTCTGGCCGCGAAGGTGAGGGCGATGCTTGCACGGCCGAGGCCGGCCATCCCGCCGCTCGACCTCGACGGAGCCGCCGGAACGGCGAGGATCATCGGCGAGCGGCTTTCGTCGAGACAGTCCGTCAGGACTTAGACCGACCCGATCAGCATGAAGCGCGTGTATTTTTTCGTCGGCAGCGCTCCCGCGAAGTCGATCCGCGCGAGACGCGCCTGCGCTTGAAACTCCTCGAGCGACCCGACGCAGCTTATATGGGTGGGCTCGCTGAAGTAGTCGTTCGATTGCAGGAGGACGCGCGTGCCGGGCGAAAGGAGGTCCAGCCAGTTCCGCAGTTCGGCGATGTGCTCGCAGCTCGTGTTGATCAGCAGATCCGCATTCAGGGCGCGATAGTCGAGCGTGTGCATATCGGCCGTCATCGCATGGAATCTGTCGCCGAAGGTTGCATTGAGTGTGCGCGCGACCGGCTCAACCGCGGGATCGATGTCGCAGCTCACGGCGAATTCGATGTCGAAGCGCGAATCTTCGAGCAGCATGGCCGACAGAACGCCGTACCAGCCGCCGAGCACGATGACCCGGCGACAGTCTGCGCCGGTGCTCTCGAAGAGCTTGTCGCGGGCCCACATCTTGCAGTCGACCTGCTTGTGGTTGAAGGCGTTGGCGATGTTCGCTTGCGGATGCTTCGCAATGACCCTGGCTATGCCACCGACGAGCCTGCTGCCGGAATAGGCAGCCAGCCCCCGGGCAAGATCATGGGCGTTTTCGCGCCAATCTTCGGGAAGGTGCGGAGAGTGGCTGGCCTGCGTCATGCGGCTGTTGTAAGCTCACGGTCTGGCGAGCGCAAGCCGCCCGCCGGATGCGGGGCCGCAGGATCAAGTCGGAGGCAAGGGGCCTGGGTAACAACAGGCGGTGCTGCAGATCTGTCGGAGGCTTGACATGGCGCATCGCTTTGCTCTCATGCCGGGTGGTCACGATTTCGTGGAGGTAGCGCAGGCCCATTGACGATCAGACGGAGCGGCACCAAGTGCGGCGCTGTAGTCCGCCGGCAGAATCGCCGTGCGATCCCGAATTTCAGATAGGTCTCTTTACCGGCACATGGAACCACGTCTTTCCCGCTACATCTGGACTCACACCCGCAAGCAGCAGCTCTGGATATTGCTGGTCGTGGCGCTGTCGATGGTACCCTATTTCCTCTCCTTCGATCTGCCGAAGCAGATCGTCAACGGACCCATCCAGGGTGCAGGTTTCGACAGCCCCGAGGCGACCCAACCGTTCCTGCCGATTTCCTTCGATCTGCCGTTCTTCGGTGAGGTCAACCTCTTCTCGGGGTTCGATCTCGGCAGGGAAGGCATGCTGCTGGCCCTGAGCCTGGTGTTCCTGGTGCTCGTCATCATCAACGGGCTCTTCAAATTCTACATCAACACCTATAAGGGCCGGCTCGGCGAGCGGCTTCTGCGGCGCATCCGCTTCGAACTTATCGACCGGGTCCTGCGCTTCCCCCCCGGCCATCTCAAGCGCGTGAAGCCGGCCGAGATCTCGACCATGATCAAGGACGAGGTGGAGCCGATGGGCGGCTTCACGGGAGACGCCTTCGTGCAGCCCGCTCTTCTCGGCGGCCAGGCCCTGACGGCGCTGATCTTCATCCTCCTCCAGAGCTTCTGGCTGGGTATCATTGCCGCTGCGATCGTCGCGGTTCAGGCGGTCATCATCCCGCGCATGCGCCGGCGGCTGCTGGTGCTCGGGCGCGAACGCCAGCTGACGGCCCGCGAACTGTCGGGCCGCGTGAGCGAGATCGTCGACGGCATCGGTACGATCCGTGCCCACGATACGTCCAACTACGAGCGGGCCGACATCGCCGCGCGCCTCGGCCGGATATTCAAGATCCGCTACGACCTCTATCAGTGGAAGTTTCTGGTCAAATTCCTGAACAACTTCCTGGCCCAGGTCACGCCGTTCCTGTTCTATTCGATCGGCGGCTATTTTGCGCTTCAGGGCCGTCTCGATATCGGCCAGCTTGTCGCGGTCATCGGCGCCTACAAGGATCTTCCGGGCCCCTTGAAGGAATTGATCGATTGGGACCAGGTGCGTCAGGACGTGCAGGTCAAATATGCCCAGGTCGTCGAGCAATTCAGCGTCGAACCGCTGATAGACCCCAAGGTGCAGGCGATCTCCGTGCACCCGGCAACGCCGCTCACCGGAGCGCTGGCGGCCGTCAACCTTTCGGTCGCCGACGATGGCGGCTCGAAGGTCGTGGAGCATGTGTCGCTGCAGATCAGGCCCGCCGAAACGGTCGCGATTACCGGCGGCACGTCGGGGGGCGGCGAGGCGCTGGCCGAGGCTTTCGGCCGGCTGACCTGGCCTGCGACCGGACGGATCGTCATCGGCGACGCTGATATTCACGATCTGCCCGAAGCGGTGGTGGGTCGGCGCATCTCCTACGCCTCATCCGACGTCTTCGCCTTTCAGGGCAGTCTCGGCGACAACCTCCTCTACGGGCTCAAGCATGCTCCGTTGACGGAGGTGGTTTATGAGGGCGATCGGGAAGCTCACCGCAGATGGGAGTTGGTGGAGGCGAAGCTCGCCGGCAATCCGCATTACGACCTGAACAGCGACTGGATCGACTATGAGGCCGCCGGCGCGACCGGCCCGGACGACCTCTTCGCGAAAATCAGGGCTGTGCTCGACATCGTTCTATTGAGCAACGACGTCCTGGCATTGGCTGTCCGCTCGACCATCGATCCGACCGAGCACGAGGCTTTCGCCGGCGAGATCGTGGCGATGCGCAGTGCGCTTCGGCAACGGCTCGAGGCCGAGAAGCTCAGCGATCTCGTCGTCTTCTTCGAACCCGGTTCCTACAATATCGAGGCGACCGTCGGGGAGAACCTGCTCTTTGGGACGGTCACCGACAGCAACCGCTGGGAGATCGCGCTCGAGGATCATCCCTTCTTCAAGACCGTTCTGAAGCGGGCCGGCCTGCACGAGACCTTCTACCAAATGGGGCTCGAGATCGCCGAGAACGTCGTGGAACTGTTCCGCGACTTGCCGCCCGACCATCCGTTCTTCCAGCAACTCACCTTCATGACGGCCGAGGAAATACCCGCCTACGAGGCGCTTCTGCAGAAGGTGAGGGGAAGGCCGCTCGAAGAAGTGTCCGAGGACGATGCCATCAGGATCATCCGCCTCTGCTTCGGCTATATCGAGCCGCGGCATCGTTTCGGTCTGCTGACGGACGATCTCATGCGCAAGATCGTCGAGGCGCGGCGTGAGTTCAGCGATGGACTTCCGGCCGACCTCGTCGGAATTATCGAGCACTATCAGCCGGACCGCTACATGGCCTCGGCGACGATCATTGATAACGTGCTCTTCGGGCGCATCGGGCACAAACATACGGACGGCTCGGAGCGGATACGCGCAATCGTGCGCGACCTTTTCGAGTCGCTCGGGCTCTACAACAAGGTGCTTGTGTTCGGGCTGGACTTCGACGTCGGCGCCGGCGGCAAGCGGCTGACGTCCGGCCAGCGCCAGAAGCTCAATCTCGCGCGTGCCTTGATCCGGGTCTCGGATTTCTACATCTTCAATCAGCCGCTTCTGGCGCTCGATCAGCGCACGCAGGACCAGATCACCCGGAAGGCCTTTGCCTTCCTGAGGGAAGGTGAGCGCAAGCCCGCCATATTGTGGGTTCTTGCCAATCAGGACCTGGCGGAACTCTTCGACCGCGTTGCGCATTTCGAAAACGGACGGTTGGTGCGCGACGAACCGGTGGAAACGCGCTCAAAAGACAGCGACTACAAGGAACTGGCATCTTGATGTAATATTGTCGTCAGGAGGCAAGCATATGTTCCCGCCGGCACGGGTTAGGACCTGTTTGCACCAACCGCGACGCATTCGGAGACATGGACTGTTATGCTCCTAAAAGATGAAGTGGAAATGCTGCGCCGGATAACGTTGTTTTCCGGCTTACCGCCTGCGAAGCTCAAGCTTCTGGCCTTCACCTCCGATCGGGTGATGTACAGCGCGGGAGAAGATCTGTTTCATCAGGGGGACATCGGCGACGCTGCCTACGTGATCCTGTCGGGCAATGCGGATGTGCTCGTATCGACGTCGAACGGACAGCTGAAAGTAGCCGAAGTGGAGCAGAATTCGATCGTCGGCGAGATCGCCATTCTCTGCAATACGCCGCGCACGGCAACGGTCAAGACCACCACTCCACTCGAGGCACTGCGCATCCGGAAGGACGATTTCCTGAAATTATTGGCTGATTTCCCGGAGATGGCAGTGGAGATCATGCGGGTGCTCGCCGACCGCCTCAGCCAGACGACTTCCGAGTTGACGGAGGCGCGCAGCCGCGCCCAGAGGGCAGAGGCCTGAGCCTCATCCGCCCATTTCTCAGTCCCGCGACTTCCTCCCGGAAAACGGTCCCGATTATGAGATCATGTGCTGCTGCATGTTTCCTTTGATCGTAATCGGTTGAAGGGCAATGCAGCAGATCAACGCGCTGCTGCGACCTTTGCGCGTCTGATAAGGGGCGCGGCGCTGTAGAGAGCCTTTTCGCCCCGATGGATCGGAACGGTGGTCCCGTTCTCATTTACCGCATTTTCTTCACGCGAACCGGTTTCCACTTCGCTGGAAAATGCTCTAGAGAAGCGCGATGCGCGCCATAACCTATTTCCAGAGAACCGTTTATTTCCCAGACAAGCCGGAAAAGGCGCGCTTCTTTTGCCGTTTGCAGGCCGGTCAGTGGGAGCCCGGAACTTTTCGCAACCTCGCGCGCTTCGTCGACGGCAGCACGACCTATATCGATATAGGCGGCTGGATCGGGGTCACGCCCTATTGGGCGGCCCAGACTGCCGACAACGTTATTGTCGTCGAACCTGATCCGGTCTGTTTCGGCATTCTCGCAGAGATGAAAAGCGCCAACACCGGTGAGGTCGAACTGGTCAACGCCGCCCTTTCGCAGGACGAATGTCTCGTTCTCAATTCGGTGGGCGGCGGTTTCGGGAGTTCGGAAACGTCGGCGCTCATCGCCGACGACACCGGCATGTCGATCGAGGCAAAGACGATCACCATTCCTGAGCTTCAGGCGATGGCAAGGACCGACCGGCTCTGCTTCAAGATCGATATCGAGGGTTACGAATACAAAGTTCTCGAGCAGTTTCGGGCGATCGACCGGAAGAGGACCGCGGGCGTGCTTCTCGCCGTACACCCGCAGATCCTGGCGGCGTCGCTCTCCGGACCCGCCGTCCTGCGCTTGATCAGGACTGCGGCGGCGACCTTCCGCCTTGTCCGAAGCATGCGCGGCTTCCGATTGGAGAACCCGTCGGCGCTCTTGAGAGCGATCCGCAAATCGGTCTCCAGAGGCGAACTCAGGGGCTTCGACCTGCTCTTCGTCGCGCGTTGAGGGCGGCGCCCGGGTGCTGAGCCGTTTCCGCACCCACGGATGGGTGATCTCTGTGGGCTCGCCTCAGATCTGCGGCAAAAAAGATTCGACAGGCACGAACGGCTGATGTATCGCTGCTTAATCGTTTAATCATCCGTTGCGGCGGAGGACAAGGCCTTGGCACGTTCCGGACCCAAACTGACGAGGATCGCCACCACTCTTGGCGTCTCCGCGGCGACGGTCTCCAATGCGCTCTCCGGCAAGGGGCGCGTTTCCGCGGAACTTGCCGAGAGAATCCGCTCGATCGCGGCCGAGATCGGATACGTGCCCAGCCAGGCTGGAAGGGCGCTCAGGACCGGCAGGAGCGCCGTCATTGGACTGGTTCTGCCCGATATCAGCAATCCGCTCTTTCCCCAGATCGCCCAGGCAATCGAGTATGCGGCATCTTCGGCCGGCTACGGCGTCCTGATCGCCGATTCCCGCGGCGACGTCACCGTGCAGACGAGGGCGATCGAACGGCTCATAGAGCGGGGCGTCGACGGCATGGTCATCGTGCCGCGTCGCGGCACCCGGATTGCCGACGTCGGTTGCCCGGTCGCAGTCGTGGACACGCCGTCGACGCCTGGAAACACCGTGGCGGCGGACCATTGGGATGGCGGAAGGCAGATCGCCGAGCATCTGGTCGGCCTCGGCCACAGGCGCCTGCTGATCATCGGCAACAACCCTGCGTCAAACGTGCAGAACGATCGCGTCGGCGGCCTTCGCTCGGGCGCGCGCGAAGGCGTGCAAACGGAGACGCTGTGGATCGAACGACTGGAGCAGATACACGGCAAGGGCTGCTCGCTCGGGCTCGCCCGCAAGGTGGCGGAAGGGGTAACGGCCTTTGCGGCCGTCTCCGACCTTCATGCGCTGCGCGCGCTCACGGAGCTGCAACGCGCCGGCATCCATGTCCCCGAGCAGGCGAGCGTCACCGGGTTCGACGACCTGATCTGGTCGCCGGTGGTGACGCCGGCGCTGACCACGATCCGGATGGATATGGAGCGTATCGCGACGCTCGCCGTCGAGGCGCTGGTGCAGGCGATCGGTTCCCGCGAAACTGGATCTCCATCCGACGGCGCGCCCGTCGCCGCCACCATATCGAAAGTGCCCATGCAGCTCGTCGTTCGCCAGTCCTCGGCGACGCCACCACTTGTCAGCGAAGGAGAACCGCAGCCATGAACAAAATCCTGCTCGCCTCGAGCGCGCTCCTCCTGATCGGCGCCCATGCCGCGTCCGCTCAGGAGAAGACCCTGACCATCTCCGTCTACGGCTTCGCCCAGGACGCGTTCAAGGAACTGGTCTATGATCCCTTCGAGGCCAAGTGCGGCTGCAAGCTCGTCGTCGAAACGGGCAACAGCGTCGAACGCCTTGCCAAGATGGAAGCCAACAAGGCGAATCCGGTCGTGGACATGGCGGTCGTTTCCATGGCGGATGCGCTTTCCGCTACACGCTCCGGCCTGATCGACAAGATCGATACATCGAAGCTTGGCAATTTCGACAAGCTCTACGACGTCGCCAAGGACCCGAACGGCGACGGCATGAGCATCGGCTACACCTTCTACGCCACCTCGATCGTCTATCGATCCGACAAGGTGGAAGTCACGTCCTGGGCCGACTTGCTCGGCGACAAACTCGCCGGCCACGTGGCACTCCCGAACGTAACGACCAACCAGGGGCCGCCGACGCTATACATGATCGGTGAAGCGCTGGGCCAGAATACGCCGGACCTCAAGGCGGCGATTGCGGCCGTTGGCGAGAAGAAGGACGATATCGTCACGTTCTACGTCAAATCCTCGCAGCTCGTGCAGTTGATGCAGCAGGAGGAAATCTGGGCGGCGCCCATCGGCCGGTTCTCCTGGGAAGGCTTCACCAAGATGGACCTGCCGATCAAGTGGGCGACTCCGAAGGAAGGTCAGACCGGCGGCATGAACGTCATGGTCCTGACCAAGGGCTCCAAGAACCAGGATCTGGCACTTCAGTTCATGGACTTCTGGTTGTCGACGGAAATTCAGACGGCGCTCGCCGAAAAGCTCGTCGACAGCCCGGCCAACAAGGAAGTGAAGGTTTCGCCGGAGATCGCTGAGAATCTGACCTACGGGGAAGAAACGGTCAAGAACCTGAAGCTCATCCCGTCGGCAGTGGCACTCGACAACCGGGACGTCTGGCTGTCCGAGTGGAACGCCAAGGTTGGTCAGTAAGTCCGAGGTCCTGTCCTTGCGTGACGCCTGACCTGTTGGCGTCGCGCCCCTTTTCAACTGCGGCATTCCCGCGGAAAGGTTTCGAGATGTTCCACAACCGGGCCGAGGCGCTGGCGCTAGCCTTGCCGGCGGCCGTATTCGCCGCCGTCGTCTTTCTGGCGCCGGTTGTCATCCTGCTCGCCGAAGGCTTCCGCAATGCTGATGGCTGGTCCGTATCCGCCTATACCGGCTTCCTTTCCGATCCGCTTAATCGGACGGTGTTCCTGCGCACGCTGAGGCTCGGCGCGACGGTAACCGTGGTCGCTGCCGTCATCGGCTATGCCGCAGCCTTTGCGATCGTCAACCTGCCGCCGAAAGGCAAGGGCCGGATGATCGGTCTCGTGGTGCTGCCGCTGATGATATCGCCGGTCGCGCGCACCTATGCCTGGATCGTCATTCTGGGGAGGACCGGGATCGTCAATCAGGCACTGACGAGCGTCGGCCTTACGGACGAACCGGTGCGCTTCCTCTTCACGGAGACGGCGGTCTTCGTCGGGCTTCTGCAACTTTTCCTGCCGCTGATGATCCTGGCGCTGATCAGCGCGCTCGAAAACATGCCGAAGGATGCGATCCCCGCCGCGCGGGTACTCGGCGCCAACTGGTTCCAAGTCTTCTGGAAGGTCATTCTGCCGCTCACGAAGGAAGGTCTGGTCATCGGCGGAACGCTCGTCTTCACCGGCTCCCTGACGGCCTATATCACGCCGGCGATCCTCGGAGGCTCCAAGGTCCTGATGCTGGAGACGCTGCTTTATCAACGCGTGACCGTTGCCAATGATTTCGTCTCTGCAAGCGTCATCGCCTTCATTCTGATCGTCATGAGCTTCGCAGCCAACCTTCTCTTGAAGCGGCTCGCCACCGCGAGGAGCAAGCGATGAATTCCCGTCTCTTCCCGGCAGCGGTGCTCGTTCTCGTCACCGCTTTTCTGATCGGCCCCTTCTTCATCATCGTCGCGGCATCCCTGTCCGGGGGCGAAACGCTTGCCTTTCCGCCGCAAGGCCTGTCGCTGAAGTGGGTCGCGAAGGTTTTCGCGGTCGAGAGTTTCCGAGAGAGCTTCGCCATGTCGATGCTGCTTGCCATCGGCGGGACGGCCACAGCACTCATCCTAGGGATCCCGGCATCCTACGCGCTTTCGCGCTACCGGCTGCCCTTCGGCGAAACGGTTCGCACGGTGGTCGCCCTGCCGATCATCGTGCCCGGCATCATTGTCGGCCTGGCGCTGCTGCGCTATCTCGTCGTTCCGTTCGGCTTCAACATCACGCTCGCGCTCTTCCTCGCTCACACGGCGCTCGTGTTGCCCTATGCGGTGCGCGTCGTCTCGGCGAGCCTCAACAATCTGCGCTCCGATATCGAGGAGGCCGCGGTGCTGCTCGGTTCCTCGCGTGCCGGCGCCTTTTTCCGGGTGGTCATGCCGAATATCCGCAGCGGCATTCTCGCCGCCTTCATTCTCGGCTTCGTCACCAGTTTCAATCAGGTGCCGGTTTCGCTTTTCCTTTCCGGCCCCGGCGTACGCACGCTGCCGATCGACATGCTCTCCTATATGGAGATCACCTATGACCCCTCGGTCGCGGCGCTGTCGGCGCTGCTTGCCTTCTTGTCCATCGGCATCGTCTTCCTCGCCGAGCGTTTCCTAGGATTTTCCCGCTATGTCTGATCCCGCCTTCCTCAGCCTCGAAAAACTGACGCTCGCCTATGGCGACACCGTCGCGGTGAAGGATCTCGACCTATCGATCCGGAAAGGCGAGCTGGTCGCGTTTCTCGGGCCTTCGGGCTGCGGCAAGACGACGACGATGCGATCCATCGCCGGCCTGCTGAAGCCGCAATCGGGCCGTATCGGCCTGGACGGTGCCGACATCACCCGCGTCGCTGCGAACAGGCGATCCGTCGGTCTGGTCTTCCAGTCCTATGCGCTTTTCCCGCATCTTACCGTCTTCGAGAATGTCGCCTTCGGTTTGCGACTGAAGGGTCTCTCCGGAGCGGATCTCGAAAACCGGGTAAGTGCCGGCCTGAAATCCGTAGGGCTGACGAGCTTTGCCGACCGGAAGCCGGCAGAGCTTTCCGGCGGCCAGCAGCAGCGCGTGGCACTTGCGCGCAGCATGGTGATGGAGCCGAAGGTGCTCCTTCTCGATGAACCGCTTTCGAATCTGGACGCGCGGCTGAGGCTCGAGATGCGCACGGAGTTGCAGCGGGTTCAGAGGGAAACCGGTGTCACGATGATCTTCGTCACCCATGATCAGGGCGAGGCGCTGTCACTGGCCGACCGCATCGTCGTCATGCTGAACGGTGCGATCGAGCAGATTGGCACGCCCGAGGAGATTTATAACCGGCCGGCTTCCGCCTTCGTGGCCGATTTCGTCGGCTTCGAGAACATCTTTGCCGTGGAAAGCGGCAAACTTCGCGCCGGAAACGGCCCGATCGAGCTTGCCGGGTCTTTGCCGCATGATGCGGCGGGGCTGGCTTGGCGTCCGCGCATGGTGACCCTGGGGTCAGGTCCTTTCCAGGGCACCGTGCGCGGGGCCTCTTTTTCCGGCAGCACGCGCGAATACCTGCTCGATACGCCGCTCGGCGCCGTCAAGGCCGAAGTCGATGCGGCCGTACCGGCACACGCCGCCGGCACCACGCTCGCCTTCGATCTGCCGGTCGAAAGGGCCGCGAAGCTGGAAAGGTTCAATTGATCCGCCATGGGCATCTGGATCGACACGGATATGGGCTTCGACGACATCGGCGCGATGCTCGTCGTCCTTCACGCCAATGAGGCCATTGACGGCGTCTCGCTGGTCTTCGGCAATGTGCCGCTCGGACAGGTGAAGCGCAACGCCGCCGCCGCGGCGCGAGCCTTCGGGTGGACCTTTCCGATCCATCAGGGACGGGCGCTCCCCGTGCTCGGAAAGCTCGAGACGGCGGAGCGCATTCTCGGGCAGACAGGCATGCCGACGGCGGGGCTGAGCCTCCCCGATGCACCCGCCCTGCGGGACAGCGACGCTTTCCTTGCGCTCTGCCGCTGGCTGGAGGAGAGCGACGGCCCCCGTCGTATACTGGCGCTCGGTCCGCTGACCAATATCGCGGCGATTACCCTGGCGCGTCCCGACCTTGCCGGCCGGATCGACGAACTCACCTGGATGGGCGGCGGCGTTTCCAGCGGCAATCATACGGCATCCGCAGAGTTCAACGCCTTTGCCGATCCGGAAGCGCTCGCTATCGTGCTTGCCCACGGCCTGCCACTGAGGATGGTCGATCTCGAACTCTGCCGGAAAGTCGTCGCCTATCCGGGGGATGTGGAGCCCATACGCGCCGCAGGTGGCGCTATGGCACCGCTGCTTGCCGATCTTCTCGCCGGCTACATCGCGATCGGCACGAGCCGCGGACGGGCCGGCATGGCGATCTACGATCCCTGTGCGGCCGTCGCACTGGTCGATGGAAACGCAGTGTCGTTTCACCCTGCGCGCATCGATGTCGAGCTTGCCGGTACCCTGACGCGCGGGCGGACCGTAGTTGAAACCCGGGCGAGCCAGGCGACGTTCAATGCCCATTATGCGGTGGATGTCGATCCGGAGAATGCCCGTCGGCGTCTGCTCGATGCGCTCGCGAAGGAAGCCGCCAGATGACTGCGCTGGAGCAACCCGCCGACCTCAATGACGCCGGCTTGCGGGCGCGCGCCGCTGCCGCCGCACGTGGCGATGCGTCCTTCGACGTGCTCGTGGCGGGCGCTACCGTCGTGGATGTGGTGACTGGCGAATGCCGCGCAGCGGATGTGGGGATCATCGGCGCCCTGATCGCGAGCGTGCATGCGCCCGGGTCGCGCAGCGACGCAGACACGCTGATCGATGCGTCGGGAACCTATCTTTCGCCCGGCCTTATCGACACGCATATGCACGTCGAAAGCTCGATGGTGACGCCCGCGGTCTACGCTGCCGCCGTGGTGCCGCGCGGCGTGACGACTGTGGTCTGGGACCCGCATGAATTCGGC
This sequence comes from Sinorhizobium arboris LMG 14919, assembly GCF_000427465.1. Classification (NCBI taxonomy): domain Bacteria; kingdom Pseudomonadati; phylum Pseudomonadota; class Alphaproteobacteria; order Hyphomicrobiales; family Rhizobiaceae; genus Sinorhizobium; species Sinorhizobium arboris. The sequence goes on along the minus strand of NZ_ATYB01000008.1, from coordinate 646,892 downwards.
AACGTAAGCGGAATTGCCGGTGTGCGTTGGGCCGTCGACGCAATGGGTGGTCTGCCCTTGCGCGCCGTTGTGCTGGCGCCGTCCTGTGTACCCTCCGCTCCCGGTCTGGAGGTCGCCGGCGCGGATTTCGACGCCGCTGCCGTCGCGGATATTCTGTCCTGGCCGGAGATCGGTGGGATTGCCGAGGTCATGAACATGCGCGGCGTCATCGACGGCGATCCGCGCATGACTGCGATCGTCCAGGCGGGACTGAAGGCGGGCAAACCCGTCAGCGGGCATGCGCGCGGCCTGGCGGGAGCCGATCTGCAAGCCTTCGTGACGGCCGGCGTCAGCTCCGATCACGAGCTCGTCTCGGGTGAGGACCTCATTGCCAAACTTCGCGCGGGACTGACCATCGAGCTGCGCGGCTCGCACGATCATCTTCTTCCCGAGTTCGTGACGGCGCTCCGGGCTCTCGGGCATCTGCCGCAGACGGTCACGCTTTGTACCGACGACGTGTTCCCGGACGACCTTCACCGCGACGGCGGCCTCGACGACGTGGTCCGCCGCCTCGTCCGCTACGGACTGAAGGCCGAGTGGGCGCTGCAGGCGGCAACCCTCAATGCCGCCCGGCGGCTGGGAAGGGCCGATCTCGGCCTGATCGCACCGGGCCGCCGTGCCGACATCGTCCTGTTCGAGGACATCAAGGGTTTCCGCGCGCGTCATGTGCTGGCGAACGGCAGACTGGTGGCGAGCGGCGGCGAGATGCTTCAGACGCCCGTCGCGGCCGATGTCTCGCCTTTGCAAAACACGATGAAGATCGAACGACTGGCAGAGGACGACTTCCGCATCGCTGCTTCCGGCAGCACGGCACGCGTCGTAACGATCGACCGGCCGCGCTTCACCCGATGGGGCGAGGCGAGTGCCGAGGTTGCGGGCGGACATCTGGTGCCGCCTGACGGCACGACGCTGATTGCCGTCGCCCATCGGCATGGCCGCGCCGACAGCCGTCCACGGGTCGGTCTGCTTGAAGGCTGGGGCACGTGGCGCGGCGCCTTTGCGACGACCGTTTCGCATGACAGCCACAATCTCACGGTCTTCGGCGGCAACCCCCGCGACATGACGATAGCCGCCAATGCGGTGATTGACGCCGGCGGCGGAATGGCGGTCGTTGCCGAAGGGGAGATCGAGGCGCTGCTGCCGCTGCCGCTTTGCGGACTTGTCTCCGATGCGCCGCTTGCCGAGGTCGCAGCAGGGTTTGCGGCCATTCGCGAGGCTGCCGGCCGCATCGTAGAGTGGCAGCCTCCCTATCTCGTGTTCAAGGCCTGCTTCGGGGCGACGCTCGCCTGCAATGCCGGGCCGCACCAGACGGATCGCGGCATTGCCGACGTATCGACCGGCAAGCTGCTGGAAAGCCCGGTCCTGGAGACGTTCTGACGCTCTTCAGGCCTTGAGCTCCTGTTCCACCAGTGCGGTCCAGAAGGCAGCGCCGGGACCGATCGCCGCGTCGTTGAAGTCGTAGGCGCTGTTATGGTGCAGCGCGCCGTCGACGGCGGGGCCATTGCCGAGCCAGACATAGCAGCCAGGCGCCTCCAGCGCAAAGAAGGCGAAGTCGTCACCGGCGGTCGAGGGCGGGAAGCTGGTCAGCGCCTTCTCGCCGACGACGGACCGGGCTGCCGAAAGGGCGCGTGCCGTCGCGTCCGCATCGTTGACGACCGGGGGGATACGCCGCTCGAAACGATAATCGGCCTCGATGCCGTACATCGCCGCGGTCCCTTTCGCCAAGCGGCCGATCTCTTCTTCCAGCTGATCGCGCACATGCGGCGTATAGGCTCGCGCCGTGCCGCCGATCTCGACCGTGTCGGGGATGACGTTCAGCGCTTTGGGATCGCCTGCTTGCAGGGCGCAGGCGCTGACGACCGCCGGCTGCAGCGGGTCGACGACGCGGCCGACCACGGTTTGCAGGGAAGCAAGGAACGTCCCTGCCGCCGTGATCGGATCGCGGCCGAGATGCGGCTTTGCGCCGTGCGTCCCGACGCCGCGGAAGGTGATGCGCCAGCTGTCCGAGGAGGCAAGCTGCGGTCCCGCCACGACGGCCATCTCGTCCACTGCAAGGCCCGGCATGTTGTGCAGACCGTAGACCGCGTCGCAAGGGAAAAGGCCGAACAGCCCGTCCTCCACCATGCGCCTGGCGCCGCCGCGGCCTTCCTCGGCGGGCTGGAAGATAAAATGGACCGTGCCGGAGAAGTTGCGCGTCGCCGCAAGGTGGCGCGCCGCGCCGAGCAGCATCGTCGTATGGCCGTCATGGCCGCAGGCATGCATCTTCCCCGCTACGGTGGATTTGTAGGGCCGATCGGCGAGTTCCGGCATGGCGAGCGCATCCATGTCGGCGCGCAGGCCGATCGCGCGCGTGCCGTTGCCGACCTGCAGCGTGCCTACGACGCCTGTCTTGCCGAGGCCGCGATGGACCTTGAGGCCTGCTTCTCCGAGGAGCTTCGCTACAAGATCGCTCGTCCGCTCTTCCTCGAAGCCGAGTTCGGGATAAGCGTGCAGGTCGCGGCGAATGGCCGTGAGAAAGTTGAGATCGTCGGCAATCCCGGGGGGCACGCGCATCGGCAGGCATTCCTTGAGCAGTCTGGAAAGGGCCTGAATTCCCCAGCTTTGGCCGCTCGGGTGTGCCCTTTCGGTTTGATCGAAGCGGCAATCGGTATAGACGAAAAACTCGGGGATCAGAACCTTTTACTCAGCCGAATGGACGCTTGGTATGACGCAAACGAAGGCGATTGAGCCGCACGATTACTGGCAGGAGGTCTTTCCGCCCGGTAGCCTTGCCGGGGACGGCGGCTTCCGCACCTCATATCCAGCCACTCTCGCGGACGGACGCCAGATCCTCCTGCCGATCCGGCCGCTTGCGGACGACAGGCACGCGCTGGCCTCGCTGATCATCAATCAGGCGAGCTTCGAGGTGGAGGACGCGCTCGCGGAGGAACTGGCCGCCCGACTGGCGCCCTTCCGACCGGAAATGGTCGCGGGTCTTCCGACACTCGGCCTGACGCTCGCCGCAGCCGTTGCCCGCAAGCTCGGCCACAAGCGCTATGTGCCGCTCGGAACCTCGCGAAAGTTCTGGTACGCCGACGATCTCTCCGTTCCCCTGTCGTCCATCACGACGCCCGGTCAGAAAAAGCGGCTCTATCTCGATCCCCGCATGCTGCCGCTGTTGCAGGGTCGGCGCGTCGTGCTGATCGACGATGTGATATCGAGCGGAGCCTCGATCCTTGCCGGCCTGTCGCTGATGGCGGCCTGCGGCGTCGAGCCGGTCGCGATCGGTGCCGCCATGCTGCAGTCGGAACGGTGGCGCCGGCCGCTCGCCGATCTCTCTCCGCAATGGCCGGATCGGACTGTCGGCGTCTTCGCGACGCCGATGCTCGTCCGCGACGGCGACGGTACCTGGACGGCGTCCGATACCCGGATCTAGCATCCCCGGTGCCCGAGGGAATGCTCTGGAAAACTTGAAAGTCTTTCGCATCCGGCGTCGAAATCGGTGGCTAGCGATCATGCGCGCGAAAACGCACAATCGGGTGCTTGCGATGGCATCCCATCCGGCGAGGCCGCACGGCCTGGATCATACCCGAAGAAAAGCGGGGCGCGATCAACATGCAACGGCCGGGCTCTTGGAGGAGCAACACACCCGGTCTCTGTCGTTCGGCTGCGTCGAGATGACGTCTGCCAAGGGAGGAAAAATGTTTGAACGACTCTTCAAGCTTAAGGAGCACGGCACGACCGTCCGCACGGAAGTGATCGCCGGCGTCACGACGTTCCTTACGATGTCCTACATCATCTTCGTCAATCCTGACATCCTGTCGACCACGGGTATGGACCGCAACGCGATCTTCGTCGCGACCTGTCTTGCCGCCGCCCTCGGCTCGGCCGTCATGGCGCTCGTCGCCAATTGGCCGATCGGCATGGCGCCCGGCATGGGCCTCAACGCATTCTTCGCCTTCACAGTCGTGGCCGCCCTCGGCTTCACCTGGCAGCAGGCACTCGGCGCCGTCTTCATCTCCGGCATCATCTTCCTGCTCCTGACGGTCACGGGGGTCCGAAGCTGGCTGATTGCGGGCATACCGCACTCGCTGCGCAGCGCGATCGCGACCGGTATCGGCCTGTTCCTGGGCATCATCGCCCTGAAAAACGCCGGCATCGTCGTCGACAACCCGGCGACGCTGGTCGGCCTCGGCGATCTCAAGCAGACCGGACCGCTGCTCGCGATCCTCGGATTCTTCGTCATCGCCGTCCTCGACGCACTCAATGTCCGCGGATCCATCCTCATCGGCATCCTAGTGGTGACGGTCCTGTCGATGTTCCTCGGCGTGTCGGAATTCCAGGGCATCGTCTCTGCGCCTCCGAGCATTGCGCCGACCTTCCTCCAGCTCGACATCATGGGCGCCCTGCATGGCGGTCTCGTCCATGTCATTCTCGTCTTCGTGCTCGTCGAGGTCTTCGACGCGACCGGGACGCTGATCGGTGTCGCCAAGCGTGCGAAACTGGTGGGCGAGGGCAAGCCCAGCCGTCTCGGGCGTGCACTGCTTGCCGACAGCTCGGCCATCGTCGCCGGCTCGCTGATGGGCACCAGCAGCACGACCGCCTATGTCGAAAGCGCCTCGGGCGTGCAGGCGGGAGGGCGCACCGGTCTCACGGCGCTGACGATCTCGGTGCTGTTCCTCGCTGCACTCTTCATCTCGCCGCTTGCTGCCGCCGTCCCGTCCTATGCGACCGCGCCGGCACTGCTTTACGTCGCCGGCCTGATGATGCGCGAGCTCACGGAGATCGAATGGGACGACCTGACTGAAGCGGCGCCTGCCGCCCTGACGGCGATCGCCATGCCGTTCACCTATTCGATCGCCAACGGTCTCGCCTTCGGCTTCGTCAGCTATGTCGTCCTGAAGGTCTGCACCGGCAAGTGGAACGTCATCCACCCGGCGACCCAGCTTGTCGCGGCACTGTTCATCGTCCGCTTCGCTTTCTTCGCCGAGTGACGGAACAGTTGCGCGCGGTATGCCTTTGGCCGGGCCGCCGCCCGGCCAAAGGCGCCGACGACCGTCGGATCGCCGGCACCAGGACCCTTTGGGGGTTACGGAGAAGCAGAATCGAGGAGTTGGACCGTCATTTCGGCAGTCGTTCGGCGCGCCGAGAGACCTACCCGCGCTTCTCCTCGGCGATCCGGCCGTAGATGCGCAGCCGGCTGACGCCGCCGTCCGGGTAGATGTTCAGGCGCACATGCGTGACCGGATCGGCAAAACGCAGCATATCGGCCCCGTACTCATGGATACTGTCGGCGGAAAGCTTCCGGTGCGGCAGAAGCTCGTTCCAGAACATCGCAGAGGAGGCAGCGAGCATGTCGCACCCGGCAGCAACGCCTGTGAGATCAGCCGCCTGCAGCGAGCAGGCATCCGGGTAGTTGCCCTTGAAGTGCGCCGTGTCGACGACGATCCGCTCGACGTGGCCGCGTGCGGCAAGCTTGACGATGATCCAGTCGTAGCCCGGCTCGCGCCGTCTGCGCGTTTCCCAACCGTCGCCCATATTCGCACCGCGGCCGGGCGCAATGAGCCGCTCGTGGCCGTAATGTCCGTTGGAGAAGGCGACGACCCGGCCACCGGACAGGCAGGAGGCGAGATCGATCGTATCGTTCGCCGCAGCCTTGAGGTCGAGTGCCGGAGTGCCGTAGACCCGCAGCCGGGCGACGCCGCCGTCCGGGTAGATGCGCAGCCGGACGTGGCTGTAGACCGCGTCGGATTGCGCAGCGAAGAAGTGATGCGCGTTCGGGCCGAGGTCGCTGATCGGCAGCAACTGAACCCACTCGGTCGCCTCGTCCGGGCCCTCCGCCGAATGACACGCTTCTATTGAGCAGGCGCTCGGATAATTGCCGGTGAAGTGCGACGTGTCGACGTCGAAGCCGGCAATCCGCCCTTTTGCGGCGAGCGCGATGATCGCGTAGTCGTGGCCGGCACCGCGGCGGCGGCGGGTTTCCCAGCCGTCCATCCATTTGCCGTGGTCGTCATAGAGTCCGGAGTGGAATACGGCCGGCTCGTCCTTGAGCATGCGCTCCGGCGGGCCGAAGAATTCGTCCGTCGCAAGGAGCGCCCGTGCGCCAAGGCCCGCAGAAGCGAGGTTGATCCTCCCCGCTGCAAAGCCGGGGAGGACTTCGTCGGCACGTGTCATGGTCCCGACTTAGTCCGGCAGCACGTCGCGCAGCCGCAACAGCGCGATCCGCTCCACTTGGCGGCAGGCCGTGTCGAATTCGGCGTCGCGTTCGTTGCCGATGCGGCTCGCGAAGGCGGCGAGGATTTCGTCCTTGCTGCGCCCCTTTACGGCCATGATGAAGGGAAAGCCGAACTTCTCGACATAGGCATCGTTGAGCCTCGTAAAACGCTCGCGCTCCCCATCCGTCAGCGCGTCGAGGCCGGCCGAGGCTTGTTCCGAGGTCGAGCTCTCGGTCAGGCGCTTCGCCTGGGCGAGCTTGCCGGCCAGGTCGGGATGGGCATTGAGGACGGCAAGCCTTTCCTCCGCGCTTGCCTCGCGGAAAACCGCGCAGAGTGCCGCGTGCAGTCCCGTCGCCGTGTCGTTGACCGGGCCGAGCTCACCCGCAAAGGCGCGTCTGGCGATCCAGTCGGAGTGCTCGAATACCCCTCCGAAGCGACCAATGAAGTCATCCTTCGACAGTCGCGACGGCCGGTCTTCGTTCGGTTGAAACGGATAGGTCTCTGCCCAGTAGCGGGCAATGTCGACGCGGCGGGCGAGCCAGACCCTGTCGTGGCTCTTCACATAGTCGAGGAATCGCGCCAGGGCGGCGGCCCTGCCGGGTCGCCCGACGAGACGGCAGTGCAGACCGATGCTCATCATCTTCGGAGACCCCGCGACGCCTTCGGCATAGAGAACGTCGAAACTGTCCTTCAGATAGCTGAAGAACTGGTCGCCGCTGTTGAAGCCTTGCGGGGTCGCGAAGCGCATGTCGTTGGCGTCGAGAGTGTAAGGGATGACGAGCTGGTGCCGGCCGGCATGTTCATGCCAATAGGGCAGGTCGTCCGCATAGGCGTCGGAGACGTAGTCGAAGCCACCCGCCTCTGTCACGAGGTCGAGCGTGTTCACGGAGCAGCGGCCGGTATACCAGCCGGTCGGCCGTTCGCCCGTTACGATCGTGTGAAGGCGGATCGCCTCGGCGATCTCGGCGCGCTCGCGCTCGGCGTCGAAATCCTTGTGTTCGATCCATCTGAGGCCGTGGGAGGCGATCTCCCAGCCGGCGTCCTGCATGGCAGCCACCTGGGCAGGCGATCGCTTGAGGGCCGTGGCGACGCCGTAGACCGTGGCTGGTATTTGCCGCTCGGTGAACAACCGGTGCAGCCGCCAGAAACCGGCGCGCGCGCCGTATTCGTAGATCGACTCCATGTTCCAGTGGCGCTGGGCGGGCCAGGCCTGAGCGCCGACGATTTCCGAGAGAAAGGCCTCCGAAGCCGCGTCGCCGTGAAGCACGCAGTTCTCTCCGCCCTCCTCGTAATTGATCACGAATTGCACGGCGATCCGGGCGCCCTCGGGCCAGGCGATACGCGGGTTCGGACCATGGCCCAGGAGATCGCGGGGATATCTCATAGCAGCAGCTCCTCCAGAGATTGTCTCGTCGTCCAATTCGTAGCGAGAATCCCGCTCTGTCATTCCCCCCGAAAAATTTGAAAGTCTCGAAGGTTGAGCCCGCTACACAAGGGCGCCCGCGCCTCGGATACTCTATCCTCGATGCTGAATTTCGGAGGAGCGACAGAATGGAAGTTCAAGACGGAACGCCCGGGCGTCTGACGACCCACGTGCTTGACACGGCGAGCGGGAAACCGGCAGGCAACCTGCGCATCGATCTCTACCGGATCGAAGGCGAACGGACGGAGCTTCTCTCTTCGACCCGCACCAACGATGACGGGCGCTGCGATGCGCCGCTTCTCAGCGGCTCCACGATGGAAACCGGAGCCTACGAACTGCACTTTCATGCCGGCGAATATCTGGGCCCCGCGGCCGAGCGCGGCGCGCACCCGTTTCTCGACGTGATCCCGATACGCTTCGGGATCGCCGATCGCGCCACGCATTATCACGTGCCTCTGCTGCTTTCGCCCTACGGCTATTCCACCTATCGCGGGAGCTGACGGCAATGACGACCGAAATCCGCAATACCATCCGCTTCCTTTTGAATGACCGGTCCGTCGAGCTTGCCGATGTCTCGCCGGTGCAAACGCTGCTGGACTTCCTGCGCATCGACCGCAAGCTGCGCGGGACAAAGGAAGGCTGCGCGGAAGGCGACTGCGGCGCCTGCACCGTACTCGTCGGCAGGCTTCTCGACGGCAAGCTCAAATACGAATCCGTCAACGCCTGCATCCGCTTCGTCGCGTCCCTCGACGGCTGCCATGTGGTAACGGTGGAGGCGCTTGCGCAGCCGAACGGGCCGCTGCATCCCGTGCAGCAGGCGATGGTCGACACCCACGCTTCGCAATGCGGTTTCTGCACACCCGGTTTCGTAATGTCGCTCTACGGTCTCTGGATGGCGAATGCAAAGCCGAGCGTTCAGGAAATCGAGAAAGCGCTGCAGGGCAATCTCTGTCGCTGCACCGGCTATGCCGCGATCATCCGCGCGGCGGAGGCGGTCGCATCGGTCGGTGAGCTCGGCAAAGACCCGCTGATTGTCGAGCGCGAGGAGATCACGCGACAGCTGGAGGCGCTACGGGACGGCCGCCGCGTCGAGATCGGCGGCGAAGACGAGCGCATCGTGCTGCCGGCCTCGCTGGACGATTTCGCTGCGGTTATCGAGGCAAACCCCAAGGCGACGATCGTCGCCGGTTCGACCGATGTCGGTCTCTGGGTCACGAAATTCATGCGCGACATCGCGCCGGTCGTGCATCTCTCGCATCTTGAAGAGCTGCGGCGGATTTCCGTCGACGCCGATGGGGTCACCCTTGCTGCCGGCGTAAGCTACACGGAAGCTTATCCGGTCATCGCCCGGCACTTCCCGCAATTGCGCGAACTCTGGGACCGCATCGGCGGCGAGCAGGTGCGCAATATGGGCACGGTCGGCGGCAATATCGCCAACGGTTCGCCGATCGGCGACACGCCGCCTGCGCTGATCGCACTTGGCGCTTCGGTGACCCTGCGCAAGGGAACAAGCCGCCGCACGCTGCCGCTGGAAGCGTTCTTCATCGAATACGGCACACAGGATCGCCAACCCGGCGAATTCCTCGAGTCCGTCCGGATTCCTTTTCCGGGCAAGGCCGACCGCTTCGCGGTCTACAAGATTTCGAAACGCTTCGACGAGGACATTTCCGCAGTCTGCGGCGCGTTCCGCGTGAAGCTCGACGGCGACGGCAGGGTTGCCGACGTGGCCATCGCCTTCGGAGGTATGGCGGGCACGCCGAAGCGTGCGTCGAATGTGGAAGCCGTTCTCAAGGGCGCGCAGTGGAACGACGCTGCGATCGAGGCTGGCCTCGCGGCCTACGAGCAGGACTTCACGCCGCTCACCGACTGGCGCGCCTCTTCTGAATATCGGATGCTCGTCGCCAGGAACCTCCTGCGGCGCTTCCATCTGGAAACGCAGGAAACGCGCAATGTCCGGATCGACCGCACCGTTGCGGTGGCGATCTAGAGGAGGTGGACCCATGAATGTGATGCAGCCACTCGATCGCGTCCGCGGCGGCGTACACGACAAGGAACGCCACGAATCCGGCCACAAACACGTTTCCGGAACGGCCGAATACATAGACGATATTCCGGAGCCTTCCGGTACGCTCCACGGCTATCTGGGGCTGTCGCAACGCGCGCATGCAGAAATCCTGTCGATGGACTTCGAGGCGGTGCGTGACACTCCTGGTGTCGTGGGTGTACTCACGGCGGTGGACATACCCGGCGAGAACGACATCAGCCCGGCGCACAAGCATGACGATCCGGTCTTTGCGACCGACAAGGTCGAGTTCCACGGCCAGCCGATCTTCGCGGTCATCGCCACCTCGCGCGAGGCCGCCCGCCGCGCGGCGGCGAAGGCGAAGATCGCCTATCGCGATCTGCCGCATGTGACGGATGTCCTCGAGGCGGCCGCCGCGAATTATCCGCTGGTGATCGATCCCCTGAAGCTCGAACGCGGCGATATCGATGCCGGCTTCGCCAGGGCTAAGAACATCGTTTCGGGCGAGATGCGCATCGGCGGCCAGGATCATTTCTATCTCGAAGGCCAGATCTCCTTCGCCATTCCCGGCGAGGACGATGAAGTCACGGTCTTCTCCTCGACCCAGCATCCGAGCGAGACCCAGCTCATGGTGGCCCATGTGCTGGGGGTGCCCTCGAATGCGGTAACCGTCAATGTCCGCCGCATGGGCGGCGGCTTCGGCGGCAAGGAGACGCAGGCAAACCTCTTCGCAGCGGTGGCTGCGGTGGCCGCCAGGAAATTCCGTCGTGCGGTCAAGGTGCGCCCCGACCGCGACGACGACATGACGGCAACCGGCAAGCGCCACGACTTCCATGTCGATTACAAGATCGGCTTCGACGACGACGGACGGATCGAGGCGGTGGACGCGGTCTTCGCCGCGCGCTGCGGCTTCTCGGCCGACCTTTCCGGACCGGTGACCGATCGCGCGCTCTTCCACGCCGACAATTGCTATTTCTACCCGAATGTCCGGCTGCGCTCGCGCCCGCTGAAGACCAACACGGTCTCGAATACCGCGTTCCGAGGTTTCGGCGGACCGCAGGGCATGGTCGGCGGCGAGCGGATGATCGAAGACGTCGCCTATGCGCTCGGCAAGGACCCGCTCGAAATCCGAAAGCTCAATTTCTACGGCGGCGAAGGGCGCAACCTGACGCCGTACCACCAGACAGTCGAAGACAACATCATCGGCCGCATCATCGAAGAGCTCGAGGCTTCGTCCGACTATGCCGCCCGGCGGCAAGCGGCCATCGCCTTCAACCGCGAGAGCCCCGTCGTCAAGCGCGGCATCGCGCTGACGCCGGTGAAATTCGGCATCTCCTTCACCAAGACGGAATACAATCAGGCGGGCGCCCTGATCCACGTCTATACGGATGGTTCGATCCAGCTGAACCACGGCGGCACCGAGATGGGGCAGGGGCTCTACACCAAGGTGGCGCAGGTCGTGGCGGACGAATTCCAGGTCGATCTCGACCGTATCAAGGTGACGGCGACCTCGACCGGCAAGGTGCCGAACACCTCGGCGACGGCCGCTTCGTCCGGTTCGGACCTGAACGGCATGGCAGCCGCCAATGCCTGCCAGCAGATCAAGGAGCGGCTCGTGCGCTTCGCGGCCGAACGTTACGGCGTGAGCGAGGCGGATGTCGCCTTCGAGCCGAATACGGTCCGGATCGGTGCCGAACGCATCGCCTTCTCCGAGTTTGTCAGGGCGGCCTATTCCGCCCGCGTACAACTTTCCGCGGCCGGCTTCTACAAGACACCGAAGATCCACTGGAGCCGCGCCGAGGGCCGTGGCCGTCCGTTCTATTACTTCGCCTACGGCGCCTCTTGCTCCGAGGTCAGCGTCGACACGCTGACCGGCGAATACCAGGTCGAGCGCACCGATATCATCCACGATGCCGGAAAGTCGCTGAACCCGGCGCTCGATCTCGGCCAGGTCGAGGGCGCCTTCGTCCAGGGCATGGGGTGGCTGACGACGGAAGAGCTCTGGTGGGATGCCAAGGGCCGCTTGCGGACGCATGCGCCTTCCACCTACAAAATTCCGCTCGCTTCCGACCGCCCGCGCGTCTTCAACGTGCGTCTCGCTGAATGGTCGGTGAACCGTGAGGAGACGATCCGGCGCTCGAAGGCGGTCGGGGAACCTCCGTTCATGCTGGGGATTTCGGTGCTGGAGGCGATATCCATGGCGGCGGCGAGCGTCGCCGATTATCGTATTCCGCCGCGCATCGATGCGCCGGCAACGCCGGAGCGCGTATTGATGGCGGTCGAGCGCCTTCGCGCCGCCGTCAAAGCGGGGTAGAGACGATCGCCCAGCGAAGAGAATGGATGACTGAGATGACGGGCAGAAAGGACATCCGGGACTTCTTGAGCCGTGAATCGGCCTGCGTTCTTGTCGAGGTGGCGGGAGCCGCAGGCTCGACGCCGCGGGACACCGATGCCTGGATGCTCGTTTCCAGGGAGCGCACCTTCGCGACGATCGGCGGCGGCCAGCTGGAATATATGGCGATCGACCATGCGCGAAAGCTCCTTCAGGGAGCGGCTGACAGCCGCCTGAACATCCCGCTCGGCCCGGAAATCGGCCAGTGCTGTGGCGGGCGCGTCGCGCTTTCCTTCAGGATCGCCGACAAGGAGACGCGCGCCAGGCTAATCGAGCGCAGCGATGACGAAATCGCGCAGCGGCCGCATGTCTATATTTTCGGGGCGGGCCATGTCGGCAATGCGCTCGCCATGGCGCTGTCGCTGGTGCCCCTCAGGACCGTTCTCGTAGACACGCGCGAGCACGAACTCTCTGCCGCAGACGTGCCGGGTATCGAAACCTGCCTGACTGCAATGCCCGAAGCCATCGTACGCGATGCCCCGCCGGGCAGCGCCTTCGTCGTCCTCACCCATGATCACGCACTCGATTTCCTGATCGCGGCCGAAGCCCTCGGCCGCGAAGACGCCAGCTACGTCGGGATGATAGGCTCGAAGACGAAACGCGCGACTTTCAAGAACTGGCTGTCGCGAGAGGTCAATCGTCCTGAGCTTTGCAAGTGGCTCGTCTGCCCGATCGGCGGTACGGCGGTGAAGGACAAGAGGCCGCCGGTGATCGCGGCGCTTGCCGCGGCCGAGATCATGACTGCAGCGCTGAATCGTGAGCCACTGCCCCCTCAGAACAGACGGAAGCCGGTGAACGCGTAGCTCGCCGGAGTCGTCGCCTCTCATGTCCCCGTCTCGGCCGCCGGTGGGCCAGGATCGGCAAGCATCTTGCCGATCAGCCGCTGACAGCGCTCGGCCATGAAGTCGATCATCAGCCGGACCTTCGGATCCTGGAAGCGCTTGTGCGGGTAGATCGCAGCGAGCTGTGCGCCGAGCGGCGGCGTCTCCTCGAGCACCGGGACGAGCAAGCCCTCGTCGATATGCTGCTTTACCTCGAAGAGCGGTTTGTTGACGATGCCGCGTCCGTCCAGCGCCCACTGGGTGAGCACGTCGCCATCATCCGAATCATAGGGACCGCCGACCTCGAACTTGCGAACGCCATCCGCTGTCTGCAACGTCCAGTAATATTCCTTCGACCCGGGATAGCGCAGCAGGAGACAATCGTGGCTGTGGCTGAGGAGGTCGTCCGGCGACGAAGGGATGCCGCGCCTTTCGAAATAGCGCGGTGAGCCACAGAGTACGCGGTCGCAGTTCATGATGCCGCGCATGCGCAGGTTCGAATCCTCGAGTATGCCGAGCTTGAAGGCGATATCCACGCCTTCGGCGAGAATGTCGACATTATGGTCGGAGAGACGCAACCGTACCTCGATGTCGGGATAGCGATCGTGGAATTCCGGTATTCCGGGCGCGATCAGCCGCCGGCCGATGCCGAGCGGGGCGGTGATCTTCAGCGCTCCCTTCGGATTTCTTGAAAGATCGGCAATGGCGCTCTCCGCTTCGTTGACGGCCTCGAGAATTTTGACCGCGCCTTCATAGAAGACACGGCCGTGCTCCGTGGGTGTCAGCTTACGGGTCGTGCGGTTGAACAGGCGCACGCCCATATGCCGCTCCAACTCCTTGATTCTATTGCTGGCAACCGCCGGCGTGACGCGCTGATCGCGACCCGCTGCCGACAGCGTTCCAAGTTCCACGACGCGCACGAACACGCGCACATTATCGAGATAGGACATGCTTCCGCCTCTGTTCCTCCGCGGCAACCTAACGCCCCGGTTCCTCTTCGATTTTATAGTTTTTTTTGAAAGAGTTGGTGCGATGGCGCCGTTCCCGCCTCCCCAAGCAATGACACATAATGAGTGCGAGAGAAATGGGGAGAACTCAATGTACGAGTATGCCATCGCCTGGGACTGGCTGACATTTGCGGTGAGATGGCTGCATGTCATCACCGGCATCGCCTGGATCGGCTCATCTTTTTACTTCGTCGCGCTCGACCTGGGGCTGAAGCAGCGTCCGGGCCTGCCGGTGGGTGCCTATGGCGAAGAGTGGCAGGTGCATGGCGGCGGCTTCTACCACATCCAGAAATATCTGGTCGCGCCGAAAAACATGCCGGAGCATCTGATCTGGTTCAAATGGGAGTCCTACGTCACCTGGCTCTCCGGTTTCGGCATGCTTGCGCTCGTCTATTACGCCGGCGCGGACCTCTATCTCATCGACCCGAGCGTGCTCGACGTCTCGAAGCCCGTGGCGATCGCCATCTCGCTGGCCTCGCTGGGCTTCGGCTGGCTCGCCTATGACATGATCTGCCGCTCGCCGTTCGGCAGCGACAATACTCGGCTGATGGTGCTCCTCTATTTCATCCTCGTCGCCGTCGCCTGGGGCTACACCCAGCTCTTCACGGGTCGTGCCGCCTATCTGCATCTCGGCGCCTTCACGGCGACCATCATGTCGGCCAATGTGTTCTTCATCATCATTCCGAACCAGAAGAAGGTTGTTGCAGACCTGATCGCGGGCCGCACGCCCGATCCTGCTCTCGGAAAGCAGGCGAAGCAGCGCTCGACGCACAACAACTATCTGACGCTGCCCGTGCTGTTCCTGATGCTGTCGAACCATTATCCGCTCGCCTTCGGCACACAATACAACTGGATCATCGCCTCGCTGGTCTTCCTGATGGGCGTCACGATCCGCCACTGGTTCAACACGCGCCACGCCAACAAGGGCAGCCCGACCTGGACCTGGCTCGCGACGGTGCTTCTGTTCATCGCCATCATGTGGCTCTCCACCGTGCCCAAGGTCCTCTCCGAAGGCGGAGAGGCCAGGGCTTCAACGGCCACCGAGGCCGTCGTCGCGTCACCGGACTTTTCCAAAGTGCGCGACACCGTGCTTGGCCGCTGTTCGATGTGTCATGCGCGCGAGCCCGGCTGGGAAGGCATTATCGTGCCGCCGAAGGGTGTGGTCCTCGAAGCCGACGGCGACATCGTCGCTCATGCCCGCGAAATCTACCTGCAGGCGGGGCGCTCGCATGCCATGCCGCCCGCCAATGTCACCGGCATCTCCGAGGAGGAACGCCAACTTATCGCCACCTGGTACGAGACGACCGTAAAGGAAGGAAAAGTCCAATGAGCGTTCTCTTGATCCGCGGCCGCGTGCTGACTTTCGTCAAGGAGCCCGAGAGCCATGACGATGCCGGCTCCTATCGCTTTTTCGAGGACGGCGCCGTTTTCGTTAGGAACGGCAAGATCGCGGGCGTCGGCCCTTACGCCGACGTGGCCGAACAGGCCGGGCACACCGCGGAAGTTGCCGATCACCGGCCGCACCTCGTGCTGCCCGGATTCATCGATACGCACCTGCATTTCCCGCAGACACAGGCGATCGCGTCCTATGGAGCGCAGCTCCTCGAGTGGCTGAACACCTATATCTTCGTGGAGGAGCAGAAGTTCAAGGCGCCTGAGCACGCCGCCTTCATCGCCGGCCGCTTCATGGACGAGCTCCTCTCTAACGGAACGACGACCGCAGTGGCCTATTGTTCGGTGCATCCGGAAAGCGTCGACGCTTTCTTCACTGCAGCGGAAGAGCGCGGCATGCTGATGATCGGCGGCAAGGTGATGATGGACCGCAACGCTCCGGACGCGCTGCGCGATACGCCAGAGAAGGGCTATGCTGAGACGAAGGAACTCATCGCCAGGTGGCATGGTCGCGGCCGCGCGCATTACGCGATCAGTCCGCGCTTTGCGATCACCTCGACTCCGGAGCAAATGGAGGCGAGCCGCGTGCTCGCCGCCGAACATCCGGATTGCTACGTTCAGACCCATCTATCCGAAAACCGCGACGAAATTGCTTTCGCGACTTCGCTCTATCCGGAGGCGAAGGACTATACCGACATCTATTCACGCTACGAGCTTCTCGGTCGCAAGACCCTGCTCGGCCACTGCATTCATCTGAGCGACCGCGAGATCTCGGTGCTCGCGGAGACGGGGTCGGTGGGAGTCTTCTGTCCGACCTCCAACCTTTTCCTGGGGAGCGGCCTCTTCGACCGCGATCGCTTCGACAGGCTCGGCGCGCGCCACGCGGTTGCGACCGATGTCGGCGGCGGCACGAGTTTTTCGATGCTGGAAACGATGGGCGAGGCCTACAAGGTTCTGCACCTGCAGGGCCAGCGGCTCTCCCCACTCAATTCCTTCTATAGGATGACGCTCGGCAACGCGCGCGCGCTCGATCTCGGACATCGGATCGGCTCGCTGCATGCCGGCGCGGATGCGGATATTGTTGTCCTCGACAGCCGGGCCAAGCCGGCGATGGAGCTCAGGATGCAGGTAGCCTCGTCACTTGCCGAAGAGCTCTTCATTCTTCAGACAATGGGCGACGACCGCTCGGTAGCGGAGGTCTACGTGGCGGGCAGACCGATGAAGAGCGGTCGGCGCCAGGCAAGGGCGGAGGCCGTCAGGGCACTGGCGACGGCATAGCAAGGAAACCTGCAGTGGCAATCCGCCCTCATCCGCCTCCTAGCGGATCCTGATAGCGTAATCACCGAGCCGGAAATAGGCGGCGGCGCCTCGCGTTGAAACGATGCGAACCATTGTCCCGCCATCTGATACGCGAAAAGCTTCAGATCGCTCTTGACCGCAGGCGCACCGTATCTAACGCGATATAAGCCATATCCATTGCGGAGTTTCCATTAGGTTCCGTCGTGCACGCTTTGCACCGACTTCTGCTGCGGGCCGCTCTACCCTGTGATTGCTCCTTTACTCGCCGGGCTGGCGAGCGCGGCGAACTTAGCCAGCACACCTCGCGTGTAGCGCGGCGGCGGCTGACGCCAGTTTCGGCGTCTGCGCTCGATCTCCTCGGCATCAATTTCGAGCTGAAGCAGGCGGGCCTCGGCGTCGATCGTTATAAGGTCCCCCTCCTCGACCAGAGCGATCGTGCCCCCCTCGAACGCTTCCGGGGTGACATGGCCGACCAGCAGCCCCCAGGAGCCGCCAGAGAACCGGCCGTCGGTGATAAGACCGACCTTGTCGCCCAACCCCTGCCCGACGATTGCAGAGGTTGGCGCTAGCATTTCCGGCATTCCGGGACCACCCTTCGGCCCAAGATAGCGCAGCACAAGTACATCGCCGGGCTGGATGGAACCTGACAAGATCGCTTGGAGCGCCGATTCCTCGTCATTGAAAACGCGAGCCGGCCCAGTGATCGAGGTCGATGTCAGTCCGGTAATCTTTGCGACTGCCCCGTCCTCGGCAAGGTTGCCGCGCAGAATAGCCAGATGGCCCTCCTTGTAGATTGGCGTGCCTACCGTGTGCACCACTTCCTGGCCTCCTGGAGGGCTATCCGGCACATTCGCGAGCTCTTCTCCGATCGTCTTGCCCGTGATTGTTATGCAGTCGGCATTAAGCAATCCAGCATTGAGTAGAAGCTTTAAGACCTGCGGTACGCCGCCTTGTCTGTGAAGATCAACCGCCATGTATCTGCCCGACGGCTTAAGGTCGCAGATGACCGGCACTTTCCGCCTGACTCGCTCAAAATCCTCCAGCGTCCACTCGACCTCCGCGGCTTGGCAGATCGCGAGGTAATGAAGCACCGCATTGGTGGAGCCGCCGGTCGCCATAACGAGGGCGATGGCGTTTTCCACGCTTTCGCGCGTGATGATGTCGCGAGGCCTGATTCCTCTCTTCACCGCGCCGATGAGCACACGTGCGGACTCCGACGCGGAGTCGATCTTTTCCCGGTCGACGTTCGCCATCGTCGAGGAGCCGAGCAGCGATATACCGAGCGCCTCAAAGGATGAACTCATGGTGTTGGCCGTATACATGCCCCCGCAGGCGCCGGTCGTTGGGCAGGCATTACGCTCGATGCCCTCGAAATCCTCGTTGCTCATTCGGCCGGCCTTGAGCGCGCCGACCGCCTCGAACGCCGAGATGATCGAAAGATCCTGTCCGTTCCACTTTCCCGGCTTGATAGTCCCCCCGTAGACATAGATTGCTGGTACGTTGGCGCGGGCTATCCCAATCATTCCACCGGGCTGATTCTTGTCGCACCCGCCGATAACGAGAACTCCATCCATCCATTGCCCTTGAACGGTGGCTTCCACGCAGTCAGCGATTACCTCGCGGGAGACGAGGGAGTATTTCATTCCTTCGGTACCCATGGACATGCCGTCTGAAATGGTCGGGAAGCCGAACGTTTGCGGATTGGCTCCCGCCACCTTGATCGCAGCGACGGCCGCATTAACGAGAGGCTGAAGCCCGGCATTGCATGGGGTGATTGTCGAGTGACCGTTGGCGATCCCGATCATCGGCTTATCGAAGTCTTCCGTCTGATAGCCTAAAGCGCGGAACATCGCTCGATTAGGGGAACGCTCGACCCCCTGTGTTATCATCTTGGATCGGTGGTTGTGCGGCACTGGCCATCTCCTCACGCTGTCTGACCGAAGTATAAATCGTAAGGTTGCAATCGCAGAAATATATTTGTTACTACAGACTAAGTTGTTTTTCGTCTTAGTCGCGCCGACGAATAGGCATCCTTGTGCGGAAAGCTGCTGATGAGCCGATGAACATGGTTATGCGCCTTTGAGATGCAGTATACTGTGGATTCATCCTTCGAGACTTTGGGTCGGGATGACAGGACCGCCTGGAAGGGGCTTCGTTGGGGCAATGTCGTGCCGGAAAGGCTGTCCGCGATGTCGCGCCTAATATACTCGCGGGACATGCCGTCACTGATCGAATGATGCATCGAGAACATCAGGCGTCCTTGCCCAGATGCACCTCCAAGCAGCATCATTCTAAAAGGCCGCTCCGACTCCAGATTGAAAGTCAGATCAGCGAATCGGCCGCTAAACGATCGTGGTCAGCTTCCGCTACGGGCTTATCTGCCTGGGTTGTTTCGGAGACGTCGCGGATGCGGCACTGCTATGCAAATACCCGGAAGGCGAAGGTGGCCAGTGGGCGCTGACGGTGTGGATTGTTCGAGACGGCGGGCACGTGCGGACTCACCCATAAGCGTCCATGAATGTGACCACTAAAGCACGTCGGAGTTCCTACCACCGTTCAGGTCGTGCGATTTGGCTAGATTGACGAACATATTCGCTGCCGGCGAAGGATCCTCGTTGCGCCAGACAAGACCTGTCTCGATGACAGGCGGATCGCCTTCTAACGGCACATAACGGATGCCGCTTCGGCCCAGTCTACGCAGGGTTTCAGGCACCAAGGCTACACCGATACCGCTCGATACCAAGCTCACGATCGTCTGCATCTGGATCGCCTCTTGCCCGAACTTTGGCCGAAGTCCAGCTTTGACGAAATAGCTCGTAATAATGTCGTGGAATGCGGGGGCACTTCTGTGTGGGAAAATCACGAGGGGCTTGTCAGCTATTTCTGAAAGCTTCAACTTCCCTTCGGCACAGGCCAAGCGCCCTTCATCTAGCCATGCTTCGGGTATTGCTGCCACCAGCGGCTCACGAAGAAGCGGCAGATAGGCTAGCGAGGCATCCAGTGTAGCGTGGGCTGGGATAATGAGGCCGGCGTCAATATCCCCCTGGAGAAGTGCCTCGATCTGAAGATCGCTGGTCATCTCTTGCAAGTTCACTTTGACATCGGGGAAGATAGACCGATAGCTCGCGACGAGGGCAGGCAAAAGGCTGTAGACTGCCGTTGAAACAAACCCAACCGTGAACGTGCCCACTTCGCCGCGTGCTATCTGGCGCGCCAGAACTGGAAGTGCTTCGGCGTTTTCCAGCAACTTATTCACGTAGTTCAGCCAATGCGCACCCACAGGCGTGAGTTCAACATGCCTCTTGGTGCGCTTGAAAAGCATGACACCTAATTCCTGCTCCAGCGCAAGAATTGCCTGACTTAGGGGAGGCTGCGTCATGTTGAGGCGCTCGGCGGCACGACCAAAATGAAGTTCTTCAGCTACGGCGACGAAAAAACGAAGTTGCCTCAGGTTCACGACGGCCCCTAATTCAATGCACTTCCATTTAGACCTAAATGCAACGTTCCTGCAATATAATTGGCTCGCAAAGATTGCATTGTCGCGACATACACCTCTGCGCAGGGAGCATGCTTGCCCGTTCTCTAACCACGTGTACGACCTGTGCTGGTCGCCTGCGGCGGCTGCTGGTGCGCAAAGCGTCCGGCACTTGCGTACTGGCCTTCCGCCCGCCTCCCTATGGGAGTCTGGGTCTAGATGGGGAGTGGGGACAAAGCCGCAGTCTCCGTGAGCTTTCGCGAGGGGACCGGAAAGCTGCTGCGGTTCCTTCGCCCCGCCTGCAGGGGAAAGGTCCCGGCAGGCGGATGGGGGCTTTGCCCCGCGGGGACCTCGGAGACTATTGCCCATTGATCGCGATGCGCTTGGCTTTCGACTGGGCCTGCTCGGTCTTCGGTAAAGTTACCGTCAGGACGCCGTTGCGGAAGGTCGCGTTGACCCTGCTCTCATCCACTTCGTATCCGAGCGGAATGCGACGTTCGAAGCGGCCGTAATATCGCTCCGAGAACTGATTTTCCTGATCCTCGGTCTCGGCCCGCTTTTCGCCTCGCAGCGAGAGCACGCCTTCGGACAAGGAGAGTTCGACGTCCTTCTCCTCAAGACCCGGCAGTTCCGCGGTCACCTTGATGTCCTTTTCCCGATCGGAGATCTCGACGCTCGGCCAGCCGCCTGCAAAACCGGAAAAGCCGCTGAAGGGCAGGCGAGTTTCGAAGTCGCGGAAGGCGTCGTCGAACAGGCGGTTCATTTCCCTGTGGAGCGCCAGGAAGGGGTTTCGATCGTTGTCACGATAGGAAGCGGGCACCTGGCCCTGCGCGCGGCCCCATGGGATGAGATCACGTACATTCATCGGTCCGTTCCTTTCTTTGCAATCGGAGTGGGCGTCCGGGCTTGCGCCCGTCTCCCGCTCGAATTCCCGGGAACCGAAGCGCCGATGGCGCCGGCGCTTCGGCGCGGTTGGCACGTGCAGCTATGCAGCGTGCTTTTCGCCTTCGATCTGTTTCGAGGCTTCGCCCGCTGGCAATGCTTCTGCTTGATGGATCTCGATACGACGCGGCTTCATCTGCTCGGGAAGCTCACGGACGAGATCGATCTTGAGCAGGCCGTTGGCGAGGTTCGCGCCGGTGACCGTGACAAAGTCGGCGAGCTGGAAGCGACGCTCGAAGTTGCGTGCTGCAATGCCGCGATAGAGGTATTCGGTGTCATCTTCCCCGGCCTTCGCGCCGGCGACGGTCAGCATCTGCTGCTCGTGCGTGATGGTGATCTCGTCAGGGGAGAAGCCCGCTACCGACATCGCGATACGGTACTGGTTCTCGCCGACCCGCATGATGTCGTAGGGCGGCCAGTTGTCGCTCGGCGCCAGGCGACTTGCGGAATCCAAGAGGTCGAACAGATGCTCGAAGCCGACGCTGGAACGCGACAGTGGCGAAAAATCGAAGCTTGTTCTCATAGCCATATCCTCCTTGAGCAACATGGACGATGAGGAGCGCCGAAGAGAACGGAGCTCCTCGACTGCGAGCCCCTTGCAGGCGGCTCTCGCACCCGATTTAGTTATTCGAAGCCGGGTTTCAAGGGCCTCCGGACATCGATTTTCGCCCGTTGTTCCGGCCAGCGGCGGCCGCGAAAATCAGCTCTTCGAACGAGGGTCGAAGCCGATGATCGGGGTTCTTGAATTTACCTTTTCCGCTCCAATATCTGGCGCATGCGTCTTTGCAAGACGCCCAGAGATCAACATGGCACTTTGCAGCGCTGCATGGTTCTCGTCCGATCCGCGGAGCATGCGGCGTGCGTCTCACCGACGGCATAGGAAAGGAGGAAAAATGCTTCTCAATGAGATCCCCTGGACGGTCCCTCTCACCGTGCGCCTCTCCAACGGCCTGACGCACACATTTGCCTCCGTTTACGAGGCTCTCGACTTTCTGGAAAACGAGTGGCCGCTCAGGAAGGGCGAGCGCTACGATCGCGCGGTGCGGACCTGCCGGCGGGCATTGAACCGGATGACGCCGGCAGCGGTGGCGCGGGAGGCGTTCATTGCCGCTTGCCTGGAGGCGGGCATGCCGCTCGTCATGACGCCGCCGGCCCGCGAGATGACGCCGCCGGCCCGCGAGCCGCAGGGCGCCACCACCAAGGCTGCGCAGTCGGCGTGAGGGAGCGGACCGGCTTTCGGGCAACGTCCGACCGTTTCACTGGACGAAGACGCGCACGCTGGCGGCACGCCCGAGCGCATCGATGACGGTGAGGGTCGAATAACCGCTGCCGTCCGGGTGCCACTGGCTGACGCGCCGGCGGGTCACCTCGGGCAGCGGACGGCCATTGGCCAGCCAGCGGAAGGGTGCCCGGCCGCCCTGGAGCTTCAGCGTCAAGGGCATCGTCGCGCTGCCCTGCGCGCCAAGCTCGACGCGGGCTCCCTCCGGCGGGAACACGATCTGCGGCGCCGCTTCACGCGCCGAGCCCGAAAGCAGGCCGTTCGCGGTGACCGAGAAGCGTCTCTGGCTGATCGGCAGATCGGTCTGGGCGAGCCGGACCGCGCCCGCGGGCGGACCGGGCAGGGGCGTGATGGCGATCCCCGCCTTGGCGAAGCCTTCGAACAGAATCGGAGCCGCCGCACCGTAACCGGTCAGACCGGGTACCGCGCCGTTGTCGGGCCTGCCCACCCAGACACCGAGGACATAGCGGCCGTCGAAGCCAGCGGACCAGGCGTCGCGATAGCCGTAGCTCGTGCCGGTCTTATAGGCGATGCCATGCCGGCGGCTTCCGGCCGGTGGCAGCACGCCGGAGAGTATGTCGGCGACCTGCCAGGCGGCGACCGCCGACAGGAGAGGTTCGCCGTCGACGGTTCCCGGGACATCTTCGATGGCGTCGCCGAGGCGTACCGGCCAGCCGCCGTTCGCCAGGCCCGCATAAAGCTGCACGAGTTCGCGAAGCGTGATGCCGACTCCACCGAGGCCGATCGCAAGGCCCGGCGCCTCATGCTGCGGCAATTTCGGCCGAACGTCGGCGCGGCGGAAGCGTACCATCAGGCGCGAGGGGCCGACGGCATCAAGCAGGCGGATCGCCGGCACGTTCAGAGACAATTGCAGCGCCTGACGCACGGTGACGTCGCCCTGGTAGCTCATGTCGAAATTGCGCGGCCGGTAGCCGAAGAAATCCGCCGGCCGGTCTTCGATGATCGTTTCCTGGCTGACAAGACCCTCCTCGAAGGCAAGGCCGTAGATGAAGGGTTTCAGCGTCGACCCGGGGGAACGGGTGATCCGCGTCATGTCGATCCAGCCGGAGCGGCCTGCGTCGAAATAGTCGGCCGAACCGACTTCGGCGAGGATCTCGCCGGTCCTGACCTCCGCCATCACCATGGCGACGGAAACCCTGGGGCCGAGCTTCGCGGCACTTTCGCGGGCCACGGTTTCAAGGCCGCGTTGGACCTCGCGTTTGAGCGTCGTCAGATGCTGGTGAGCTGCAGGGTTCTTCCGCCGCGCCGTCTCGGCCAGATGGGCAGCATGGGCCGGGAGCTGCAGCCGGACGGTCGGTATGGCAGTCATCGCCGCGCGCTCAGCTTCGCCTTCGCCGATGACCCCTGCGACGGCGGCGCGGGCGAGTACGCGCTTACGGGCCGCCTCGGCGGCGGCGAGATTGCGGTCGGGCCGGCGCTTTTCCGGCAATTGCGGCAAGGCGACGAGGAGTGCTGCCTCTCCGGTCGACAGGCGGCGCGGCTCCTTGCCGAACCAGGCGAGGCTTGCCGCACGCACGCCCTCGAGGTTGCCGCCATAGGGCGCATGGGTCAGATAGAGATCGAGAATCTTTTCCTTGCCCAAGCGCCTTTCGAGCTGGATGGCCCGGGCTATCTGGAAGAGCTTCGCCATCAGCGTGCGTCTCTCCCGCGGCTCGATGAGCCGTGCGACCTGCATGGACAGCGTCGAGGCGCCGGAAACGATACGGCCATTGGTCATGAGCTGCAGCGCGGCGCGACCGAGCGCCAACGGGTCAATTCCGTGGTGTTCGCGAAAGCGCCGGTCCTCATAGGCGATCAGCATCTCGATGAAGCGCGGATCGACGTCCTCTGCGGTCGTCTTCAGTCGCCACAGACCATCCTCGGTCGCAAAGGCGCGCAGCAGGAGGCCGTCCCTGTCGAGAACTTCCGCCGAGACCGTTTCGGCCTCGGCGAGCGGCGGCGGGAAGGCTTTGTCTGCCCATTCGAGGGCGAAGACGGCGAGAGCGGACAGGACCAGGGCAAGGGATACGATGACAATCGCCCGGCCGCGCCCGGCCGGCCCTTGTGAGGTCGGCCCAATGTCTTTGCGGTTCGACTTTCGCCGGAAGAACATCGTCACGCTTCCTACTGGGCTGCCAGCACCTCCATGCGGCCGGTCGCCGTGCGTGCCGAGAATTGCGGTCGGTACATGTCCTCGACGCTCGCGGCCGGATGGTCGTAGGTGCCGGGCGTCACCGCGCGCACGACATAGGCAAGCGTGATCTCCCGGTTGTCGCCGGACGAGCGGTCGAACGCGGCCACGAAGCGGTCGCTGCGGAATTCCGTATGGGCAGCCTCGACTTGGCCGATCCATTCGAAATTCGAGAGTTGGGCGCTGTCCACCAGGCTCGGATTGTCGATCTCGAAGCCGGCGGGCAGGAGATCGGTTATGAGCACCCGGGACGGCCAGTCGTTGCTCTCGGTCACCTTCAGCACCACGACATAGCGCTCGTTCTGCCGGGCCTCGCTGACATTGGCCGCCGTTCCGTCGAGCGTGTAATAGCTCCGCTCGATGGTGAAACCTTCGCCGCCCGCCGAGAGCGGCTGGGCCGGTGCCGCCACCGTCGTCACGACGGCGGAGACCGCGGCGGTGCCTTGGTTGCGGATAACGACCGGGTGCTCGATCAGAGCGTCGCCGGTCATGCGGGCGGCGTAACTGCCCGTGCGCGCTGCGCCGTTGACCTCGATCCTCATGTCCTCGTCGCCCCCTTGGATCGCGCGTGCTGCAAGGAGCATCCAGGTCTGCTCCTGGGTGCTCGTGTATTTCGCCTGCTGCCACTCCCGGGCGACGACCCTCGAAAGCTCGGGAATGATCGGCGGTACCGGCCGACTCTCGGCGGCCAGCGCCAGCACGGCCGCGCCATCGCGAAGCGAAGAGCCGTAGTCGGAGCGGGCGAGGCTGACATTGACGAGCCCCGTCGACATGTTGGCCGAGGCAGCAAAAATGTCCTGCGAGCGCCGGGCGTCGCCATAGAGCGCGAGTGCCGCGGCGATATGGGCTTTGGCGAGCGGGGTCGGGAAATCGCCGAGCATCGTGTCCGCATAATAGCGCAGATCGCTGATGGCGGCCTTGCGGTTGCGCGCAAGGACATAGAGCGCGTAGGCAATCTCATTGCCGCGGTCCTTGACATTCGTCTCGTAGCTCAGCGCGTTCTGCAGGTTTTCGAGCGCCTGCACCATCGCCTGTTCCGGTACGTCGAATTTCTGTTCCCGCGCGCGGGTGAGGAAATCGGTCACATAGGCGTCGAGCCAGAGATCGCCGGAGCCGGGCCCCCAAAGGCCGAAACTGCCGGCGGAGGACCGGTAGGCAAGGACGCGGTAGATCGCCTCCTGCACGCGCTTCTTCACGCCGTCGTCGTCGGCAAGCCCGGCCTGCTTGGCAAGCTCGCTCAGATAGAGCAGCGGCAAGGCACGGCTCGTCGTCTGCTCGGCGCAGCCATAGGGATAGCGGTCGAGCGTCATCAGCAGCGCCGGGATGTCGAACGCAGCCGAGCGCGTGACGTTGACGCTGACCGAGGCGCCCTGGAGCAGGCTGTCTGCGAGCAATTGTTCGTCCACCGTGAGGCTGCTGCCGGCGGCGATATTGACGACATGACGCTGAGTGACCGGCAGGGCTGCCGGGCGGACAGGCATGTTCAGCGTCTGCTCCAGCGACAGGCCCGCAGCGTTCGAGACCCTGACGGTGACGGCACCGTCTCCCGGATACTGGCCGGCTAGGGGCAGGGTCAGAGCGGATTTGCCGCCGGCATCGAGGTTCACCGTTTCGGCCGCTGTGTGGACGGCGGTGACCGGGCCGTTGGTCGTGACCTGCAGTTGATAATCGCCCGCCGGCCCGTCGGTGTTGGCGATATCGAGCCGCAATTCGGCCCGGTCTCCCGGCGCCAGGAACTTCGGCAGGCTCGCAGTCACGACGATCGGATCGCGGATGACCACGTCCTTCACGGCATGGCCGACGCCGGACTTCGTCCAGGCGACCGCCATGATACGTGCCGTTCCGTTGAATTGCGGAATGTCGAAGCGGACATTCGCCATTCCTTCGGCGTCGAGCTTGATCGCGCCCGAGAAGAACGCGACGAGCTTCTCGGTCGGGGGGCTGCCCTGGAGCGGCATTTGCCCGCCGTCGCCGCCCGTGCGCAGCCGGCCGGTCGCGCCGAGCGAGCCGTCGATCAAGCGTCCGTAGAGATCGCGCATATCGAGGCCGAGCCGCCTCTGACCGAAATACCATCCATCGGGATCCGGAGCCTCGTAGCGTGTCAGGTTCAGGATGCCGACGTCGACTGCGGCAATCGTGACATAGGCGTCTTCATTCGCGCCGGCGCCCCGTACCTGAAGGCCGATATCGAGAGGCCGGCGGGGTTCGGTTTTCTCAGGCGCGTCCAGGCTGACGGCGAGCTTTCGCTCCGCCGGATCGACGGCGAGCCACTTGATGCCGATCGCCCGCATCGGCATCCGGCTCTCCTGGGCTTCGCCGGGGCGGTAAAGCGTCGCGGTGACATAGGCGCCCGTACCCCAGTCGGCCGTCACCGGCAGTTCCACCTCACCGCCGGTTTCGGCAATGGCTGCGGTCTTCGTCGTCACCAGGGTTTCCGTGCCGACCGTCACCAGGAGTTCGCCGGCAAAGCGCGGGGAGACTTTGAGCTTTGCCGTCTCGCCGACCGCATAGTTCTCCTTGTCGAGTGCGATCTCCAGTCCGTCCGGCGTTTCCGTCGAGGTGGCTTCGACATACCAGCCCGCATCGAACTCCACGCTCGAGGCCGGTCCGTCGAAGGCCGCCGCCTCGACCTCGAGGCGGTAGCGACCCCAGCCGACCGGCACGGAGATCCCGGCGCCGTCCGCGGTCACGTCGACTGTGCCGTTCGCCACCTGTTTCGTGGAGATGACCGGCTCGTATTTCCAGGCGGTGCCGTCGCGGTACCACTGATAGTTCCGTTCGACGCTGATCAGCTTCCAGGTGAGACCCGGCATCGCGGTCCTGGTGCCGTCCGCATTCACGGCGATCACGTGGAACTTTCCGACGGAATTTTCGGCGAGGTCGCCGGAGAACTCCGGCTTGATGCCGATCATCGGCCCCTCGGGTTTGACGGGAAGGGTCAGCGTGCGCTCGACGGCACGGCCGCCGGCTTCCCGCATGCGCACCGTCACGTTGGCGTTGAGCAGCTGTGTCGTTCCCGGGACTTCGGCAAGGTCGACATTGAAGACCGATTGGCCGTTTTCATCGAGCGGTTCCAGCCCTTCCAGGGGCAGGCGCGTGTCTTCGCTCGCCTCCTCGTCGGCGAGGCCGAAGAAATAGCCGTTGAACGCTTCGTTCCGGCGCGTCGGCCTGACGGCAATTTCGCCTTCCAGCGTCAGCCCTGCGGCCGGTGCGCCGTAGAGATAGCGTCCGTCGACGGCGACCTCGACCGGCATTCCGACCTCGATTGCCTTTGCCTGGCTCGTCAGATCGAACTCTGTGCGGTCCGGCACGAAATCATCGACGAGGAACTGCTTCTCGGCGATCGCAGAACTCTTCGGATCGGTGAAGATCTGCATCGTCCAGGTGCCGCGCATGGCGTTTTCCGGGACCGGCAGATCGAGCGTATGGCCACCCAGCTTGCCGCCGTCGCTGACGAGACGGCGGTCCTCGACACCGTCCGGGCGAAGGAAAACGAAGGTCAGCGGCAGCTTCTCGATTGCGGCGCCGTTGACGTCGCGGGCGAGCGCCGCGGCATGGACGGTTTCGCCCGCGCGATAGATGCCGCGTTCCGTCCAGGCGAACACGTCGATCGCGCCCGGTGCGGCGCGGCCGGTAACGCCGCGGTCGGAAAGGTCGAAGCCGGCGCGCGTCATGTCGAGGAACACGTAGTCGTCGCTGCCCTTTCGGGCGGTGATCGCCGCCGGCGTCATGCTGGCTGTGCCGCGGGTGAGCCCGACGGGAAAGGTCGCGCGTCCCTCCGCATCGGTCGTCGCCGTCCCGAGCACCTCATTGTTCTTCGCGACCAGCTGCAATTCGACTTCCGCAAGAGGCTTGGCGCTTGCAAGCGAGCGCGCGAAGACCGTAAGCCCATCCGTGCCGGCAAAGGTCGATAGTCCGATGTCCGATACGACGAACCATTGCGTGGCGCGCGCATCCCAATCCTGGGTAAGTCCGGTCACGGAGTTGGCCGTCAGCACATAGACGCCGACTTTTCGCTGCGGCAGCGCCTCGTCGACCGGAAAGCTCGTCACCACTTCCCTGTTGAGCTCGGTGGCGATGTCGATGCTGCCCTGCCAAATCAGTTCGCCGCTCTCGTCCTTGATGCGCTCCTCGCTGTATCCGTCGATCTGGGTCAGGAACTGGGAACTCGTGAGCAACGAAGAGATGTTGCGGTCGCCGATGCGGTAGAGCCTGAGCCCGGCACTTTCCGTGTTGACCGAGACGATCGGAATGCCGCGCCGTGCGGTCGAAGGCAGAACGAAACTGTCGCCGGTGAAGCGGACCATCGGCGCACGATCCTTGACGTAGACGTCGAGGCTGACGGGGGTTTCGATGACTTCTTCGACGGAGGAGGGCAGACCTTGCCTCAGCACGAGCTTGTAACGCTGGCCGTGCTTCAGGCCTTCGACGCAGATTTCGCTGCCCTTGGATTCGACCGCCTTGGGAGACGCGCCATTGAGTGTCACGAAGGAGGAATAATCGGGACCGTTCTTCAGAAGCTGCTCGGAAAACTGCACGCAGGCGCGGGGGCTGGCGCTGTCTGCATCGACCGTGTGGCCGGTGACCCGAAAGCCCTGTCGCGCCTTGAGGTCGAGATAGGCTGTCTCGACCGTCTTTGCCTGCACGAGCTTAAGGCTCGCCTTGTAGGCCTGGAGCGCCGCCCGATAGTTCTCCAAGTTATCCAGCGCCTGGGCGAGAACGGCGAGCGCGTGCGCGCGGTCTTGCGCGGTCCGCGTCAGTTGATAGCCGTTGACCGCGGCAAGCGCGGCTTCGCTCGCCATATCCGTGCCGCCCGTAAACCGGTTGGCGGCCTCGGCCGTCTCGAGCCACAGCGCGCCGTTCTCCGGCGTTATCGCAAGCGCGCCCCGGAAGGCCTTGAGCGCGGCGACGACGTCGCCGGCCGCCAGCTCGCTGCGTGCCGTCTCAACGAGGCCGTTGACGCCGAAACCCTGCTGGTCGTCGGCCAGAACGAGATTCGCCTTCACATCGCGTGCCTCCTGCAGGAGGTCATCCGAGACGAAATCGAGGCGAGGCGGTGCACCGATGTCGGCTTCGCCCGCGGCGGCTTCGACGACCTTGCCGGCCATCGCCCCCGTGAACCTGTTCAACTGGTTGAAATCGGACTTGAGGAAGCACCACTTCACCTTTGGATTATAGGTGAAGGCCCTGCAGGAGCGGTCGGCGATGCAGGCGCTCTGGCATTGGTCGAGCGATACGTTCTGCTCGGTGCGCAGGTCGAAGCCGAAATAATCGGCGTCATTGATAATCTCGATCCTTCGTTCGGGTTCGGCCGCTGCGGCCGTGGTCCCGAGGGAAACGAGTGTGAAAAGAAGGATGGAAAGACCGAGAAACGCGCGCATAGACAAGAGTCCCCCCGACGCTGGCCGCTTCGATTGTACATCACTTTTTCAACCTTCGCCGGGCGTTGTCAATCGAGGAAACGGCGACCTCAGGGACAGCCTTGGCTGTGCGGCGCAGGGTGTGCCCTGCGAGCCTGTAAGCCGGCTGATCCGGCCGCTTTTGCGCCAATACGTCAGCTTGCGGGCAAAGGCAATCCTGTGATATTTCTCACAGATTGATGTTATCCGAAATGTTTCTTGTCATTTGGAAACGCTATGTCCAGCCGCAGGGCCACACGCATCGCCACCTTGTCCGACGCGCTTTCGGCGCGGCGGGTCGTTCATCTGAAAGAGGCAGCGGCGCTGCTCGGCGTATCGGAGATGACGGTCCGCCGGGATGTCGCCGACAACCCTGGACTGTTTGGGTATCTGGGCGGCCATATCGTTCCGGCCGCGGAGATCGAGAGCGATGCGCCTTACGAGCTTGCCCGCGCGGCCGACAGCCACGCCGCAGCGAAGCGGCAGGCTTGCATACATGCCGCCCGGCACATTCGCCCCGACGAGACGATCTTCATCGATTGCGGCACGACGC
This sequence comes from Sinorhizobium arboris LMG 14919, assembly GCF_000427465.1. Taxonomy (NCBI): domain Bacteria; kingdom Pseudomonadati; phylum Pseudomonadota; class Alphaproteobacteria; order Hyphomicrobiales; family Rhizobiaceae; genus Sinorhizobium; species Sinorhizobium arboris. Next base: position 616,460 of record NZ_ATYB01000008.1, on the reverse strand, counting down.
TCGAATACCTGGTCGATCTGATACCGGATGATCACACGATAACGGCGATATGTTATTCTCTGAACACGGCCGAGCGGCTGACGCGGAAGGCAAACCTTCGAATCGTGATGCTGGGCGGCGTCTATCATCCGTCGTCGGCGTCCTTTTCCGGAGCAGCCGGTATCGAGACGCTCGACCGGCTCGGCATCAATGTCGCCTTTCTTTCGGCGGCCGGAATAGACCCGGCCAGGGGAGCGACCTGTGTTCATTTCCACGAGGTGCCGGTCAAGCAGAAGGTGATTTCGCTGGCGCGCGAGAATTACCTCGTCGCCGACAGCAGCAAGGTCGGCAAGCTGAAGGCGGCTTTCTTTGCTCCGCTCAGCGCCTTCCGATCGGTCATCACGGAAGACGGCGAGACTGCGCTCGCCGCCGATTTGGCGCTTGTGCCCGGTAAGATGTGATCACTCGGGAGAACGGACATCCCTGCCTTGACAGATGGGCAGTTTGATGAAATCCTAACATGAATATTGTTTGAAAAATAACATCCATCGCTCGCTCCTGGAGCGCGCCGTAGATGGTCCGGGAATCGGGGAGGAACCGGTTGGAAGACGTTGCCCTGAAAACCACGGCGGAGCGCCCCGCCGACGCAGGCCACAACCGGCCGCGCAATGACGGCGTCGAACTCGATCTTTCCTGGGTGCTCGATCAGCGCGTCAACCTCTCTGCGGCGGAGCGCCGCGTCCAGACGCTGCCGGGCCGGCGGACGGTCAAGAAGGATGCGCAGGCTGCCTGGCTCTTGAAGGCCGTTACCTGCATCGATCTAACGACGCTCAACGGCGACGACACGACCGAGCGTGTCAAACGCCTCTGCGCCAAGGCGCGCCAGCCGGTGCGTCAGGACATTCTCGACGCGCTCGGCATGGGCGATCGAGGCATTACGACCGGGGCGATCTGCGTCTATCACCGCTTCGTTTCGACCGCGGTGGAGGCCCTGGAGGGTTCCGGCATTCCGGTGGCGGCAGTGTCCACGGGCTTCCCGGCCGGCCTCGTCCCGCATGACGTCAAGCTCAGGGAGATCAGGGCTTCGGTTGCCGACGGTGCTCGGGAAATCGACATCGTCATCACACGCGAGCACGTACTGACCGGCAACTGGCGGGCGCTCTACGACGAAATGCGGGATTTCCGCGCCGCCTGCGGCGATGCGCATGTCAAGGCCATTCTCGCGACCGGCGATCTCAAGACGCTGCGCAACGTCGCGCGCGCCTCGCTCGTCTGCATGATGGCGGGTGCCGATTTCATCAAGACCTCCACGGGCAAGGAGGGCGTAAACGCAACCCTGCTCGTCACCCTCGCCATGCTCAGGATGATCCGGGCCTATGACGAGAGGACCGGAATCAAGGTCGGCTACAAGCCTGCCGGCGGCATCTCCGCCGCGAAGGACGTGCTGAATTATCAGTTCCTCATGAAGGAAGAGCTTGGGCGGGAATGGCTCGAGCCCGACCTTTTCCGCGTCGGGGCATCGAGCCTGCTGGCGGACATCGAGCGCCAGCTCGAACACCATGTCAGCGGCGCCTATTCGGCCCTCAACAGACACCCGATCGGATAATCAGATGAGCGTTGCCACTTTCTTCGACGATATGTCCTATGGCCCGGCACCCGAAGCCGATACCGAGGCGCGCGCCTGGCTCGCTCGGCACGAAAGCAAGTTCGGCCACTTCATCAACGGCGCATTCGTCGGCTCAGCCTCCGGCAAGTCCTTCGACACGTTCGAGCCGGCGACGGGCGAATTGCTTGCCAAAATCGCCTTGGGCGGGCGCGATGACGTGAACGCGGCGGTGGCCGCGGCGCGGAAGGCGCAGAGCCTGTGGGCGAAGCTCTCGGGTCATGCCCGCGCCCGACACCTTTATGCGCTTGCCCGCCTGATCCAGCGCCATGCGCGGCTGATTGCGGTGGTCGAAGCGCTCGACAACGGCAAACCGATCCGGGAGACGCGCGACATCGACATTCCGCTTGCCGCTCGCCACTTCCATCATCATGCCGGCTGGGCACAGCTGCAGGAAACGGAATTCGCCGACCAGGTGCCCGTGGGTGTCGTCGGCCAGGTCATCCCGTGGAACTTCCCGTTCCTGATGCTCGCCTGGAAGGTTGCGCCGGCGCTGGCGCTCGGCAATTCCGTCATCCTGAAGCCTGCGGAATTTACGCCCTTGACGGCTCTGCTCTTCGCGGAGCTTGCCGCCGCGGCGGGTCTCCCTCCGGGCGTGCTGAATGTGGTGACGGGCGAGGGCGAGACGGGGGCGCTGATCGTCGAGCACGAGGGCATCGACAAGATCGCCTTTACCGGCTCGACCGAAGTCGGGCGCCTCATCCGCGAGAAAACCGCAGGGAGCGGCAAGTCGCTCACGCTCGAGCTTGGCGGCAAGTCGCCCTTCATCGTCTTCGACGATGCCGATATCGACGGGGCGGTCGAGGGCGTCGTCGATGCGATCTGGTTCAATCAGGGGCAGGTCTGCTGCGCCGGTTCACGCCTTCTGGTACAGGAGGGCGTGGCACCGGTCTTTCATGACCGCCTGAAGCGGCGCATGGAGACGCTCCGCGTCGGTCATCCGCTCGACAAGGCGATCGATATGGCGGCGATCGTCGCGCCGGTGCAACTGCAACGAATCGAAGAACTGGTGGCGACGGGCGTCGCCGAAGGCGCATCGATGCACCAGCCGAGGATCGATCTGCCGAAGGGCGGCAGCTTCTTTCGGCCGACGCTGTTGACCGGGGTCCAGCCGACTTCCGCTGTCGCGACCGAGGAAATCTTCGGGCCGGTGGCCGTATCGATGACTTTCCGCACGCCGGAGGAGGCGATCCAGCTTGCAAATCATAGCCGCTACGGCCTCGCCGCGAGCGTCTGGAGCGAAACGATCGGTCTCGCTTTGCATGTTGCCGCCAAGCTTGCGGCCGGTGTCGTCTGGGTCAATGCGACCAACCTCTTCGACGCGTCGAGCGGCTTCGGCGGAAAACGCGAGTCCGGCTTCGGCCGCGAGGGCGGGCGCGAGGGCTGCTACGAATATCTGAAACCGAAGGCCTGGATGGGGCGCAAGCTGCGCGCCGGGCACGCCTTGCCGGCGCCGAAGCCGGCCGCCGGTGATTTCGCCGTGCCGGCGCTCGATCGCACTGCCAAGCTCTTCGTCGGCGGCAAGCAGGCGCGGCCGGATGGGAACTATTCGCGGCCCGTGCTTTCCCCGAAGGGCAAGGTGATCGGCGAAGTCGGCGAGGGCAACCGCAAAGATATCCGCAATGCCGTCGTTGCGGCGCGAGGCGCCTCGGGCTGGTCTTCGGCAACCGCGCATAACCGCGCCCAGATCCTCTATTATATCGCCGAGAATCTGAGCAGCCGCGGGGCGGAATTTGCCGACCGCATCGCCGCCATGACCGGGGTCTCGGCAGCCAATGCCCGAGCGGAAGTCGAAGCTTCGATCGCCCGGCTCTTCGGTTATGGCGCCTGGGCGGACAAATACGAGGGCACCGTGCACCAGCCGCCCTTGCGCGGCGTCGCACTCGCCATGCCGGAGCCCCAGGGCGTCGTCGGCGTCATCTGCCCCCCGGAAGCGCCGCTGCTCGGGCTCGTCAGTCTCGTGGCACCGCTGATTGCCGTCGGAAACCGGGTGGTCGCCGTGCCGAGCGAAACGCATCCTCTGGCTGCGACCGACTTCTATTCCGTCCTCGAGACCTCGGACCTGCCGCCCGGCGTCGTCAACATCGTCACCGGGTCGACGATCGAGCTTGCCAAGGCGCTCGCCGCGCACAACGACGTGGACGCGCTCTGGGCGTTCGGCTCGCCGGAACTTTCGACACTTGTCGAGAAGCTGTCCGTCGGCAACCTCAAGCGCACCTTCGTTGATTACGGCCAGGCCATCGACTGGACGGATCGCTCGGCCGCCGAAGGACAAGCGTTCCTGCGGCGCGCGGTCGACGTCAAGAACATCTGGATTCCCTACGGCGAATAGCCTCCCGCTCTTGGTTGAGCGGTGGCCGTCCCATCGGAAGCGTGGAGAAAGAGCAACAGGGTGTTGACGGCGCGCGCCGGAAACGGCCTGATGCGAGCGCGCTTTGCGGTGGAGGAGGACAGGAATGCTCAAGAATATCGACCCGGCTCTCAATGCCGATGTGCTGCACGCGCTGCGCTCGATGGGCCATGGCGACACACTGGTGATTTCCGACACCAATTTTCCCTCGGATGCCATCGCCCGGAAGACCACGCTGGGCAAACTGCTGCACATCGACAATGTTTCGGCGGCGCGCGCGGCGAAGGCCGTCCTTTCCGTCTTACCTCTCGACACGCCGCTGCAGCCCTCCGCCGGGCGCATGGAGGTCATGGGTGCGCCGGGCGAAATCCCGGCGGTGCAGCGCGAGGTTCAGGCCGAAATCGATCGCGCCGAAGGGAAACCAGCGCCGATGTACGGCATAGAGCGCTTCGCCTTTTACGAGGAAGCGAAGAAGGCCTATTGCGTCATCACTACCGGCGAGACGCGTTTTTATGGCTGCTTTCTCTTCACCAAAGGCGTCGTTCCGCCGGAAATCGACTGAAAGAGGCAAGCCGATGGCCGAGCTTAGAGCGAGGACCCGGGAGACAGGCGCGACCGCCGTAGTCGGCCGGACCGGCTTTCCGCATGTGACATCGCTGACCGGCGGCGAACTCGATATCGTAACCAGTCCTTCGCAGCCGGGATACGGGCCGCTCGACCTTCTCTACGCTTCGCTGGCGAGCTGTCTCGTGCTCAGCGCCCGTATCGCCGCGAGCCGTTTCGGCGTGCTCGACCGGCTCAGAGAAGTTTCGGTCAAGGTGACCGGTGAGAAGGCACATGACGAACCGTCGCGCGTCGCGCGGTTCGACATCGCCTTCGTTATCAAGGGCGATTTCGACGACACCGTGCGCCACTCCATCATGGAAGCGGCGGAGGAGCAGATCTGCACGGTCAGCAACACGTTGCGCGGCAGTCCGGACTTCTCCAGCAAGGTTTCCGCCGAATAGAAAATCAAACAGAGGGAGAAGACTCTGCAATGACGCGTCCCGCCTACCGATTCAATTCCATCATCGTCCGCTCGCCGTCACGGTCGGTCGTCAACGGCTTGCGCGCGGAGGATCGCGGCAGCCCGGCCTACGAGGGCGTGAAGGCCGAGCACGATGCCTATGTCGCGGCGATGCGCGATGCCGGCGTGAAGGTCACGGTTCTGCCGGCGCTCGAAGCCTTTCCGGATTCGATTTTCGTGGAGGACCCAGCTCTGGTCTTCACAGAGGGAGCGGTCTTGCTTCGGCCCGGAGCGGCCACGCGCGTCAAGGAAGTCGAGGAAATCGCGCCGACGCTGCGCGACATGTTCGAGACGGTGCTCGACCTGCCGCAAGGCTATGCCGACGGCGGCGACGTGCTGACGACGCGGGAAAGCGTGATGATCGGCCTGTCGGCGAGAACCGACAGGGCGGGCGCGGCGGCGCTGCAGGCCTGCCTCGAAAAGCTCGGGCGCAAGAGCGAGGTCGTCGCGACCCCGGAGGGCGTGCTGCATTTCAAGACCGACTGCTCGCTCCTCGACGACGAGACGATCCTTTCCACCAACCGACTTGCTCGGTCCGGTGTCTTCGGGAAGTTCAGGCAGATGATCATCCCCGAGGGCGAGGAACCGGCCGCCAACGCGCTCCGCGTCAACGACGTCGTCATGGTCGGCTCCGATTTCCCCAGGACAATCGAGATGCTCGACAAGGCCGGCTACAAGGTCGTGCCGCTGAAGACCACGGAAATCGGGAAGATCGATGCGGGCCTTTCCTGTATGTCGCTGAGGTGGTTCAGCGACAGGATGTGATTTGTGGCGGTTGTGGTTTCAGCCCGGGCCTCGCCTTCTGCCCGTTCTGCCGGGCAGAGGGTTTTCCGGACCCCGCTCGGATCCGGTTCGACCGCATAGCCGTCACGTTCTTCGTCGCATCGCGGACATCCTTTCGATTTGACACGCTACGCGGTAGATGCGCGCGGCGTTGCCGGCAAACATCGCCTCCCGCTCCCGGCGATCGAAGCCGCGCGTCGCTTCCTTGAAGCCCCTAAAGATGGTGTCGAAGCTCCCGCAAAGGCCATCAACGGGGAAGTTCGAGGCGAACATGCAACGTTCCGGCCCGAACATATCGATAGCGTCCAGGATAATGGGACGATTATCCTCCAGCCGCCACGGTCTTCCCCTGAGGCCGAGCCCGGAGATCTTGATCGCGACATGGGGCACACGGGCGAAATCGCGCAGGGCGCTGCGCCAGCCCGCCAGCCCCTCAGCGCTCCGATCCGCGGGCAGGCCGGTGTGGTTGAGGATGATCGGGACGTCGGGATAGCGCTCGGCGATGCCGATAGCCTCGATAAGGTGCCACCACGGCACTTGCAGATCGAACATCAATCCATGGGCGGCAAGACGGGCAAAGCCGCGCTGCCACGCCGGATCGCTCATTGAGCCGGGCCGGCCCTGCTGGAAAGATCGCGGGTCGGGCGTTGCCGCAGGTTTCTGCCGGATGCTGCGCACGATGGGAAATCGCGCGAGCCGGGCCAGAACCGTGTCGATGTCTTTGCTCCTCAAATCCGCATGTGCGACATGCGCCAGGGGGCGCCCCGAGCCGGCACTAAGCTTGTCGATCCAGGCGGTTTCGCCGATAGGGTCGGCCGGGTCCCATTCCCCTTCCATCGTGATCGAGCCAATGACGTTGTGCCCTGCGCTCACGCGGTCGTAATCGTCGGCCAGGAAGGGGCGACAGATCGCCGAATAATCGCCGTAGCGGAACGGGATCAGCGGACGCTTCGAAAGCCAGGGATGATTGTTGGAAACCGGATCCCAGAAGTGGTGGTGTGCATCGATGATAGGAAGATCGTCGCTCATGCGGCCTTCCTCCTGGCCGCGCCGTACCGCACGATCATCCCGAGGAAGGTCGCCGCCCAGACAAGGATGCTGACGACGCCGAGTGCCGCTGCGACCGGCCGCTCGAAGAAGGCGAGCAGGTTGCCGTCCGCCTTGGCGAGCGTCGTCATGAAGTTGAACTCCACCATGCCCCCGAGCACGATGCCGAGGATAGCCGGTGCAACGGGTACGCCGTTTTCTTCCATGATCCAGCCGATCACGCCGAAGCAGAGCATGATGCCGACGTCGAAATAGGAGTTGTTGAGCGCGTAGGACCCGACGATGCAGGCGAGAAGCACCAGAGGCGGCAGCAGGCGCGGCGGGATGCGGACGATGTGGCGAGTGACCTTGATAAGCGCCAATCCGAGCGGCAGCATGAGCAGGTTTGCAAGAAGGAAGGCGATGAAGACCGCGTAGATGAGATCGGGTTGTTTGACGAAGATCAGCGGACCCGGCTCCATCCCCTTGAGGATCAGGACGCCGATGACGATCGCCGTAATGCTGTCGCCGGGGATGCCGAAGACCAGCGTCGGGACCCAGGCGCCCGAGAGTGCGGAATTGTTGGACGCGCCGGCCTCAGCGATGCCCTCGAGATGTCCTTTGCCGAATTTCTCCGGTGTTTTTGAGCAGCGCTTTGCAACCGCATAGGACATCCAGGCGGCGATGTCGGCGCCGGCGCCCGGCAGCGCACCGATCAGCGTGCCCGTCGCGCTGCCACGCCAGAGATTGGGCATGGTCGCTTTCAGATTGGTCCACAGACCGTCGGTCAGGCGAGCCATCGGGCCCAACTCCGCGACGTTTGCGTCCGGCGGATGGATGCACTGGCGGATGATTTCGGAGATGGCGAACAGGCCGATCATCGCCGGGATCATGCTGATGCCGCCCATCAGGTCGACATTGCCCAGGGTGAAGCGTGGCACGCCCGATGCGGGGTCTATCCCGATGGTTGCGACCGTCAGACCGAATAGCAGCGACAGGAGGCCCTTCAGCGGAGAGCCGCTTGCGATAAAGGCCGCGCAGGAGAGTCCGAGGATAGCGAGCCAGAAATACTCCTGGCTCGAAAACCCGATTGCGAACCGGCCGAGGAGCGGTGCGGCAAGGATCAGGACCGCCGATCCGACCAGCCCCCCGAAGACGGAGGACGCGACGAGCATGGCGAGGCCCAATTCCGGTCTGCCCGCCTTGGTGAAGGCATAGGCGTCTTCCGTATAGGCTGCGGAGGCCGGTGTGCCGGGCATGCGCAGGAGCGCGCCGGGGACGTCGCCCGCGAAGATTGCCATGGCGGTCATCGCTACGATGGCCGCGATGGCCGGCACCGGATCCATGAAGAAGGTGATCGGAACGAGAAGCGCTGTGCCCATGACGGCGGTCAGGCCCGGAATCGCGCCGATAACCAGTCCGAGTAAGCTTGCGGCAAAGATGACGACGAGAACCGACGGCTGAAAAACGAGGCTTGCTGCTGAGAGGATGGTATCCATGAATATGTTCCGGCTCGGGTTTAAAGGTGCAGTCCGAGGACGCCCGGCGGGAGCGGTACGCGCAGGAGGGTTTCAAAGACCAGGCTGAAGACAACTGCGGCAGCGGCGGCGAACGGCAATCCAAGGGACCAGCGCACGCCCAGCGACAGTGAAAAAGCGCCGACGATGAGGAAAGCCGTCAGCGGGAAGCCGAGGATAGGCGCTCCGTAAACATAGAGCGCTATTGCTGCGAACATGATGACGAGCCTGAGGCAGCTCGCAGCGCGGATGCCGTGCCGGCGCTTCACGGTGTCTCCGGTTCCGGTCACCGTTAGCAGAAGGCCGCAAAACACCATCGCGCTGCCGATGATGGACGGGAACAGGCCGGGTCCGAAGCGCTCGCCCGGCAGCGGTTGCAACTGCTGGGCACTCCAGAAGAACCAGGCTCCGAGCAGCGTGGCCGCCAGACCAAGCCATCTTTTCGACAATGTCGCCATGGACGCAACTCTGAAAGCATGTTGAAGAGAGGAAGGAAGGGGCGGCGGCGCAGCGCGTCCACCAGGGGCCGATAATCGCCGCCGCACTCGGGGTTTCCGATCGGTTCCGTCCCGCCGGCCATGGTTCAGCACAAGCGGCAGGACGCAGAGTTTTCCCCGACGATCCGATCACTTGGCGAGGCCGACATCCTTCAGGATATCGGCGGCGGTTTCGGAGAATTCGCCGGCAAAGATGCCGAACGCCTCCGGACCGTCCCAAAGGGACGTGATGCCGCGCTCTTTGAGGGCTGATTGCACGGGTTCTGCCTCATGCGCGGCCTTGCCCTTCTCGACCAGAGTCGCCTTGACGTCCTCCGGCAGCCCGGCGGGTGCGCAAAGCGAGAACCAGTTCGCCAGTGACCAGTCGGTTCCGGTTGCATCCTTGATCGTCGGTACGCCGGGGAAGGCCTCCGATGGCTCGTCGGCCATAATGGCCAGCACCTTTACTTCGCCTGCTTCCGCGAGCGCTTTGGCTTCGACAGGCGAACCGGTGAATACGGTGATGCCCCCCGCGACGAGATCCTGCAGGGCTGGCGCACCGCCCTGGCTCGCGACGAATTTGATCTGGTCGGCGGGCATGCCGGCAGCCTTCAGATAGCCGGCGACCGCCATGTGCCACGGGCCGCCGAGGCCCGAGCCAGATGCGATGTAGCTGCCCTTCTTCGAGGACTTCACGGCTTCGGCGAAGGACTTCATGTCGCCGAACGGAGCATTTGCCGCAACCGTGACACCGGCGGGAATGAGCGCCAGGCGTGACAGAAGGTCGAAATTTGCCGGCGTTATGTCGCCAAGACCGATCGTCTTGAAATAGGTGATCTCCGAGGTGCAGAGACCGAGCGTGTAGCCGTCCGGCTTGGCCGACATGATCGCCGAATGTCCGACGACGCCATTGCCGCCGGTACGGTTGACCACGTTGATCGGCACTCCGAGTTCTTTCTCCAGACCAATGGCGTATATCCGGGTGATCGTGTCGGCGCCGCCGCCGGCGCCCCAGGGGACGATGATCGAAACGGGGCGCTCGGGGTATTCGGCAAGGGCGCTTGTCGCGCTCGCCAGGGCAAGAGCGGCCGCAGCAAGACCGATCGATAGACGTAATTTGAGCATATGTTCCTCCAAAGGCTGCATTCCGTACCCGCGGCAGCTGAACCCGGACGACGAATTGCAGTTGACTCTCGATGGTCCCCCACCATCGTTCGCAGAGACTGCCATGTGCATTGATCATAAACTAATGAAAAGTCCGAAAGCGGCGATAACCAAACGAAATCACCGTGCCTCCGTGCGGGCGGCATGCATCAGGCGACGGTATCACTCCCTCCACCGCTCGCTCCGATGTGGCGGATGAGATCGATGAACGCATTTGCCGCCGCGGTCATGGGGCGATCGCGCAGCCTGATGATGCCGAAGACCCCAATGAAGGAGGGCAACTGCACCGGCAGGATGGAGACGAGGCCCGCGTCTTCGTAATACTGAGCTACGGTCTCGGGCATCACGGCCAGCATGTCGCTTCGCCCGACGAGCGACGTTGTCGTCAGCATTGAGGCCGTCTCGATTGTATGACGTGGAAGGGCAAGATTTTTCTGAGAGAACGCGATGTCGATGCTCCTGCGGATGGGAGTGCTCGGCGGCAGAAGGATCCAGTCGAAATCCTGCAAATCCTTCAGATCAAGATCGCTCCGGTGCCGCAGGGGATGATCCGGCCTTGCGATGATCGAGAGGTATTCCTCGCGCAACGGCTCGAACAGCATCACGTCCTGGTGACGCGCCACCGTCATCCGGCCGACGGCGATCTCGATCTCGCCTTCCTCCAGAGCGGCCAGCAGCTTGTTGCTGGTCGACACGATCAGGGACACCGAGACATCGGGATGGATCGTCTTTGCCTGCCGGATAGCCTCGTCCACGAGGCCCGGTATTGCCTCGGTGATCGCCCCGATCCGGACGGTTCCGATGACGCCCTCCCGCAGCGACCGGAGCTCTTCGCCGAGACGTGCGAGATCGTTGAGAAAGACGCGGGCATAGCGGCCAACTGCCTCGCCGTAGATCGTCGGCTCCATGCCTCTGCTCGTCCGCACGAACAAGGGCGAACCGAGGGTGAGTTCGGTTTCGCGAAGCAGCTTCGTTGCGCCCGGCTGCGAGAGATTCAGTTGCTCCGCCGCCCGATGCAGATTGCGGGTGGCAACGAGCGTCATGACCAGCGACAGTTGCTTGAATTTCAGGCGGTTGACCGCGAGGTTGGCTGGTTTCTTCAGGACAATCTCCTGCGCAGGAATCGGACGGGTCGCAAGCGATCTTAGCGCGTCGGATTGGGACGGGTTAAGATCGTCGGGCTCTTTGATTGATGTGCCCTGGATTGCCGCCGGGGGTGACGGCCCGATCAGCGATTTCTTCCTGCCGATCGCGGCAGTCCTCTGGGGGGCGCTCTTTTCGGAAATGACCTACGCCTGTGAGAGATCGCCGAACACCGTCGGGATGAGCTCCGATACGGTCGGGTGGATGTGCACCGCGCGGGCGATCGTGGTGTAGGGTTTCTTCGCATACATCACGTCAAGGATGCTCTGGATGGCCTCGTCGCCGCCCGTTCCGAGGATAGACGCGCCGAGAATATCCTTTGTGTCCGCATCGACGATCACTTTCATAAAACCCTGCGTCTCGCCCTTCTCGACCGCACGGCCGACCCGTGTCATCGGGCGCGTCCCGATCAGGAGCTTGTGGCCTTTCTTGCGGGCCTCGCTCTCGGTCATGCCGGCGCGGCCGAGCGGTGGGTCTATATAGAGCGCATAGGTCAGGATGCGGTCGCTCACCCGCCTCGGATCGTCGTCGATGAGATTGGCGGCGACGATCTCGAAGTCGTTATAGGAGGTATGGGTGAACGCACCGCGGCCGTTGCAGTCGCCCATCGCGAAGATGTGTGGAACATTGGTGCGCAGACTGTCGTCGACCTCGATATAGCCGCGTGCGTCGGTTTTCACGCCTGCCTTGTCCAGGCCGAGATCATCCGTATTCGGCTGGCGGCCGGTCGCAAGCAGCACATGCGAGCCCACGACCTCGGGCGCGCCGGATGTGCAATCGATGCCGACGGCGACGCCACCGGCATGTTTCGAGAAGCGGATGCATTCCGCATCCGTGCGAATCCGGATGCCCTCCTTTTCGAGGATCTCACGGATCGCGTCGGAGACTTCGGGGTCCTCCCGCCCAATCAGCCGCGCGCTCTTTTCGATGACGGTGACATCGGAACCGAAGCGGCGGAACATCTGGGCGAATTCGAGCCCGACATAGCTGCCGCCGACGACGATGAGGTGGTCCGGCAACTCCGCAAGGTCCATGAGTGAACTGTTGGTAAGATAGGGGACGTCGTCCACGCCGGGAAAGTCGGGCACCGCTGCGCGACCGCCCACATTGATAAAGATCCGCTCTCCTGAAATCAGGTCGTCGCCGATGCGGATCTCCCGCGGACCTTCGAAACGGGCATGGCCCTCGAAGACCGCACAGTTCTTCATCCCCTTGAGCCACTTCTCGACGCCTGAGCGGGCATCGAGCCGGACCTTTTCCTTTCGCGCCATAACGCGGCCGAAATCAACCGAGACGGCACCCGTCGTCATGCCGTATTCGGCGCCGCGGCGGGCGGTGTGGATCGCGTAGGCGCTCGCGACCATCGCCTTGGTGGGCATGCAGCCGGTATTGACACAGGTGCCGCCGAAGAGCTTGCGCTCGACAAGCGCAACGGTCATGCCGGCATCCGTCAGCCGTCCGGCGAGGGATGGTCCCGCCTGGCCGGCACCGATGATGATCGCATCGAAACGCTTGTGCATGACAACCTCCGAGGAGATGCTGGCGCCGGGCGAAAGAGTGGTCCACATTACGTCCGATTGCAATGCGGATTTACGGCAACGCGCGCCGCCCGACCGAGGGCGTCACCGAACGGGATCGCGAGGGCAGAGAGCTCAAGCTCGATTTTTTTCGGAAAACTGACATATATGGAACGTCTTGGCCGGACGCAGCGCGGAAAGCGTGATCACAGTTGAGGTCAAAACCGAGGGAGACAATCATGCGACTGAACTTCACCAGGACACTGATCGGTGCCGCCTTTGCGCTTGCACTCACCACCGCGGCGGCCGAAGCCGACGTCGTCGTTTCCTCGAAGATCGATACGGAGGGCGGCGTTCTCGGCAACATCATCCTCTCGGTCCTCAACGCCAACGACATCAAGACGACGGACCGCGTGCAACTCGGCGCCACCCCCGTGGTGCGCAAGGCGATCATCGCCGGCGAGATCGACATCTATCCGGAATATACCGGCAATGCCGCCTTCTTCTTCGAGAAGGCCGACGACCCGGCCTGGAAAGATGCGGCGAAAGCCTACGAAGCGGCGAAGAAGCTCGATTATGACGCCAACAAGATCGTCTGGCTGACGCCGTCGCCGGCAAACAACACCTGGGCGATCGCTCTGCGCAAGGACGTTGCCGAGAAGAACAACCTCAAGACCCTCTCGGATTTCGGCAAATACGTTTCCGATGGCGGTGAGGTCGTGCTCGCGGCCTCGTCCGAATTCGTCAACTCCGCCGCCGCTTTGCCTGCTTTTCAGACGACCTATTCCTTCAAGCTGAAGCCGGAGCAGCTCATCACGCTCTCGGGCGGCGACACCGCCGCCACGATCGCAGCCGCGGCGAATCAGACGAACGGCGCGAATGCGGCGATGGTCTACGGCACCGACGGCGGGATTGCGCCTTCCGGTCTGGTCGTGCTCGAGGATGATCAGGGCGTTCAGCCGGTTTACCAGCCGGCGCCGATCATTCGCGAGGCGGTTCTCAAGGAAAATCCGGCGATCGAAGAACTCCTGAAGCCGGTCTTCGAAAAGCTCGACCTCACGACCCTGCAGGAACTCAACGGCCGCGTGCAGGTCGGCGGCGAGTCGGCCAAGGCCGTCGCCGAGGAGTTCCTGAAGGCAAACGGCTTCCTGAAATAGCTTGACGTCGGGGAAGAGCGCTGGTCCGATGGGACTTCGACCGCGCTCTCCCTCATCTCGCGTCGAACGGACGGCTGAATGGCGATTGGCATCATCCAGGAAAAGGAACGCTTGGCCTTCCGTTTCGACAAGCTCGGTCTGATCATTGCGATCCTCGCCCTCTATGGGGCGCTCCTCGCTCCTTTTGCGACGTTTCGCGCCAACCGGATCGTTCAGGGCGAAGCGCGGGCAATCCTGGAAGCTCTGCCGCCGCTGCTCGGCAACGGGTTCCTCGTCCTCATGGTCGCCGGCGCCGGCGTCGCGTTTTTGAGGACGCCGCGGCTCTTGCGGATGGCCGCGGCGCTGGCCGCGCTGGCAGCCCTGGCCCTGCTGATCGGGGTCGCGGCCGATCACCTGACACCGCCCGACAATAGCTATGCACGCGTGTCGCCCGCCTCCGGCTTCTGGATTCTGGTCTTCGCCTTCTCGCTGTTGCTCACGGACGCCCTGACCCGTCTCAATCCGGGGCCTGGCCTGCGGCTCCTCGTATTTGCGGGCGTTCTCGTCGTTGTCGGCGGGATGCTTGTCGCCGGCCGCTGGGACGACCTTTCGATCATGAAGGAATATGCGAACCGCGCCGACCTGTTCTGGGCCGAGGCGGCCCGCCACGTGACGCTGGCGCTCGGCTCGCTTGCCGCGGCGGCCGTTGTCGGATTGCCGCTCGGGATCCTCTGTCACCGCGTCGGACGGCTGCGGGCCGGCGTGCTCAATGTACTGAACGCCATCCAGACGATCCCCTCGATTGCGCTTTTCGGCATTCTGATCGCACCGCTCGGCTGGATCGCGGCGAATGTTCCCGGCGCTGCGGTGATCGGCGTTCGCGGCATCGGAGCCGCCCCTGCCTTCGTTGCGCTCTTTCTCTATTCGCTGCTGCCTGTCGTCGCCAATACGGTCGTCGGACTTGCCGGCGTGCCGCGTGCGGCCAACGACGCGGCGCGGGGCATCGGCATGACGGACCGGCAGCGCCTCGTCGCGGTCGAGTTTCCGCTGGCCTTTCCGGTGATCCTGACCGGCATCCGCATCGTGCTCGTGCAGAATATCGGGCTCGCCACGATCGCGGCCCTTATCGGCGGCGGAGGCTTCGGCGTCTTCGTCTTTCAGGGGGTGGGCCAGACAGCGATGGACCTGGTGCTGCTCGGCGCCATTCCGACCGTCGTGCTGGCCTTCACCGCCGCGATCGTACTCGACGCCCTGATCGAGATGACCGCGCCAAACCGCAATCGGGGCAATGCCGCATGATCGAAATCGAGGAAATAACCAAGCGCTACGGCGATACGACAGTTGTAAGTGACGTATCGCTGACGGTCGCGCCGCATACGGTCACCGTCATCGTCGGAACCTCCGGCTCCGGCAAGACGACGCTTCTGAGAATGATCAATCGCCTCGTCGAGCCGACGGCCGGCACGGTCAAGATCGACGGCGAGGACAACCGATCGATCCCGGGCTTCGAGTTGCGCCGGCGCATCGGCTACGCCATTCAGGGGCATGGCCTGTTCCCGCATCGCACGGTCGCCCAGAATATCGCGACCGTGCCGACGTTGCTCGCCTGGGAGAAAACCCGCATCGACGCCAAAGTCGAAGAGCTCTTGAAACTGTTCCAGCTCGATCCGGAGGAATTCGGGCCGCGCTATCCTCACGAGCTTTCCGGCGGCCAGCAGCAGCGGGTGGGCGTTGCAAGGGCGCTTGCGGCGGAGCCGAACGTGCTCCTCATGGACGAGCCTTTCGGCGCGCTCGACCCGATCATCCGCGCCAAGGCACAGGACGACCTGGCCGCCATCCAGAAACATTTCGGCACCACGATCATCCTCGTCACGCACGACATGGAGGAGGCGTTCCACCTTGCCGACAGGATTGCGGTCATGGACAAAGGCGAAGTGGTGCAGTACGCGACGCCGGCCGAAATGCTCGTCCGGCCCGCAACGCCCTTCGTCGAGACGCTTGTGGGCGCGAGCGAGCGGCCGTTCCGGCTGCTCGGCATCGAAACGGTCGGCGAGGCGGTCGAGCCCGGCTCGGCCGAAGGCCGACCTCTTCCGGAAGTCCTCAGCCAGCGTGATGCGCTGTCGGAGCTCCTGTGGACGGGCCGCTCGGCCCTGCCGGTGGCTGCGGCGGACGGCGCGATCCTGGGCAAGGTCACTCTCGAAGCGCTCGTGAAGCGTGCGGCGAGGCGGCAGTGATGGTCACCTTGCCCAATCTGTTCCGGTTGGTTGTGCTTGCCGTGTTGCTGGCGTTCCTGGTGCAGCCCGCCTGGTTCGAGCCGCTGCTGAAACCGCTGGTGCAGGAGAGTGCGCCGGCCGTCTACAACCAGGGCAGCCTGTTCTGGCTGACAATCCTGCACTTGAGGACCGTCTTCGTTGCGACTTTGGCCGCAACCGTCGTCGCCGTCTCACTGGCGATCATCGTCACGCGGAAGGCGGGCGCCGAGTTTCTGCCGCTCTCGCGCAGCCTGGTGAACATCGGTCAGACCTTCCCGCCGGTGGCAGTTCTTGCCCTCGCGGTCCCGGTCTACGGCTTCGGCGAGAAGCCGACCCTGATCGCGCTTTTCCTCTACGGTCTTCTGCCGATTTTCGAAAATGCCCTGAC